>DBQX01000099.1 GCA_002305415.1 Actinomycetales bacterium UBA1383 | reverse complement strand
AACACGCTTGTGTCATCACGCTTCTGCAACTGCTACCGCAACTGCTACCAGCTTTTCCAAGATCGTTGCATGACAGAACGACAGCGGGCCCGTCTCCTGCATGACCGCAGGTCACGGGCCCGTTCTCAGGGCGGAGGATGGGGGATTCGAACCCCCGAGGGCTTGCACCCAACACGCTTTCCAATTGCGTTGACCGGTGTCGACGGGTGTCGGTCAACGGCTGTATGTGCTGGTCGGCGCGGGTTGGCCGACTTGGGCCGACGTTCCTCGACGTCTACGAACATGAAGGAACTGCTTCCGAAACTGCTACTGGCGTCAGGTGTGGTCAGAGGTCGCGGAGACGCTCCGCCAACGGGCCGAGCTGATTGTCGACGATGTCGAGGATCAGATCGCGATCGACTCGGAAGTACTCGTGCACCACGATGTTGCGCAGGCCGGCAATCGCCGCCCACGGAACGTCGGGGATCTGGTCACGTGTCTCGGCGGGGAGTGCGCGCACCGCTTCACCGATGACGGCCAGGTTGCGCAGCACGGCGTCGTAGGCCATGGCGGCGAATTCTCCTGATTGCAGGTGCGGCGCATAGCTTTGGCAGCGCTCGATCGCGCTGATGATGTCGGAGAAGCGCTCCTGATCGGGACGAGTCACACTGCCACCGCGTCACTCAGAGCGCTGGCGGAAACGTCGCTGCGGAGCAGGGTGGTACTGACGACGTCGACACGCATGCCGAGGACCTCACCCAACTCCTCAGCGATGCCCGCCACTCGCAGCAATTCGTTCCCTCGCGCGGGTAGCAGGTCCACAAGCAGGTCCAGGTCGCTGCTGCTGGTCGCGTCACCTCGGGCAACGGAACCGAACAGGCGCGGATTGACCGCCCCGTAACGGGCGAGGATCGCGTCCAAGGCGCCGCGCTGCGCGGCAACGGCCGCACGCAATGCGATGCTCTCCGACGTGGCCCCAGTCATGTTTCAAGAGTAGGGGACGCTCAGTTCCGGGCCCAGACTCTCAACCATTCACTCCAGAGTGGGCACGTTGCCGATTCCAGCAGGAGGTCGAGGACTTTGGCAAACCTGGTCCAGGGACAACACGCACACGAGTGCCACTTCGCCGGCGAGCGACACGCCTCAATCCTCGAGCTCCTGCCGTCGGGCGAACTCCCGGCCTGCATCGGCCAGGCGCCGTCTGTCGGACCACTGCCCACGACCCCAGCTTGTAGGTGTTGTACCCCCGAGCTTCTGCAACAGTGGGGCGTGGCGCTGGAATTGCCGCTGCGGGCTTTGTCCGGCGCTGCACCGGAGAGAACGGTGCCGTGCTCCGCATCGGAACGGGCCACCGCGTTGGTCGTCTCGTCGTCACCAGCGAGGCGACTCCGGCTCAGCCTGGCGCATGGGGCGGGCGGAAGATCTCGTGATGCCCTTGCGCCACCGCCCGCCGACCGCTACCGTAACGATTGTCGTTATTATCGATAATCGTTAGGAGCAAGTCATGGCCACATTCGCAAGCGGCTTCGCCCTCGTGGCACTGGTGGCGATCGGAATCGCCATCGCGATCGTCGGACGGCGCCGCGCAGCGGACGAGGACACCTCGGGCATCCTGCGCGTGCTCCGGATCGGCGCGATGATCTACGGAACCATCGTGGTGCTGGTCACGGCGTTCGGGGTGATCGGGAACCTCACGAGCGACATCGTGCAGGTCACCCTTCCCACCCAGGAGTTCTGGCCCGTGCTGCCCGACGGCGTCGAGTGGACCCCCGCGAGTTGCGCCACCCTGGTGGGCGGGGGCTTCCTCCAGGCGGAGGCCTCCGTGGAGGGCCTCGGCATGAACGTGCGAACCCTGCTTGCCGCCGGTGTCCTCGTCCAGGGCCTCACCCAACTCGCCGTCACCGCCGCGGTCCACCTCCTGGCGACGCGGCTCCTCTCCGGCGAGCCGTTCCAGCCCGCGATGAGCCGCGCGATCAGCCTGACGGCGGCGGCACTCATCGCAGGCGGGTTGCTGTGGCAGGTCCTGTTCGGGGTCGGCGAGTTCATGGCGGCGCGGCAGGTGCTCGAGGCGGGGGGCTGGTCCTGGCCCGCGGACCTCGGCCTCGAGGACCCCTCGGTGCTGCTGCCGCAACCTCGCCTCGGCCTCACCATCGAGTTCTGGCCGATCTTCACCGGCATGGCCCTCGCCGCGGTGGCCGCCGCCTTCCGCCACGGCGAGCGCCTCCAGCGCGAAACCGCCGGGCTCGTCTGATGGCCCCCGCCGAGGTCGAGGAGGACACCGGGATTCACTGCCGCCTCGACGACCTCCTGGCCGCACGCGGCCTCACCCTCACTCGGCTGAGCGAACTCGTGGGTGTGAGCGTGGTGAACCTGTCCATCCTGAAGAACGACCGGGCCCGCGCGATCCGCTTCTCCACCCTCCGCGCGATCTGCCGGGCCCTCGAGTGCGAGGTCGGCGACCTCCTCGTGGTAGAGCCCTGAACGACCCCCCTCCCCGGAATCTGGTCGCCTGGCAGAGACTGTTCACCAGGGTGGGGATCAAGACAAGGTGGTCCCTTTCCGCTGGATCGCGCCCACCGTCGCCATCCATGTCCTCCTTCTTACGGCGAACGTCTTGAGTTGATGACGGGACGGTAGGGCCCTCCGCGCGGCCACGGCGTGCGCCTGTCGGCGCGCTGCAGAAGCGGGTCACCTGCCTTGGTTGTGGTGGAGGTACGACCATGCCATGCCATGCCATGCGCAGGCGTAGGGGTCGGACGGGCTGCTCCCGGCGCGCCCTTCACGGCAGCAGAGCCGGGGCCGTGCGAGGGGGCGGCGTTGGTTCCTTGCTTCTCAGGCTCCGAGTCTGGTGATCCGGCGCAACTCGGCGAGGTGTGCCTGAAGTGCCGCCCGCCCGGTGTCGGTCAGGCTCAGCCAAGTCCGCGCCCGTCCGTGCTGCTTCTCCTTGTGGGTACGGACATAGTCGGCATCCACAAGGACCTTGAGGTGTTTGCTGATGACGTAGTCGCTGACACCCAGTGTCTGCTGTACGGTGGCAAAGTCGACGCAGTCCGCCTCCGCCAGCAGCGCACAGATGTGCAGCCTGTTCCGGGCATGGATGACTTCATCGAACTTGGGAGCGACGCTCACGCCGGGGCTCTCCTCCCCGCGGCGGGGAACTCCCCATGGGCAAGGCGCTGATCGATCCACTGCTCGTAGAAGTAGGTGAAGACGAAGCCGACGACCGCACCGACGAGTGGCGCCAGGTCGACCTCGGCGAAGGTTTGCAGGGATACGCAGGCGACCAGCAGGCCGATCAGTGCGAACGAGGGAACCGTCCAGCCGTTCCTGTACCGGTCGAAGGAGGCGCCCGTGCTGCGCTTGAGGAGGTCACGGAGGAATGGCGGCCCCAAGATCACCGCCAGCACGAGAAGGGAGGCTCCGGTGCTGCTGGAGCCGAAGGAGATGCTCTCGTAGGGCATTCCGGCGCCGATGAAGAGGGCGGCGATGATCAGGGCAGAGGCCGCCTTGTACCACCACGGCGTGGCCAGGCGGTGCCCGAACCGGGCCCGGACGCTCTCCAGATCCTGCAGCGCACCCCGGGCGTCGTCGGCGTTGCCCTTGTCCCCGGGGCCGCCGACGCCATCGGAACGGAACTCATGATTTGCCATGATGGCAAGTTACGCCGTGACTTGCCATCTTGGCAAGACAGAAAGGCCGTGGACCAGGACCATGTGATGTTTACAATGGGGTATCGCAAGCGTCGGTCGGCGGCTTGACCGACACCGCTCATTGGCACCGGAGTCGCCTAGACCGACCCCGACGTCGACTCGGGCTACTGATGGCCATGGTCGAGCTGGACTTCGTCGGCACCGGCACCACCTCGTAGGTGTTGCACAAGGGCGCTGCTGGGCGCACCCCACCCCAACTTGCGGCGAGGGGCACTGGTGCGTCGGGTCCTCCTTGGGTTTTCCGCAACACGTCGCCAGGCTCTCCGTCCGGAAGCCGGTCTCTCTGGGTTCAGTCCCGGGGGTGCCAGTCCTCGGGGGTGAAGAGGTCTTCGATGGAGCAGTCGAAGGTGCGAGCGAGTCGGAACGCGAGCGGCAGGGCGGGGTCGAAGCGGCCCTTCTCGATGGAGATGATCGTTTGACGGGAGACTCCGAGGATCTCGGCGAGCCGCGCCTGGGACCAGCCCCGCTCGGTGCGGCGCTCCGCGAGAGTGTTCTCCATCGTTCAGGCCGTCCGCCGTGCCACCAGGTACCGCACGCCCAAGTCCACGCTCAACAACACCCACAGGACGACGAGGACGACGTCGGCGGCCACCTCCACCCCGGTGATCACGATCGCTCCGGCACCCAGCCCGATCATCGCGAACCCGTCGAACAGTGCCCCGAATGCAGCCTGCTCCAACCACCGGGACTCCACCGACTCCTCCGGCCGCTCCACCGCCCCGGTCATGCTGGTCCGGTCCACCTGGATCGCCCAGCCCAGCGCCACCCCCACCGGCAGGGCGGTCACCCCGGTCACCACCGCGAGCAGGCCAGGGGTTTCCGACGGGCTGAACGCGAACGTCAACCCCGCCACCACCCCCGCCGCCACCA
>DBQX01000026.1 GCA_002305415.1 Actinomycetales bacterium UBA1383 | reverse complement strand
CCACGGAAGCGTCAGGAGAGCCCAATTTCCGACGGCGTTGCGCAGGCCATCGCAGCGGCCGTCCCCGGGGCGGCGATCGAGCGGGTCTCCGGATCGGACCGGTACGCGACATCGCTGGAGGTGGTGCGGGAGTTCTGGCCAGCCGGCTCCGACCAGGCCTTCATCGCGACGGGCGCCGCCTTCCCGGACGCACTCAGTGCCGTTCCGTTGGCAGCCGTGAACGACTCGCCGGTCCTGCTCTCCCGGCCCACGTGTGCCCCTCCAGCGACCACGGCCGCCCTCCTCCACGTTGGAGCCGACCTCAGGCTGTTGATGGGCGGCAGGACGGCGCTGGCGACCTTCGTGCTGGACACTCCCTGCCCGGGGTGAGCGACATCCTCAGGAGGGCGACTCCGGGCCCTCTCGATCCTTGGGCGATTTCACGCCGCCCCTGATGCCGGGTGGCTCTGGGGAGACCACCGTGGAAAGCGCCAACTGCCGGGACAGTTGGGCGATGCGGTCCTCCATCCGGGACATGCGGCGATAGGACGTGGTGATGTATCCGAGGAACGCGATGACCATGGCGTACAGCAGGAGGTCCGCACCTCGTCCCACACCCACGAGGTTGGCCACCTCGGTGAGGGCCTGGGGGAAGAGGACGGTTGCCGCGGCGAAGACCACGAAGGCCAGGAGGAGGATCCTCCGGATCGCCTGATGGCGGGCCCCGGCCGCCGATCGCGTCAACATCACCCCGATGACGACAAGTGCGATGAGGAGGAGGATCTGGATCACGAGCTGGGAGGTGCTCGGGACGGCGAGAAGTGGCACGGTGGGTTCCTTCACTTCAGGATCAGGTCGGCGAGGATGTTGACGGAGTTCAGCAGGGACTGCCCCTTGGCTCGTGAGTAGTCCGTGTACCGGATGTGGACGGGGTGTTCAGCCCACGGCAGCCCGGTGGCGGCCAGGGCGGTGACGATCTCGCTGGCGTGGGCCATGCCGTGTTGCTTCAGTGAGACGGTTTCCAGCGCATCACGGCGGATGACCCGGAGTCCGTTGTGGGCGTCCGTCAGCCTCAGGCCAGTCGCAAGGCGCGTCCCGACGATCGCAGTGCCGAGGACCACACGCTTCGCGAGACCTGGTCGCGTCCGCCTGTCCATGAAGCGCGAACCGAACACGAACCCCAGTCCTTCGTCCCGCGCGCGATCGACCATCGCTGCAGCATCGGCAGGATCGTGCTGGCCGTCCGCATCGAAGGTGATCGCGTAGGCAGCATCGGTGAAGGCCGTGATGTAGTCGAAGCCCGTCTGGAGTGCGGCCCCCTGGCCGAGGTTGATCGGATGGGACACGACCACGGCCCCTGCCCGAAGTGCTTCGGAGGCGGACTCGTCGCCCGACCCGTCGTCGACGCAGACGACGTGGGGGAAGGTCTTCCGTGCCTCGGTGATGACGTCGGCGACCACCTCGGCCTCGTTGAAGACGGGAACCACCAGCCAGGCGTCGGTGATGGTCTCGTGGCGCATGGTTCGTATTCTCGCAGCACGGGCGGAGAGGTTGCCTCCACCGTCCGGGCTAGAGTTGGTCCGTGACATCGGCCGGGAGACACGTGCGCAGCACGCCTTCAGCGGCGCATCATCCAGCCGGCACGTCACCCGTGCGCGGGTACCGTGACCTCCTCGTGGTACTGGCCTGCGTCATCGCCCTCTGCGTGGCCGGATTCGCGTGGGCGTTCTCGTCGCCGATCGGTTCCTCTCCGGATGATGACTTCCACCAGTCCAGCATCTGGTGTCCGCATCCGTTGGAGGAGTCCGGCTGTCGCGTCCAGTACGACGACGAGGGCGCGGTCATCGGGGCCTACGTCCCGGAGATCGTGAGGGATGCCTCGGAGTGCTTCGCGGCGCAGCCGGACCAGTCGGCCGCGTGCGTGGACGACCTGGGCGTGACCCTCGTCCCCTCGGATCGGATCGACCAGGGCCGCTACCCCGGGGGCTATTACGAGGCGATGAATGTGTTCGTGGGCGAGGATCCCATCCGGTCGATCCTCGTCATGCGGCTCGTCAACGTGGCGATCGCGATGCTGCTCTTCTCGGCGGTGGGGGCTGTCATGCCGCGTCCGGGGCGCCGGATGATGACCCTTGCCCTGCTCGGAATGGCCGTCCCCCTGACCGCCTTCCTCCTCGGCAGCGTCAACCCGAGTTCTTGGGCCATCGTGGGGGTGGTGACAGCGTGGCTGTCGGGCTACGCACTGGCCATCTCCACGACGGCCGGCCGCCGGATCGTTGCCGGAGCCCTCCTGCTCGTCGGTGCCGCGATGGCCGCGGCGAGCAGGACCGATGCGGCCGCCTACGTGGGCGTCGTGCTGCTTGCACTGCTGGTCCTCACGTGGCGGCACCTGCCCCGGCGGATGCGGTTGGTGATCATCCCCGTCCTCGCCCTGGCGAGCGCTGTGGGCGTCGCCTCCTTCCTCCTCGCCAACCAGAAGTCGGCGCTGACCACGGGCTTCGGGGAGGACAGCGGCAGGAATCCGGTCGACGTGCTGTTCTACAACGTCACCGAGCTCCCCGACATCCTGGTCGGGTTCTCGGGAGCGGGCGTCTTCAGTGGATTGGGCTGGCTCGACACCGCGATGCCCGCGATCACCCACGTCTCCGTCACGGCGGTGGTCGCAGGTCTGGTTGCGATCGGTGTGCGGGTGATGTGGCCTGAGAAGCTGCTCAGCCTCGCCGTGGTCGTCTCCGCCCTCGTGGCGCTTCCCCTGCTCGTGCTGCAGCGTTCGAATGCGCTCGTGGGCGAGTCCGTCCAGCCCCGGTACCTCCTTCCGCTGATGATCGTGGCCCTGGCGACGGCGCTGGCCGGCCGGCCCAACGAGGAATCCCCAGGTTTGACGTCCACCCAGACAATCGTCGTCTACACCCTGTTGGTACTGGCCAACTCGTTCGGACTGCATGCGAACATTCGCCGGTACGTCACCGGGCAGGACGTCCGCGCCTTCAACCTCGGCCAGGGCGCGGAGTGGTGGTGGTCCTTCGGGCCAAGCCCGATGGAGGTCTGGGCGATCGGATCCTTCGCCTTCGCTGTCGGCGCGCTTCTCCTGTTCCGGGTCAGGGAGTCTCGATCGCCCGGAATGCGCTGACCCCGGGCGTCATCCGAACTGCTGGATGTCCTCGGCCGTGAGCTCCCCATCCCGCAGCTTGACGAAGAACTCGGGCGCGAGCTCCTCGTCGAGGAGGATGGTCGAACCGACGCCGCCGGGGTAGTAGTCGACGTCGGCGATCGGCGGCCCGCCGTNNCCCGCCGGTGACGCCCTCCGGGCCCGTCGCCGCGCGGAACGCGAGGGCGAGCCGCCCCAGGTCCACGATCCCGGTGTCCTCGTCCGTCGCCAGCGCCCCGGTCCCGGCCTCGACCAGCCGCAGCTGCTCGAACGGGTTCAGCACCACCGGCGGTGTGGCGGCCTCGCTCACGACGGCGGCGATCACCTGCCGTTGCCGGGCCTGCCGGCCGATGTCCCCGAGGGGGTCGGAGTAGCGCATCCGCGCGAACGCCAGCGCGGTGGTCCCGTCGACGTCGTGGCAGCCCGCCGTCCAGGTCAGCTGGGAGAGCTCGTCGGCGACGTCGTAGTCGAGACACAGGTTCACGCCACCGACCGCGTCCACCACGGAGACCACGCCGCCCATGCCGATCTCCACGTAGTGGTCCACCGTGAGCCCTGTCAGCCCCTCGACGGTGTCGACGAGCAGGGGAGCTCCCCCGAACGAGTAGGCGGCGTTGAGCTTGTTCCCCCCGTACCCCTCGATCTCGACGAACGTGTCCCGGGGGAGGGAGATCATGGCGGTCGCACCGTTCGGGGCCCGGTGCAGCACGAGCACCGTGTCGGCCCGTTCCCCGAGGGTGGCGTCCTCCACCGTTCCGTCCGCCCGGGAGTCCGAGCCCACGAGCAGGTACGTGGTTCCCGGCATTCCCGCCGCGCCCGAGAGCGCGGACACGTGGGCGACCTTGCCGTCGGCCCAGGCCATCAGGCCGAGGGGCCAGGCGAGCAGCAGCGCCAGGATGAGGGCGAGGACCACCGGAGCGCGGCGCCGACGACGGCGGGGGCGTGCCGCCGTCGGCCGTGTGGCGAGGCGGGGTGGGACGGGCTGAGCGGGCGGCTGGACCTGGCGCGGTGTCTGCCGGACAGGCTCCGCGGGGGCAACCGGTATCGCACGAGTGTGATCCGGTTCGGTCTGGCCACCGACCCGGCGCGCTCCCGTTGAGGTGGGACGCTCCGCCGGGCGGCGCGGTTCGAACCGCGGCGGGTTCGTCACGAGGCGTTCTCCTTGGTGCACGTCAGGGCGGGATCAGCGGGATCTGTCGTGGGAGTGTCGGTGACCGCCGGGCCCGGCGTCTCCGTCCCGCCGGTCGTGGGAGTGGCGGTGGAGGCAGCTTCGGCGGCCTCCCGGTCCTGGAGCGCCTGCGTGATCGCCCAGGCGTCACCGGAGAGGAGCGGGTCAGGCGCCTCGTCGGCGCGCAGCGCATCCCACACGGAGTCGGCGTAATCAGGAGAGGGGACCACCCGCGGTCCCGCCCACTCGAAGGGCATGGTGATGAACGTGATGTCATCGGACCGGATCCCGGCGAGGGACGTCCCGAGGCCCGCCAGGGCGCTGACGCTGCCGATCCGGTTGCCCGTCGTCAGGGTCTGGGTGCTCGTGTCGAGGAAGCGGTAGAGGCGCGGAGGGTTCTTCAGGAGGTTGCTCGAAAGCGCCTCCTGGATGATCGCGAGTACGAGGTCCTGCTGGCGGCCGATGCGGGAGATGTCCGAACCGTCGCCCACCGTCTTGCGGACGCGCGCGAAACCGAGGGCGTCCTCGCCGTCGAGCAGGCGGCAGCCCTGCTCCACCTGGAGGCCGGATAGGTGGTCGTCGATGTCCTCCGGGATGTACATCGCCACGCCGCCCAGCGCGTCCACCACGTTGATGAAGCCCGCGAAGTCCACCACGACGAAGTCGTCGACGTAGATCCCGGTGAGTTCCTCGACCGTGAGGATCGTGCACGCGGCAGCTGAGCCGATGTCCCCACCCTCCGCACCGGCCTCGAAGGCCGAGTTGAACATTACGTCGTACTGGGGTTCGGTCGTGGTGCCATCGCGGCGGGTGCAGGGCGGGATGTCCACGAGCGTGTCGCGGGGGATCGACACCACCTCGACTCGACTCCGGTCTGCGGAGATGTGGACCAGCATCGTGGTATCGGAGCGCATTCCGCTTGTGGTTCCCGTCGCTCCCGCGCCGTCGACGTCGTTCTCGCCCTCCCGGGAGTCCGAGCCGATGACGAGGAGGTTCAGAGCCCGTCCCCTGTTGATGTCGGTCGGTGCGGGAGTGCCCGAGGCGGTGGGTCGGTTCGTTCCGAGAAGGTCGTCGATGTCGCTCTTCTCGATGTTGTCGTTCACCCTTCCCCACGTGAGGGCAGCAACGCTCGTGGCGAAGGTCAGGAGGAACACGAGGCCGACGGCGAGTGAGCGAGCGAGCGGATGACGACGCCGTGGACGCCGCTGGTGTCGCGGCAGACGTCCGCGGCCGGAACGGCTTCGCGTCCTTCCGGCGTCGTTGAGCAGGCGCTCGACCTCTGGCACCCTTCAAATCTACTTGATTGTGCCGGTGCGGCAGCTGTGAGGTGCGGGACACTGGTCGGACGAGTGGCTGACGTGAGGAGAATCGGTGCGGATTCCGGAAGAGTTCACGTGGCGCCTGGCCGGGCGAGGCAGCACGTTCGACTCCTCCGACGTGGCGTGCATGGTCGGCGATGCCTCTGCGGCGGACCGGTCCCCACGGGTCGCGGTCGTCGCACACTTCGACCCCACCTCCCGCTTCGGCCCCTCCCTCACGGCGTTCGTCGCGGCCCTCGCCTCGGCGGGGTTCCAACCGGTGGTCGTGACGACGTCACCTGAACGGCCCGACCCGCAGGGGCTTCCGCCGTCGACCGTGGTGGTGGCGCGCCCCAACCGTGGCTACGACTTCGGCTCGTGGGCCGCCGGGCTCCACCTCCTGCCGAGGGCGCGATGCGCCGCCGAGGTCATCCTCGCCAACGACTCGATGGTGGGACCGTTTGCTCCGCTCGGAGACCTGGTGGACCGGGCGGCGGCGTCGGGAGCGGACGTGTGGGCGGCGACGTCGTCCCTCCAGGTCGCCCCCCACCTGCAGTCCTACCTGCTTCGCTTCGCGCCCGGGGTGCTCGACCGCCCGGAGTTCGTCGAGTTCTTCGGCGGGATCCGGCACCTGGACAACAAGGTGGCGATCGTCCGCCGCTACGAACTCGGGCTCACCCGCGTGATCCGGAGGGCGGGACTGCGCAGTGCTGCCGGGTTCCCGGCAGGGACGCTCGGAGCCGGCCGTGCCAACCCCACGACCGCTGCGTGGCGCGAGCTGATGGAGGCGGGCTACCCGTTCTTCAAGCGCACGTTGCTGCGCGATCCGAGGGTCCGCGTCGAGCGCTCCGTCCTCGCCGAGGCGGTGCGGGAGATCTTCGGAGCCGATCTCGGGCGATTCCTGGCGGACGTGCCATGATCCCGTGGCAGGTGCGAGCGGCAGCGGCGTTCGCGCACGGTGCCGTCGGACAGTGCGTGCGGGCGCGAGGCCGCCGCGCCGGGGTGCTCCCCCTCCTCACCGCGCGAGACCCGGCGGAGGACCCCTCTCCGGACCTGATCACCGCGCGCGGGGTGCCGGGCGCGCGCCTCGCCGTGGTGGTCCACAGCCATTTCCCGGAGGTCCTCCCGGAACTCCTCGCCGCCCTTGATGCCCTCCCCGAGCCGTTCGACCTCCTCGTGACGACGACGGCGCGTGAGGTGGAGGCGGACGCGGCGGGTGCGGCCTCGGTGCGCGTCTTCCACGTGGAGAACCGCGGCCGGGACATCCTGCCCTTGCTGCGACTGGTGAACGCGGGCCTGCTCGACGGCTATGAGCTCGTGTGCAAGGTCCACACGAAGAAGAGCACGTGGCGGGCGGCCGGCGGGCGCTTCGCCGGCGACGGCCGCGAGTGGCGGACCACTCTCGTGGGCGGCATCCTCGGGTCCCGTGACCTCGCCGGGGCGATCGTCGCGGCGTTCGACGGTGACCCGGCCCTG
>DBQX01000058.1 GCA_002305415.1 Actinomycetales bacterium UBA1383 | reverse complement strand
TGGCGTGAGGGAGGCTCCGTGGTGTGAGGGAGGGCTGGGGTGGGGGGTCCTTGGCGTGAGGGAGGCTCCGTGGTGTGAGGGGGGCAACAGCACACCACGGAGCGGTGTCCGGCGAGGGTTATGGGACAGTGTGTCCATGCCTGATGACAACGTCATCCCGTTTCCCGGCTTTCCCGGGCGTCCGGACGGGCCCCCGGACGGGCCCCCCGACGGGCCTCCCGACGGGCCCCCGGACGGGCCCCCCGACGGGCCTCCCGACGGGCCCCCCGACGGGCCTCCCGACAGGGGTCCGTCGCCCGAGGAGCTGGCTCGCCGGCTCATCGAGGAGGCCGGCAGTCCTGAGGAGGCACTCGCCCTCCTGTTCGGCCTCGCCCGGGCGACCACCGAACGCGTGCCGCGACGCCGCGTGCCGGAGCTCGGCCCCCCGCGCGACGACGTCGTCACCTTCACCGTCCGCGTCGACCTCGCGCGCGCCACCCCGCCGATCTGGCGACGCCTGGAACTGCGCAGCGACCTCACGCTCGACCAGGTGCACGACATCCTCCAGCGGGCGATGGGGTGGACCGACTCCCACCTCCACCACTTCCAGACCGTGACGTTCGGCGACCTCTCGGTGCTGCCCTTCCTCACGCCGTTCGACGAGGAGGACGAGCCGGGTATCGAGGGCATCCAGGAGGCCACCGTGCGCCTGGACCAGGTGCTCGCCGCACCCGGTGACCGGCTCTTCTACGAGTACGACTTCGGTGACTCGTGGGAGCACGTCATCAGGCTCGAGGCCGTGTCCCCCCGTGAGGAGTCGGCACCGGCGGCGCGGTGCGTGACCGGTCGGCGCGCTTGCCCTCCGGAGGACGTCGGGGGCATCTGGACCTACAACGAGCTGGTGGCGGCCCTGGAGGGGCGGGCCCCCCTGGACGAGGACCTCGCTGCGACCGCCGCGTGGCTGCCCGAGGACTTCGACCCGGCCGATTTCGACGTGGACGAGGTCAACGAGGTACTCGACGAGGAGCCCTTGGTGCTCGCCTCCCTCAACCCCGCCCTCCTCGACCTGCTCCTCTCCCTCCCGGCGCCGGAGCGGACAGCTCTGGAGTCCTGGATCAGGGAGGCCGACATCGGGGCGGCACTGCCGCCGTCGGAGGAGCAGATGGCGGCCATGGTGGCGCCGTACCAGGCGTTGCTCCGCGAAGTGGGCGGTGACGGGCTGGCGCTGACGGCCGCTGGGTGGCTGCCGCCGGCCGTGGTGCAGCGGCTCTGGGTGGGCCTCGGCCTCGAGGGCACCTACGGCAAGGGCAACCGCGAGAATCTCACCCCTGCGGTGCAGGCCCTGCGGGAGAGCGCCACCACGCTGGGCCTGGTCCGCGTGCTCCATGGCCGGCTGCTGGTGACGAGAGCGGGCGCCCGGCTCGTGGAGCGTCCAGTGGACCTGTGGTGGCACATCGTCGAACGGTTGCCGCTGGAGAAGAAGGCGTTCGGGCGCCTGGCCGGTGCACTGCGGCTGCTGGACGTCGCCGTGCCCGACGCCGGCGTGATGGACGCGTCCTCCGCGCTGTTGGCCGCGGCGGGCTGGACCACCGAGGGCGGCCGGAGCCTCGACAAGTGGGCGGCCTACCAGCACTCCCACCCCACGTCGGGGGTGCTGGGAACGATGCGCTCCGCCCAGGACCTCTGGGGCCGGGCGGCGGTTCCGGGCGGGCGAGACCTGGCTCGGGTGGCGCTGCAGTCCGCGGACCGACGGCTCCGGAAACAGCCCACGCCGGGCCCCTGAGGGACCGGCCTGGCTGGCACGTCAGCGGACCGCGGCCACGAGCGCCCGGCGGCACTCGGCCGCGACGTGCGGCAGGTCCTGGTCGATCGCGTAGGCGAGCAGGATCGCGGCGAGGGTGACGGCGATCGTACGCGCCCGCAACTCGGTCGCGGCGTCGAGGGGTCCGCGGGCGGCGAGAAATGCCGCACGGGAGGGGCCGGCCAGCGCCCCGAACGCGATCGACAGGTCGATCGCCGGGTCGCCCACACACAGGTCGCCCCAGTCGATCACCCCCGTGACGGCGTCGCCGGCCACAAGGACGTGGGCGGCGTGCAGGTCCCCGTGCAGGACGGCGCGGCCCGACGACGGCGGGAGCGTCGCGGCGGCGTCGAGGAGCGCGTGGGTGGCGGCGTCGTCGATCCACTCGCCGGCCTCGGCGAGCTCGTGGAGCCGGGCACGGGTCAGGGCGACGCGGTAGGGCATGTCGGCGCGGCGCATCGGATCCGGCGGGAGTCCCTCGCCCACCTCGGCGGCGAGGACAGGGGAGTGCAGCGCACGCAGGAACTCGCCGAGCGCGGCCCCGACGGCGGCGCGATCCTCGAACGGCAGGCCCGTCGTCATGAGTCCCACCCCCGGGAGGTGGGGCGCGCCGAACCACGGCCACGGGAACCCGAGCGCCGGCGCGCCCACGTGGAGCGGGACCGGGATCGGTAGCGGAAGGTGCGGTGCCAGCCGGCCGAGGACCGCGATCTCGCGCCGCACCCCGGGAACAGCGATCTCGCGGCGCGGGAAGCGGAACAGGAGGTCATCGCCCACGCGGAACACCGTGTTGTCCCACCCGGCGTCGAACGGCCGGACCGGAAGGTCCGCGAGCTGGGGGAACTGGCCCGCGATCAGTGCGTGGGCCAGGGTCGGGTCGACCGTGACCTCCGGGTCCCACTGCGGCATGGATCCCGAGTATGCCAGTGCCGGTCTGGGAGGCTGGGGAGATGGACCTGCGCATCTTCATCGAGCCCCAGATGGGCGCGACCTACGACACCCAGCTCGCGCTCGCGCGGCGCGCCGAGGACCTCGGCTTCGACGCGTTCTTCCGCTCCGACCACTTCCTGTGGGGCGGTGGCCACGACCCAGGCCCCGGTCCCACCGACTCGTGGGTGACGCTGGCGGGCCTGGCCCGCGAGACCACCACGATCCGTCTCGGCACCCTCGTCAGCTCCGTGACGTTCCGGTTGCCCGGCATGCTGGCCGTGCAGGTGGCGCAGGTGGACGTGATGTCCGGCGGCCGCGTGGAGCTCGGGCTGGGCACCGGGTGGATGGCAGCCGAGCACGAGGCGTACGGGGTGCCCTTCCCCGCCCGGCGCTTCGGCATGTTCGAGGAGCAGCTCGAGATCGTGACGGGCATGTGGGCCACCCCCGTGGGCGGGCTCTTCTCGTACGAGGGGCGGCACTACCGCCTCGCCGACTCGCCGGCCCTTCCCAAGCCGGTGCAGGATCCGCTGCCGATCATCGTCGGCGGCACGGGCCCACGGAAGACCCCGCGGCTGGCCGCGCGTTTCGCCCACGAGTTCAACCAGGCGTTCCCCGAGAAGGCCCACATCCCCGCGAACCGGGATCGCGCCCGCGCGGCCTGCGAGGAGATCGGCCGCGACCCCGGCACGCTGGTGCAGTCCGTCGCCCTGACCACCTGCGTGGGCGCCGACGACGGCGAGTACCGCCGCCGGGCGGCCGCCATCCGGGCGGACCCGGAACGGCTGCGTGAGCGCGGGCTCGCGGGCACGGCCGCCGAGGTGGCCGACGGACTCAATGCCCTCGCGGACCAGGGGATCACCCGCGCCTATCTCCAGTGTCTCGACATGCGGGACCTCGACCACCTCGACCTGATCGCGGCGGAGGTCATGCCCCACGTGCGGTGAGGCACAATGATCCCCATGCCCGCCCGTCATGGCGGCCGCGCGCCGGCGGCCCGCACCTGGTTGTGGGTGGCGGGCATGGTCGCCAGCGTCGCGGCCCTGATCGCCGTGTACGAGGTCTTCGTGACCACCTCCACCGGGCAACGCGCCGACCACGTGGCCCTGGAGGCGGCGACGGAGCGATTCGAGGAACTCCAGGGCCTCGCGCTCATCGGGCTCACCCGGTTGCCGGAGATCACCGCCGCCGTCGCCGTGGTCGTGTTCGCCGTGGTCACGGTGTGGCGGCGCCGGTGGCTCGCCTCCCTGATCGCCGTGGGGGCCTTCACCGGCGCGAACCTGTCGACCCAAGTCCTGAAGAACGTGCTGCTCGACCGGCCCGATCTCGACAACGGCGTCCCCTACCTCACCGGCAACTCCCTGCCGTCCGGACACACCACGTTCGCCACCGCCGCGGCGATGGCCGCCTTCCTCGTCGTCGCCCCCCGCTGGCGTCCGGCGACGGCGGCCCTGGGCGCCGCCTTCGCCACCACTGTGGGCGCCGGGACCTTCGTGGAGGCGTGGCACCGGCCCGCCGACGTCGTCGCGGCGTACCTGGTGGTCGCGTTCTGGGGGCTGGTGGGCGGACTGTTCGTGCTGCGTACCGGCGCGGCGTGGAACACCCGCCGGCCCCGCGCGGGACAGACCGGCGGACTCGCGGCCAGTCCGTGGTGGGACGCGGTGCTCTGGCTCGGGGGCCTGCTCGCGACGGCCGGCGCGCTGGCCGCCTACCGGCTGGCCGGCGGGGTGGCCGCCCTGGTGGCGGAACCGCCGCAGGTGTCGGCCTGGCACTTCGTAGGCGGGCTGGCGTTCGCGATCGGGCCCGGCCTGCTGGTCTTCGCCGCGCTCGCCACGCTGTTCCGGCTGGAGGCCGGGCGGGAGCACGGGCCGCCTACGCGCCCTTGAGGTCCGTGTGCAGCTCCTCGTGGACCGTGCCCGCCTGGTCCACGAAGACGGGCCCGCCCGCCGTGTCCACCAGCCACAGCGGCTGGAACGAGTCCCAGGACTCGGCGCACGGCTGCCACACCAGGCGCGGGGACGGCCCGGGCGCGGCACCCGTGGCCCGGACCGCGTCCAGCGCCGCCCCGGGCGCGAGCAGGAACCCGGCGCCCGGGGCGGTGACCACGCCCCCCTTGACGGCCCGGCCGGACCGCACCTCGACGACGGCGCGAAGGCCCTCGTCGTCGGCGAACGGGATGAGCCAGTACTCGGCACCCGGGAGGTCCAGCCGCTCCACGCGGACCGGATCGCCCGGCACCGAGTGGGTGACGGCGGCGCGGAGCGCCGGATCCGGGATCGCATCCAGCGCCGCCATCACCTCATCGATGTTCACACTCCGGCCCCCACGCTCGTGAGGGTGGTGAACACGGCGCCGTCCACGCGGACGTACACGGTCTGGCTCCCCGCCGTGATCTGCCAGAACGGCAGGTGTGGCGAGAAGGACTCGCGGCACGGCCGCCACACCAGGGTGGGGGCGACGCAGAAGGTGTCCGGACGGAGCCGGAAGCGTCCCTCGGGCTCGCCCAGCTCGAGCGGCTTGCGGAGCAGGCCGCGGAGCATGCGGGCGCGGTCCAGCTGGTACGGCTTGATCGGCTTGTCGAGGACGAAGACGCTCTGCAGGTCACCGAGGAGGGCGTCCACCTGGCCGAAGCCGATCACGCCATCCTCGAGCATCGCGTGGACGAGGTAGTAGTAGCTGTCCGGCCGGTCGAGGCGCTTGACCAGGACCGGCGTGTCGAACCGGGCGTCCCGCACCGGGCCGAGGAGTTCCGCCTTGCGGAGGTCGTTGCGCTCGATGCCCGCGTGCACCAGTTCGACCGCCACGTCCCGGCTCGCGATCTCGCGGCCGTCGAGCGGGTGGTCCTCGTTGCGGCGGCGCGGCAGTTCGATCCGCGGCTCGTCCGGGTCGCACACGCTGATGAACTGGCTCGCGCCGGTGGCGGAGTCATAGTTGCAGCCCGTGAAGTAGGTGGCCTGCCAGTCGGCGTAGCTCACCCACTGGGCCTGGACGCCGTTGACGCCGCCGGTGCCGCACACATCGGTGGCGGTGTGCGGGTCGTTGTCGCGGAAGACCGGGTTGTTGACCCACAGGCCGGTGACCGTGTAGGCCGCGCCCGGTGTGGGTTCGACGTCGGTCTGGACGCCGCGCACGACGATCCAGTGCATGCAGTGGTACACCAGCACGATGGGCGAGACCTGGTAGTGCCAGAGCGTGTACACGATCTTGCGGGTGCCCTCCGCCTCCGTCTCAGGCTTGTAGACCACGAAGGTGTTGGTGAAGGCAGCGGGCTTGCGGTCCACGAGGGTGAATCGCAGGCCGTACGGGTCGGTCGCCCATCCGGCCTTGACGTTGTGGCTGTGGTTGGAGGTGTAGAGATCGTCCTGGTTCATGGACGCGTGGGGCAGGCCGATCTCGGCCAGCACCATCATGGCCGCCGCGGCGCCGCAGTAGTACCCGGTGTCCTGGGTGTGGTACTTGCAGCCCGTGTCGAATGACCATGTCATGACAGTCCCCCCTGTCCTGCCGGCCCTCCGCCGAAGGCCGGTGGAGCGACCGGCATTCTGGATGTTGCGTTGGCAGGTGCCAACGATGCGGAGCGTACTCCGGATGGCCCTGCCTGCCCAGAGACGTCAGTCCCGTCGGCGGCGAGTCCGTGTCGCCACGACGATCGGGCCGTCGTGGCGGAGCGCGCGAGGTCCCACCCGCGGCGCACGTTCGCGCGTACACTTGACCGGATGAGGCGCACGGGTTCCCTCCTGCCCGCGCTGTCGACGGCCCTGCTGTCGTTGGGTGCGGTGGTCCTCGCCGTCGTGCCCGCAGCGGCGGACTCGTCGGAGTCGTCGGGGCGGATCTCGGTCGTGTGGGTCGGCAACGACATCTCCTACCCGCAGTGCACCACCTCCGGCTGGAACGGTGAGGAGTACACCTCCCTCGGTGGTACCCAGGTCCCGCGCAACGCGCGCTTCGGCGTCGTCGGCGTCAACGGCGGCACGGCCGCCAAGGCGAACCCGTGCCTGCCGGCCCAGATGCGCTGGGCCAACGGGCTGCCCGGCCTCACCAACCAGCCCCGGTTGCAGTTCTACGTGAACACCGCCAACCCGGGCGCGGTCCTCACGGAGTACGACGTCGTCACCTGGCCGTCCGGGACCTCGCCCGTGAACCCGTACAACGACGTCCCGGGGGTGCCCCAGCGCTGCACGGATGAGGAGGGCGCCGGGATCAACGATCTCGCGTGTTCCTGGGAGTACGGCCGGGGCCGCGCCGAGTGGGCCGCCGCGCTCGTCGACGACGCGGGTGACATCGCCGGAGTGGGCACCGATGTCGGAGACACGATGGTGTGGCTCGACGTCGAGACCGGCAACACCTGGCAGTCCGGCGTGGAGGGCCAGGCCCGGAACGCCGCCACGCTGGAGGGCATGACCGCCTACTTCGAGTCCGAAGGGGCGAAGGTGGGGTTGTACTCCACGAGCTACCAGTGGGACATCATCGTGGGGGGCAACGTCGGGATCACCGGGGCGCTCGCCGGCCTGGACAGCTGGCTCGCGGGTGCCGTGAACCTCGAGTCGGCGATCTCCTTCTGCGAGCGCCCGCCGCTCACCGGCGGGGAGGTCACCGTCACGCAGTACGTGGCCCGCCGGCTGGACTACGACTTCTCCTGCGCCGACCAGCTCTGACGGAGACCTCAGCCCGCGAGCGCCGGCACGAGGGTGAGGAGCACGCCGGCGGCCACCGCCGAGCCGATCACGCCCGCGACGTTCGGCCCCATCGCGTGCATGAGCAGGTAGTTGTCGGCGTTGGCCTCGAGGCCCACCCGGTTGGCGACGCGCGCGGCCATCGGAACGGCGGAGACGCCGGCCGCGCCGATCAGCGGGTTCACCGGGTTGGCCGGTGTGAGGCGGTTCATCAGCTTCGCGACCAGCACGCCGGACCCCGTCCCCACCGAGAAGGCCACGAGGCCGAGGCCGAGGATCCCGAGCGTGGTGACGTTGAGGAAGACGTCGGCGGACATCTTCGAGCCCACCGCGAGGCCCAGCATGATCGTCACGGCGTTCATCAGGGCGTTCTGGGCGGTGTCGGAGAGCCGGTCGGTCACGAGGCTCTCCCGGAGCAGGTTGCCGAACATGAGCATGCCCACCAGCGGAGTCGCGCTCGGCAGCAGGAGGATGCACAGCAGCAGCACGACGATCGGGAAGGCGATCCGTTCCGCCTTCGTCACGTGGCGGAGCTGCCGCATCTCGATGCGGCGCTCGTCCACGGACGTCAGGGCCCGCATGATGGGCGGCTGGATGATCGGCACGAGGGCCATGTACGAGTAGGCGGCCACGGCGATCGGGCCGAGGTACTCCGGTGCGAGGCGCGAGGTGGTGAAGATGGCCGTGGGGCCGTCCGCGCCCCCGATGATCCCGATCGAGCCCGCGACGTGGAGGATCGAGTCGGCGAGCGGCTCCCCGTCCGCGCCCGTGACGAAGGAGAACCCGGGCAGCAGCTCGAGCGCCACGGTCCCCAGCAGCGCCACGAAGATGCCGAACTGGGCCGCCGCGCCCAGCAGCAGGGTCTTGGGATTGGCGAGGAGGGGGCCGAAGTCCGTCATCGCTCCCACCCCGAGGAAGATCAGCAACGGGAACAGGCCGCTGGCGATGCCGAACTCGTAGAACTGGCCGATGAACCCCCCGTAGGTGTCCACCACCACCTGGCCGTCCTCGCCGACCGTCTGCACCGTGCGGCTGGCGATGGCCGCGAACGGGATGTTGGACAGCACGGCGCCNNGGGATGAGCAGCAGCGGCTCGAACCTCTTCGTGATCGCCAGCCAGACCAGCAGGAGCCCCACGCCGATCATCACGAGGTTGCCCCACCCGCCGGCCTGCAGGAAGCCGTAGATCCCGGTGGAGTGCCAGAGCTCGAGCAGCGAGTCGCCGAGGTCCATCACGCGCCGATCTCGACGAGTGCCTGCCCGGCGCGCACCTGGTCTCCCTGGCGGACGTGGAGGGCGCGGATGGTGCCGGCCACGCTCGCACTGATCCGGTTCTCCATCTTCATCGCCTCGAGCACCATCACCTCGTCGCCCTTCGCCACCACGTCACCCACCCTCACGGGCACGCGCAGCACCAGGCCGGGCATCGGTGCGACGACGGCGACGACGGCGACG
>DBQX01000122.1 GCA_002305415.1 Actinomycetales bacterium UBA1383 | reverse complement strand
CCCACGGAAGCGTCAGGAGAGCCTGTATTGCCGCCGACAGGACAATGAGAAGGTCTGAATGCCCTGTCTCAGCCGGTGAGTTCCGCGTATCCGACCTCGTGAAGCAGGTCTGCCAGCAGGTCTCGGCCCGCGTCGTTGGCGTGTTCGCGGTCGTCCAGGAGCAGTCCCGCGGCGATGGGATCCAGGGTGTGGTCCGGGCCGTTGAAGGCGTCGTAGAACGACACGAAGGGGACGCCGAACTCGGCGGCGACGTCCCGGGCGATTCCGGACATGGTTTCCCACCCCGCGGTGCACCCCTCCGCGGTGCCTGCGGCCCGGTGATCCGCGAGCGCCGCGTCCCAGATATCCCGTACCCGGATCGCGGTGGGTTGGCCCTCCCGCAGCGCGATCACCTCGGACAGGACGTCGCGCCACAACTGGGGGTAGGGCTCGAAGTCCTCCGGTGCCAGGCGGACCGGGGGCGCCGTGCCGGTGCGCTGCATGACACAGCGGTCGAGGTCCGTCGTCCACCCGATGCTCAATGGGTTGACCCAGACCACGATGACCTCCCCGTCGCGTGCCGCTTGCCGCCGGGCATTCCCCTCGGTGCGTAACTCCTCGAGCAGCTTGTACCCGAGATAGGCGCCGGTCGCGAAGTCGATCGGATTCGTCTGCACGCCGAGGTCCTGCTCGATGCGGTCGGCGAGCCGTTCGGCGAGTCCCCAGCCGGAGGAGTCGGCAAAGACGACGACGTCCCACACCTCGCCGCTCGCGGTCGTTGACGACGCCTCACCGGCAGGGGTTACGGGACTCGTCTGCCCTGCGGTTGCACCGCCCGATGCGGCGGTGGTCGCTGCGCCACCTCCCGGGTCCGCTCCGCAGGCGCCCAGGCTGAGCCCGGTCAGACACACCGCAGCTATGACCGTTGAGTGGAACAGGTGCTTGCTGACCACGATGCCCTCCCGCCGCATGACCACTCTCTGACGGAGTTCGCCGCCGGAACGGCTTCAACACTAGTAGAACGCAAACCCGGGCCAACAGGGCAGAAGGTCCTGAATCCAGATAACCGCTCCGCACTCATGCTTCTTCCGCCGGGGCAAACGCTCTCAATTGCCGCGGAGGGCTGATTCGGCCGGCCAAGCCTCCATCGCGTTCCGGCGTGGCTGTCGAGCTGGCCTAGGCTCGGCGTGTGGCTCGTGTCATTGTCGTGTGTGGTGTGCCGGGATCCGGCAAGTCGACCCTTGCCTCTGCCCTCGCCGCGCAACTCCAGGCGGCCTATTTGCGCGTAGATGTCGTCGAGACGCCGCTGATCTTGGCCGGCGTCGATGTCGGTCCGCTCGGCTACCAGGTCGTGCAGGAGGTGGCGGCGTCCAACCTCGCGCTCGGCATCGAGGTGGTGATCGACCTCGTCGACCCGTGGCCCGAGACGCGCCGGCGGTGGCGCGAACTCGCCGCCCGGTCCGCAGCCACGCTGGTCGTCCTCGAGTGCGTGGTGCCCGACCCCGCGGAGCACCGCCGCCGGGTGGAGGCGAGACGCCCTGACCTTCCGGGCCAGGTCGTCCCCACGTGGGAGGAGGTGACGAGCTGCGACTACGTCCTCTGGGATGAGGAGAGGGACGGGCCTCGGACCATCGTGGACATGACCGACACCGCAACCGCGGTGACTGCGGCGCGGTCCCGGTTGTCGCTCCCTGGCTGAACGCCGGCGGTCCGAAGGCGGGCCAAAAGCACTGTCATGCCGCTGGAGGCGAGTTCAGAACCAGAGCGAGGTCTCAGTTCGGCCGTCGTCGTAAATGCAGGTGAAGCCGGGCGGCCACCATGACCACTCGAACGCAACCGAAGACGTCTGAGCCTCGCATGGAGGGTCAGCAGTGCAGACGCTCTCCATCCGGTCCCAACCAAGGCGCACGTAGGCGACAACGAGAACGAGAAGAGCCAGGAACACCACACCGGTGACTACGCCCCGCCGCGTCCTGTGACGGGTGGAACGCGAAGCTTGCGGCGCTATGGTCATGCATCTGATTCTCTCGGCAGGGCTGCCTCCCCGCTCTCATTTGCCGCATGCGGAACGTCCGCCGCTCAACGCTTGGCCAGTCGCCTCTCGCCTCGCACCGGCAGCTCGGGGGAGACCGCGACCCTCGAACCGGAGATATTGGACCGCTACTTCGGCCGATTCTCGAGCGTGACGAGCCCGCATAGAGGACAACATCAGTGATGAGAAGCAATTGAGTTCGAAGAGGCTGTCGAGTCGTCTGGTTCTACCGTCGCGAGCCGAGACCGCTGCTGCGGCGGAGCCAGTCGAAGAGGCGTGCAGGCGTCCCCGCAACCTAAAGCGTGATCACAAGTACTGGTGCAGCCAGTCGGGCATGTTCGGATCGTCGATGGACCAGGAGTCCACCTGCTCCTCGCTTTCCTCCCAGTTGTTCTCTCTACCATCAAAGAACTTGTCCCTGCGGCACTTGTACTTGACCACGGTGTCGCCTTCGAGACGGTACTCATTCCGGTAGGTCTCGTGCTTCCCGTACCCTGACCACGAATTGGTCGTGTAGATGGTCGACAAGGGGTTCACAGCTTCCTTTCTGATGCCACCAGTCTGCACGAGGGACGGTCCAGGCGCGGAGATCGCCACAACAAGTGTCTAAATAACGCAGCGCGCTCACAGTGCCCTCGAGGCCGGAGGCGGATCTCAGGGTCTCCACGCAAGGAGCGTGGGACGAGCAAAATCCCCATGGCAGGGTCCACGGCCTCATCTGCCGTGTCGGTCAAACACACTCATCTAATGGGTTCCAGCCGAGCTTC
>DBQX01000114.1 GCA_002305415.1 Actinomycetales bacterium UBA1383 | reverse complement strand
TCGGACGGGTCGAAGATGCGGGAGCGCACCGCGGAGTCGGTGGCGCCGCGGAACTCGACCGGCACCCCGAGGATGCGGGCAGCGGGCCGGTCAGTACTCCCGGGCGCCCCGCCGCGGAGGACGGCGGCGTACTCGTCCGGCGTGCCGAGCTCAGCGGGATCCATCCCCTCGGCAAGGAGGTCGCGGAGGTCCTGGAGGGCAGCCGCGCGGGTGGGGCGCGGCAGGTCACGCAGGCGCGCCGCGACGTCGTCGACGTAGCTCACGTCTCCACCTCCTCCAGCAGTCCGTCCAGCGCCACGTTCATCTCCCGCCACGCGAAGGTGAGGGAGTGCATCTCGCTCCGGCCGGTGGGGGTCAGGCTGTAGTACTTGCGCGGCGGCCCGACGGGCGACTCGCGCCACACCGTGTCCACGAAGCCCGCGGCCCGGAGCCGGGTGAGCAGGGGATACACGGTACCCGACGAGGCCTCGAGCCCGGGACGCGCCCCGAGGTCCTCGACGATCTGGCCCCCGTAACGGGGCTCCCGGTCCAGCAGGGCGAGGATCGCGAGCTCGATCACGCCCCGCCGCAGCTGCACGGCCCGGTCATCCTTGGCCACTGCTCCTCCGTTCCCGGTCGTGGACTACCATGTGACACATGGTAGCCGGCGACGCAAGGAACAAGGTAGTACAAGGAACGCGGCCACGCAAGGATCGTGGCGCGGCAAGGATCGTGGCGCGGCAAGGATCGTGGCCACGCAAGGATCATGGTGCGGCAAGGATCGCGGGCACGGGCACGGTGCGGGATGATCGGGACATGGCCGGCCACTTCCCGCCGCTCGAGGTGCGGTCCCTCTCCGGGGTCTCGTGGGTGATCCCGCGGGACCTCCCGGTGCCCCGCACACTCGTGATCTGCGCGTTCAAGCAGTGGCACCAGGCGCTGGTGGATGAGTGGATCGGCTGGGCGACCACGAAGGTGGGCGTGGCGCCGTCGCCGCTCAGCCTGCCCCCTGATGCCGAGACGCTCGTGATCGAGGTGCCTGTGCTGGGGCGGCGCTACCGTCCGGTGCGCGGCTTCATCGACGGCGGCATGACCGCCGGGATCCGCGTCCCGGAGATCCTCGCCCGCACGTTCACCGCCTACACGGACGTGGCCGCGTTCTGCCACGCCGCCGGCATCGAGTCCACGGACACCGTCGCCGTCTTCGTGGTGAGGCCCGACGGCGCGGTGCTGGCCCGGGTGAGCGGGCGCCCTGACGTCGGCGGGGAGCAGGCGTTGGCGGCCGCGCTCGCGGGCGGCGGCTGACCGCCGCCCAGACTCAGGCCTCCCCGCCCACCTCCCCCTGCGCCGGTGGCCGACCCAGGAACGCGATGACGGCAAGCGCCACCGCCGCGAGGAGGCCGACGAGCAGCACGTCCCCCGCCGTCGGCCGGTTCGAGAAGACGAGCGCCAGTCCGGCGGCCAGCACGGTGGCCAGCTGCAGGGCGCCCCGGTGCCGGTGGACCCAACGGCCGACGGCGTCGAGTCGCGGTGAGGCGACGCCGCCGCGGGCGGCCCCGAGTCCCCGGTCGACGACGGCGCGGCCGCGTACCGCCACCGGCGACGGCCCGGTCACGAACGCGGCGAGTGCGACCAGCAGGCCGACGACGGCGGTGGCACGCAGGCTGGTGCGGAGGAACCGGGTCAGGATGTCGAAGACGTTGCCGGCGCTCTCGGCGGACAGGAGGTTCGCCGGGGTGGCGCCGGCGTAGAGCGAGCGGAGGAGGGTCAGCGCGACTCCGAGCGCGAGCACGGCCACGGTGACGCCGAGGGCACCGCGGAGCAGGGCGCGACGCCGGTCACGCGCGAGCAGCACGCCTGCGGCGAACAGGGAGAGGGCGGCCCAGGGCAGCCACGTTCCCAGCGCGGTCAGGAGGCCGTAGAACCGTTGCGCCTGCCCGATGCCGGCCGATTCGACAAGAACGAAGCTCCGCTCGACCTCCGGGATGTTCGCGGCCAGGGCGAAGCCCTGCTCCACGAGCCGGGCACGGACCTCCGCGATCACCGGCGCCAGGTTGAGCGTGATCTGGTTCTCCTGCGCCGATATCACCCCGCCCGCGTTGCCCTCGAGCAGCGCCACCACCCGGGGGTGGGCGATTCGGTTGATCTCGGCCCAGACCGCGGCGAACTGGTCGCTCGCGACGAGATTGCCTGCCTGGGTGCGGGTGAAGTCCTCGATACCGCGGGTCAGTGGGACCGCCAGCGCGGGGAGGGCGTTCGCGATCCTCGGGGGCACGTTCTCCTGGTTGGCCAGGGCCTCGAGAGCCCCCGCGGCCAGCCCGGCGACGTCGAGGTTCTCCATGATCGCGGCGGTCACCTCGTCCGCGATGGCGGCCTGCACGCCCGGGTCCCGGGCGACAGGGGCAACCATCTCGACCCACCGATCCGTCTGCGACACGGCCGTGCCGGCCCAGACGGAGAGCACCGAGAGAGGGGCCAGGACGCAGGCGATCACGACCAGTGCGGCGGAGACGAAGGCCCGTGTGGCGCTGCGCGACTCCGAGGCGGCCGCTGCCTGTGCCGCCTGTGCCGCTTCGAGCTCGGCGACGCGCGCCTGGAGCCGAGCGAGTTCGGCGGTGAGGGCGGTCCCGGGGTCCGCGGCGGTCGAGTCGTTGGCCATGGCAGCAAGGCTCCGCCGGATCGGCCGCCCGGGCATTACCCGTACGGGGTGGACGGGACACGCGACGCACACGTGCGTCCGCCGCTCCACAGGGCCGGTGAGCGCGGCGCTGTCCACCGGTGGCGGGTGGGGGTGGCGCCGTCGTCGGGC
>DBQX01000086.1 GCA_002305415.1 Actinomycetales bacterium UBA1383 | reverse complement strand
TGTCGGTTGGAGACGCAGGTGCTGAGCGGCGCCCGTCCCTACGCTGGTGCAGACGACGCCGTCGCCCGACGGCGCCACACCGGGAAGGGGGCGGGCGATGGCCGCAGCGAAGTGGACGTTCATGGTCTACATGGCTGGCGACAACAACCTCGCCAGCGCCGGCGACGAGGACCTGCGCGAGATGCGCACCGTGGGGTCCACGGATGATGTGCACGTCCTCGTCCAGTTCGACAACGCCGCCACCCGCGGCACCGAGCGCTACCGGGTCCTCACGGACGGCGACGACGTCCTCGAGTCCCTCGGCCCCACGGACTCCGGGGACCCCAACGTGCTCCTGGACTTCATCCGCTGGGCCCACACCGCCTACCCCGCGGACCGCTACGCGCTCGTGCTGTGGAACCACGGCGGCGGCTGGGAGCCCTCGGCCATCGACCAGATCGCCCAGGAGATCCACGCCCCCAGCTTCGGGGCGCGGGAGGGGGTGGAGCGGGCGTCGTCGTCGATGCGCCGTACGTTCTTCCGCACCACGCTCGAGGCGATCCTCGCCCTCCCCACCCCACAGGACCGCGCCATCTGCAGCGACGATGGCTCCGGTCACTCCCTCGACACCATCGAACTGGGGAAGGTGCTCGCCGCCGCCGCGGACGTCCTCGGCCAGCCGATCGACCTGCTCGGCCTCGACGCCTGCCTGATGTCCACCCTCGAGGTCGCCCACCAGGTGCGCCCGTACGTGCGGTACCTGGTGGCGTCGGAGGAGTCGGAGCCGAATGAGGGCTGGCCGTACGACGTCGTCCTGCCGCGCCTCGTCACGGACCCCGACGTGGCGACGGCGGACCTCGCCGCGCACGTCGTGGCGGCGTACCTCGAGTCCTACGCGCTGGCGGGCTACACCGGGGACATCACCCAGACCGCCCTCGATCTCGGGCGCCTCGACGACCTCACCGGCCCGCTCGACCGGCTCGCGGAGGCGCTCATCGTCCGCCTCCCGGTGGCGCGCGGCCAGATCTGGGAGGCGCACCGCGGCACCAAGCGGTTCTGGCAGAACACGCTGGTGGATGTCGGGCACTTCGGGCAGCGGCTGCGTTGGGTGATCCCCGGGGTCGCGGAGCAGGCCGACGCCGTCGTCGCCGCGCTGCGGCCGAGCCCGGACGGCCTGGTGGTGGCGGAGGGGCACGCGGGCGACGGCGTCGCGAGCTGCACGGGCCTGACGGTGTACCTGCCGAACGCCCTGGTCGGGGTCTCGCGGTTCTACGCGGACCTCGAGTTCGCGAAGCGCGGCCCGTGGGCGCGGATGGTGGAGGGGTATGTCGGCTGACGGCCGGCCCGGGGAGGGGAGCGTCGGCTGACGGCCGGCACCCGAGACACTCGAGAGGAGAGACGGATGCCCACCGAGGAGTTCCAGATCCGCGCGTGGCGGTCCGACGACGCCCACGCCCAGGTCCTCGTCCACGCCTCCCCGGCGGGCGAGATCCGGAAGCCCCTCACGGTGCCGTGCGACGTCGCAGCGCTGCGGGGAGCGGCCGCGTTCCTCGACGAATCCGAGTGGTTCCTGGACGAGCGCCGGCAGGAGCGGCTCGTGGCGCTCGGGCGGGCGCTGGCCGAGGTGCTGCTCCCGCGCCCGGTCCTCGCGCTGCTGACCAGCAGCCTCGACCGGTTGGCCAGCGACTCCATCCTCCGGGTCCGGCTGTGCCTGGACGAGGAGCTCATCGACCTGCCGTGGGAGTACCTGTACCGTCCGGACGTCGCGGAATCCGCCGACGCGATGGATCCCCGTTCCCGCGCGGCTTCCCCCTCGGCACTCACCGGCTTCCTCCTCTTCGACCACCGCGTCTCCCTCGTCCGCGAGGCGCCACGCACAGTCCAGGCGCTTCCCGGGGTGGCGAAGGCGCAGCGCATGCTCGTGGTGGGGGCGCTGTGGTCCGTTGGCGGTGTGGAGGAGGACCGCTGGCTGGTGCGCGACGAGTACGACGCACTCGTCGCCGCTCTCGGCGCAGTGGAGGACCTGATGTCCCTCGAGTTCCTCCCGGCCACGGGTGACATCGAGGCGGCACTCGCCGAGCCCACCGCCGTCCTGCACTACACCGGCCACGCCGAGACCGATAACGGCTCCGGCTACCTCGTGCGTCAGGTGACCGTTGACGCCCAGGGCAGGACCACGATCCCCTCCGGGGACCGGCTCCACAGCGTGGAACTGGCCCCGATGCTGCGCCGCGCGAGGACCCGGCTCGCCGTGTTCAGCGCGTGCAACTCGGGCCTCTGGTCGTTCGTGGAGCCGCTCCTGCGGAGCGGGGTGCCCGCGGTCCTGGGGGCCCAGGGCGTGCTGACCGCGCACGCAGCCCACGTCTTCTGCGAGACGCTGTACGAGAAGCTCACGGTGGGGTTGTCGCTGGACGAGGCCCTCATCGGTGCCCGCTTCCGGATGCTCAAGGAGGGCGGGTACGGCGGTCAGGACTCGGTGGAGTGGGGCCAGTTCATGGCCTACCTGCCCTCGACGGAGGCCGTCCTGTTCCCACGGCGCGCCCGCAAGGCGGCGGACCTGCGCACCACCGCCCGGGAGAGCTCGGAGGCTGCCATCGCCGACGTCGCGGAGCGGCTCGGGGAGGCGCCCGCGGCGGCGTCGGCGGTCAACCAGACGACGCTGCGGAAGGCGATCGTGAAGGCGTTCACGATCGCCGAGCAGGCCGTCCTCGTCGCCGACGTGCGGCAGGCCATCGCCGACGACGGGGTGCACCTCGACCTCGACCTCGACACCCTCGGCGGGCCCAAGACTCCCGAGGAGACGCTCGTCCTCAACCTGATCCAGTTCCTCGACCGGCGGGGCTACCTCTCCTACCTGGTGGAGAAGGTGCGCGCCGAGCGGCCGGGGATCCTCCCCTAGCGCGCCCTCCCTGACACCCGCCGCCCCCCGACCCGACCGGCCGCCTGCCCCCCGACCCGACCGGCCACCCGCCGCCCCCCGACCCGACCGGCC
>DBQX01000120.1 GCA_002305415.1 Actinomycetales bacterium UBA1383 | reverse complement strand
CCGCGCCGCCCGCCCCGCCCCGCGCCCGGCGTCCCTGGGCGATGGTGGGCGTCGCGTCGCTCGCCTCGGCGGCGCTCGCCGCTGGCGGGACCTGGGCCCTCGTCGGCGCTGAGGGCGGAACCATCCCGTCCGCCACGTCCACCGTCGTCGTCGAGCAGGCGGCCCAGCTGCAGACCACCGACTACGAGAGCGTGGTCGCCGAGGTGCGCGACTCGGTCGTCGCGATCACCGTGGCGACCGCCGGCGGCACGGGCGCCGGCTCGGGCGTCATCATCGACGCCTCCGGCCACGTGCTCACCAACAACCACGTGATCGCGGGGGCCCGCAGCATCGAGGTGACGCTCGCCGACGGCCGGATCTACGAGGGCGAGGTCGTCGGCACCGACGAGTCCACCGACCTCGCGGTCGTTCGGCTCGTGGACGCCCCGGCGGACCTGGTCGTGGCCGAGCTCGGCACCTCGGCGACGCTCCAGGTGGGTCAGGACGTCATCGCGGTCGGCAACCCCCTGGGGCTGTCCTCGACCGTCACGACCGGCATCATCTCGGCCCTCGACCGCCCGGTGACGACCACCGACTCCCAGGGCTTCCCAGGCGGGCAGTCCACCGTGGTGGTCACCAACGCCATCCAGGTGGACGCGGCCATCAACCCCGGCAANNCTTCATCCAGACCGACGCCGCCATCAACCCCGGCAACTCCGGCGGCCCGATCTTCGACCTCTCCGGCCGCGTCATCGGGATCACCTCGTCGATCGCGACCCTCTCCTCGGGCTCCAGCGGCTCGATCGGCCTCGGCTTCGCGATCCCCGTCGACCTCGCCGCGCGGGTGGCGTCCGAGCTCATCGCGGACGGGACCGCCTCGCACGCCTACCTCGGCGTGGGGGCGTCCGACACCCAGGTCGAGGTGGACGGCACCACCCGCACGGGCGCGCTGCTGCGTGAGGTCGTGGCCGGGACGGCGGCCGCCGACGCCGGCCTCAAGACGGGGGACGTCGTCGTCGCCATCGACGGCCGGCCCGTCTCGGGCTCGGAGTCGCTCACCGGGTACGTCCGGCAGTTCAGCCCCGGTACCCAGGTGGTCCTCGGGGTGGTCCGCGACGGGACCCTCGAGGAGGTCACCGCGGTCCTCGGCACCGCGGACTGACGGCGGGGCGCGCGTCCTGGGGGAGAATGACCCCATGACGCGCGCCTCCCTCGCCAAGCACCCGTCCGACGTCGCGCGGATGTTCGACGACGTCGCCCGGAGGTACGACCTGACCAACGACGTGCTCTCGCTCTGGCAGGACCGCGGGTGGCGGCGGGTGACGCGCGACGCCGTCGCCGCGCGGCCTGGCCACCGCGTCCTCGACCTGGCCGCGGGCACCGGGACATCGACGGAGGAGTGGGCCAGCGCCGGCATCGAGGTGGTCCCCTGCGACTTCTCCACCGGCATGGTCGCCGTCGGCAAGCAGCGGCGGCCGGACCTGCCGTTCGTGGCGGGCGACGCGACGGCGCTGCCATTCGCCGAGAAGAGCTTCGACGCGGTCACCATCTCGTTCGGGCTGCGCAACGTCGTCGACGTGGACGCCGCGCTGCGGGAGATGCTGCGGGTCACGAAGCCCGGGGGGCGGCTCGTGGTCTGCGAGTTCTCCACGCCCACCTGGAAGCCGTTCCGCGAGGTGTACACCTTCTACCTCCGCGAGGTGCTGCCGCGGCTGGCGCAGGTGGTCTCCTCGAACAACGCCGCGTACACCTACCTCGTCGAGTCGATCGACCAATGGCCGGACCAGCGCGCCCTCGGCATGCGGCTGAAGGGGAACGGCTGGACCCGGGTCGGCTACCACAACCTCAGCGGTGGCATCGTGGCGATCCACCGCGCCTTCCGTCCCCTCGGCGCGTGACCGGCGTGCACTAGAGTAGGGCGCACACGCCGTGCCGATGCGCCCACCAGCGCAAACGCCGCACGAGGAAGCGAGGGAGACGTGGTTCGGAGCGCCGGGGATGACGCGGACGTCATCGTCGTAGGCGCCGGGCCCGCGGGCTCCTCGGCCGCGCACCACCTCGCCCAGCTGGGCCACTCGGTCATCCTCCTCGAGAAGGCGCGCTTCCCGCGGGACAAGGTCTGCGGCGACGGCCTCACGCCGGGCGCGGTGCGGGAGCTGATCCGGATGGGCGTCGGCATGGACCCCGCCGACGGCTGGATGCGCAACAAGGGGCTGCGGGTGATCGGCGGCGGCCACGAGATCCTGCTGCCGTGGCCGGAGCTGCCCTCCTTCCCGAGCTACGGGATGGCGAAGGCGCGCACGGCACTGGACGAGACGCTCGCCCGCCACGCGCAGCGCTCGGGTGCCGACCTGCGCGAGGGCACCGCCGCCACCGGGCCGTTGCGGGACGAGCGCTCGGGCCGCGTCACGGGCGTCTCGGTGCGGACCACCAACCCGGACGGGAGCCGGGGGGAGGACGCGGAACTTCACGCACCGGTCGTCGTCGAGGCCGGCGGCGTCGCCGCCCGCCTGGCGACCGCGATCGGGGTGACCCGCGCGGAGAGAAGGCCCATGGGCGTGGCCGTCCGCACCTACTTCCGTTCCCCGCGCCATGACGACGAGTGGATGGAGTCCCAGCTGGAACTCTGGGACGGCCCGCGGGAACGTTCGAACCTCCTGCCCGGCTACGGGTGGATCTTCGCCCTCGGTGACGGCACCGTCAACGTCGGGCTCGGCTCCGTCAGTTCCACGGCCCGCGCGACGCGGCTGGACTACAAGGACCTCTTCCGCACCTGGATGCGCAACGCGCCCGAGAGCTGGGAGTTCACCCCCGAGAACCAGGTGGGGGAGCTCCGCTCGGCGGCCCTTCCGATGGCGTTCAATCGCCAGCCGCTGTACCGCGACGGACTCCTGCTCGTCGGGGACGCCGGTGGCATGGTGTCGCCGTTCAACGGCGAGGGCATCGAGTACGCGCTCATGTCCGGGCGGATCGCGGCCGACGTCGTCGCACAGGCGCTCGCGCGGACCTCCGTCGCGGGTCGCGAGCAGGCCCTCGGCGCGTACCCCGCGGCCATGAAAGCCGAGCTGGGCGGCTACTACACGCTCGGCCGGGGGTTCGTGCGGCTGATCGAGCAGCCCGCCATCATGCGGGCCTGCACCCGGTACGGTCTGCCCCACCCAACCCTGATGCGATTTGTACATAGACTGCTGTCAGGTGGCTACGAGCGCCGTGGCGGTGACACGATGGATCGGGTCATCGCAGCCCTGACACGGATGGTCCCGGACTCATGACGCGCCGGTGAACGAGGAGGTTCCATGGACAATCCATTTGTGCCGATCCTGGTGATGGCGGCCGTGGCCGGCGCCCTCACCTTCGGCGGCATCGGGGCGAGCGCGATCATCGGACCGAAGCGGTTCAACCGCGTCAAGGTGGAGAACTACGAGTGCGGCGTGGATCCCACGCCCCGGGCCGGCCGGTCCGCCCGCTTCCAGGTGCGCTACTACCTCGTCGCGATGACGTTCATCATCTTCGACATCGAGGTGGTCTTCATGTACCCGTGGGCGGTGGCCTTCTCGGAGCTCGAGATGTTCGGGCTGATCGCGATGCTGAGCTTCATCTTCCTGATCACGGTGCCCTACGTGTACGAGTGGCGCCGCGGCGGACTGGACTGGGACTAGGAGGAGGCGAGACATGGGAATCGAGGAGAAGCTGCCGGCCGGTTTCGCGCTGACGACCGTCGAGAACATCGTCGGACTCGCACGGCGCACCTCGCTGTGGCCCGTGACGATGGGGCTCGCGTGCTGCGCCATCGAGATGATGGCGACCGGGACACCCCGGTTCGACATCTCCCGGTTCGGCATGGAGGTGTTCCGCGCCTCCCCGCGCCACGCGGACCTCATGATCGTCTCCGGGCGGGTGAGCCACCGCATGGCGCCGATCGTCCGGCGCACCTACGACTCGATGATGGAACCCAAGTGGGTCATCTCGATGGGCGTGTGCGCCTCCTCGGGCGGCATGTTCAACAACTACGCGATCGTCCAGGGCTGTGACCACATCGTGCCCGTGGACATCTACCTGCCCGGCTGCCCTCCCCGGCCGGAGATGCTGCTCAACGCCATCCTCATGCTGCACGAGCAGATCCGGCACAGCCCCCTCGGCGTCAACCGCGAGGAGGCGGCACGCAAGGCGGAGGAGGCCGCGCTGGCCGCCACCCCCACCCACCAGATGAAGGGGCTGCTCGCATGAACACACCCGAGCGGGACGTCGTCGCCGCGCCCCAGGTGCCGGAGACCGCGCGTCGCCTCGACGTCATCGACCATCGCGCCGGCATGTTCGGCCGGGTGGGCTACGGCGACACCACCGGCTACGGCGGTCTCGAGCGTGCGATCGTCATGCCGGGCACCACGGTGCCGCCGTTCGGCTCCTGGTTCGACGAGGTCTACGAGATCCTGCGCGAGGTGCTGCAGGAGCAGGGCCTCGACCCCGACCAGGTGATCGAGAAGGCGGTGGCGGACCGCGGCGAGTTCACCCTCCACATCGCGGGCCCGCACATCGTCACCGTGTGCCGTGCGCTCCGGGACGACCAGGACCTCCGGTTCGAACTCTGCCTGGGGGTCTCCGGGGTGCACTACCCCGGCCACGAGGGCCGGGAACTCCACGCGGTCTACCACCTGATGTCCCTCACGCACGGCGGCCGCGTCCTCCGGCTCGAGGTCTCGGTCCCGGACGCCGACCCGCACATCCCCTCCGTGGTGGACGTCTACCCCGGGAACGACTGGCAGGAGCGGGAGACCTGGGACCTGTTCGGGATCGTCTTCGACGGACACCCGGCGCTCACCCGCACCGCGATGCCCGACGACTGGGTCGGCCACCCGCAGCGGAAGGACTACCCGCTCGGCGGCATCCCCGTCGAGTACAAGGGCGCCACCGTCCCGCCCGCCGACACGCGGAGGAACTTCGAGTGATGAGCAGCTTCCACGCCACCCGACCTGCCCTCGACCTCGACACTCCCGGACTCAGGGAGTACACCGCCTCCGGCGGCGACTGGGCGGACATCGCGACCGAGGCGGAGCGCATCAGCGAGGAGCGCATCGTCGTCAACATGGGCCCGGTCCACCCGTCCACGCACGGCGTGCTGCGCCTGATCCTGGACATCGAGGGCGAGACCGTGAAGGAGCTCCGCGTCTCCACCGGCTACCTCCACACGGGCATCGAGAAGAACATGGAGTACCGCACCTGGACGCAGGGCGTGACCTTCTGCACCCGGATGGACTACGTCGCGCCGTTCCACAACGAGGTGGCCTACTGCCTCGGGGTGGAGAAGCTGCTCGGGATCACGGACCAGGTGCCGGCGCGCGCCAGCCAGATCCGCGTCCTCCTCATGGAGCTGAACCGGATCGCGTCCCACATGGTGGCGATCGGCACCGGCGGCAACGAACTCGGTGCCACGACCATGATGACCGTCGCCTTCCGCGGCCGGGAGGACATCCTGCGGATCTTCGAGCGCATCAGCGGCCTGCGGATGAACCACGGCTACATCCGGCCGGGCGGCGTGGCCCAGGACCTGCCCCCCGGTACCACCGAGTACGTCCGCGAGCTGCTGCCGAACGTCCGGCGCGACATCAACGAGCTGATGGACCTCACCAAGGAGAACCCCATCTTCAAGCTGCGCCAGCAGAGGGTCGGCTACATCTCGCTCGCGGCCGGGCTCGCCCTCGGCCTCACCGGCCCGTGCCTGCGCGCCACCGGCTACCCGCTGGACGTGCGGAAGATGCTGCCCTACTGCGGGTACGAGACCTACGACTTCGACGTCGTCACCCGCGACTACTCCGACCCGTACAACCGGGCGATGGTGCGCTTCTTCGAGTGCTTCGAGTCCCTGAGGATCGTCTACCAGGCCCTTGACCGGCTGGAGGCCTCGGAGGGCGAGCCCGTCATGGTGGCGGACAAGAAGATCGCGTGGCCGGCGCAGCTCTCGATCAGCGGGGATGGCCAGGGCAACTCCCTGGACCACATCCGGGAGATCATGGGCGAGTCGATGGAGTCCCTCATCCACCACTTCAAGCTGGTGACCGAGGGCTTCCGCGTGCCCCCGGGGCAGGTCTACCAGGTGATCGAGCACGCCAAGGGCGTCATGGGCGTGCACCTCGTGTCCGACGGCGGCACCCGCCCCTACCGGGCCCACTTCCGCGACCCGTCCTTCGCGAACCTGCAGTCCACGTCGATCATGACGGAGGGCGGCCAGCTCGCCGACGTCGTCGTGACGCTGGCCTCGATCGACCCCGTGCTGGGAGGAGTGGACCGATGAGCGAGCAGTGGACGGCGGAGGACTACAGCCGCATCCGGCGCGACGCCGAGACCATCCGGGCCCGGTATCCCGACCACCCCCGCTCGGCGCTCGGTCCGATGCTGCACCTCGTCCAGTCGGAGGACGGGTTCGTCTCTCCCCGGGGCATCGCGCTGTGCGCCGAGGTGCTCGACCTGTCCCGCGCCGAGGTCTCGGCGGTGGCCACCTTCTACTCGCAGTACCGCCGGCACCCCAACGGGGTCTACAACGTCGGCGTCTGCACGAACCCGCTGTGCGGCGTCATGGGCGGGGAGATGATCTGGGACGCGGTCTCGGAGCACCTCGGCGTCGGCCACGACGAGACGACGGCGGACGGGCTCATCACCCTCGAGCGGCTCGAGTGCAACGCCGCCTGCGACTACGCGCCCGTCGTGATGGTGAACTGGGAGTTCTTCGACCACCAGACCCCCTCGTCGACCATCGCCCTCGTCGAGGACATCCGCGCGGGCGCCGACATCCACCCGACCCGCGGCGCGGACCGGGTGTACACGTTCAAGGAGGTCTCGCGCGTGCTCGCCGGATTCGAGGACGGTCACGCCAACGAGGGGCCCTCGGCCGGCGATCCGTCGCTGCTCGGGCAGCGCATCGCGGACGAGCGGGGCTGGGAGGCGCCACACGAGGAGGCCCCCGCGCCGTCGGGTGACACCACTGCCGCGGGTGCGCCCGAGGTGGGCGGCGTGCACTCCAGCGCCGAACGTCCCGTCACCACCCCCGCGGACGCGAAACCCGAGACGGTCGAGAAGCCGGAGACGGACGCGCCCGATGCGGACGACCAGACGAAGGAGGCCCGGAAGTGAGCCTGACCGAACCCGGTGTCCTGACGCCCGTCCTCACCCGGCTCTGGGGGGTGGACCGGTCGTGGACCCTCGACGTGTACCGCGAGCACGGCGGGTACGAGGCATGGCAGAAGGCCCTCACGATGGCCCCCTCCGACATCGTTGGTCTCGTGAAGGACTCCGGCCTGCGCGGCCGGGGCGGCGCGGGGTTCCCCACCGGCCTGAAGTGGACCTTCCTGCCGAAGCCCGACGGCGGACCCACCTACCTGGTGGTGAACGCCGACGAGTCCGAACCCGGGACCTGCAAGGACGTCCCCCTGATGATGGCGAACCCCCACGTCCTCATCGAGGGGATGGCCATCACCTCCTACGCCATCCGGTGCCACCACGCGTTCATCTACCTGCGCGGCGAGGTGGTACACGTCTACCGCCGGCTGCTCCAGGCGGTCCGGGAGGCACGCGAGGCCGGCCTGATCGGCAGCGGCCTCGGCCCGGACGGCGACTACGACCTCGAGATCACCGTCCACGCCGGCGCGGGCGCCTACATCTGCGGGGAGGAGACCGCGCTGCTGGACTCGCTCGAGGGCCGGCGCGGCCAGCCCCGCCTGAAGCCCCCCTTCCCGGCGGTCGCGGGCCTCTACGCCCGGCCGACCGTGGTGAACAACGTGGAGTCCATCGCCTCCGTCCCGGGCATCGTCGCCCACGGCGTGGACTGGTTCCGCTCGATGGGACCGGAGAAGTCCACCGGGCACGGCATCTTCTCGGTGTCCGGGCACGTCGCCACTCCCGGACAGTTCGAGGCCCCGCTCGGGATCACGATGCGCCAGCTCATCGAACTGGCGGGGGGCATGCGCGGCGGCCGCCGGCTGAAGTTCTGGACTCCCGGTGGCTCGTCCACCCCCATCTTCACGGAGGCGGAGCTCGACGTCCCACTCGACTTCGACTCGGTGGGAGCCGCCGGGTCCATGCTCGGCACCCGCGCCCTGCAGGTCTTCGACGAGACCACCTCCGTGGTGCGGGTGGTCCGTGGCTGGACCGACTTCTACCAGCACGAGTCCTGCGGCAAGTGCACCCCCTGCCGGGAGGGCACCTTCTGGATGCGCCAGATCATGCACCGGCTGGAGGCGGGCAAGGGACGGCCCGGCGACGTGGACCTGCTGCTCGACATCGCCGGGAACATCCTCGGCCGGTCGTTCTGCGCCCTCGGGGACGCGGCGGCCACGCCCATCCAGAGCGCGATCCGCCACTTCCGGGAGGAGTTCGAGGCCGGCATGACCACGCCCGCGCGCGAGCTGTTCCCCTACGAGGCCTCCGCGACGTTCAGTGAGGTAGGTGCCCGATGACAGCCGTCCGACCCGGAACCGAGGCCACGGAACTGCTCACCGTCACCATCGACGGCATCGAGGTGCGGGTGCCCAAGGGGACCCTCATCATCCGCGCCGCGGAGGTCGCCGGCATCGAGATCCCCCGGTTCTGCGACCACCCGCTGCTGAAGCCGGCCGGCGCCTGCCGGCAGTGCCTCGTCGAGGTGGCCACCCCCGACCGGGAGGGCAACGTCCGGAAGATGCCGAAGCCCCAGGCCTCCTGCGCCATGGAGGTCAGCCCCGGGATGGTGGTCAACACGCAGCACACCTCCGAGGTGGCCGACCAGGCGCAGCAGGGCATCATGGAGTTCCTCCTGATCAACCACCCGCTGGATTGCCCGGTCTGCGACAAGGGCGGTGAGTGCCCGCTCCAGAACCAGGCACTCGCGCACGGCCGCGCCACCAGCCGGTTCACGGACGTCAAGCGCACCTTCCCCAAGCCGATCAAGATCTCGACCCAGATCCTGCTCGACCGCGACCGCTGCATCCTCTGCCAGCGGTGCACGAGGTTCTCCTCCGAGATCGCGGGAGACGCGTTCATCGCGCTGCAGGGCCGCGGCGCCGGGACGCCGGGCTACGAGGTCCACGGCCTCCACGGTTCCCAGATCGGCCGGTTCGACGAGCACGTCCTCGACTTCGCCGACACGGGCGAGGAGGAGCCGATGGTGCTCGCCGTCGACGTCGCCGGTCCCGGCGGCCGGGCGGGGATCGCCGGGGCGATGGCCGCCGGCCCGATCGGCTACGCCGAGCTCGACGAGTCGGGCCGTCCCTTCTCCTCCTACTTCTCCGGCAACACGATCCAGATCTGTCCGGTCGGGGCGCTCACCTCCGCGAAGTACCGCTTCCGCGCCCGGCCCTTCGACCTCATCACCGTGCCCTCCGTCGCGGAGCACGACTCGTCCGGCGCCGCGATCCGCGTGGACCTGCGCCGTGGCGTGGTCATGCGGCGCCTCGCCGGCAACGACCCCGAGGTGAACGAGGAGTGGATCACCGACAAGGACCGCTTCGCCTTCGCGTGGCAGGACGCGCCCGATCGCCTCACGATGCCGCTGGTGCGTGACGAGCACACCGGCTCCCTCGTCGCCACCTCCTGGTCGGAGGCACTCGACATCGCCGCCCGCGGCCTCGAGCGGGCGCGGGCAGCCGGCGGTGTCGCCGCCCTGCCCGGCGGTCGGCTCACCCTCGAGGACGCCCTCGCGTGGTCCGCCTTCACGAGGGTGGTCCTCGGCACGAACGACATCGACCACCGTGCCCGGGTGGGTTCGGCCGAGGAGGCCGACTTCCTCGCCGCCCACGTCGCGGCGGCCGGGCTCGGTGTCACCTTCGCCGACCTCGAGTACGCCCCCCGGGTGCTGCTCGTCGACCTCGAGCCCGAGGAGGAGGCCGGCAACGTCTTCCTGCGCCTGCGCAAGGGCGTCATCGCCGGGCGGGTCGCCGTCGCCACTGTCGCGCCCTTCGAGACCCGCGGCGCCACCAAGCTCGAGGCCCGCGTGATCCATGCCGCTCCCGGCACCCAGCCGGAGGTGCTGGCCGCCATCGCCGCTGGCGGCGACTTCGCGGCCGTCACCGACGGCCTGCGCCAGCCCGGGGCGCTCATCCTCGTCGGCGAGCGCGCCGCCGCCACGCGCGGCACCCTGTCCGCGGCCGTCGCGCTCGCGGAGGCGACCGGTGCGCGGCTGGCGTGGATCCCGCGCCGCGCGGGCGAACGTGCCGCCCTCCTCGCC
>DBQX01000140.1:2611-3520 GCA_002305415.1 Actinomycetales bacterium UBA1383 | reverse complement strand
GGCGTCCATCGCGGACAGCGGACCCCGGAAGAGCAGGTGATCCCGGGCGGGGAGGTGCACGCGCGGGGCCCGCAGCTCGGTTGCGGTGAGGACCGGGGGGATCGGCGTCCCGCGCACCGGGCGGCGGAGAATGCGGGGCAGCCGGTAGCGACGTCTCCCCTCAAGCGTTAACCGGGCCCGGGCGCCGGCGTGCAACTGCCCCCAGCCCTCCCACAGGGCGAAGTAGCAATCGTCGGGCGTGGAGGTGTGGCGGGCGAGGACCTCGCACAGGGCCAGAAGCTGCGGCAGGGCCAGGCTGCCCTGGGCGGGTTCACCCTCGTCCCAGAGGTCCGAGGCCGGGCTCCACGGATCGGGGGCGCCGATGAGGGTGTGCCACTGCACCTCGGGGTGGATGGTCCGCCCGGTCACGGCAGCGACGTCCGCCCACCGCAACGACTCCTCCCGTACCCCTTCGATGGGGTGGAGGATGCGCGCGTACGCCTCGAAGCCGGTCGGGATCGTGTCGGCGACGTGGCCGAGACCGCCGGCGAGGCGGGGCCGGATCCAGTCCGCCGCCGTCACAATGGTCAGGAGCTCCACCTTCTCGGTCCACATACTGCCAGTATGGTCTGCACCCTAAACCGAAGCGCATTCGAGGATCGTCGTTCAGGGTGCCCCTGCCGCCTGGTCCACGAGGAGGGCGAGCTGGACCCGGTTCGTGACCCCGCTCTTCTCGAACACCCGCGCGAGGTGCGTCTTGACGGTCGGGAGTGAGAGGAACAACTCGGCGGCGATCTGTGCGTTGGTGCGCCCGTCGGCCACGAGGGCGGCGATCTCCCGCTCCCGCTCGGTCAGCGCCCCCAGCCTGGCGGTGGCGCCGTCGTTCGCGGGACGGTTGGTGGCCCGGGAGACGAGACGGCGGAGCACGCT
>DBQX01000140.1:0-2480 GCA_002305415.1 Actinomycetales bacterium UBA1383 | reverse complement strand
CGCCGTCCTCAGCCTCGCCCACGATCTCGATGCCCGGTGCGCCCTCCAGGATGAGGCGCAGGCCTGCGCGGATGAGGGGCTCGTCGTCCACGAGGACCACGCCCACGGGTGCCGGGTCCGTCACGTCTCCCATGGCACCCATGCTTCCACGACGAACCGCCCGGACCTTTCGCCCGCCGTGAACGTCCCTCCGATGAGGGAGAGCCGTTCGCCCAGGCCCACGAGCCCGAGGCCTGTCCCGCCGCCGAGGCTGCCGCCGCCCACGGGGTTGGTCACGGTCACCCTGACCCCGTCGCCAGGCGTGCCCGCCACGACGACGTCGACGCCTTGGCCGGGCGCGTGCCGCACCGCGTTGGTCAGGGCTTCCTGCACCACCCGGGCCACGTGCGCTGTGACGGCCGCCGGTGGTTCGGGGGTGACGGCGAGGGACAGCGCGACCGGCGTGCCGGTGGCGCGGACGTCGTCGGCGAGGGTCTCAAGGCGATCCAGTGAGGGGGCTGGGGTGGTGTCGGCCGGGTCGTCGCGCAGCACGGTGAGGACGGCGCGCAGTTCGTTCGCGGCCGCCTCGGCGGTGCCCCGGATGACGGCTGCGGACTGCCGGGCGCGGGTGGCGTCGAGGTCCTCGCGGTATTCCAGGGCCCCGGCGTGCAGCGAGATGAGTGCGAGGTGGTGGGAGAGCGAGTCGTGCATCTCGCGGGCGATGCGGGTCCGCTCCGCCTGCCGGGCGCGCGCGGCCAGGGCCTCCTGTCCCGCACGGGCGGCGTCCGCCTCCTGGCGCAGCGACCGCACCAGGTCCCGCCGGCTGCCTCGGTACAGGCCGATCAGCACAAGGAACGCGATCAACCCCATCATCAGCAGCACGTCGACCACCGCGAGGGCAGGTTGAGTGAGCCACAGGTTCACCGCGGCGGCTACCAGCATGACCGTGGAAGTCAGGCCGATCCAGGGCCACCGGCGGCGGCCCGCGATCGAGATGAGGGACCCAACGGCGGGGACGAGGGCCGCACCCGAGATGGCCGCCAGGGCGATCGCTCCGACGGCGGCCCGCACCGCCCGGCGTTCGCGGGCGTCGTCGTCGTCCTCGCGCCGTAGGACCCGGGTGAACAGGACGATGGCTGCGATCCCGAGGATCGGGTCGAGGGCAGCGAGGGTGAGGAAGAGCGGCTCGCGCTCCGGATGCGCCGCACTGGCCTCCGCCAGAAGTCCCCACGACACGAAGGTGGCGACGGCGCTCAGGACCGTCACCAGTGCCACGAGGGTGATCCGGCGAGGGCCGGGCACGGGGCGGGCGGACGGCTCGTTCACACCACCACCCTAGGGCGCGCACGGGAGGGCGCCCATCAGCCGAAAGGATGACCGCGGACCATCCCATCGGCGCCGAGGACGATCCCGATGCCCGATGCCGGGCGGGAGGGCCGGCGTCGCACGATGTGGTCATGTCGCAGATCGCACACCCGACCCTTGTCGCCCCGAACCCCGTCGCCTCGGACATCGAGATGGCGGCGGGGGCACAGGACGCCCCCGTCCCGTACCACCGGATTGCCCGGGTCCTGCCTGATCACCGTTGGTGGCGCCCCTTCGCCGTCCTGGTGATGGCGGTCCTCGCCTACGCCGGGATGATGCTCCCCATCCTCGTGGGGTTGGTCATCGCCATCCTCGCGGATCCGGACGTGGGAGATGCGGTGGACCGTGTCCTGGGAGGAACGGACATGCACGATCCCGCCACTTTCCTCGTGGCACTGGGTTCGATCGCCCTGCTCTACCCCGCCGTCGCGTTCGGAGTACGGGTGGGCGGTCGCCGGAGTGCCGGCACCCTGTCCTCCACGGCCGGAGGTCTTCGCTGGCTGCTCCTCGGCCGGTCGGTGGGGGTGGCCCTGGCGGTCATGGTGACCCTGCACGCGGGCTGGGTCGCGTGGGACCTGGTGGTCCACGGTGTTGCCCCCACGCTCACCTGGGACCACCGCAGCGGGGCGCTCCTTGCCGGCGCGCTCCTGCTCATGCCGTTCCAGGCGGCCGCCGAGGAGTACGCCTTCCGTGGCCTCCCCCAGCAACTGCTGGGGACCTGGCTGCGCAACCCGTGGTGGGGCATCCTCCTGCCGATCCCGCTGTTCACCCTCGGCCACGTCTACGACTGGCGCGGCCTGATCGACGTGGCACTCTTCGCGCTGGCAGCCGGAATCCTCACATGGCGGACAGGGGGCCTCGAAGCCGCGATCGGACTGCACGTGGTGAACAACTCCCTCATCGCCGTACTGGGATCAGTCGGCGCAGTGGACCTCAATGCCACCACCTTCACCGCCCCCGAACTCCTCACCTCCGTGGCAGCCACCGGCCTATACACCCTCCTCATCCTCCGCCACCCCACCCCCCGTGACCGGGTTGCAGGCTGACGTGGAGCGGCCTGCACACACCGACCGTGGACTCATGCGCTCTGCGAGAGTAAAACATACTTGACAGTAAAACGTGTTTTACATACGGTG
>DBQX01000055.1:491-3732 GCA_002305415.1 Actinomycetales bacterium UBA1383 | reverse complement strand
CGCCGTGATCGCCCGCTGCGCCGATGCCGAGGACGTGCAGTGCGCCGTCACATTCGGCCGCGAGCAGGACCTCCTGACCGCCGTCCGGGGTGGGGGCCACAGCTTCCTCGGCCTCTCCACTTGCGACGACGGCCTGGTCATCGATCTCTCCCCCATGAAGTCGATCGCCGTGGACCTGCCCGTCCGCACCGTCCGCGTCCAGCCCGGCGTGCTGCTCGGCGAACTGGACCAGCACACACAGCCCCACGGCATGGTGGTGCCCGCGGGCATCGTCACCCACACGGGGGTCGCCGGCCTCACGCTCGGCGGGGGCCTCGGCTGGGTGCACCGCCGGTACGCCTGACGATCGACAACCTCCTCGCCGCGGAGGTCGTGACCGCCGCCGGCGAGACGGTCCACGCGCGCCACGAGGAGAACACTGAACTGTTCTGGGGACTCCGCGGGGGCGTCGGCGTGGTGACGGAGTTCGAGGCCGAGCGGGCGTGGGCGCGGGAGTACTGGTCCGCGCTCGCGCCGTGGCACCGCGGCGTGTACGTCAACTTCCTGATGGAGGAGGGCGAGGACCGCGTGCGGGCTGCCTACGGCGCCGCCAAGTACGAGCGGCTCACCGCGCTGAAGTCAGCCTGGGACCCGGACAACTTCTTCCGCCTCAACCAGAACATCCGTCCCGCGATGGCGGCTGAGCCTGGTCACTGACCGTGCGAAAGCTGCTTCGTTTGCTCCTCACCGTGCAGACCCTGGAGGCGCTTCCGCCGGATCACTCGACCGCCGCTCCTTCCCTTCACGATCCGGGATCCACCGGTAGAAAAATCCTCTTCCGCGCCTGGCGGAGGAAGAGGGCTCAAGTACTCCGTCCATTTCCAGCGCCTTCAGTGTCGCGCCGACGTTGGTGGCGCTCGCGTTCACGAGGGCGCCCAGTTCGGTGGTGCTGATGCGCCCTCGCGCTGCAGCGTAGTCGCGTGCGATCTCGGCTCTGCTCGGGAACTGTCGCATGTTGCCAACCGCACTGTCCGCTGCCTGAAGGACGGCCAGAGCATCGGGGTGGAGGCGCCAGACATGCTCGGTTCCCTCAGGGACACCAGCAAGCAGTGCGAGCACAGGTGATGTTCCGATCCGCGCACGAGAGAGGGCTGCGATCGCTCCTCGAGCTTCCTCGACAGTCAACTGGATCAGCGGGGCCGCTCTGGTCACATCAACCCAGCCGGCGTTCACCAAGCGATGCAGAATGAGGAGGGAGTTGATGTCCTGTGACATCTCCCTCGGTTCGAGTCGGTTGAGCCAGGTGACCCATGGTTCGTCGATTGCCTCCCCGTCGAGTGAGACTCGGACAAAGGGCCCTGTGATCTCTCGGATGTCCGGCGGGCGATGCCCGAGTCGGATCATCTCCCTCACCATGCGGTCCACGCCGATACCCTCTCGTTCTGCGACCTTCAGGTCCGCGAGCAGTTGGGTAAGGGCACGGTTCCTCGATTGGGATGGATGTGTGATGATGTTCCGCTCATTGACACCCCCGAAGAACCCTCCGGGACTGGTGACACGTAGGGTACGGCCGACATGTTCGATCACGGTGGGGTCGGAGATGCCCCACTCGCGGTGAGCCACTCCGTTCACGACTGCCTCGCGAGCGGCGAGGCGTGGAATCGTCCTCACCTGCCCGATGGTCAAGCCAGACTGTAGATGGCGGACAGGGTTGTGCGCGTCAATGGTCGTGAAGACTTCTGCCAACTCCTCCAGTAGAGAGCGTCCCGAACGCCGCACACGTGCTGTGCTGTCGCCACCTGCATAGTCACGCCGGATGAGGTCGAGCGCCGGTTCCCGGCGTCCGACGAACGCGATTACTCCCGCGTTCGTCAGCAAGCCCTGCCCCGTGACGGCATTCAACCGCCGAAGCAACTGCTGATCCGGAGCCGAGGAAAGATCTGCCGCTGCCGGATCCCCACTGCTCACAAGGAAGTCCCGCGCAACGGCCAACGCACCGGGCCTTGCCTCGGCAGACGGCACAGTCGACTCCTCAGCCGACCAGTCATAGTTGAGCCGGCTCATGCGCTTGGCGTGCCACGTGGATGCATCGACCTCGACGCACTTGTCGCCCACCCGCCAGTGGATCTTCCCCTTCCACCGGATGGGTTCGACCGCTGTGGGAGCGATGACCACAAGCAGCCGTGTGTCCTTGACCTCGACTTCGGTCACGTCGACCGTAAGTCGCCCATCGGTCAGTTCGTAGATCCGGTGGCGAAGCCATTCGTGATCTGTCTCTGCCCCGACCACTGTTCCATCGGCAGCGACGCCCACGATAAGCGCACCTCCGCCAGGCGTGTTCGCCATGCAAGCTGCCTCACCGGCGAGTTGGCGCGCAGCGTCCTCATTGCGGGGGGAGCCAGGGCCGAGTACCCCGGATCGGTCGCGGCGGCCTGCCTCCTCCTTGAGGTCGACGGCCTGCCGCTCAGATCTCTCGTCAACGGCCTCGCCTCGCTCCATCCGGTCGAGCAGGCGGAGTGTCTCAGCACGCACGGGGTCGCTTCCGAAAGTTATGGGCATGGAGAGATCATGCCACGTCCCATAATTTTACGCGACCATTAATTATGACCTGAGAGGTCAGTACCCTGTTGGCCACAACAATCATGTCCGCGGGGCGCGTCACCGTGCCAGTGCCCTCCCCGGCAGCCGCAGCACCCACCCGAGCGGAGCCCATCGGGAACACGCGCAACCACGCCCAGCTCACCCCCACGCACAGGACGGGTCCCCCANNGGGACGTGAGATTGCCCCGTGTGGCGGGGCAATCTCACGTCCCCCAGCCACACACCCGGCCAGGATCATCAAGCGGGCTGGGCGGGCCAGGCAGGCGGGTTCGCGCCACCCAGTGCTAGCATTGCTGTCAGGAGGTGGCAGATGGGAACCCTGACCATCCGGAAACTGAACGAGCGGACCCACGCCCTGCTGCGGGGACGCGCTGCGGCACACGGGCGCTCGGTGGAGGCCGAGGTCCGCGCGATCCTCGACGCCGCGGTCAACCGGCCTGAGGGGAACATCCTGCTGGCCCTCCACTCCGCCGCGTCCGAGCTGGGCGGAGTCGACCTCCAACTCCCGTCCCGCACGGATCGGCCGCGTGAGGTGGATCTCTCGTGATCGTTGCCGACACCACCGTGGTCTCGGAGTTCATGAAGGAGGATCCGGATCCCGCGGTGCTCGCCTGGGCCGAGTCCCTCGGCGATGCGGACCTCACGATCTCCGTGGTGACCG
>DBQX01000055.1:0-481 GCA_002305415.1 Actinomycetales bacterium UBA1383 | reverse complement strand
CTGTGGCGCTCGCTCGTGAACTCCTTCGCGGAGACGATCGCCGCCTACGACGTCGCCAGTGCACAGGCGACCGCCAGGATCCTCGTCGACGCCGAGGCGAACGGGCGTCCGATGAGCCTGGCCGACGCGCAGATCGCCGGCATCTGTACCGCCCGGGGATGGACGCTCGCCACTCGCAACGTGCGCGACTTCGAGCGGGTCCCCAACCTGGCGGTGGTCAACCCGTTCCGGTAAGCACCCTCCCCGGCAGGCGCAGCACCCACTCGAGCGGACCGATCGGGAACACGCGCAACCACGCCCAGCTCACCCCCACGCACAGCGCGATCACGCCGAGCATGACCGCCCAGTGGTCGTCGCGCTGGCCGGGCAGCCACACGGCCACGATCGCCGCGAGCGCCAGCACCTGCACCGCATAGGCGGTGAACGCCATCCTCCCCGTGTCGACGACGGCGCCCACCCACCGCCGCGTCCTCGCCTCCCC
>DBQX01000027.1 GCA_002305415.1 Actinomycetales bacterium UBA1383 | reverse complement strand
CCCCCCCATCCGGGGGCTCACGCCCCTTGGAGGCTCCGCCCCACCCCGAGAACCTCCCCCAACCCGCAATCCCAGGCAGCCTGAAGGTGCGAAGCCGCGCCATGACGGAGGGTGACCTTCACTGCCGGCGTTACCCGCGAAGGAGCGGAAAACCCATGCAGCAGTCGGAAAGTCACAGCAAGCTCTACGGATTCGTGATGATGTTCCTCTCATCCAGCCTCATGGGTGGGATCGGAGCGTTCGCCCGGTACATCGAGGCCCCGGGCCTGTTCATCTCGTTCTGCCGGAACTCGGCCGGCCTCATCCTGATGACCCTGATCTTCCTGATCGGCAAGAAGTACTACAAGTTCCGGGGTTTCAGGGTCACACCGATGATCGTCCTCACCGGTGTGTTCCTCGGCCTCCTCTCCGGCCTCTACGTGATGTCCACCCAGATGACGACGCTCGCGAACGCCGCGTTCCTCATCTACACAGGACCCATCTACTCCACGATCCTGGCGACCATCTTCCTCAAGGAACCATTCACGCGGGCCACAGGGATCTCCCTCGGGTCGGTGTTCCTCGGGACGCTGCTGATCATCGGGATCATCAACTACACCTCCGGTGACGGCTTCACGGTCTCGCTCGACCTCGATCCCCAGTACTTCGCCGGCAACATGGTCGCCCTCGCCTCCGGTGTTGCCTATGGCCTCTTCCTCTTCTTCAGCCGGTACCGGAACGACGTCGAGTCCGATGTCCGGGCCTACACCAACTTCCTCTTCGCGGTACTCACCCTCGGGATTCTCGTCCTCATCATCCGGCCTGACCTGAGCGAGATGACCACGCGCGGCTGGATCGTCCTCGTGGTGGCTGCGTTCATCACGGGCGCTGGCGCCTTCTACCTGCTCACCATCGCATCGAAGATCCTCCTAGCAGGCGAACTGGCCACCATCTCCTACCAGGAGACGATCATGGCCACCATCCTCGGCGTCGCGCTGTTCAGCGAACCGATCAGCGGCATGCAGATGCTCGGTGGCGCCCTCATCGTGCTGGGCGGCCTTGCGCAGATCTTCTTCTCCACGAAGAAGTCCGCGCCCGCCGAACTGGAACAGGCCGAGGGCCTGGCCGGCGTGCACTGAGCCTGCGCTGGAAATCACACGGAACAGTCACAAAGAAGGAAGGATCGGCAAGATGACACACGAGGTCAACATCACGCGCATGGACGCCTTCACCTACCGGGACCTGATCAGCAGCGGCGACGCGGTTGTCCTGATCCCCGTTGGGTCCGTGGAGCAGCACGGAGCTCACATGCCGCTCGGTACCGACATGATGCTCTCAACGAAGATGTCCGAGCTGACTGCGCAGCAGATCGGCGCGATCGTCGGGCCCACCATCAGCTTCGGCTACAAGTCCCAACAGCGCTCAGGTGGTGGCAACCACATCGTGGGGACCTTCGGATTCGACGCCGACACGGTGATCGGGATCTGCCGCACACTCGTCCGCGAGTTCTCGCGGCACGGGGTCAACAAGATCGTCTTCGTCAACGGGCACTACGAGAACTACCAGTTCGTCTATGAGGGCGTGGACCTCGCCATGCGGGACCTCGCGGGACTCGGAGAGGGCCCACGGGTCATGCTGTTGTCCTACTGGGACTTCGTGACGCCGCAGGTGATCGAGCGGCTCTACCCCGAGGGCTTTCCGGGCTGGGATGTCGAACATGGTGGAGTGATGGAGACCTCCCTCATGCTCGAGTACTTCCCCGAACTCGTGCAGATGGACCGGCTCATCGACCACCCAGCCGCTGAACTGCCACTGTACGACCTGTTCCCGGTTGACCCCTCGCTCACGCCGGCATCGGGGTGCCTGTCCTCCGGGAAGGCGTCCACAGCCGAGAAGGGCCGGATCCTCGCCGAGTCGATCGTCACGGGTATGGCCACGGCGATCTCGGGCCGGCTCTGAGAGTTGCTCCAATGAGTCGCAAACCAGTGAGTCCACCCAACGATGCCCTCGTCGAGGCAGCCGCCCACGGTGTTCCGGAACTCAACGCCCATCGCCACCGTGATGATGGCATCATCAGGATCGCGAGTCTCGTCCTGATCGGTGGGGTCGTCGTGTTCGCGGTAGCGAATGCGGATGCCGCGGCCGCGGGGATTGGGGCCTTCCGGACTTTCGTCACCCAGTACTTCACCTGGTATTTCGTGGTCCTTGCCACGGCCGCGTTGGTGTTCTGCCTGTACATGGCGTTCGGCCGGCGGGGGCGCATCGTCCTCGGTGGCGACGGCGCGAGGCCTGAGTACAGTCGGTTCGCCTGGTATTCCATGCTCTTCGCGAGCGGTCAGGGGATTGGATTGATCTTCTGGTCGGTGGCGGAGCCAATCATGGTGAAGTCCGACAATCCGCTCGCCGGGTTCGTGGGAACCGACGCGGTCGATGGTGCTTTGATCTGGGGATTCTTCCACTGGGGCGTGCACGGGTGGGCGATCTACTGCACCGTTGCGCTGTGCCTGGCAATCTCCTTCCACAACCGCCGTGCTCCGATGACGTTTCGGGACGCGGTCGTCGGTGCCTTTCCGGGTGCACTGCGCCGCGGAGCGGGCCTCGTGGTGGAGGTTGTGGCGATCCTCGCCACCGTATTCGGGCTCGCGACGTCGTTCGCCTTCGCTGCGATGCAGTTGAGTTCGGGGCTCTCCGAGATCTTCGGGTTCGCGAGTGGAGGAGTGGTGTGGACCGCGGTCATCGCCGCCATTGGCGCAGTCGCTGCGGTCAGCGTCTACATCGGCATCGAGTCGGGGATGAAGCGAATCGCGGAGATCAACTCGACCTTGAGCGTTGTCCTCGTCATCGGAGTCCTCGTGTTCGGCCCCACCCTCTATGTTCTGTCGGTCGCGCCCCAGGCACTGGGACAGTACGGCTTCCATCTGTGGTGGATGGGCCTGTGGACCGATGCGAGCAATTCCGCGGGGACGATCGAGAGCTGGACAGAGAGCTGGAACGGGTGGTGGACGGTCTTCATCTGGGCATGGACCTGGGCGTTCTCAACCTTCGTGGGGTCGTTCGTGGCTCGGATCTCGAAGGGAAGGACCATCCGGGAGTTCGTCCTGGGTGTGCTGGCGCTTCCGTCACTGATCGTGGTCGTGTGGATTGCCGTGGTCGGCGGGGCGGCGATGCGCTACGACGAGCTGACGGGCGGAGCCATTACGGCTGCCGTCAGCGAGGACACCTCACGCGGCTTGTTCGTGATGTTGCGTGAGATCCCGTTTGATGCGGTGGGTGTTGCCCTCCTTCTCGTTGCCACGGTGCTGGTCGGCACCTACTACGTGACCTCGCTGGACTCGGGAGTGCACGCGCTCGCGGGCTTCGTGGAGTCAGCGGCGCGGCCGTCCAGGCTCTTCCGGTCCGCCCTTGTCGTCGGAATCGCGCTGATCGCGTTCCTGCTGCTGACGATTGGAGGCGAGACAGTGGTAGGGACGGTACAGACCGGCACCATTCTCGGAGCGTTGCCCTACACCGTCGTCGTGGCGCTCATGGTGATGAACACGATGCGGCGAACCTCGGACGTCGAGGCCTTCGTTGCGATCGACAAGGAGTTGGCCCAACGGGACCGCATCTCAGCGGAGTCCTGATCGAGGCAGTCGACGGCGGCAGGCCGGCATTTCCGCTCGCCGGAGGGTGGCCAGTAAAATCCGTGTCTTCACAGGGAGTGTGAGGGGCGGCCAGCCGCGGGCCTCTGGGCAACAGTGAGGATCGGCTTCCGGGTCGTGGGAAGAATGGGTGTGCCAATGGTGACGAGTGAAGTTGCCCGACAGGCGAAAGGTCGCGAGCGTCGTCGCGCGATCGTCGAGGCGGCCGCCGCGATCATCCGTGAGGAAGGTCCGAACGCAGTCACCCACCGCGCGGTTGCGGCGCGCGCCGGGTGCTCGTTGTCTGCCACCACCTACTACTTCTCCGGGCTGGACGAGCTGCTCGCGGAGGCCGGCACGCTCAACATCCGACGGTGGGCGGGCCGCGCCGAGGCGGTGGCCGATTCGATCGAGGCGGGTGACGTTCCCAGGACGCGGGATCAAGCGATCGAGGCCATCCTGCGGGCATGCCTGCCGAAGGACACCCCGCTGCCCACGCACTACCAGCAACTACTGGCTGTCGGCACGTCGTCTCCCATCACCGCGGCCTACCGAGCGGGTCGGCGGCGCCTCGACCAGGCGGTGGGTCGCGTTCTCGAGCACACTGGGTGCGCCCTTCCGCCGGAACTGGTGATCGCCGTCGTCGACGGCGCGGCCGTCACGGCAATCTCGGAGCACCGGGACGTCCGGGAGACAGCGCGCGCGCTGCTCGACGAACTGATCGGCGAACGGTGGTCACCTCCGGTCGTCGGCTAGGATGGGTGCATATTATGCATCTGCGCGAATAGGAGTGCGCCATGACGGAGGAGGCGCCACCGATCCGGACGAAGGCTGCCCGCCAGGTCCGGATCGCCCAGATCCTCGCCACCCGCCCTGTCGCCTCCCAGGCCGAACTGGCCCGGATCCTCGCGGAGGAGGGAATCCCCACCACCCAGGCCACCCTCTCTCGCGACCTCGTGGAGATCCACGCCCAGAAGGTCCGGTCGCCGGGCGGCGAGATGGTGTACGCCGTCCCCCCGGAGGGCGCGGGCGGGCTGCTGCAAGGGGTGCGCGCCCCGAGTTCGCCGGAACAGCTCGCGGCGCGGTTCGAGCGTCTCTGCGATGAGCTTGTGATCAGCGCTGATCGCGCCGAGAACCTCGTCGTGATGCGCACGCCGGCCGGCGCTGCCCAATACCTCGCGGCCGCGCTCGACCAGTCGGTCATGCAGGACCTTCTCGGCTCGATCGCGGGTGATGACACGGTGCTGGTCATCGCACGCACCGAGGAAACAGCAGAACGCTTCCTCGACCGGGTACTCCGACTCGCGAACGCACGTCCGGAGATGGACGACGCACCCGCTGATGCTCCGAACCAAGGAGGTTCCTGACCGTGTCCGACACTCCGACCAGTCTCTGGGGCGGACGCTTCGCCGCTGGGCCATCTCAGGCGTTGGCCGCCTTGAGCTCATCCACCCATTTCGACTGGCGGCTCGCCCGTTACGACGTCGCCGGCTCACGCGCGCATGCGCGCGTCCTCGCGCGTGCAGGTCTCCTTGATGACGACGAGCTCGCCACCATGCTGGACATGCTGGATCGCCTGGAGGCCGACGTCGCCTCGGGGGCCTTCGCTCCGCTTCCGGCGGACGAGGACGTCCACACCGCCCTCGAGCGCGGCTTGCTGGAGCGTGCGGGAGAGCTGGGAGGCAAGCTCAGGGCGGGCAGGTCCCGGAACGACCAGATTGCGACCCTCATCCGGATGTACCTTCGAGATGAGGCGCGCCTGCTGAGTGCAGCAGTCCTCGATCTTGTCGATGCGCTCGTCGGCCAGGCGTTGGTGCACCGTGGGGCCATCATGCCCGGGCGCACCCACATGCAGCCGGCCCAACCCGTGCTCCTCTCCCACCACCTGCTCGCGCACGCGTGGCCATTGCTGCGCGACGTCGATCGTTGGCGTGACTGGGACAGGCGTGCCGCGCTGTCACCCTATGGCGCCGGCGCCCTCGCCGGGTCGTCCCTAGGCCTCGACCCGGAGCGCGTGGCGCGGGACCTCGGTTTCGCCGGCGCGACGCAGAACTCGATCGACGCCACCGCGTCGCGCGACGTCGTCGCGGAGTTCGCCTTCGTCGCGGCGATGGTGGCGGTCGACCTGTCCCGGCTGAGCGAGGACGTGATCATCTGGGCGACGCGGGAGTTCGGCTTCGTCAGGCTTCACGACTCGTTCTCAACCGGGTCGTCGATCATGCCGCAGAAGAAGAACCCGGACATCGCCGAACTGGCGCGGGGCAAGGCCGGCCGGGTGATCGGCGATCTCACGGGTCTGCTTGCGACTCTCAAGGGTCTGCCCCTCGCGTACAACCGTGACCTCCAGGAGGACAAGGAACCCGTCTTCGATGCGATCGACTCGCTCCACCTCCTGCTTCCCGCCCTCGCCGGGATGATCGCGACGATGACCTTCGACACCGAGCGGATGGCGAGCATCGCGGCGCAGGGGTTCACGCTGGCGACGGACGTGGCGGAGTGGCTGGTCCGGCAGGGCATGTCCTTCAGGGAGGCACACGAGGTGGCGGGCGCGTGCGTCAGGGAGTGCGAGGCGCGGGGGATCGAACTCTGGGATCTGGACGACGACGACCTTGCCCTCATCAACCCCGCGCTCGTCGGCGTGCGGGCGGTCCTGAGCGCAGAGGGCTCGGTCGCGTCCCGGGCCGGGCACGGGGGCACTGCGCTGCTGGCGGTGGAGGGCCAACTAGAATCGTGTCTCGAAGCGGTGGCCGATGCCCGGCGTTGGGCAGGTGAACCGGTCGCGCCGCGGACTCTCGAGGAGACCTGATCGTGGCAGACCTTATCGACGAGCTGCAGTGGCGCGGACTTGTGGCGCAGACGACCGGGGTGGAGGAGCTGCGGCGCGCCCTCGACTCCGCCACCGTGACGTACTACTGCGGCTTCGATCCGACCGCGCCGTCGCTCCACCATGGTCATCTCGTCCAGCTCATCCTCATGCGGCACCTCCAGCGCGCCGGGCACCGCCCGATCGCACTGGTGGGCGGAGCCACCGGCCTAATCGGCGATCCGCGCATGTCGGGGGAGCGCACGCTGAACCCGAAGGAATTGGTGGCGGAGTGGACCGATCGCCTCCGGCGCCAGATCGAGCCCTTCCTCGACTTCGAGGGCCCCAACGCAGCGATCCTCGTCAACAACCTCGACTGGACCGCCGAACTCACCGCGATCGACCTGCTGCGCGACATCGGCAAGCACTTCCGCCTGGGCGCGATGCTCGCGAAGGACACAGTGGCTCGGCGGCTCGCGAGCGACGAGGGGATCTCCTACACGGAGTTCTCCTACTCACTGCTCCAGGCGAATGACTTCCGCGAGTTGAGCCGCCGGTACGGGTGCGCGCTGCAGACGGGCGGCAACGACCAGTGGGGCAACCTGATTGCGGGCGTCGACCTGATCCGGAAATCGGACGGACGCGCCGTCCACGTGCTCACCACACCCCTCATCACGAAGTCGGACGGGACCAAGTTCGGCAAGTCGGAAGGCGGTGCCGTTTGGCTCGCCCCAGACATGCTCAGCCCCTACGACTTCTACCAGTTCTGGCTCAACACGGAGGATGCCGACGTGGTTCGGTACCTCAGAGTCTTCACGTTCCTCAGCCGGGAGGAGATCGCCGAGCTGGAGCACGAGACCGCCGAGCGGCCGGCGGCGCGGGGCGCCCAGCGGCGGCTCGCCCGCGAGGTCACGACCCTCGTGCACGGACTGAACGCTGCGGCAGACGTCGAACGCGCGTCGCGCGCGCTGTTCGGCCGCGAGGACCTGCACTCCCTGCCGGAGCGGGTTCTGGCCGACGCAGTCTCGCACCTGCCGTCCGGCGCCGTGGTCATCGGCCGGACCACGATGGTCGATCTCCTGCTCGCCACCGGTTTGGAGGCGGGGCGATCAGCGGCACGGCGAACGATCGCCTCTGGTGGGGCCTACCTCAACAACGTCAAGATCGCCGACGAGGACGCCCTTTTGGAGGCCGCTGATGTCCTTCCCGGTGGAATCGTCCTGGTGCGAAAGGGGCGCAGGACACTCGCTGTGGCCCGGGTCGCGGCGGAACCTCACGACGACGTTCCTCACCGGACCGACCTATGACGAACCTCTCAGACAACCGCGGGCGGACTCGGTGTGTCACGTCATCGTGGCTGGTCGCAGCACTGACAGAGCTGAGGCCGGCCCCGCTGGCGCGGTTTGACTCCACGGCGGACCCTGCGTAACGTTCTACGTGCTGTCCACGACGGCCTGCCGACGGCGGGAGGGTCGCGGCCAGCGGGGCCTCGACACCGTGCCCGTGAGGGTGTAGGATCGATAGTCCGAAAGGAATTCCAACCGATACTGGACGCGAGACGCGGCCGTGGTGGGGGTGCCGCCCGCCCTGACGAAATTGCCCGCGAGGGACAGTCGTCACGTGCGCTTGTTGTTTGATATCTCAACAG
>DBQX01000084.1 GCA_002305415.1 Actinomycetales bacterium UBA1383 | reverse complement strand
TCCCTTCCTCATGGCAGGCGACAGCGATCCCAGGCCATCCTCGAGGCACGGAGGCTGGAGCTGGTCTGACACTTTGGTGTCAATCCCGGGTTGGCCACACGTCGGGAAAGATCCCACCTTGGTGTGTTCCCGGGTTCTGCCGGCCGCCCTACCTTCCAGATATGGACTCCTCCGATGACGCTGCGTTCTACGAGATTCGAATCAAGGGCCACCTTGGCCCGAACACGTTGGTCTGGTTCGAGGACTTCGCGGTGGAATGCACCGCCGACGGCGCCACCACCCTTCTCGGGCCCATCGTCGATCAGGCGGCGCTGGGTGGAATCCTCACCCGAATCTGTGACCTCGGACTGAGCCTCACGTCCTTCCGAGAGGTCAACGTAGACGAACTCCAGGATCAAGAGGGCTGACGCATGTACTACCGGGCAATCCGTAGCGATGTCCTGCGGAGCAGGGCGATCACCCTGACGACCGTCCTGCTCGTTGCAGCCACCGCCATGCTGGTGGCGCTGGCAGCGATCCTCGTCGTCAACCTCTCCGGCGCGATCAACACCCTCATGTCCCGTGCTCAGACACCCCACTTCATGCAGATGCACGCAGGGGACCTCGACATGGACAGGCTGGCGGCGTTCGCGGCGCACCAGGAGTCCGTGTCCGACTTCCAGGCGGTCGAGTTCCTCAACGTGGACAGCGCCCAGATCGTGATCGATGGGAAGTCGCTGGCCGGCAGCGTGCAGGACAACGGCTTCTCGATGCAGGGCGCGGGATTCGACCATCTCCTCGACCTGGACGGCACCATCATCAGCGTCGCCGACGGCGAGGTGTACGTCCCGATCGCCTACATGCACGACGGCACCGCCGCGGTGGGCGACACCATGACCGTGGGCGGCAGATCCCTCACGGTCGCAGGGCCTCTGCGGGACTCCCAGATGCAGTCCCTGCTCTCCTCGTCCAAGCGGTTCCTGGTGAGTCCCACCGACTTCGCGGCCATCAAGCCGTACGGGAGCGTGGAGTACCTGATCGAGTTCCGCCTGCATGACCTCGCTGCGCTGGGTGCGTTCGAGACGGCCTACGCCGACGCCGGCCTGGAAGCCAACGGTCCGACCATCACCTACCCGCTGTTCAGGACGCTCAACGGCCTCTCCGACGGACTGATGATCGGAGTGATGCTGCTGGTGAGCGCATTGGTGATCGCCATCGCCTTCCTGTCCATCCGGTTCACGCTGCTCGCCAGGATCGAGGAGGACAACCGTGAGATCGGCGTCATGAAGGCCATCGGACTGCCGATCACGGACATCAAGAGGATCTACCTGGCCAAGTACGCGGCGATCGCGGCAGCGGGCAGCGTCCTCGGTTTCGGCCTCTCCCTGATCCTGCGTCACCCCTTGCTGGCCAACATCCGCCTGTACATTGGCGAGAGCGAGGCCGCCGCGCTGGCCCCGTTGCTGGGCGTGCTCGGCGTGGTCCTGGTGTTCATGGCGATCGTGACCTACGTGAACCACGTGCTGAACAGCTTCCGGAAGATCTCCCCGGTCGAGGCCATCCGCTTCGGCGCACCGCAGGAGAAGCAGCGCACCGGCACGCGCTTCCGGCTGAGCACCAACACGGTGCTGGGCACCAATGTGTTCCTCGGGGTGAAGGATGTGCTCGCACGGAAGAAGCTGTACGGCACCACGTTCACGGTGCTGGTGTTGGCGGCCTTCATCGTGATCGTCCCGCAGAACCTGCACAACACGGTCTCATCGAAGGACTTCATCACCTACATGGGAGTGGGCAGCAGCGACCTGCGCATCGATGTGCAGCAGATCGGGAACGTCGCCGACAAGACGGCGGACATCGCCGCCTTGGTGGCGGGTGACGACGCCGTCGCCGACTTCACCGTGCTCACCACCAAGTCATTCAGGGCGATCCTGGATGACGGCACCGCGGAACGCATCAAGGTGGAGCTGGGGGATCACACCGTCTTCCCCGTCACCTACTCCAGTGGTGGGGCGCCGACGGCCGACAACGAGATCGCGCTCTCGGTCCTGCTCGCCAACGAGATGGGCAAGACGGTCGGCGATGCCCTGTCGGTCCTCATCGCGGGGCAGGAGCGCAGCCTCACAGTGTCCGGCCTCTACTCAGACGTCACGAACGGCGGAAGGACCGCCAAGGCGGCGTTCGTCGACGACGGCGCCGACACCATGTGGAGCGTCGTCAGCGCGACGCTCGTGGATCCATCGCTGGTGGACGAGAAGGCCGCGGAGTACGCCGCGGAGTTCCCCTTTGCCAAGGTCTCGGGGATCGAGGGCTTCATCGCCCAGACCTACGGCTCGACCATCAGCACCATCGGTACGGCTGCCCGGGCCGCGGTGGGCGTCGCCTTGAGCATCACGGCACTGATCACCCTGCTGTTCATGCGGATGCTGGTGGCCAAGGACAGGTACTCGGTCGCGGTGCTGAAGGCGCTCGGATTCTCGAACGCAGACATCAGGGCCCAGTACGTCACGCGCTCGCTCCTCGTCCTGATCGTCGCCATCCTGCTGGGCACCGTGCTGGCCAACACCCTCGGCGAGTTCATCGCCAGCGCCGTCATCGCCTCGTTCGGCGCGTCCTCATTCGCCTTCGTCGTCAACCCGCTGTCCGCCTATCTGATCAGCCCGTTGCTGATGGCGGCCGTCACCCTCCTCGCCACCGTGGCCGGGACATGGGATGCGGGACGCATCAAGATCACGCAGAACATCAAGGAGTGAACCATGAGCAAGATCCTCGTCGGCCAGGACATCGTCAAGTCATTCGGCGCGGGTGCCGAGAAGCGTGCCGTCCTCGATCGTGTCTCCGTTGAGATCAACGCGGGCGAGTTCGTCTCGGTGATGGGCCCGTCGGGTTCCGGGAAGTCCACACTGCTGTTCGCGCTGAGCGGGATGGATCGCATCGACAGCGGCAGCGTCCTCTTCGACGGTGTCGACCTGGCGCAGCTCGACGACAACCGGGCGGCCGAGGTCCGCCGGAGGAAGATGGGCTTCGTCTTCCAGCAGCCGACCCTGCTGCGCAACCTGAACGTGCTCGACAACATCGTGCTCCCGGCGCTGCGGGATGGCAGGAGGAACGCCCGACACATCAGCGCGAAGGCCAGGACGTTGATGGACCAGATGGGGATCGGGGACCTGGAGTCCCGTGACATCACCCAGGCATCTGGAGGACAGCTCCAGCGGGTCGGCATCTGCAGGGCACTGATGAACGACCCACAGGTCATCTTCGGTGACGAGCCCACCGGCGCGCTGAACTCGACGGCGGCGACCGAGGTGATGGGTCTGCTCTCGGACATCCACCGCGCCGGGACGGCCGTCATGCTCGTCACCCACGACGTCCGGGTGGCCGCGATGACCGAACGAGTGCTGTTCATCTTCGACGGGAAGATCGCGGGCGAGCGCCGGTTCGGCGCCTATGAGCATGACCGCGGCGACCTGAGGGCTCGCGAGGAGAGCCTCGCCGCGTGGCTCACCAAGATGGACTTCTGACCACAGACTCGAAAGGGATCACCATGAAGACCAACAAGCTGAATCCGATGTGGACCTACACGATCGCTGCCTACCTGGCATTCTGGGCAATCATCCTGGTGCTCGGTGGCCTCGCCTCGATGGTGTTCGATGCGCCGCCGGCGGTCATGACCGGCATCACGATCCTGGGCAGTTGGTCACCCACCATCGTGCTCCTGCTGATGCTGAGGAAGCTGAAGCCCGGCCTGACGATCAAGGGATTCTACAAGCAGGCCTTCCACGACAGACTCAAACCTTCGTTGGTGCTTGCCGTACCCATCATCGTGTTCGGCATCCTCCTGGCGGCGGCGTGGGCGGCTTCCCTGGTTCAGGGCACGGCCCTCGCAGATCAGGTCGCCGTGCCGTCCGCGCTCGGACTCGTCGTCCTGTTGACGGTCTTCCAGGGTCCGAGTGGGGAGGAATCCGGCTGGCGGGGATACCTTCGCCCAGAGCTGGAGGGGCGGTACGGGTTCACGAGGGGCAACGTCATCCTCGGGCTGGTCTGGGCCTTCTGGCACGCTCCGCTGTGGCTCGTGGCGTCGGACTATGCGGGTGCGGAGGCGCTGGTCTACGTCGTGGCCAACATCGTCGTTCTCACCGCTCTCACGCTCATCATGGGAGTGTTCATGCGACGGTGCGACAACCTGTTCCTCGCCTTCTGGATCCACTTCTGCTTCAACGTGTCGTTGCGCCTCTTCACGGGTGACATCCGCTTCTTCGTCTTCCTCTCGGTGCTGTACGCGGTGGTGGCACTGGGTCTGTTGCCATCGATGCGGAGGACGTCGCAGTCACCGGTGATGGTCAGTGCTCGGAGCCGAGCCTGACCCGGCGGGCGAGGTTCGGCTCGGTGGACCGCCCTGGAACGGACGGTGGGAGCATCCGCGCCCGCACGCGCATCGCGGAGATCGTGAACGGCTCGGCACCGATATCCACGATTCGGCCCAGGCGGCGCCAGTTCCGGCGCCGACGACCGCTGCCACGAGGGCCACGCTGATCGATCGCTTGCGCACGATAATCCACTCGTGTCATTGATGCGCGAAGAGGCACTCAACAGGCGTTCTGCCGTGATCTGGAAATGACCAGGGCAATAGGTCCGGTAAAGCCCTCCCGGTTTCGTGAAGTTCGTGCGGGTGGAACGGCGCGGTGATAGACCGATCTCACCATCATGGAAGAAGGGGGAGGTCCATGATTCTCGTCTGCGGTGCGACCGGTGAACTCGGCGGCCGGGTGGTGCGGCTCCTGCGGGAGGGCGGGCACGAGGTCCGGGCGCTCGTCCGGCCCGCGACCGACGCGACGGCGCTCGAGGGCGTCGAGGTGATCCGGGGCGACCTCCGCCAGCCGGCCACGCTGGGACCAGCGCTCGCCGGCGTCGACACGGTGGTCACCACAGTCACCTCGATCAGCCGATCGATGGCCGGCGAGAAGGGCCTGACCATCACGGACGTCGACACGAAGGGGACGCAAGCCCTCGTCAGGGCGGCGCAGCGCGCCGGCGTCGAGCGGTTCGTCTACGTCTCCGCCGCGGGGATGGGCGAGGACTTCGCCCGCAGCGCGCCGCTGATGGCCGCGAAGCTCAGTGTCGAGAAGATGCTCGCCGGATCGTCGATGCAGGTGGTGCTCGTCCGGCCGGACATGTTCCATGAGGTGTGGCTGGCGCCCGCGTCGGGGATCGAGCCGGCCAAGGACAAGGCGCTCATCTACGGGAAGGGCCTCCTCCCGCACCGCTACGTGGCGATCGACGACGTGGCGGCCCTGTGCGCCCACGTGACAATCGCCGAGGACCCGCCGCCCGTCGTCGAGTTCGGCGGTCCGGAGGCGCTGTCGCGACTGGAGGTGGTGGCGGCGTTCGAGAAGGCCACCGGGAGGTCGTTCACGGTGCGGCACGTGCCGCGACCCGTGCTCGTCGTCGGCCACCGGGTCCTCGGGCGCATCAAGCCTGACCTGGCCTCGATCATGGGGATGGCCCTGTTCTTCGACACCCATCCCGGCACGTGGGACGACGCCCCGCTTCGGGAGGCGGGCATCGACCCTAAGCCGGCGACGGCGTACATCCAGGAGGCGGCGGCGGTGGCCAGGCGCTGATCAGCGCACCCTCCACGCTCGGAGCCCGATCGAGGACCGTGCGGACCAGCCCCGCAACGCCGGCGCATCACGCCACCCGGTAACGGAGCCTGACCCGGCCCTCGCCCGCCGTCTCACAGCCGAGGAGTTCGAGCCGGGTGGGCCATTCCTCGGGGGTGAGGGGTGCGGCGTCGAAGAGCATGGGCGTGCCACGCCCGCCCACGGCCCACGGGAGCAGCTCGACGTCGATCTCGTCCACCAGGTGCTGCCGCAACAGCGCGCCGCCCAGCCGGCCACCGCCGGTGCTCACCACCGTCTCCACCCCGAGGCGCTCGCGCAGCAGCTCAAGGGCGCGGCCCAGGGCCACCCGCGTCTCCCCCACCACGAGGTACGGGATGCCACGGTCACGCAGCCGCGCCAGGTGAGCCGTGGGCGCGGCCCGCGACGTCAGGACGAGGCTGTGCCACCCGGCCCATGCCGGGTCCGGCCACTCGGTGAACTGGAGGTCCACCCGGCCAGCGCCGTCGACGAGGGCGAACCAGTGCCGCCCGGGCGCACTCACGACGTCGGCGGGCAGGAAGTGGGTGCCCTCGGCGGGCGGGCCGGGCTCGGCGTCGTGGAGCGGGGCGCCGACCGGGTTGAGCAGCGAGCCGGAGCCCTCGAGGAACACCTGCGGGTCGTGGGTGGCGCGGGCCCAGGCGTAGGGGTCGGCGAGGTCGCCCATCATGGCGGCCCATCGCTCGTCGCCCGCCATCAGGTCGACGCCGGGCGCGAGGGTGAGCCGCCCGTCCATCGAGGCGACGTTGTGGATGATCACGCGGGGTCTCATGGCGTCCATCCTGCTCCGGCGGACCGCGGCCACTGCGCGCCGCGCTGGAACATCGCCACCGCCTCGGCCTCGTCCACGTCTGACCACCTCACGTACGCATCCGCCACCGCGAACCTCATTCCCCCGCGAAGGTTCGCGCAGTGGACCGCGTCCGCCGCCGCTGCGACCACCCCGATCCGGGCCTCGCTCGCCGTTGGCACCGCCACCACCACCCGCTCGGCGCCGAGCCGACGCACGGCCTCCACCGCCACGAGCATCGTGAACCCCGACGCCAGGCCGTCGTCGACGAGGACCACCGTGCGGCCCGTGTAGTCGGGCGCGGGACGGTCTCCCCGGAGCGCCGCCACCCGGCGCGCGACCTTGGCGCGGGTGGTGGCCACCCCGGCCGCGACGTCGTCCGCGGTGAGGCCGAACCAGCGGACGGCGTCGTGGTTGACGCGGACGCTGCCGTCGAACGCGACCGCGCCGTAGCCCGCCTCGGTGTTCCCCGGCGGAGTCATCTTGCTGACCACAGCCACGTCCACGGGCAGCCCGAGGCGCTCCGCGATCGCGACGGCGACCGGGACTCCCCCCGCGGGGACCGCCACGATGGTGGTGGCGGTCCCGCGGAGGTCCGCGAGCATGCCCGCGAGGACACGGCCCGCGTCGCGGCGATCCGCGAACACGTGGACCCGGTCCCGGAGGTCCGGGAGGTGGGTGACGTCGTCAGATCGCGCGGCCATGGGGACATTGTGGCGCGGCGGCACGCGACGACGGGCTCAGTCTGACGCTCGACCACCGGGCCGTCGACGGCGCGCCCGGGGCCCTCCACCACCGTTGGGCCGGGCCCCGGTGCCCGCATCCCCCGTCACGGGTGGGGGCGACACTCCGCCGCGCGGTCGTCGTGCGCGGTGTGGGTGCGGGGGGACGTGAGACTGCCTCGCCACGGTAGGCAGGTTCACGTCCCCAGAAAGGAAGTCCGCACCAGCTGCACTACCGTTGGCACGTGAGCACATTCGACTCCAAGGCCGCCGGCTGGGACGACGACGCGAAACGGGCCCGCGCCGTCGCCGTCGCCCGCGCGATCGGTGAGGCGGTGCCGCTCGCCGGCGTCACCGACCTGTTCGAGTTCGGCTGCGGCACCGGCCTGCTCAGCCTCGCCCTGGATCCGCGTCCGCCCCGGGCGCTGCTGACCGACACCTCCGCGGGCATGCTGGAGGTGGTGCGGGGCAAGCTCGCGGCCGCGGGGCTCACCGGCTGGGAGGCGTCCAGCCTCGACCTCACCGCCGAGGAGGGCCCGGAGGCGCGATTCGACCTTGTGGTGAGCCTGTTGGCGCTGCACCACGTCCACGATGTCCCGGCCCTCCTCGCCCGGTTCCGGCGGCTCCTGCGCCCCGGTGGCTGGGTGGCACTCAGCGACCTCGACGACGACGAGGGCCAGTTCCACGACGCCCACACCCACCGCCACCACGACGGCTTCGACCGCGCCGACCTCGCGGGGTGGCTCGCGGACGCCGGCTTCCGCGATGTCACGTTCAGCACGCCGCACGTGGTCACCAAGGCGGTCGACGGCGTCACACGAGACTTCCCGCTGTTCCTGGTGGCCGCCAGATAGGGCAGCGGGAAAGAAGGTGGGCGCAGCCGTCGCACGCTTGGCGATCACTGCGGGAGTGATCCGCCTTCGCACCTCTGCCCCTGCCGCGTCCGTGCCGCGAACCGAGACAACAGTGTCCTGTGATCGACTCTGTTGCACTGCGCTATACAGCACGCAAGTGCCGGAAGCACAGAACAGACTCCAGTACCCGCCGGCCCGGGTACCCGGCGCGGCGCAGCGCGCTAGCCCGCCCCGGGAAGCGAGGCGAACGCCGCGGTGACCTGGTCGTACACCAGGTCGAGCACTCCCTCGGTGTTGGCGAGCACCACCATGGTGGTGTCCCGCGACGGCAGGTGGCGCGAGAGCGCCTCCACCCCGGGATCGCCCCCGCCGTGACCGAAACGCCCGTCCGCCCCGACGAACACGCCATAGCCCATCGAGAGGTCGCCCTCCACGGGGACGTGCGGCATCAGGAGCTGCGCGGTGGTCTCGGGACTCAGCAGCGTGCCCGCGCCGAGGGCGCGCAGGAACCGGACGACGTCACGGCTGGTGACGAACGCGCCGCCGTCGCCCCCGCCGACCACCGGGGTGGAGAAGATGTTGCTCCGCCACGGGTCCCCGGGCGCCCGGGGCGGGAGGTAGCCGAGCGCGAGGTCGGGGCGGACCTCGTCCAGGGCGAAGTAGCCGGTGTCCACCATCCCGGCCGGCTCGAACACCCGCGCACCGACGGCGCCCGCGAACTCCTCCCCGGTCAGCTCCTCCAGCAGCGCCCCGAGCAGGACGTACCCGCCGTTGCAGTAGTGGAACGCCTGCCCGGGGGCGGCCACCGGCGGCAGCTCCGCATACAGGGGCAGGAAGTCATCCGGACGCCGCATGCGGTAGCACGGCCGGTCAACCCAGAGGGAGCCGTAGTCCTCGACGTACCCGGGCAGGTCCTCGTCCTCCTCCGCGTAGTCGCCCATGCCGGAGGTGTGGGTGAGGAGGTGGTGGACGGTGATCGCGGGATCCAGCGTGCGGGGACGACGACGTTCCGGCAGCAGGTCGACGACGCGCGCGTGCGGGGAGGTCCCGGCGTCCTCGAGGGCGGCGAGCACGGCGACGGCGGTGAACATCTTCGACAGCGACGCCACGGCGAACCGGGTGCGGGACGTGACCGGAAGGCCCGCGGCGCGGTCAGCCAGCCCGTGGCAGGCCTCGAACACAGGCTCCTCCCCGTGCGTGAGCAACACGGTGAAGGAGAGGTCCGACTCGGTGGCGGCTCGGGCGAGGTGGGTGGCGAGGCCCTCGAAGTCAGCTGAGTTCATGGCTCAGTCTGGCGTACCACCCGGCGCGGCGGCACCGGGACGTTCGGCTCTGTCCTGCCTCCTCGGCACGGAGTAGCGTCCGGGCCAGTCGTTGCGTGCTCCATTCCCCCCAGGATCCAAGGCGGACCACGATGAGACAGCGTGCCGTGCGCGTTCTGTCCGCGCTCATTTTCGGGATGGGTGTGGCGCTCGCCGCGACACCCAGCCAGTCAGCCGAGCCCGATGACTGGGTCAGCGTCACCACGGTGCGCATCGACCGGCTCGGCGGCGTCAACGTGGTCGGGGAGGTGAGCTGCGAGGGTGCCTTCGCACGCCTCGAGGCCGGCGAACTCTCCTACGAGAACGAGTTCGGCGAGTGGGTTCCCATCCCGTATGACGGCGAGCCGCTGTTCATGGATGCGAGCACCGACAACTACACCGTGAGCCAACCCGCCGGTCGCAAGGCGATGATCCAGGTGACGCACGGGTCCTCGCAGCTCACTCCCTGCTACGGGACCTCCCCGACCTATCCGAACGGCGAGCCCCAGGAGGCGCGCTTCGCGTGTGACCCGTCCGGCGCCCCCTGCGCCTGGCAGACCAACGCCTACGACTACGACTACGAAACCTTCGGGCCCCTCTTCGACTACTCCCCGGACGGGAAGTTCAAGACCGGCCTGCTGAATGTGACGGTCCGCAGCACTGGCCTGCTGATCCAGATCCAGCGCACGAGCGGGAACTGGGACACGTACTGGATCGAGGAGGGCAGCTACGCCATGGCGTTCACCACCCTGAGGGCGGTGAGCTATCGGTAGGGTGGGCCGCTTGCCTCGCGGGAGGGTTTGTCACGGATGCGTGGCAGACCCTCCCACGAGCCGGCTGGGACCACCTGACCGGCGTCGCCCCCTACCGGATCCCCTGGAACGCGAACCGGAACACCAGGTCCCCAACCGGGAGCCGATACTCGGGGTGCGTCAGGGAGCCCCACGAGTCGTCGCCACCCACACCGCGGCGCATCAGCGCGGGGCGCAGCACCGTGCGCTGGATCGGCGGCAGGTCCACCGGGTGCAGTGCGTTCTCGATCTCGAACGGCGTCCACGGCAACGCCGAGAACTCCATCGGCTCGTCCACCGCCTCGAACCGCAGGCCGGCGCCGTGCGCGTCGGTCACGGTGGCCCACCGCACCCCGGTGTGGTTGCCCGCTTCCTGGGGGCGGAGGTAGGCGGTGAGCTGATCGGCCACAGCGCCGCTGTACACGCCGAGGCGCGCCCCGGCTCGCCGGTCCACGTAGCACTCCTCCGGTCCCTCGCCGTACCAGGTGAGCCGGCCCAGATCCGCGTCCGTGGTGAGCAGCAGGCCGAACTCTGGCATGTCCGGCAGCCCGTCACCGGGCCGGACCTGCAGCGTCACCTCCACCCGGCCGTCACCGTCCACGCGGTAGGCGACGTCGCACTCCCCCGCGGGGATGCTCGGCAGCGCGTAGGTGTAACGCACCTCGACGGCGTCGCCCGACCACCCGACCAGCGGGCCGCCGTCGCGCGCCGTCGCGTACCGGCTGGCCAGCAGCCACTGCCCGTCCCGGGCCGGCATGTTCCACCCGCGCTCGTTGGAGGTGGGGGCATGCCAGAAGTTCGGCTTCGGGATCCCGCGCAGGAGTTCGCGCCCACCGTCCCCGGTCAGGCCGTAGCGGTAGGACACCATCCCGCCGTAGAGCTTCGAGAACAGCGCCGTGAAGTGCCGGCCGCGCACCCCGACGTTGTGCAGGCCGTCGATCAACTCGGGACGACGACGCGGCGCGGCTCCCGCCGCCCCGGCAGCTCCCGTGGGGGTCCCAACCGTGAAAACCGCCTGCTCCCAGGCGACCTCGTGCCCGGCCTCCGCCCACGCCGTCGCCCGCCGGAGCCGGAACGACACGTCCACCGTGTACTCGCCGGCCACCTCGGGCAGCTCGACTGGCAGCGGGTAGGTTCCCCCGGAACCAGGAGCGACGGCGGTGGCCACCCTCCCCTCCGCCAGCGCCCGGCCTTCGCGGCGTACCGTCACCACGCAGTCCCACGCCGACGTATCCGTGAACACCGTGCGGTTCTCCACCGCGAAGCCCGCGCGCGAGATCTCGATGACGAGGCCCTGGTAGAGCTTCCGCACCTCCTGCAGGAACGGCTTGGGCGTGTGGTCGGCGAAGAGGATGCCGTTGCCGCTGAAGTCGCCGTCGTGAGGCGCCTCGCCGCAGTCCCCGCCGTAGCCGAAGTACGCCCGCCCGTGCCGGTCGGTGAGCCGGATCGCCTGGTCCGAGAAGTCCCAGATGAACCCGCCCTGGTAGAGGGGCTCCCGGTACGCGAGCTCCACGTACTTCCCGACCGCGCCGAACGAGTTGCCCATCGCGTGCGCGTACTCGCACAGGATGAAGGGCTTGGACCGGTTGGCCCGCAGGAAGGCCTCCACATCCGCGGCGAACGTGTACATCTGGCTCACCACATCCGTGGTCTCCGGGAACCTCGGATCCCAGTGGACGCCCTCGTAGTGCACCGGGCGGGTGTCCCGCGCGCGGAACAGGTCCGCGACCTCACGGAGGTTGGTGCCGCCGAGCGACTCGTTGCCGCAGGACCACATGACGACGCACGCGTGGTTCTTGTCCCGCTCGAGCATGCTGGTGGCGCGGTCGAGGAGGACGTCCCGCCACTCCGGCAGGTTGCCCGGGACCGCCTGCTCCAGCGGGACCCGGCCGAGGCGCACGGCGTCCCACATGCCGTGGGACTCGAGGTTCATCTCGTCGATGACGTACAGGCCGTAGACATCGCAGAGCTCGTAGAAGAAGGAGTTGTTCGGGTAGTGGCTGGTGCGCACCGCGTTGATGTTCGCCTGCTTCATGAGGCGGATGTCGGCCTCAGTCCGCTCGCGGCTCATCACCCGGCCCTCGAGCCCGAACTCGTGCCGGTTGACACCGTTGAACACCACGCGCCGGCCGTTGATCCGCAGCAGTCCGTCCTCGATGCCGAAGCGGCGGATGCCGACACGCTGCGGAGTCACCTCGGTGATTGTGCCGGTGGTGTCGAGCACCTCGACGGTGAGGTCGTACAGCTGCGGATCCTCCGCGCTCCACAGCCGGGGCCGCTCGACGGTCACGGCCAGCACACCGTCGTCGTCGGCGCTGAGGTCTCCCACGCCGGCGAGGGTCGCGCGCACGGTACCGGCGCCGTCGAGCCGCACCGCGAGGCGGACGACGGCGGAGCCCAGGTCCTCCGCCACCTCCGTCGTGATGCGGAGGTCCTCGGCGTGGACGGCGGGCCGGCGGTACAGGACCACGTCCCGGAAGATGCCGGAGAAGCGGTAGAAGTCCTGGTCCTCGATCCACGCCGCGCCGGTGAAGCGGAACACCTGCGCCGCGAGGGTGTTCTCGCCGTCGACGAGGTGGTCGGTGAGGTCGAACTCCGACGGGGTGAAGGCGTCCCCGGCGTACCCGATGTAGTGGCCGTTGAGCCACACCGCCACCGCTGACTCCGCGCCCGTGAACGAGACGCTCACGCGCTCACCCTCGCCCACGGGGTGGTCCAGCGTGAACCGGGTGACGTAGCTGCCCACCGGGTTGAACCGCTGCGGGACCTGTCCCGGCCAGATCTCCTCGTAGCCGTCCCAGGGGTACTGGACGTTGACGTACTGGGGGCGGCCGTAACCCTGCAGTTCGAGGTGGCCGGGAACGCGGATGTCGTCCCAGTCAGCGGTGTCGAAGTCCGGCGCCTCGAAGCCCGGGACGGTCAGGCGCGGGTTCCGCGCGTAGTGGAACTTCCAGGTGCCGTTCAGGCACTGCTCGAAGCTGCTGGTGCCGGCCGCGGCCTCCGCGCGGTTCGCGAACCAGCGGTGGTCGGAGTGGGCGGGCAGCCGGTTCTCGGCGACGTAGGTGGGATCGGCGATCCTGCCGGGATCGAAGGCCATGGGAGTGCTAAGCCTCGACCATGACGAGGCTGAGGTGGCTCGGCGCGTCCGCGATGAGGGAGTGGACCTCGTTGGGGGCCAGGTAGAGGACGTCGCCCGGGACCATCGCGTGCTCGGCGCCCGCCATCGTGAGCCGGACGGCGCCCGTGAGGAGGTGGACGACGACGGCGCGCGGCGAGGCGTGGTCCGTGAGGACCTCACCGGAGTCGAAGGCGAACACGACCACCCGGATCAGGGGGTTGTTGACCACCACGCGCGAGGTCGTGGCCTCGGCGGTCACGGGGAGGGCGGCGAGGAGATCGGTGTGGGCGGACGACGTCGCGAGGTCGGTGACCTTGGGAGGCACGGGCGGTTCCTTTCGCGGGGACGGGTCCCACTATCCTTGCGCGCCGCCCCGGACGCCGCGCGGGATACGGGACGCGCGACTGACAGGAGCGACGGATGCGCCCTCTCGGGCGTCCTCCGGGCGCCGGGCGACGGCGGCCAGCCCGTGAGTCCGTGGCACCTGGCAGGCAATGTGCCCCGGCCTGTCAGCCGCGACCGTTACTGTGACAGAAACCCGCACACACAAGGAGGTCGTCGTGCCTGATTTTCTCTCCGAGGCCCGCGCCATCGAGGCCGAGATCACCCAGCTCCGCCATGAGCTCCACGAACACCCGGAACTCGGCCTGAACCTGCCGTGGACGCAGGGCCGAGTCCTCGAGGCCCTCGCCGGGCTGCCCCTCGAGATCACCCTCGGAACCCGCTCGACGTCGATCACCGCCGTCCTCCGCGGCGGGGCGGCCCCGGCGGACATCGCCGAGCGCCCGGTGGTGTTGCTGCGGGGGGACATGGATGGCCTGCCGATCCCGGAGGCGACCGGCATGCCGTTCAGCTCGAAGATCGAGGGCCTGATGCACGGCTGTGGCCATGACATCCACACCGCGACCCTGACCGGGGCCGCGAAGATCCTCTCCGCCCACGCCGCCGAACTGCCCGGGGACGTCGTGTTCATGTTCCAGACGGCGGAGGAGATCTTCCAGGGCGCGCGCGCCCAGATCGCCGACGGCGTGCTGGACGCCGCCGGCAAGCGCGTTGACCGCGCGTTCGGGATGCACGTCATGTCCTCCACCATCGAGCACGGCATGTACGTCTCCCGCCACGGCACCTGCATGGCCGCCGCGGACATCCTGAAGGTGGACATCATCGGCAAGGGCGGCCACGGGTCGGCTCCGCACTCCGCGATCGACCCCGTGCCGGTCATGGCCGAGGTGATCCTGGCCCTCCAGACGATGGTGGCCCGGAAGTTCTTCGTGTTCGATCCCGTGGTGGTCACCGTCGGCGTCGCCAACGCCGGGGGCGCAGCGAACGTCATCCCCGAGCAGTGCCACATCGAGTGCAGCATCCGCACGTTCTCCGTGGCCAACCGGGCGAAGATGGAGGCGATGGCCCAGGAGGTCATCGCGGGGGTCTGCGCCGCGCACGGCTGCCGCGCGGAGATGGACTGGATCCCCGGGGTGCCTCCGACCGTGAACACGCCCGAGGTGGTGGACTTCGCGGCTCAGCAGATCGAGGCCGTCCTGGGCGAGGGTCGCTACCGGCCGATGACCGAGCCGTACGTCGGCTCCGAGGACTTCTCCGAGGTACTCCTGGAGGTGCCGGGCTGCTTCATCTTCTACTCGGGGCTCCCCGCCGACCGCGACCTGGCGACGGCGACCTTCAACCACTCGGCGACGGCGTGGTTCGACGACTGCGTGATCGGCGAGGCGATGGCCGTCTACTGCCAGCTCGCCTGGGCCAGCCTGTTCGAACTCGCGGAGTGACGTATGGTCGGTCCAGCGACCACGATCGTCACCCGGGCCGGGGGACTCAGTCCCCCAGGGAGTCCCGCGCCCGGGTGACGATCAGTGGATCCGGGGCGTGGACGATGGCGGGGTTCTTGCCGGCGTAGTCGAACTGGTTCAGGAAGAAGCGCATCGCGTTCACGCGGGCCCGCTTCTTGTCGTTGCTGCGCACTTTCGTCCAGGGCGCCCAGTCCGTGTCCGTGCGGCGGAACATCTCGTGCCCGGCGGCCGTGTAGTCATCCCAGCGGTCGAGGGACTCCACGTCCATCGGGGAGAGCTTCCAGCGGCGCACGGGGTCGATCTGCCGGATCGCGAAACGGGTGCGCTGCTCGGACCGGGACACCGAGAACCAGAACTTCGTGAGGTGGATGCCCGCGTCGATGATCATGCGTTCGAACTCGGGCGCCTGCTTCATGAAGACCTCGTACTCGTGGTCCGTGCAGAAGCCCATCACCCGCTCCACGCCGGCGCGGTTGTACCAGGAGCGGTCGAACATCACGATCTCGCCGGTGGTGGGGAAGTGCTGGATGTAGCGCTGGAAGTACCACTGGCCGTGCTCGGTGGAACTGGGCTTCGTCAGGGCCACCACGCGCATGGCCCGGGGGTTCAGGTGCTCGGTGAACCGCTTGATCGTTCCGCCCTTGCCGGCGGCGTCGCGGCCCTCGAAGAGGATCATCAGCCGCGCCCCGACGTCCTGTGCCCAGTACTGCAGCTTCAGCAGCTCGACCTGGAGGTTGTACTTCTCGAGCTCGTACGCGTCGCGGGTCATCCGCTCCTGGTACGGGTAGTTCTCCCGCCAGGTCTCCACCACCTGTCCGTGCGGATCGATCAGCACCGGGTCCGGCGTCTCGGTGTCGCCGACCGTGTAGCCCTGCTCGATCAGCTCGCGGACGAACTCGGGGAGGTACTGGTCATCGATGTCTGCCTCGAGGTGCTTCGCGTCGAGGGGTTCGAACTGCATGGGGCCTCCTCCGGCGTGCGGTGACACCGCCCAGAGTACGCGTGGAGGGTGCACCGCGGCCGCGGAGAAGGAGGGCTTCGTGCAGGGTACGGAGAAGGGGCGGCGCGGCCTGAGCCACGCCGCCCCTCGTGGGGTCATGCCGCCGCGCGGGTGCGGCGGCGGGGGTCGAGCGAATCCGGTTCAGGGTCGGGCAGGACCGGCAGGTTGTACCGGACCCGAAGTTCCTTCACCGGGCGGCCGGTGAGGGCCGCGATGTCGTAGATGAGGCGGTCGACGACGGCCTCGTAGTCAGGGGAGTTCATGGAGGCTCCTCTCGGTGGGAGGGATTCGGACAGCGCAGCGCGCTGGGGAAGATCTCGAGGATCAGGAGACGTGGCGGGCTCTGGCTGTCCGGAAAGACATCGGACGAGGCGCGCCTACGCGGAAACCTTACCGGAGCGAGGGCTCGGGACAGCACCCGGGTGACGTGGCCTCCCTCACACGTGGTCTCCGGACCCTGGACGGGAGCGATGGCCCGGCGCGCCCTGACAGAATGGCCGGATGCCGCTGACCAACCCCGGACCACTCGAGTGGGACACCACGATCAAGTGGGATCCCACCACGCCCAACGCCACCGGTTGGGTGGAGATCCCCTACGACCTGAAGGAGACCTTCGGCACGGGGAACATGGTGCCCGTGGTCGCCACGTTCGACGGCCACGTCACCTATCGCGGGTCGATCGCGAAGATGCCGTTCGCCTGCCTCATCCTCCGGAAGGACGTGCGCGCCGCGCTCGGCAAGGAGGGCGGGGCCGCGATCCACGTGCGCATCGAGCTCGACGAGTCACCGAGGTCCGTCGAGCCGCCGTCGGACCTCGCCGCCGCGCTCGACGACGCCGCTCTCGCCAGCACGTTCACCGCCCTCGCGTCCTCGCACCAGCGGGCCTACGTCGAGTGGATCGAGGAGGCGAAGCGGGCGGACACGCGCGACCGGCGCGTCGCCCGGGCGGTCGAGATGCTGCGGGAGGGCCGCCGCTCGCCCCGCTGAGTGGGTACCAACCGCGTCGCAGCAGCCACCGCGCGGCTCGCGCCCGACGGGAGCGTCGTGGTTGCGCGGGTTCCACTCGGACGCCGCAGCGACTCCGTTCCCGCGGTGGTGTTCGTGGCGGCGGACGGCGAACTACTGTTCGGCGAGATCGCCGAGCAGCGCGGGTTCCTCGAGCCCGAACGCCTGATCCGGGAGTTCACGCGCCGCCTCGGCGACGACATGCCGCTGCTCGTGGCAGGTCATCGGCTTCCCGCGGAGCAGCTTCTCGCGCGGATCGTCGCCCACGTGATCAACACCGTCAGCGAACGGGAGGGCCAGCCGGCGGGCGTCGTCGTGACCCACCCGGCGGCGTGGGGACCGCACCGCACCGGCCTCGCCCGTGCCGCCCTCACCGATCTCGGCCTCGGCCGGGTCGAGCTCATGGCCGAGCCCGTGGCCGCCGCCCTGAACCTTGAGGCCACTCACCCGCTCGAGGCGGGCCAGGTGCTCGTCGTCTACGACCTCGGGGGCGGCACCTTCACCTCCGCGGTGCTCCGCCGGGAGCAGGACGACTCTGTCACGCTCCTGGGCGAGCCGGCCGGCATCGACAACCTCGGAGGCGCGGACTTCGACGACGCGGTCTTCCGGCACGTGCTCACCTCGGCGCACGTCGCTCCCGCGGACCTCAGCACCGAGGAGGGCCGGCTCGCGCTGACGCAGCTGCGCCGCGAGTGCGTCGACGCCAAGGAGGCGCTGTCCTTCGACACCGACGTCGCGATTCCCGTCCTCGTCCCGCCCGCCCGGACCGCGGTGCGCCTCACCCGCAGCGAGTTCGAGGACATGATCGAGCAGGACCTCGATCGCACGCTCGACACCCTCGAGGAGACCGTGGAGGGCGCAGGCATCCGGATGGCTGCCGTCGGGGCGATCGCCCTCATCGGAGGCTCGTCCCGCATCCCCCGGGTCGCGCAGCGCCTCTCCGAGGCGTTCGATCGCCCCCTGGTGGTCGACGCCGATCCCTCCTCGTCGATCGCCCTCGGCGCTGCCCGCGCCGGACTGGCACGGTCCGGCGCAATCGCGGGGACACCGGGCACCATGCTGGTACGGCCGGCCGCGCTCTCCCCGGACCTCGTGGCGACACCCCCGGACGACGCACCGGCCGGGGACCTCGTGCCCGCTGGTGCAGCGACCGGCACTCCCGGCGCCTCCCGCGGCGCACCGCGGTGGCACACGGCCCTGTCCTTCGCGGCGCTGGCCCTCGCGGCGGGCCTGGTGATCGGTAGTTCGGTCAGCGGCGGGTTGTTCGGCGCCGGCGACACGAGGCCGGCCGCGCTGCCGGCGTCTCCGAGCCCCACCCCGGCGGCGTCCCCCATCGGCCCCAGCGCCGACACCCCACCGGCGGCTGGCGCCGCCTCCGCCACCGTCCTCGGCACGGCGACCGACGGCCTGCCCTCCGTGACCACCCTCGCGCAGCCCGCGCCGCCACTCGC
>DBQX01000006.1 GCA_002305415.1 Actinomycetales bacterium UBA1383 | reverse complement strand
TCGCCGCGGGGCGACGTGGGCGACGGCGGCCGCGAGTGCCAGCGAGTCCGGCCCGCCGGAGCACGCGACGACGACGTGGGCGCCCGGCGGGAGGTCGAGCGCGGCGACCGCCGACCGGACCGCGGCCACCCGCGGGCTGGGCCCGGCCATCAGCCGTGCACTCGCGCCACCCAGCGCTGGGGCTGCGCGATCTCCTCCTGGGTGGGGAGGTTCCCCGGGGAGGCCCAGACGGCGTTGAGGCCCGCGTGCCCGACCGTCCGCAGCACGCCGCGGACGAAGACGCCGCCGTTGCGGTACTGGGCGAGCTTGGCGTCCATCCCGAGGATGCGGCGCACCACCAGGTCGAAGGGTCCCGCGCCGTCGCGGCGCCGCTCGAAGGACGCGCGGATGCGCCGCACGGACGGCAACCGCGCCGGCCCGACCGCGTCCATGACGAGGTCGGCGTGCCCCTCCAGCAGGCTCATGACCGCGATGATCGCGTCCAGCTCCCGCTGTTCCTCGGGCGAGAGGAGGCCGTGGAGCAGGCTGGCGCCCTCCCCCCGGTTGCGGAGCACGTCGATGAGGGCCGTCAACGCGATCCGCAGGCGGTCGGGCCCCGTGCCGGGGTCGGCCAGGCGGGTGGCCATCCCCCCGATGCGCCCGGCGATGTGCGCCGCGAGCCACGGCGCGGCGGCGAACTGGACGGCGTGCGTCTGCTCGTGGAGGCAGACCCACAGGCGGAAGTCCATGACATCCAGGTCGAGGTCCCGCTCGACGGCGACGATGTTGGGGGCCACGAGGAGGAGCCGCGCCGGGGTGCTGAACGGGTCGAACTGCCCGAGGACGCGGCTGGAGAGCAGGGCGAGCAGGAGCCCCAGTTCCTCGGCCGCGACCCGGGCCGAACCCGCGGAGGCGGGGGGCATCGACTCGTGCAGCAGGCCCCGGAAGATCGCGACGTTCGCCTCCGACCACCGCGGACGGTCCACCACGTAGACGGGAACCGCGGCGGCGCTCGCGGCCGCGGCGTGCAGCCCGGTGATCTCCCCCACGAGCTCCGGTGCGTGCTCGGCGGATCGCCGGAGGGACTCGACCACCCCCTTCAGGGTGACCCGGCTGGCGGTGGGGCCCGCGGGTGCGATCTGGCCGGCGCGGCGGGCGGCGACATCCCAGTCGAGTGCGGTCATGCATCCACCGTAATCCCGTGGGCGCCGTCAGCGGGAGGCGAGCGCGGCCACGAACTCGTCCAGGCGGGCGCGGGCGGCGTCCACCCCGCCGCGGGGCACCTCGGAGGCCAGCACGGAGAACGCGAGCGCCCCACCGCCCGCCGTCTGGACGAGGCCGGTGAGCGACACCACGGTCGCGAGCGTGCCCGTCTTCGCGCGGACCGCGCCCGGTGCGTCGGCCAGGCGGCCGGCGAGGGTCCCGTCGAGGTACGCGATGGGCAGGCCGGCCAGCAGGCCGTCGAGCGTGGCCGGATCGGCGGCGACGGCGACGAGGCCGGCGAGGAGGCGCGCGGTGACACGATTGCCGCCGGACAGGCCGCTGGCGTCACGCAGCACGAGGCCGGAGGTGTCGAGTCCGAGGGCGGCCACCTCGTCGGCCACCGCGGTGGTGGCCCCGTCGAGGGACCCGGCCAGGCCGTTCTCGATCGCCACCAGCCGCGCCAGCGCCTCGGCGACCGAGTTCTCGGACACCTTCAGCATCCACGCGACGACGTCCGCCACCGGCGCGGAGTCGACACGGGCCAGCGTGGCCGCACCGGCGGCCGGCCGCGCACGGACCGGATCTCCGTCGACCCGCACGCCGGCCGCCGCGAGCTCGGCGGCGAAGACGCGGCCGGCGGCGAGGGCCGGGTCGGCGTCGTAGCGCTCGCCGTCGGACCGTCCGCCGTCGACGGCGAGGGGCGCCATCGGCATCACGAAGAGCCAGTCGACGTCCCCCCAGTCAGCACTGCCGGTGGGACCGGTGAACAGGGTGTCGTCGACGGCGAGCCGCACACTCGCGACGCCCTCGGCGGCGAGGGCCGCGGCCGTGCGGGACGCCAGGTCCGTCAGCGAGGCGTGCCCGTTCGCCTCGTCCCGCGCCTCACCCACGCCGAGCAGCACGTCGCCGCCGCCGACGAGGGTGAGCGTGGTGCCGTCCCACACCGTCGTTGTGGGGAGCGTCCGGTCGGGTCCCAGGGCGGTGAGCGCCGCGGCGGCGGTGAGCAGCTTCAGCGACGACGCCGGGATCCCGGGCACGTCGGGGGCGAGCGCGCCCGCGGGGGCGCCCGTCGCGAGGTCGAGCACGAGCGCGGACACCTCCGGTCCCAACTCCGCGGCCGCGACGAGCGTGTCGACGGCGTCCTGGACGTCGCCGACGGCGACGGGCGTCGCGTCGGCGATACCCGGCGCGGCGGGGACGGCGGTGGGCTCGGGGTACGGGACCGGCTCCGGGATCACCCGGCGGGTCGTGAGGACGCCGGGGGCGACGTCGAGCGCGTCCGCCGTCGCCCAGCCGGCCAGCAGGACGGCCAGCGCCGCCGCGGCCATCGCCCGCCTTCCCATCCGTTCCTCGCGTCCGCCGGGTGAATGTCGTCTCCCCACACTAATCTGGGATGACGCACGAACCGTGCCACCCAGGAGGTAATGGTGGAATTCGACGTCACGATCGAGATCCCGAAGGGCAACCGGAACAAGTACGAGGTTGACCACGTGACAGGGAGGATCCGCCTCGACCGGATGCTGTTCACCTCCACGCGCTACCCGGACGACTACGGGTTCATCGACGACACGCTCGGGGAGGACGGCGATCCGCTCGACGCGCTGGTCCTGCTGGAGGAGCCGACGTTCCCCGGCTGCGTGATCCGGTGCCGCGCCCTCGGGATGTTCCGCATGAAGGACGAGGCAGGAGGCGATGACAAGGTGCTGTGCGTCCCGGTGGGCGACCAGCGCATGTCATGGCGCACCGACATCGAGGATGTCTCCGAGTTCCACCGCCTCGAGATCCAGCACTTCTTCGAGGTCTACAAGGACCTGGAACCCGGCAAGTCGGTCGAGGGCGCCCACTGGGTGGGGCGGGACGAGGCCGAGGCGGAGATCCGCCGCTCCTACCAGCGTTTCCAGGACGCCGGCGGCCACGAGCACTGACGGCTCTCCCCGGTCAGCCGGTCACCCGGCCCGCGTACGGCATGATGTTGCCGTAGTACATCTTGACGTGCTCGACCAGCTTGCCCGGGCTTGGTGCGTGCACCCGCATCCCGTTGCCGGTGTACATCGCGACGTGGTAGATCCCTGACGCCGTGCCGTCCGACGAGTAGAAGACCAGGTCGCCCGGCTTCATGTCGGCCAGCGGCACCCGCGCCGTCTCGGCGTACTGGGTGCGGGTGGTACGGCCGATGTAGATGCCGGCCTCGAGGTAGCTCGCCATGGTGAGGCCGGAGCAGTCGTAGCTGTCCGGGCCCTCCGCCCCCCACACGTAGGGCTTGCCGACCTGCGCGAGCGCGAACGCGAGGGCGACCTGCGCGGCGGGAAGGACCGCCGGTGGCGGCGCGGGGGCCGGGGCCGGCGCGGGCGTGGTCGGAGCG
>DBQX01000129.1 GCA_002305415.1 Actinomycetales bacterium UBA1383 | reverse complement strand
CACGGATCAGTCAGGAGAGCCTGATTTCGTCCCCGAAGGCAGCGACGTAACGCGTCATGACGGCGACCCCGTCCAGCTCATCCGTGACCTCGACATGCGCGGGCGTCAGGCGGAAGAACCCGCTGCGGACGAACCGACGGTCCAGGCTGAAAGAGCCGTCGTTGTCGGTGAGCGCCCGCCACAGGCGCAGCGACGGCGGGCGCACGAGCAGGGGGTGGGTGATCTCGCCACGCTCGCCCAGACGTCGCGGATGGGTCCCGGCGGGGACAGGCCCGGGTCGGTGCGGCAACCGGATCTGCTCGACGGCGACCGTGGTGCCGGCCGGCGCCCACGGTGCCTCGTCCCGGGTGCGCACGGTGAGCGTGATGGCGAGCGCTGCGGCTGTGCGCGTGAGGGTGGCGAGAGCCGCCGGGATGTGGAGTTCGTGCTCCGTGCCTGCGGCAATGGGGGGTGTCGGGATCTGGACGTGTCCCTTGGGGCCGTTTACCGTCTCGACATGGAGAGGGTCGGACCTCTCCTGCATCGTCCACAGGCTCGGAATGCGTACGGCCCTCCATGCCCCGTCGTCCGGCGCCGATCCTGAGTGCACCAACTGGAACCACCACTCGCCGTCGAGGTCGATCTCCGCCGCACGCCGGAGCGAGTGCATGGGCAGCCGACCGACGGAGAGCAGACCACCCTCGTCCGTGGGGCCAGCACCCGGGGTTGTCGCCGTGAGGGTCCGGATGGGACCTGCAGTCCTCTCCGGTTCCTGACGCGTCACGGTTGCGCCGCTCACTGGGTTCCACGCACCTTGGCCGCGATGATCACGCCACCCACCACGGCCAAGATCGCCGAGCAGACGTAGAGCAGCACGAAGTTCTGCTCGTTGCTCCCCGCACCGAGCAGGAGGAGCGCGGGCGCCGCCACGGGGGCCACGACCCCGGGGATCTTCTGCGAGAAGGTCGTGATCGCCATGTACCGGCCGGCCTGCGTGTCGCGGTCCGGCAGGACGTCGAGGTTCAGTGCCTGGCCTGCGGCGGTGAACACCGCGACACCGAGAGACGAGATGAGGGTGCCCACCACCAGGGTGACGAAGTCGTGGGCGAAGGCGGAGACGCCGGCACCGGTGGCGAACAGTAGCGTGCCGGCCAGCACGAGCGGTTGCCGCCTCCCCAGTCGGTCACTGAGCCAGCCTGACCACAATGAGCCGATCGTTGCGCTGACGATGCTCAGAGCAGAGGTGACGGCCATCACCCCGGCGACGTCCGGCACGGCCAGGTCGAGGCGCTGCGCGTAGAAGAACACGGTGAAGCTGGTCGTGAGGGAGAGCCCCATGAAGAACACGAAGCGGCCCAGCCAGTTCCAGGCGAAGTCCGGCGAGTGGCGTGGATGGAACAGGTAGCTTGACAGCAGCGAGCGGGCGGTGAACACACTGGGGTGTCCACGCCCGTGCGTCTGCTCCTCGGGTGCCGCGAGCACGAAGGCGGCGACCAGCCCGGCCCCCAGACCGGCAGGCAGCAGGAACACCAGGATCGTCGACTCGCGCACCAGCCCGACCAGCAGGATGCCGACCACGGGCGAGATCTGCATCGTGAGGCCGGTCAGACCGGAAATCCTGCCGCGCTGACTTGGTGGCAACCGGTCCGCCTGCCAGTTCGCGATGGATCCTGCCGTCGTGCTCCAACCGACTGTGGACAGCACCCAGCCCAGAGTGAGCACGAGCAGGTTCGACGCGAATGCCATGACCGGCACGGCAGCGAGGCCGAGCAGCACGCCGAGCACCGTGAACGGGCGGCGGCGCCCCCACCGGGAACGGGTCCGGTCGCTGAGGACTCCCGTGAGCGGTGCCAGGACGAGCGTGGCGGCCGAGCCGATGCCGAGCACGTAGCCGAGCAGGTCCGCGCGCCCGGGTGCCAGCTGATCCAGGCGCACCGCGAGCGAGTAGGCCATCGGCACGATCATGGCCATGCCGGAGCCGAAGGTCGCCGACACCACCAAGAGGATCGAACCCTTCGAAAGTTGCGGCATCCCGGCTCGACGCGTGCCGGCGACCCCCTGGAGTGCCGACGCCGCCGGCCAACCCGCGGGTTCGACCATCACGTCCGCACCAACCCGCGCCTCTCCGGACCCGCCCGGGGTCCCGCCAGCTGCCGGCATTACGCAGCGCCCGCCTGGACGGCCTGCTGGCGCTGGGACTCCACGAGCCGATGACGCTCAGCGCGCCGCTGCTCCTGCCTCACGGGGTCGGCGACCGGCGCGGCAAGGAGCAGGCGCTGGGTGTACGGGTGCTTCGGTGTGGACGTGACTGCGCCCGCAGCACCGGTCTCCACCAGATCGCCCCGGTACAGGACGGCGACACGGTGGCTGATGTGCCGCACCACGGACAGGTCGTGTGAGATGAACAGGTAGGCGACACCGGTGCGCCGCTGGATGTCGATGAACAGATCCATCACCCTGGCCTGTGTGGAAAGGTCCAGCGCGGAGACCGGCTCGTCGCAGACGATGAGCCGCGGCTCCGGGGCGAGGGCGCGGGCGATGGCGACACGCTGTCGCTGGCCGCCGGAGAACTCCCGCGGGAGACGCTCGACCGCGTCTGACGGCAGGCCCACCTGGTCCAGCAGTGTCCTGACGCGCATGCGAGCGTCCTTGGCCGTGGCTCCCTGGACGACCAGCGGCTCGGCGAGGATGTCGCCGATGGTCAGCGACGGGTTCAGCGAGGTGTACGGGTCCTGGAAGACGACCTGGATGTCCTTGGACAGGCTCCTTCGCTCCTTGGGGCCTGCGTGGCCGATCTCGCGGCCAGCGAAGCGGATGTTGCCGCCGCTGGGACTGACCAGGCCGAGGACGGCACGGCCGATCGTGGTCTTGCCGGACCCGGACTCGCCCACCAGTCCGAGGGTCTCGCCCGGACTGACGTCGAGGGAGACGCCGTGCAGGACCTCCACCGGCTTGGCGCGGAAACCCTTGCCGGGGAAGCTCACCCGCAGGTCCTCCACCTGCAGAAGCGGGCTAGTCATCATCGTCCTCTCCGAGTGTCGTCGCGACGGGGGGATCGGTTCGCACCGTGTCCTCGTCCAGGATCGCGTCGAGCAGCATCTGGGTGTACTCGTGCCGGGGGTTCTGGAAGATGGTGAGCGCGTCGCCGGCCTCGACGATCTCACCGTGACGCATGACCGCGATGCGGTCGCAGATGTCTGCCACGACCCCGAAGTTGTGCGTCACCAGCAGCACCGCCATGTCGAGTTCGGCCTGCAGGTCTCGCAGCAGATCGAGGATCTCGGCCTGGACCGTCACGTCCAGAGCCGTTGTGGGCTCGTCCGCGATGAGGAGCTTCGGGCGGCTCGCCACCGCGCCGGCAATGAGAACGCGCTGCGCCATGCCACCGGAGATCTGGTGGGGATAGGAGTCGAAGGTGCGCTCGGCATCCACGATGCCGCATCGTCGTAGCAGAGCGAGCACGCGCTCCTTGGCCTCGGACCGGGATATCCCGAGCGCTGAGCGCACGCCCTCGACGAGCTGTGCACCGACCTTGTAGGACGGGTCCAGGTTGGACATCGGCTCCTGCGGGATGTAGGCGATCTCCTTGCCTCGCAGCGGCCGCAGCTGTGCATCGGACAACCCGAGCAGCTCGCGCCCCTCGAAGATGATGGAACCACGCGTGATCACGGCCTCTGCCGGGAGCACACCGAGCACAGCGAAGGCCGTCTGCGACTTGCCCGAGCCGGACTCACCCACGAGGCCCACCGTTTGACCGCGCTCCACCTGCAGGGACACCCCCCTGACGACCTCGTTCAGAGTTCCTGTCGGCCCGGGATAGGCGATCGCGAGGTCGCGGACATCGAGCAGGGCGGCCGTACTCGGGGCGTCAACCGACCCGGTCGTCGCGGTGCTGGTCAGCCCGGCGCCCACTTTCGACGCGCGGGGTCTCCCACCCTCGAACACGTCACGCAGCGAGTTGCCCAGGAGTACGAGCGACGCCGTGATGAGCCCGAGGACGATACTCGGCCACAGGAACTGGGTCGGGGCGATGTACAGGTTGGTGAACCCGGAGGAGATCATGCTCCCGAAGCTGGGAATCTCCTTGGACCCCACCCCGAGGAATGCCAGGCCGGCTTGCACGCTGATCGCGGAGCCGGCGAGGAACGCGGTGGCGATGATGATGGGTCCACGTACCACGAAAAGCACGTGCCGGCTGAGGATGCGCAGGTTGCTCAGCCCCGACACGCGTGCGGCGTCGACATAGAGCTCGTTCTTCACACCGAGAACCAGGTTGCGGACGATGCGGTAGATGCCAGGGGACAGCAGCACACCGAAGATGAGCATCGTGTAGCGATAGTCCCCCCCGGTCACCGGCATGAGAATGATGAGCAGGAGCACGCCGGGGAAGGTCATGATCAGGTTGAACAGCCACTCGGTGGCCGTTCGGGTCCGGGTGCCGAAGTAGCCGCCGACCAGGCCGGCGGTCACGCCGATGATCAGGGCAACCCCACCGCCGATGAGGGCCGAGACCGCGCTGGTGTTGATCGAGTGCAGCAGCCTGGTGAAGATGTCGCGGCCGCTCTCGTCGGCGCCGAGCGGATAGCCGGGCGTGCCCAGCGGTGCGTTGACCATGCTCAGGTCCGACTGGTTGGGGTCCTGCGGCGCCAGCACTGGCGTCAGCAGTCCCATCAGGAAGATGATGACGAGGATGCCCATCGTGACGACCGCCTGCGGGTCGCGCAGCAGCTTGCGCCACGTAGCGGTGCGCGTCGCGACAGCGTCCACGTCAAGTGCCTCGGTACCGGCGTCGAGGGCGATGCCCTCGGCGCTCGGTGCTGTGAGGTTTGTGCTCTGGGGGTGCCGGGCGCTGTTCAATGCACTCTCGCCTTCGGGTTGAGCCAGCCGTTGGCCAGGTCGGTGGTGAGGTTGACGACGGTTACAAGCAGCACGCCGAAGACGACGATGCCGAGGATCACTGGGATGTCCCCTTGCAGCGACGCGTTGAAGGCGTAGCTGCCATAGCCGGGCAGGCCGAAGACGTTCTCGATGATGAGGGACGCCCCGAACATCTGGATGAACTCCAGCGACATGACCGTCAGGGCCGGGCTGCCGGCGTTCCGCAGGGCATGCTTGATGACGATCGAGAGGGTCGAGGTGCCCCGGGTGCGCAGGGTGCGGACGTAGTCACGCCTCAGCTCGTCGATCATGCGGCCGCGGATCTGCGCGGTCAGGCTGGCGACACCGCCAATGACGAGCACAGTGACTGGGATGGTGATGCTCCGCAACCAACCGCTCAGGCTCTCGGTCGCCGGTGTGAACCCGGTCGCCGGGAGGAGGTCGAGGCGGACGGCCAGTACGACGACCAGGACGATTGCCAGGAGGAGTCCTGGCACGACGTATCCGATGAGGGAGATGCCCTGGGCCAGGCGGTCGATCGCGCCGCCGCGGCTGGCTGCCCAGACACCGAGCACGGTGCTCAGCACCACGGTGATGAGCAGCGCGGGAACGATGATCGAGAGCGTGACCGCCAGCCGCTGGACGACGGAGGGCCCGACGGGGAGAGACGTGAAGACAGAGGCGCCGAAGTCGCCTCGAACGGCATTCGAGACCCACTCGAAGTACTGCTCCAGAACGGGTCGGTCCCAGCCACGCACCGCCATGAGGGCTTCGGTGGCTTCCGGTGTCGCGGACGGGCCGAGGATGGTCAGTGCGACGTCCTCGAACGACGTGCTGAGCATGAGGAAGGTGATGAAGGTGACCAGCAGGAGCAGGACAAGCCCCGCGGTGAGCCTTCGCAGAACATAGGAGAGCATCGTTGTTCCCTCGTTTTTGGTGGGGTGGGTGCGGGCCGTAGCCCGCACCCACCTGCTCGTAGAGCTACTCGGCCACGCCGAACAGGCGCACCGAAGGGATCGCACTGGATCCGTCGTCGAGCATGGCCACGCCGTCCGCCGTCACCCATGTGGTGCCGGTGAAGACGATCGGCACGACGAACGCCTGCTCGATGCCGTACTGGTTCAGTTCGCGGTAAAGCGGGACCGCCTCATCGGTGTCGACCGTGCTGCGGATCTGGGCCAGCAGGTCGTCCGTGACCTCGTCGGAATACCCGCGCGGATTTGCGAACCCGCCGGGGCCGTAGTGCAGGAATGCCTCGGTCGCGTCGGAGTTGAGTCCGGTGATCTGGAATGACAAGGGGTAGTCGCCGGACAGGTGGGCCGCCTGCGCCTGCTGCGGCGGGACGGAGACCCACTCAAGCCCGAGTCCGATGTCGCTGAACGCCTGGGACAGCGTCGGTTCGAAGGCCGTCGTGAGGAAGGTGCTGGGGATCTGGAAGGTGGTGCCGGTGAAGCCGGCTTCCTCGACGAGTGCGCGACCCTTTTCCGGGTCATACTCGTAGGCCTCGTTCAGAGATTCGTCATAAACCTTGCCGTACGGGCTGAAGACCTGATCCGTCACCATGCCCCCGCCCCCGAGGAGGCCGTTGAGGATGCCCTCCTGGTCGATCGCGTGGTTGATGGCCTGGCGAACCCGCACGTCGCCGAGTGCCGGCCACTCCTCACCGGCGCGGTCCAGAATGCTCACATACGCGAGTGCTTGTGCGTCGATGCCGGTCAAGGTGTACTCCTCGCCGAGCTGTCCCGTCATCTGCGAACGGACGGTGGCGGCATTGAGCTCGCCAGCCTGCAGGGCGTTGAAGACCGCAGTGGGGTCCTGCAGCACACGGACCGTCAGCGTCGTGAACGGGTAGGCGTCTGCGTTCCAGTGGTCGTCCCGCTTGGTCAGGACGTACGTCGTGCCGGGGACGGTGCGCGTGGTGTCCAGGGTGTACGGACCCGAACCGACCGGGTCAGTGGACGTGCGCTCCTCGTCGATCGTGTCGGGATCGCCAATCGCACCAGCGCCCAGTGCGAGGTTCGGCAGGAACTGGGGGTCGTGCTGTTCGAACCGGACGACCACGGTGTCGTCGTCGACGGCGGAGACCTCAGCGACCTCGGCGAACTTGGCCTGCACCGCCCCCGGCGTGTTCATGGTCCGCTGCATCGTGGCGGCGACGGCTTGCGCGTCGACCGCGTCCCCGTCGCTGAACGTCATCCCCTCGCGGATCTCGAGCGTCAGCTCGGTCCCGTCCTCGTTGTAGTTCCAGCTCTCAGCAGCGCCCGGAGTGAGCTCACCGGTGCCGTTCTCCTTGTACAGGAGGGTGTCGAAAATGGCTCTCCTGACGCTTCCGTGGG
>DBQX01000001.1 GCA_002305415.1 Actinomycetales bacterium UBA1383 | reverse complement strand
GGCGAAGCCGTCCATGGCGGAGGTGTCGAACGGCGGCACGTCGAGGCGTGCCACCAGGTCGGCCGCGAGGCCGCGGCCGAGGGCGTCGGCGACGGCGACCTCCTCGGCGGGCAGCGGCGTGACCTGCGCGAGCAGGGTGGCGAGGTATTCCTCGACGGGCACAGCCATCAGATCTCCTCCCTGACGGGACCAGCGAAGCTCAGGACGTCCCACCGTGCGGCCGCGGCGTCCCCGACGAGGACGCGGCCGACCAGCGGCGCGCCGATACCGGTGAGGACCTTGATCGCCTCCGCCGCCATCACCGATCCGGCCTGTCCGCAGACGGCCCCCAGCACCCCGACGTCGAGGCTGGTGGGGGTGGCGCCGGGCGCGGGCGGCGCCGGGTGGAGGTCGCGCAGCGTCACGGCGGGGAGCGGTGCGGGCGGGCGGGTCCAGAACACCGAGACCTGGAACGCCAGTCCGACCAGGGTGCCCCACACGTGCGGGGTGCCCGTGGCCGCACACGTGTCGCCGATGAGGTACTTGGCGTCGAAGGTGTCGGTGGCGTCGACGACGGCGTCCCAGCCGGCGAGGAGGCCCGCGGCGTTCTCCGGGGTGACGCGCGGGTGGACGGTGACGGCGACGTCGGGGTTCAGCGCGGCGAGGCGCGCGCGGGCGGACTCGGCCTTGGCCGCGCCGAGGTCGGGCGTCCCGTGCACCACCTGGCGCTGCAGGTTCGTGAGCTCCAGCGGATCGGGGTCCGAGATCCCGATCGCGCCCACGCCCGCCGCGGCGAGGTACAGCAGGACGGGCGAACCGAGCCCCCCGGCCCCCACCACGAGGACCCGGGACGCGAGGAGCCTCGCCTGGGCCTCCTCGCCGAGGGCGCGCAGGTTGCGGTCGTAGCGCTGTCTCTGCGCCGGGCTCAGGGTCATCCGCCGGCGAAGGGCGGCAGGACGTCGATGGTGTGCTCCCCTCCGTCGAGCGGCGTCGCACGGTCGCCGTGGGCCCGGCCGTCGAGCAGGAGCGTGCAGACGCCGAGCACCCGGGTGAGGCGCTCGTTGCCGGCGGCGACCGCGGCGAGGACCTCGCCGACCGACGTGCCGTCCGCGACCTCGAGCCGGGTGGAGGGGTGACCGGCGGCGTCGGCGGCACCCGCGAAGAACCTGACCTCGACCATCAGCCCCCGATCGCGGACATCGTCCGGTCCGGCGGGACGAACCCGGCGTCGTCGATCCCGTGGCCCGCGGGCTTCGCCCACGTGGCCTCCGCCCAGATCAGCGCGATCTCCTCGTCACTGGCGCCGGAGCGGAGCGGGGTGCGCAGGTCAGTCTCGGTGCGCGCGAACAGGCAGGTGCGCAGCTGGCCGTCCGCGGTCAGCCGCGTCCGGTCGCACGCGGCGCAGAATGGCCGGCTGACCGAGGCGATGACGCCGACCGTCCCACCGGGCAACCCGTCCGCGGGTTCCACCCGCCACAGCGCGGCGGGTGCGGCCACGCTGTCACGCGCCACGGCCGTCAGGCGGAAGTGCGCGCCGAGGAGCGCGAGGATCTCGGGCGCGGAGACGAAGTCGCGGCGGTCCCAGGTGTGCCGCGGTCCCAGCGGCATCTGCTCGATGAAGCGCAGCTGGATTCCCCGCGCGAGCGCGAAGCGGAGGAGGGGGACGGCCTGGTCCTCGTTGACGCCGCGCATGAGCACGGTGTTGACCTTGACCGGGGCGAGGCCGGCGGCCTGCGCGGCGTCGATCCCGTCGATCACGTCCCGGACCCGGTCGCGGCGCGCGATCGTGCGGTAACGCTCGGGATCGATCGCGTCCAGCGAGATGTTCACCCGGTCCAGCCCCGCGGCCCGCAGCCCTGGGGCGCGCCGCGAGAGGCCCAGCCCGTTGGTGGTCAGCGAGGTCGCCGGCGCCGCACCCCGAGCGGTGCGCAGTCCGGCCGTGGCCGCCACGATCTCCTCCAGCGAACGCCGCAGCAGCGGTTCACCGCCGGTGAACCGCACCTCCTCGACGCCGAGCCGCTCCACCGCGATCCGGATGAGGCGCACCACCTCGGCGTCGGAGAGCACGTCCGCGGTGGCGAGCCACTCCATCCCGTCCGCGGGCATGCAGTACGTGCACCGCAGGGAGCAGCGGTCGGTGAGGGACACCCTCAGGTCCCGCGCCACGCGCCCATGCCGATCGCGCAGCTCAAGGCGCTGGGCGGTCTCCGACATGCCCCACATCGTACGGGACCGCTCACCCCCCGGACAGGGACCCGGGCAACCCGGTCCACTCGGTCGTCCCGTCGGTGAACTCCTGGTTCTTCCAGACGGGGACCACCTCCTTGACGCGGTCCACGAGGTCGCTGACGCAACGGAACGCCTCCTCGCGGTGGGAGGCGGCCACCACGGCGACCAGCGCGACGTCGCCCACCTCGAGGAGACCGACCCGGTGGACCACGGCGAGGGTGTGCACCCCCTCCCGCGCGAACTCCCCGGCCACGCCGGCGAGCACCGCCGGGGCGGACGGGTGCGCCTCGTAGCGGATACGCGTCACGCCACGCCCGCCGTCATGGTCGCGGACCACGCCCGTGAAGGTGACGACGGCGCCCGCCCGGTCGCTCCTCACCCGGCGCTCGAGGGCGGCGACGTCGATCGGTGCGGTCGTCACGTCGCTGAAGACGGCAGCCACGATCACTCACCACCCTCGTGGTACATGACGTCCCCGGGGCGGTTCCCCCAGCCGCCGGCGAACCAGCCGGGCAGGCAGTCCAGCCAGGCGTCGACCGCGCTGTCGACGTCGGTCGACTCCCCGTGCGCGAGCCGCTCGGCCAGCAGGAGCGCGGCACCGGCCATCGCCGCGCCGGCAGCCTCGGGATCCACCGGCGCACCCGTGAAGCGGAGGCAGTTCTCCGCGGCGGAGGTGAAGCGTGCGATCAGGCCGTCGAGGAGGGCCCGCTGGGAGCCGGGATCCCCCTCGCGGCCCAGCAGGCGGCGGTACACGGCGCGTTCGCCCACGACCGCGGCGAACACCCGGGTGGCGGCCTCCCGGTAGACGCGCGGGGTCTCCTCGTAGGAGAAGCGCGAGTTCAGCGGGATGCCGATGAGCTCGTCGAGGATGGACGCGAACTGCTGGCGGACGAAGTCCGGGACGTCCGAGTAGTGCTTGTAGAACGTGGTGCGGTGGATGTCCGCCTCCCGGCAGAGCTCCGAGACCGTGACCTGCGCGATCGGACGGTCCTCGATGAGCCGCAGCAGCGCGGCGTGGAGGGCCGCCCGGGTGCGGCGGCCACGCGGGTCCTGCGTGTGGGCGTGCATGCACCCAAGTCTGGCCCACCGCCCCGATCGGTGCCTCTCGGGGTCAGCGAGGGTCGTGGCCGCCCAGCACGTCCTTGGCCAGGGTCGGCACGTCCGTGACCAGCCCGTCGACGCCGAGGTCGAGCAGCCGACGCATCTCGGAGGGCTCGTCCACGGTCCAGACGTGCACCTGGAGTCCGAGCTCGTGGGCGAACCCGAGCATCCTGCCCGTCACCACGACAACGCCGCGGTGGCGCACCGGGACCTGCAGGCAGTGGGCGGACCGCACCGCGGCGAGGCGCGCACCCGTGGCCACCCCGACACGCCGCGGCAGTCCGGACAGGGCGAGAAGGGCCGCCACCTCCCGCTGCCCCATCGAGGTGGCGAGTTCGGGCGCCTCGATCCGGACGCGGGCCAGGCGGGCGTCGACGAAGGACGCGACGCACACCCTGGCCACGTGGCGGCGCGCGATGGCGAGGAGCGGGGCGACGACGTCGTCGGACTTCGCGTCGATGTTGAGCCGCAGGGTCGGGTAGTCGGCGAGCGCGTCCTCGAGCCGGACCGGTGCGTGCCCCGAGGCGTCCCGGACCCGCGCGACCTCCGCCCAGGTCAGCGCGCTGATCGGGCCGGTGGTGTCCGTCATGCGGTCGAGCGACTCGTCGTGGTGCAGGACCACGACGCCGTCCGCGGTGGCGTGGACGTCGGTCTCGAAGTAGGTGAGACCGAGCGCGGCGGTGTGCTCGAGGGCCGCCCGGGAGTTCTCCACCACCTCCCGGCTCCCGCCGCGGTGGGCGAACAGGAGCGGGGTGGGCTGGTCGAAGTACGGGTGCGGCCTCAGCACTGGCCGGGGAAGAGGGCGTCCGTGCCGGACAGCCATGACAGCGGGTTGACGTGGTTCCCGTACTCGCCGGTGTGGATCTCGAAGTGCAGGTGCGGGCCGGTGGAGAAGCCGGAGTCACCGACGCCGGCGATCACCTGGCCGGCCGAGACCCTCTCGCCCGCGGAGACGTACACCCCGTTGGTGTACATGTGGCCGTACCAGGACCACACGTCCTGTCCGTTGATGACGTGGTGGATGATCACCAGCTGGCCCGACCGGCCCTCCTTGCCACCGCCGGCCCAGACGACCTCGCCGTCGGCGATGGCGTAGATCGGGGTCCCGACGGGTGCTGCCATGTCCGTGCCCATGTGGAACGAGCCCCAGCGCGGCCCGTAGAGGGAGGTGTCGCGGTACGTCCCGGCCGCCATCGGCCGGTACACCGCGCTCGCCCGCTGCGTGAACGCCTCGCGCATCCCGGACGCCCCCGTCACCGGCTCGCACACCGACACGCCGGTGCGGGCCTGCGCCCGGGAGGCGGACTCGGTGGCCCGCACGAGCGCCGTCGGATCCTCCGTGAGGGCGGTGGCGGCCGGGATCCTGCCCTCCAGCTCGCCCTGGGCGACAGCCGCGTCGACGGTGTCGAGGACCGAGACCTGGGTGGGGACCATCGGGCCCACGGCGGCGGCCGGCGGGGCGGCGGTGACGAAGCCCGTGAGGGGGGCGGCGATCGTGATGACACCGAGGGAGGTCAGGACCGCGGCGCGGGGCGCCACGCGGCCCGCCGCGCGGACGGCGGACTGGCTCTCGCGGAGGGAGCGGCGGGTGGGGGCGACGGCCAGGATCGCCTCGGTCGGGTCGGTGCTGGGCGCTGCGCCCATCGGCAGGTGCGCGCTGGGGCCGGCGACGTCGAACTCGTCGGCCGCGGGCTCAGGCACCACCGTGACCACCGTGGCGGCGTCCCGTTGGCGCTCGAGTTCACGGAGTTGGCGCCGGGTCAGGGGCGCCGCGGGCGTGACAACAGACATGGACGAGAGCCTCCGGAGGGGGGAGAGTGGGCTCGGCGGGTGACCGCCTCTGTCACAAAAACATAACGATCAGGATGGGGTTCGTCTACAACGTTAGGCGATCTGTGGCGGTTCTCACGCCGCCTGTCCACAGCGCGGCGTCACCGTGGCTCGCGGCGCTGCATCGCGTCCCGCACCTCGCCCACGAGTTCCTCCAGGATGTCCTCGAGGAACAGGACGCCGGCCGTCTCCCCCTCGTGGTCGACGACTCGTGCCAGGTGGGCGCCGGACCGCTGCATCACGGCGAGCGCCTCCTCGACCTCGTCGTCCATCCCCACCACGGCCAGGGCGCGCACCCGCCAGGGCGCGACCGGGGACGTCCGCTCCCCGCCGTCGGCGTACAGGACGTCCTTGAGGTGGAGGTAGCCCACCAGCTGGTCGCCATCGAGAACCGGGAACCGCGAGAACCCCGTCCGGGCGACCTCGCGCTCCACATCCTCGGGCGTCACGCCCACCATCAGGGTGACGAGCCGGTCACGGGGCACCATGACGTCCCCGGCCGTCTCCTCGGAGAACTCGAGGGCACCCGAGAGCAGGCCCACCTCGTCCCGGAGCACACCCTCCGCCTGGGACCGTTCGACGATGGAGGCGACCTCCTCCGCGGTGAACGCGGCCGACACCTCCGACTTGGGTTCCACGCCGGCGAGCCGGAGGATCGAGTTCGCCAGGGCGTTGAGGCCCCAGATCACGGGCTTCAGCGCCCGCGACAGCGCGACGAGCGGGGGAGCGAACACGAGCGCCGCCCTCTCGGGCCGGGAGATGGCGAGGTTCTTCGGGATCATCTCCCCCGCGACGACGTGCAGGTACACCACCAGGGTGAGGGCAAGGGCGAACCCCACCACGTGGGTGGCCCCGGCGGGCAGCCCGAGCGCCTCGAAGGGCACCTCGATCAGGTGCGCGAGGGCCGGTTCGGCGAGCGCGCCGAGGCTGGTGGAGCACACGGTGATCCCCAGCTGGGCCGTGGCGAGCATCTCCGAGACGTGCTCGAGGGCGTACATCACGGTCCGTGCGCGGCGGTTGCCTGCGGCGAGGAGCGGCTCCACCTGGGATCGGCGCACCGACATGACGGCGAACTCGGCGCCCACGAAGAACGCGTTCCCGAGCAGGAGGAACACGGACGCCACCAGCGCGGTCGAGGTGCTCATCCCTGCCCCCGCCGCCACACCCGGAGGCGGTCGATCCGCCGTCCGTCCATGCGCTCGACGCGGAGCACCACGTCGTCGACGGTGACCTCGTCACCCACCTCGGCCAGCCGCCCCAGCCGGTCCATCACCAGCCCGCCGAGCGTCTCGTACGGGCCGTCGTCGGGCACGTCGAGGTGGGCGCTGGCGGCCAGTTCGTCCGGCCGCATCACGCCGGGCACCACCCACGACCCGCCGGGCTCCCGGTGCGGCCGGACGCGGCGGCGGTCGTGCTCGTCCGCGACGTCGCCCACGATCTCCTCGACGACGTCCTCCAGCGTGACGACGCCGGAGGTCCCGCCGTACTCGTCGACCACCAGGGCCATCTGGAGTCCCTGGTCGCGCAACTGGAGGAGAAGCGGGGCGAGCGGGACGGTCTCCGGGACGCGGGGCGCCGGCACCATCAGGGACGAGGACGTGACGGCGACGTCGGCACGGCGGTCGTGGGGCACCGCGATGGCGCGGCGCAGGTTCACCAGCCCGACGACGTCGTCGAGGTCCTCCCCGATGACGGGGAACCGGGAGTGGCCGGTCGCCCGCGCGAGGGCGACGACGTCAGCCGCCGAGGCGGACCGGTGCAGGGCGTGGACGCGTCCGCGATCGGTCATCACGTCGACGGCGGTGAGCGCGCCCAGCCCGATGGACCGCGTGAGCAGGGTCGCGGTGGTGACGTCGAGGGTGCCCTGCTTGGCGGAGTGCCGCACCAGGGCGGCGAGCTCCGAGGGCGAGCGCGCACCGGAGAGCTCCTCGACCGGCTCGATGCCCACGCGCCGCAGCACCCGGTTCGCGGAACCGTTCAGCACGCGGATCGCGGGGAGGAAGACCCGCGTGAACGCCCGCTGGGCCGGGGTGACGAGGCCCGCGACCCGCAGCGGGTTGGAGATCGCCCAGTTCTTGGGCACGAGCTCGCCGAACAGCATCGAGAACCCGTTGACCGCGAGCACCGAGAGCGTGACGGCCAGCGCCCCCGCCGCGGTCTCGCCCGCCACGCCGCCGAGTACCGGGGCGAGGAGGTTCGCGATGGCGCCCTGGGACGCGTACCCCAGCAGGATGGTGGTGAGCGTGATGCCGACCTGGGCGCCGGACAACTGGGTGGAGAGGGAGGCGAGCGCCTCGGCGATGGTCCGGGAGCGGGAGTCGCCCCCGGCGGCCTGCTGCTCGATGGCCGAGGGGTCGAGGGCCACGAGCGAGAACTCGGCGGCGACGAAGACGGCCGTCCCGGCCGTGAGGAGGACGCCGAGGAGGACTAGCAACCAGTCGGTCATGGCGTCAGGACGACCGGGGGCGCGCTATGTCGGGGCTCGTCGCGCATGGTGGGCCCATTCTAGGCCAGACGGAGCGCGTGCGGCGCGGACGGGCCCGGCATCTGTGCGAAGCTGTGCTCATGGGTGGATCGGGCTACCGGGTCCTCGTGATCGAGGACGAGCGCGAGATCGCCTCCCAGATCGCGCGCCGGCTGGAGTCGGAGGGATGGGAGGCACGCGAGGTCTACGACGGGCTCGAGGCCGTGAGCGAGGCGCGTGACTTCCTGCCGGACGCCGTCGTCCTCGACGTCATGCTTCCCGGCATCGACGGGCTTGAGGTCTGCCGGCGCATCCAGGCGGAGCGCGAGGTTCCCGTCCTGATGCTGACGGCCCGCGACGACGAGACCGACATCCTGGTCGGCCTCGGGGTGGGCGCGGACGACTACATGACCAAGCCGTTCTCGATGCGGGAGCTCGTGGCGCGGCTCAAGGCCCTGCTGAGGCGGGTGGAGCGTGCGGAGCGCCGCGTCGAGGCGGAGTCCTCGCTGCTCTCCTTCGGCGACATCGAGGTCGACCGGAACGGCCGGCGGGTGCGGCGCGGCGGCGCGGAGGTCCACCTCACCCCCACGGAGTTCGACCTGCTCGTCTGCCTCGCGCAGAACGAGGGCACCGTGCTCTCCCGTGAGGCCCTCCTCGAGCGCGTGTGGAACTGGGTGGACGCATCCGGAACCCGCACGGTGGATTCCCACATCAAGGCGCTGCGGCGGAAGCTCGGGCCGGACGTCGTCCGCACGGTCCACGGGGTCGGGTACGCCTTCGAGCGCCCCGCCTGATGGCGATGCGCCCCCGGCTGGGGATCACGGGCAGGATCGTCGCCGTCGTGGCGGTCGCGGCCACGCTCGCCGCCCTGCTCATGTGGTGGGCTACGGCGCAGGGACTCTCACCCCTGTACGCCCTCCCCGTCTCCATCGGCGCACCCCTGCTGCTCGCGCTGTTCGTCTCGAACGACATCGCCGAACCACTCAAGGAGGCCACGAGGGCCGCCAAGGCGATGGCGCGGGGGGACTACTCCGTGCGCGTCGCGGCGTCCACCTCTGACGAGGTCGGGCAGCTCGCCGAGGCGTTCAACTCGATGGCCCAGGACCTCGCCGAGGTCGACCAGCTGCACCGCGACATCGTCGCCAACGTCTCGCACGAGCTGCGCACCCCGGTCGCCGCCCTGCGCGCGCGGCTCGAGAACATGGCCGACGGCGTCGAGGAGCCGAGCCGGGAGAACCTCGACGCGGCGGTACGCCAGTCCGAGCACCTCACCGAACTGCTGCAGTATCTCCTCGACCTCTCGCGCCTCGATGCCGGCGTGGCCGGCCTGGACGTCCGGGAGGTCGGTGTCGCCGACCTCCTCGACTCGGCGATCGACGTGGCGCGCCTCGCGGCGCTGCAGAACGGCCGCGGGGTCAACTTCTCCACCCACATCGACCCCGTGGACCTGCGGATCCACGGGGACCCCGCCCGCCTCATGCAGGTGCTCGTCAACGTCCTCGACAACGCCACGCGCCACACCCCCGACGGCAGCACGGTGCACGTGGACGCCGGCCGGCAGAGGGGCCAGGCGCGGATCGACATCTCGGACGCCGGGCCGGGCATCGCGATCGAGGACCGCGAGCGGGTCTTCGGGCGGTTCCAGCGCGCCACGCCCGCATCGGCGCCCGCGACGGGAGGCACGGGCATCGGGCTCGCGATCGCGCGCTGGGCGGTCGCCATCCACGGCGGCACGATCGGGGTCGTCGACAGCGACGTCGGGGCGACGTTCCGCATCCTGCTGCCCATCGCGGGCCCCGCGGCGGGGCACTCCCGTCGCGGCGCCCCGGTGCGCTCCTGACGCCCGCCCGGACCTCCCTGCTCGGGGAGCGCCACGGAACGACCGTGTCCTAGGGTGGACCCATCACGACTGGGAGAGGAACGTGCGTGTCCGTGGACGAACGTGCCGGCGAGGCAACGATGGATTTCGGCGCGAACGAGTGGCTCGTGGAAGAGCTGTACGACAAGTACCTCGCTGACCCGGCGAGCGTCGACCCGCAGTGGCAGGCGTACTTCGCCCGGTTCGCCGAGGACGAGCCGGCCGCACCCGTGACGGAGGAGGAGGCGCAGGGCGCCGCGACGCCGTCGCCAGAGCCCGTGGCGCCGTCGCCAGGGCCCGTGGCGCCGTCGCCAGGGCCCGTTGCGCCGTCGCCGGAGCCACCGCGGCCACAACCCGCCTCGCCGACACCGCGGACCGAGACGCCGCCGTCACCGCCCGCGACGCCGGCGCAGCAGCCGCCACCCGCCCGCGAGCCGCGGCCCTCCCTCCACGTCGACCCCCGCGAGCGGGCGCCCGAGATCGCGCGGTTCCTCGGCACCGCCATGCCCGAGGTGGAGGCGCAGCCGCCCACCACCCCGTACGCCGGGACCGTGCGGTCGGCGCGCCCCGGGGAGGACACCGCCCGGGAGACGGTCGTGAAGCTGCGCGGGGTGGGAGCCCGCACGGTGAGGAACATGGAGGAGTCGCTGTCCATCCCGACGGCGACGTCGGTACGCGAGATCCCCGCCAAGGTCCTGATCGAGAACAGGATCCTGCTCAACGCGCACCTGTCCCGCACCCGCGGCGGGAAGGTCTCCTTCACCCACCTGATCGGCTTCGCGCTCGTGGAGGCCCTGGGGCAGGTGCCGGACATGAACTCGTACTACGTCGAGACGGAGGACGCCAAGCCGGCCGTGGTGCGGCCCGCCCACGTCAACCTGGGCCTCGCCATCGACCTGCCCCGGGAGGGCGGCACGCGGCAGCTCCTCGTCCCCTCCATCAAGAAGGCCGACACGATGGACTTCGCGCAGTTCTGGTCGGCGTACGACGAGATCGTCCGCAGGGCACGCAAGGGCGCCCTGACCGTCGAGGACTTCCAGGGCACCACCCTCACCCTCACGAACCCGGGGACGATCGGCACCGTCCACTCCATCCCCCGGCTGATGCGGGGGCAGGGCACCATCATCGGCGTCGGGGCCATGGACTACCCCGCGGAGTACGCCGCGGCCTCGGCCAACACGATCACCCGCCTCGCGGTCTCCAAGATCCTCACCCTGACCTCGACGTACGACCACCGCATCATCCAGGGCGCGGCGTCCGGCGAGTTCCTCAAGGTGATCCACACGAAGCTGCTCGGGGAGGACGGGTTCTACGAGCGCGTGTTCTCCTCCCTGCGGGTCCCCACCGTCCCGGTCCGCTGGCAGCGTGACGTCGAGTTCGACCCCGAGAACGAGCTCGGCAAGTCCGCCCGGATCGCGGAGCTGATCCACGCGTTCCGGTCCCGCGGCCACCTCCAGGCCGACATCGACCCGCTCGCCTACCGGCCGCACCGCTTCCACGACCTGGACTTCACGAACCGGGGCCTCACGCTCTGGGACCTCGACCGGAAGTTCCCCACCGGCGGCTTCGCCGGGAACCGCTCCCTGCCGCTGCGCGAGATCCTCACGCAGTTGCGCGACGCCTACTGCCGGACCACGGGCATCGAGTACATGCACATGGCCGACCCGGCGCAGCGGGCCTGGATGCAGGCGCGCCTCGAGACCCCGTTCACCAAGCCGTCCAACGAGCAGCAGCTCCAGATCCTCCACAAGCTGAACGAGGCGGAGGCCTTCGAGACGTTCCTCCAGACCAAGTTCGTGGGCCAGAAGCGGTTCTCCCTCGAGGGCGGGGAATCCCTGATCCCGATGCTCGATGTCATCCTCCAGGAGGCCTCGGAGGACGGCCTCGACGAGGTCACGATCGGGATGGCGCACCGCGGGCGGCTCAACGTGCTCGCCAACATCGCGGGGAAGTCCTACGCCCAGATCTTCAACGAGTTCGAGGGCACGAGCGACCCGAACTCGGTCCAGGGCTCGGGGGACGTGAAGTACCACCTCGGGACGGAGGGCATGTACACCTCCCCCACCGGCGAGAGGACGCGGGTGTACCTCGCCGCGAACCCGTCCCACCTCGACGCCGTCGACGGCGTCCTCGTCGGCGTCACCCGGGCGAAGCAGGACCGCATCGACCTCGGGGAGAAGGGCTTCACCGTGCTGCCCATCCTGATCCACGGCGATGCCGCCTTCGCGGGCCAGGGCGTGGTGGCCGAGACGCTCAACATGTCACAGCTGCGGGGCTACCGCGTCGGCGGCACGATCCACATCATCGTCAACAACCAGATCGGCTTCACCACCGGTCCGGCCTCCTCGCGGTCCTCGCAGTACTGCACGGACATCGTCAAGGGGCTCCAGATCCCCGTCTTCCACGTCAACGGGGACGACCCCGAGGCAGTCGCCCGGGTCGCGAAGATGGCCTACGAGTACCGCCGCGAGTTCCGCAAGGACGTCGTCATCGACATGGTCTGCTACCGGCGGCGCGGCCACAACGAGGGTGACGACCCGTCGATGACCCAGCCCATCATGTACTCCCTGATCGAGCGGAAGCGCACCGTCCGGCAGCTCTACACCGAGGCCCTCGTGGGCCGCGGCGACATCACCCCCGACCAGGCCCAGGCGGCGCTCGACGACTTCCGGGGCCAGCTGGAACGGATCTTCTCGGACGAGGACCGCACGCTGCCCGCACAGGCCAACGAGAACATCCTCGGTCTCGAGGTCCCGGAGTCCCAGCTCGAGGACGCCGGCGTGATGATCGGCTGGCAGACCGCCGTCGACCGCGCGATCATCGAGCGGATCGGCCAGGCGCACCTGCGCACCCCGGAGGGCTTCACGGTGCACCCCAAGCTGGCGCAACTGCTGGAACGCCGCGAGCAGATGAGCCGCGAGGGTGGCATCGACTGGGGCTTCGGGGAGCTCCTGGCGTTCGGTTCGCTCCTCATCGAGGGCGTCCCGGTGCGGGTGGCCGGCCAGGACACGCGGCGGGGAACATTCGTGCAGCGGCACGCCACGTTCCACGACCACGTGACCGGCGCCGAGTGGACGCCGTTGCGGTACCTCACCGAGGACCAGGCGAAGTTCTGGATCTACGACTCGGCCCTGTCCGAGTACGCGGCCCTCGCGTTCGAGTACGGCTACTCGGTGGAGCGCCCCGACGCCCTGGTGGCCTGGGAGGCGCAGTTCGGTGACTTCGCGAACGGGGCCCAGATCGTCATCGACGAGTTCATCTCCAGCTCGGAGCAGAAGTGGGGACAGCGCGCGTCACTCGTGATGCTCCTCCCCCACGGCTACGAGGGCCAGGGGCCGGACCACAGCTCCGGGCGGATCGAGCGCTACCTCCAGCTCTGCGCCGAGGACAACCTGATCGTGGCCCAGCCCTCGACGCCCGCCAGCCAGTTCCACCTGCTGCGCCGGCAGGCATACGCCCGGCCCCGGAAGCCGCTCATCGACTTCACCCCGAAGCAGCTGCTGCGGCTGCGCGCGGCGTCGTCCGCGGTCGAGGACTTCACGACCGGGACGTTCCAGCCGGCCATCGGGGACACCGCGGACCTGCGGGACGTGCGGCGGGTGCTGCTGTGCTCGGGCCGCGTCTACTACGACCTCGCCACCCGGCGTGCCCGCGACGGCGACCGCTCGGTCGCGATCGTGCGGCTGGAGCAGCTCTACCCCCTCGACGGCGAGGCGATCCGCGCGGCCCTCGCGCCGTACGGCGACGCCGAACTCGTCTGGGTCCAGGACGAACCCGCCAACCAGGGGGCGTGGACGTTCCTCGCCTGCCACCTCCCGCCACTGCTCGACGGGAGGACGATGCGCCTCGTCTCGCGCCCGGCTGCGGCCTCGCCCGCCACCGGCTCGGCGGCCCGCCACAAGGAGGAGAACGAGCAGCTGATGCGGGCGGCATTCGCCTGACCCCGGCGCGCGCACTTCGCCCGGCCCCCTCCTGTTGGCACGATGGGTGACGGGCCCGGCCCCGGTCGAAGGGAGAAGGAACGTGCCGCAGACGATGTGCGTGCTCGGTGACGGGCTGGCGGGCGGCTTCGGCGATGCCCGGCACCTGGGATGGGTGGGCAGGGTGCTGGCACGCACCGCGCTGCCGCGGCCGCTCTTCACCGCGTGCCTCCCGGTGCTCGGCGAGACGACGACGTCCCTCTCGGCGCGCTGGCGGGAGGAGACGAACCGGCGGTGGGATCCCGACGAACCGCGCCACCTGGTGATCGCGCCGGGCGCCGCCGACGTGAACGCCGGGCTGTCGATCGCCCGCTCCCGGCTCAACCTCGCCAACGTCCTCGACGAGGCGGCCGCGGACGGCATCGCCACCTACGTCGTCGGGCCGCCGCCGTCGCTCCAGGTCGAGCGTCGGGCCGCCGGGCAGCTCTCCCGCGCCTTCTCCGACGTGTGCGAGCGCCGCGGGGTGACCTTCGTGGACACGTTCGACCCCCTGCAGTCGAACTCGCAGTGGCTGACGGACCTCGGCGCCAGTGACGGCCACCACCCGACGCAGGTGGGATACGGCCTGATGGCGTGGCTCGTGCTGCACACCGGCTGGTACGACTGGCTGGGGGCGACGGAGGCCTGATTCCGGCCGCTAGGCCATTGGGCCCACGATTGTCCGGGCCGTCCGCGTGATCATGGGTGCAACCAGAGCAGGGAGCCACCATGACCTCGACAGCACACGCGACCGATGTCCTCTGTGCGCGCGCGCTGTTGCTCTCCAGCCTCCTCGAGGCCCCCGTCGACGCGGTCACGCTCTCCCAGGTGCGCGACCCCGGGTTCGCCACCCAGTGGGAGCGGACCTCTCCGGAGGCACGTCGCGGGCTCGCGCTGCTCGTCGAGTCGGCGGCAGCCGGCGAGGACCTGGAGCGGCTGGCAGCGGACTTCACGCGCCTCTTCGACGGTGAGGAGTGCCGCATCATCCCGCGCGAGTCGGCCTACCGCCCCGAGACGGACCTGGAGTCGCTCGCGGCCGCGTACAACCGGATGGGCTTCGTCGTGCCCGCGGGACTCGCCCTGGACCACATCGCGACCGAGCTCCGCTTCGCCGCGGGACTGCCGGAGACCGCCCCCCGGCCGGACCGTGCCCTCGCGAGCTTCGCCCACGACCACCTGCGTGTCTGGGCGTCGGAGTGCCTCGCCGAGATCTCGCTGCGGGCGGGAAGCCTGTTCTACCAGGGTGTGGGCACCCTCGGCATGGACTACGTGGAGTCGTTGCCGACGCGCTGAACCCGCAGCGCCCCCGAGACGGTGTTGACGGTCAGCCAGCACGCGTCCCCCGCGCCCCGCTCGTCGACCGTGACGACCGTGGGCCCGGAGGAGCTCCGCCGGGAGCTGCCATCCACCTCGACGGAGCCGCTGACGGTCCGGGCCGTCAGCATGAGCCCGGTCACGGGGAGCGTCACGTCGACCGAGCCCGCCAGGGTGGACACCGTCATCACGCTGGCCGTGGCCGCGTTCCGCACACTGACCTTCCCCGACGCGGTCGAGACCCCGAGGTGCGCGGTCCGCCCCTGGACGGCCACGTTCCCGGAGGCCGACTGGGCGGTGACGGGACCCTCCTGGCGGTCCAGCGTGATCGCTCCCGAGAAGGTCCGCGCCGTGGTCTTCCCGGTCACCCCGTCGCAGTACACCGTGCCCGCCGCGGAGTTGAGCTGCGGATCCGCCTCGAGCCGTTCCACCCGGACCGCCGCGGTGGCGGTGGCGAGGGAGACGGTGGTGTGGCGCGGCACCCGGATCCGGAGCCGGCAGACGTCGGAGGACCTGAACGAGCTGAGCCGCTTCACCCAGCCCTCCCACCCGATCGACGGGTAGCCGACGGACAGGAGCGCGTCGTCGAGCACCACCTCGACAGGATTGCCGGTGACCTCGAGGAACTCGACGACGACGTCGTCGCCGTCGTGGCCCTCGACGCTGACCTCCCCACCCACCAGCTGCACGCGGAGCCGGGGACGGGACGGGAGTGTCTCGGTGCTCGGGGAGCTCACGAGCCAGGATCGTGTTGCCATTACCCCAGTCTAGGCGGCCCGCCCGGGAGGAGGACGACCTCCTTGCCGCGCGTGCGGCCGGCCCACAGGTCGGCCAGGGCCGCCGGCAGGTCCGCGAAGGGACGCACCCGCGAGATGACGGGCCGGACATGGGCGACCACGAAGTCCTGCAGCGCCATTAGCTCGTCCCGCGTGCCCATGGTCGACCCGATCACCCGCAGGGAGCGGAAGAAGATCCGGTTCAGCTGGGCGGGCGGCATCGCGCCGGTGGTCGCTCCGCACACGAGCACCGTCCCGCCGGGCCGGAGCACGGCGAGCGAGTGCGCCCACGTCGCCTCGCCGACGGACTCGACGACGGCGTCCACCTGGCGCGGGAGGCGTGCGCCGGGCTCGAACGCCGCGGCGGCGCCGATCCGGAGCGCGAACGCGCGCCCCTCCCCGGTGCGGGACGTCACCCACACCTCGTACCCGAGCGCGTGGCCGAGGACGACGGCGGCCGTCGCCACCCCCCCGGTCGCGCCCTGGACGAGGATCGTGTCCCCGGTGGACAGCTTGGAGTCGGACGTGAGCATGCGCCACGCGGTGAGGTACGCCGTCGGGAGGCAGGCGGCCTCCTCCCAGGACAGGTCCGGGTGCTTGTCCACGAGGTTCCGTTCCGGTACCCAGACCCGTTCCGCGAAGGTGCCGTGGAAACGCTCGGAGAGGATGCTGCGCCTCGGATCCAGGGTCTCGTCGGGGAACGCCGGGTCCGCGACGACCGCGTGCACGATGACCTCGCGGCCGTCCGCGATGCCGGCGGCGTCCGTCCCCAGGATCATCGGGAGCCTGTCCGCCGACAGCCCGACCCCCCGCAGCGACCAGATGTCGTGGTGGTTCGCGGCAGCGGCGACGACCTCGACGGGCACCCAGCCCGCGGGGGGCGTGACGTCACGATCCCCGAGCCGCAACCCGGCGAGGGGATCCTGGTCGTCGAACCGCTCGACCCACGCGCACCGCATGGCCTGAGCCTAGAACGGCGGGCCACCCCAGGGGCGGCCCGCCGGGACTACGCGTTGGGTCGCTTGCCGTGGTTGGCGGCGCTACCCTTGCGCGACTGACGCTTGCGTCCACGCTTGCTCATCGTGCTCCTTCCCGCAGCGGAGCGGTTCGTTCGGTCGGCCCATCCTACTTCAGGCTCAGCCCCTCGCCTCACCCGCGGCCGGTCCCTGGGTCCGCAGCACCGTGATCTGCGCCAGCACGCGGATCCGCAGGCGATCCGGTGCCCGCTCGGCACAGGATCGGCGGATCAGGGAGCGCAGGTGCGCCTCGGCGTCGGCCGCCTCGTGGCAGGCAGGGCAGGAATCGACGTGACGCTGCAGCCTCCGGCACTCGGACTCCTCCAGCTCGGCGTCGAGCAGCTGGTGGAGGTGCGAGACCAGGTCGTCGCAGCCGCACTCGTCGTTCATGACGCCCCCTTGATGCCACGCTCCCGCGCGTGGTCCGCGAGCGACTCGCGAAGCTGGCGGCGCCCCCGGTGCAACCGCGACATCACGGTTCCCACGGGCGTGCCCATGATCTCGGCGATCTCCCGGTAGGCGAACCCCTCCACGTCGGCGAGGTACACCACCATGCGGAAGTCGTCCGGGAGGGCCGCCAGGGCGTCCTTGACAGTGGAGTCGGGGAGGTTGTCGAGCGCCTCCATCTCGGCGGAGCGCAGGCCGTTCGACATGTGCGACTCCGCGCTGTGGAGCTGCCAGTCCTCGATCGTGTCGCCGTCGGAGCGCAGCGGCTCGCGCTGCGCCTTGCGGTAGTTGTTGATGAAGGTGTTGGTGAGGATGCGGTAGAGCCACGCCTTGAGGTTCGTGCCCTGCCGGAACTGGTGGAAGGCGGCGAACGCCTTCGCGTACGTCTCCTGGACCAGGTCCTCGGCGTCGGCGGGATTGCGCGTCATGCGCAGCGCGGCGCCGTAGAGCTGGTCCAGGTAGGGCAGGGCCTGTGCCTCGAACAGGTCCTGCACGTCGAGCGCGTGATCCGCGTGCTGGGAGTCGGCCATCAGGACAGAGCCTAGCCGGTCGGGCACCCACGGCAGGCCCGGGGATGCCCCCCGGAGGATGGTCGCGGTTGTCACACCTCCTGCAACGCAGCTGCGGCCGCACACATTCCGCGGCGGCGCGAGGACGGTGGCGGGCGTGCCGATCCTGCGGTAGCAATGACCCATGAGCGTCACCCGACTGATCGCCCGGCCCATGCTGGCCGCCTACTTCGTGGCTGACGGCATCGACGCCGTCCGCAAGCCTGCCACCCACGTCGAGAGGTTCTCCAGGGTCCAGCCCCTGCTGGAACGCGCGGGCGTGCCCCCCGTCCTGAGCTCGGACGCCGTCATGCTGACGCGGGTCTCGGGCGCCATCAGCGCGGTGGCGGGTCTCTGCCTCGCCACGGGCCGCCGCCCCCGGCTCGCCGCGCTCACGCTCGCCGTCCTCAACATCCCCGTCACGCTGGTGAACAACCCGGTGTGGCAGGAGGCCGACCCGGAGGAGCGGAAGGAGCGGGCGCGCGGCCTGCTCCGCGGCCTGGGGCTGGGCGGCGGACTCCTCCTGGCGGCCGTGGACCGGGACGGGAAGCCCTCCCTCGGGTGGCGCTACGAGAACTTCCTCGAGCACCGGGCGGACCTGCGCCAGGCACGCGCGGAGACGAGGGCCAGGCTCGCGTGAGCATGAGCCGGGACATCGGGACGGATGACGCACGCGTTCGCGTCCGCCCCGGAAAGGGGTCCCGGCCGCGAACCAAGAGGCGGCCCGACCGCTCCGGCGCTCCCCGGGCCATGGTGAGCGCGGTCGACCGTGGGCGCTACCGGCTGCTGACCGACGACGGCGCGCCGCTGGTCGCGATGAAGGCGCGCGAACTGGGACGCGGATCCGTGGTCGTGGGCGACCGGGTGGCCGTGGTGGGCGATCTCTCGGGAGCCACCGGCACGCTCGCCCGGATCGTCGCGGTCGAGCCCCGGCGGACCACGCTGCGGCGGAGCACCGAGGACGGCGACGCGGCGGGCGTGGAGCGCGCCGTCGTTGCGAACGCCACCCAGCTCGTCGTCGTCGCGTCGCTGGCCGACCCCCCGCCCCGCGCCGGGCTCATCGACCGCTTCCTCGTCGCCGCGTACGACGCCGGGATGCGGCCGCTGCTCTGCCTCACCAAGGCGGACCTCGCCGATCCCGGGACCATCCTGCCGCTGTACGCGGCCCTCGACCTCGGCGTCGTCGTCACGCGGCGCGGCCCGGACGGCGGCATCATCGGTCTCGACGACCTGCTCTCGGCCCTCCACGACGAGGTCTCGGTCCTGGTGGGCCACTCCGGGGTGGGCAAGTCGACCCTCGTGAACGCGCTGGTCCCCGGTGCCGAACGCTCGACCGGGGACGTCAACGCGGTCACGGGACGTGGCCGCCACACGTCGTCGTCGGCCGTGGCGCTGGCGCTCCCCGGCGGTGGCCTCGTCATCGACACGCCGGGGATCCGCTCCTTCGGCCTCGCGCATGTTGGCCCCGACGACCTCATGCGTGGCTTCCCGGACCTCCTCGGCGTGGCGGGGGACTGTCCGCGGGGGTGCACGCACGGCCCGGACGCCCCCGACTGCGCGCTCGACGACTGGGTGCGTGCCGCCGCCGGGCCGGAGGAGGCGGAGCACCGCCTCGCCCGGCTCGCCTCGTACCGGAGGCTGCTGGCGGCACGGTAGCGTGCGGTCATGGGATTCGACGACGACCTCCGCCTCGCCCACGTGATCGCCGACCAGGTCGACGCCATCACGATGGCCCGGTTCCAGGCCCAGGACCTGGTGGTGGAGGCGAAGCCGGACACCACGCTGGTCTCCGACGCCGACCGGGCAGCGGAGACGGCCATCCGCGCGCAACTGCAGCGGACGCGCCCCCGTGACGCGATCGTCGGCGAGGAGTACGGGTCCGCGGGCCACTCGCAGCGGCAGTGGATCGTCGACCCGATCGACGGGACGCACAACTTCGTGCGGGGCGTCCCGGTGTGGGCCACCCTGATCGGGCTGGCGCAGGACGACAGGATGGCCCTGGGGCTCGTCTCGGCACCGGCGCTCGGGCGGCGGTGGTGGGCCTCGGAGGGGAGCGGCGCCTGGACGGGCCGCTCGCTCTCGGCGGCGCGCCGCCTCCATGTCTCGGCCGTCGCGCGGATCGCGGACGCCTCGCTCTCCTACTCCTCTCTCGGCGGGTGGGCGCAGCGCGGCCAGCTGCGCGCCTTCCTCTCCCTCGCCGAGTCCTGCTGGCGCACACGCGCCTACGGGGACTTCTGGTCCTACATGCTCGTGGCGGAGGGCGCGGTGGACATCGCCTGCGAGCCTGAGCTCGAGGTGTACGACATGGCGGCGCTGGTCCCGATCGTCGAGGAGGCCGGTGGCGCGTTCACGTCCCTCGACGGCGCCGCGGGGCCGTGGGGCGGCAACGCCGTCGCGACCAACCGCCGGCTCCACCCCGCGGTTCTCGAGCAGCTCCGGTCGGTGCGCGACTGACGTGTCGTCCGGGGAGAGTGTCAGTGACGCCCCATAGCCTGATCGCATGCGAATCCTCCACACCTCCGACTGGCACGTGGGACGCACCCTGCACGGGGTGAGCCTGCAGCACGCCCACGAACGGTGGTTCGACCACCTCGTCGACGTGGTCCGTGAGGAGGCGGTCGACGCCGTCCTGGTCAGCGGGGACGTCTACGACCGGGCGGTCCCGCCGGTCGAGTCGGTGAAGCTGCTCTCCGACGCCCTCGGCCGGCTCTGCGCACGCACCCGCGTGATCGTCACCCCGGGGAACCACGACTCGGCCACCCGCCTGGGCTTCGGGTCCGCGTTGTGGACGGATGCCCTCGTCGTGCGCGCGGGGGTGGGCGACGTCGGGCGTCCCGTCCCGGTCGGGGACGGACTCGTCTACCCCCTCCCCTACCTCGATCCGGACATGACGCGGCAGGAGCTGGCGGACGACGCCGGCGCGCCGCTGGCACGCTCCCACCAGGCGGTCCTCACCGCGGCGATGGACCGGGTGCGCGCCGACCTGGCCCAGCGCCGGCGTGCTTCACGCCACCGCGTGCCCGCCGCGGTCATGGCGCACGCGTTCGTCGCCGGCGGTGCGGAGAGCGAGTCGGAGCGCGACATCCGCGTGGGCGGGGTCAGCGCGGTGCCGGCAGAGGTGTTCGGCGACGAGGTGGACTACGTCGCGCTGGGGCACCTGCACGGGCCCCAGACGGTCCGCGGCCGCACCCTGGCGCGGTATGCCGGCTCGCCTGTGGCGTTCTCGTTCTCCGAGTGCGGCCACCGGAAGTCGGCGGTCGTCGTCGACCTCGCGGCGGGGCGCGCACCGCGTGTGGAGGAGGTCGCCGCCCCGGTGGTGCGGCGGCTCCGCCACGGACGCGGCCCGCTCGACCACCTCCTCTCGGGCCGGTACGACCACTGGGCGTCCGACTGGTGCAAGTTCGAGGTCACCGATCCGCACCGGCCCGCGCACATGCGTGAGCGCCTGCTCGAGCGCTTCCCGCACGCCGTGGTGACGCTGCACACCCCGGACGCCGACGTGCGGCCCCTCAGCGCGGTGCGGGTGACGGCCGCCAGCGACCCGTTCGAGGTCCTCGACTCGTTCGTCTCAGCGGTGACGGGCTCGGAACCCACACCCACCGAGTCGGTGGCGCTCCGTTCGGCGTACGAGTCCGCGTGCTCGGCGCGGAGGTCTGCCTGATGCGGTTCCACCGTCTCGTCCTCCAGGCCATCGGGCCCTTCGCGGGGAGGCACGAGGTCGACTTCGACGCGCTCTCCGTCTCCGGCCTGTTCCTCCTCAACGGGCCGACCGGTGCGGGCAAGTCCACCCTGATCGACGCCGTCGAGTTCGCGCTCTACGGCGCCAGGGACGAGCTGAAGGAACGGATGGTCTCGGGTCACGCGGCCCCCGGGGCGGAACCGTTCGTCGAACTCGTGTTCTCGAACAGTCGCGGGATGTTCCGGGTGGTGCGGACGCCGGAGCACGAGCGGCCGAAGCAGCGCGGCAGCGGGACGACGCGGGTGAACGGTACGGCACGGCTGTTCCGGCTCACGAGCGAGGACCAGATCGCGGTGCCCGACGCCGGGGAGCCGGTCACCTCCTCGGCCGCCGAGACCGGTGCGGCGATCCTCGAGCTCGTCCAGCTCTCCCGTGAGCAGTTCACCCAGACGGTCGTGCTCCCGCAGGGCAAGTTCGCCACCTTCCTGACCACGCCTCCCGACGCCCGTGCCAAGGTCCTGCAGGACGTCTTCGGCACCGAGATCTACGACCTCACGCAGGAGCGGCTCCGCGAGGCGGCCACCGCCGCGCGCCAGCGGCTGGAGGCACACCTGGGGGCGCTGCGCTCCGCGGCCACGCACATGTGGAAGGTCGGCTCGGGCGAGGACCTCCCCGAGATCACGCCAACCACCGATCTGGCTCACCTCGTCGCGCTGGCGGGAACGCTGGCCGCGGCCGCGGGCGCGCGCCACAGCGCCGCGATGGAGGCGCTCTCCCGCGCCAGCGCGACGGCGCGAGCGGCGGCTGCCGCAGCGGAGGGGGCGCGGGAGCTGGCTGACAACCTGACCCGCCGGCGGG
>DBQX01000130.1 GCA_002305415.1 Actinomycetales bacterium UBA1383 | reverse complement strand
CCTACCGGCAGGATAGTGCCGCTCAGCGCCCGCCGACGGAGCCCCCACCCCCGCCGCCCCCGCCGGAGGACCCCCCGCCCCCGCTGAACGAGCCGGAGCCGCCCGAGGAACCGGGGGTGGAGGAGAGGGTGGCGGTCGCCGTCGTCGTGAACCGTGTCAGGGAGGTGCCGACGTCCGTGAAGGTGCCCGGCCGGGTGGCGTCGAGGCCCACGAACCACGTCGGGGTGGGCGCCGGGCGCCCGGCCGCCGCCAGATCGGCGAAGAGGGCGGCCCACCGTTCGGTCAGGCCGAACACCATCGCCCACGGCAGGTAGCGGGAGAAGATGTCCNNCCCTCCTCCCAGCGGAGCTGGTGGGCGTCGGCGGTGGCGAGGTACTGCCGGAAGCCGCGCACCTGCTCGTACAGGGCCCGCCCGTGGGCGGTGCGGCCGTGGGCGGCCTTCGCGGTGAGCAGGTTCGCGATCGGCCAGGTGACCACGGGCACGGCCACGGCCCAGGTGAGCGAGGAGAGGGACCGGCCGGTCTCCTGGGCCACGATGAGGAAGGCGATCACCAGGGCAAGGCCGAGGAGCCACACCAGCCCCACGAGGCACGAGCGCCGCTGCGCCGCCCGCTCCGTGGACCCGGGTGCCGTGCCCCAGAGCAGGCCCGGCGTGAGGAAGAAGCCCTTCTCGTCGGCCCGCGTGGTGAGCTCGGCGCGGACGGCTGCCAGCCTGGAGGCGAACTTCCCCTCGAGGCTCGAGAGCTTCACCTGGTCCTTCCGGCCGAACAGCTTCGTCAGGAGGCCGCGCTCGAGGGCGCTGAGGGCGGCGGGGTCGGCGCCTGCGACACGCGTGAGGCGCCAGTCCTCCGGCGCGCCCTTCTCGTCGCGGACGCTGACCGCGAGGGTCAGGTACCCCCGCACGGCGAGGTCCACGAGCGTGGCGGCCAGGAAGGAGTCCTTCACCCGTTCGGACTCGAGCACGCCGGCCTCGGCCGGCAGGAGCCCGTCGGGCGGGGTGAAGCGGACGGCGAGGGCCGGCTCGCGCCGGAGGCGGGCGGTCCGGGCGGTCGCGCCGTCGGGCGGCAGCACGCCGGGCGGGAGGTCCACGAAGTACCGGTCACGGCCCCGCGCCACCCGCGCCCACGCACGCGCCCCCAGGACGGCCAGCCACCCGAGGAGGAGCCACGCCCAGTTCGCGCTGACCAGGCTGTTGGCCCGCAGGAGGGCCACGGTGGCGGCGCTCGGCCCGGCCGGGACGCCGCCGTAGTCCTCGCGGTCCACCAGGATCGGCGCGATGTCCGTGAACGTCCCCGCCGGCCAGGCGACCGCGATCGACAACCCGTGGCCCACCCGCAGCCCGTTCGCGGTGAACGTTGCGACGGCGCCGTCGGACTCCCACGTGGCGCACCGTTCGGTGGAGCCGAACGGCCCCTGGTAGCAGGCGACGTCGATGACGTCCGCCGGTCCAGCGACCGAGACGGTGACCCGCTCCATCGGGTTGGCGAGGTCCTGGAAGATGTTGGTGTACAGCTCGTCGCGGTCCCCCACCGACTCGTCCCCCCGGACCGCGTTCAGCAGCCCGACGGCGTCGTACTCGAGCACGTACGTCTGCAGGCCGGTGCGGGTGTCGGAGGAGCCGTCCGGGGCCCCGACCGCCAGCCGCATGACACCGCCCCAGTCCCGCTCCACCCACACGTCGGCAGGCGCGCCGGACGGGCTCGCCACCCTGAAGCCCGAGTACTCGTAGAGCCGCACCTTCTCCGGATCCGGCTCCCAGCCCTGCGCCGTGATGAGCTCGCGGTAGAAGCCGAGCCCGTTCCGGTCGCGGAAGTCCCAGTGGTAGGTCTCGGTCACGTGGACCGCGCCCGTGGGCGCCACCTCCATCACGACCTCCACCGCGCGGACGATGTCCCGCGACGGGTCGCCGTCGGCCCGGGCGGGCAGAGGCAGGAGGACGAGCAGCGCCAGGGCCACCAGGACGATCCACGTGCGCCTCATCTCGCTCCCCTCGCCGGAACGCAGCCTAGCGGGCTGCGCGGTCGCACCGCGGGGGACTCCGGTGGTTGACTCGGCTGCGTGGAAGCCCGCCTGCCGATGACGCCCCTTGCCGTGGTCCTCGCCGCCGCCGCGCTGGCCGGATGCACGCCCACCACGGGAGGTGCGGTGCCCGACGACGGCGAGCGCGCCGTCGTCGAGTGGGTGTACGACGGTGACACCATCCGGGTGGACCTCGCCGGGGAGTCCACGCGGGTGCGCCTGCTGAACGTCGACGCCCCGGAGGAGCCGCGGGACGGGCAGCCGGGGGAGTGCCTCGCTGCCGAGGCCACCGCCCTGCTCATCAACCTGCTCCCGGAGGGCGGCGAGGTGGTCCTGGTGTATGACGACGTCGAGCGGGACCGCTACGGCCGGCTCCTCGCCGGGGTGTACGCGGACGGCGTGCTGGTGAACGCCGAGCTCGCGCGGGCGGGGCTGGCCCGCCCGGTGGTGTTCGACGGCAACGTGCGGTTCCTGGACGAAGTGGAGGACGCCCTCGCCGAGGCGGAGGCAGCGGGGGTGGGGATGTTCGATCCCGCCGCGGACTGCCCATTCTGAGGAGCAGGGCCCTGTACCTCCTACCCGCGGGGCGGACGCCTCACTACGCTGGGAGGCGCCACGGAACAAGGGGGATCATCATGGCCGAAACACAGGACCCACGTCTCACCGAGCAGGCCGTCCGCAAGGGCGAGCTCGAGATCAGCAAGCTGGAACGCGAGGCCCGTGCAGCAGAGGTCGCGGCCGCCACGCCGAAGCTCCCCGGCGAGGTGGGCGGGGGAGCGCTGACCACGCCCGCGACCGCCTCACCCCTCGGGATCCTCGCGGCCCACCGGTCGCTCGCGGACATCGCCGCCGAGATCGCGGAGGCACTCCCCGCGGAGGCCACGACGGTGTGGATCGCCCGCGACGACGTCGTCACCCGCCGCCGTGCCCTCCACGGCGTCGTGACCAGCACCCTCCGGCGCATCACGGACGACATCAGCGCGGCGCAGGCGCTGCTCGACTCCAGCGGTACCCTGCCGTCCAGCGGCACCACCCCCACCGGTCGTCCCACACCCACGGACCTCGGGATACCGAAGGCGGAGACCAAGGTCCTTGGCGCAGCCGTGGCGTTGAACCTGGCGACCTCGGCGATCCCGCTCATCAGCTCGCTGATGAAGACGAACACGACGATCCGCACGGCCGACGCCACGATCGGCTTCCCCGCGGTGGCGGCGGCGCTCGCCCGGGTGCTGCTCGAGTCGGGCACCACCGTGCTGTGGGACGGCGCACCCATCCCGCAGTCGGACGAGCTGCTCGCCACCGTGGCCGCGGCGCAGCGGTCCCGGGACGTCCTGGCCCGTGATCTCGCGACCTACCGCGTCCGCCACGTCGACAACCCGACCCCGGACGTCGCGGTCGCGGCCGAGCGGCTCGAGTCCCTCCGCACCTGGCTCGGCGAGGCGGTGAAGAAGGCACCTCCGCTCACCGACCTCGAGGAAGCCCTCACCGCCATTGATGCCGCCGCGCGGACGGCAGCCGCAGCGCGGGCGGGCTACGCCGCGGCGGCGAGCCGGGCGAACGCCGTCGCCACGGTGCTGGACGGCGTCGACGCCGCCCTCGAGGCGCTGCTCACCCCCGACTCCTCCGGCGTCACGGCCGTCGAGGCGGCGGCCGCCTGGGAGCAGAACCGGGGTGCGTACGTCGTGATCCTCGCCCCGGCGTACGGCGGTGCGGAGAGCACGTACGAGGACGTCCAGCTCCGGCGGGACCGCGGGCTGCATGTCGGCTCGGCGGTGGTGTCCTACACGGTGGTGGATCCGTCCGGCGCGGTGGTCGCGGCCGGGAACGCGCAGGCGCAGGCGGCGGCCACCACGACCGTGGGGACCACGCGGGTCGCGTGGTCGGCGCCCGCGATGACGTGGGCCACTGCCGCCGGCGCAGAGACGGGCTCCACGGCGGAGCCGGGCGAGGACGTGGCGGACCACCGCGGCTGGGCTGTCTGAGCGGCCCTCCGCCGGAAGGGGCGGCGCCCGCGCCGAGGGCCTCGCACTGCCGCGCCCACTCGACGCAGTCGAGCCCGGTGCCGCGCTGGGTGCGATTATCGCGCGGGCGGGCGGTCCGGTTCCGGGGCGTCCGCGAGCACCCGCTCCGCCGAGTGGCCGGTCCCGATCGCCGGGGGTGCCACCGGGTCGAAGGCCGCGCTGCGGCGCTCCACGTGCCCCGCGGAATACCCCCAGAGCGTGGCGTAGTCGGCGGGGTCCTCGCCCAGCTCGCGGAGCTGGTCGAGGTAGTGGCGCACCGACTTGGACTCGATGACCACCACGGACCCCATCTCCTCGATGACCGCCGAGTGGGGGCGGGTGCGGTCGAACTCGAAGCGGAGGATGCGCCGGCCGTCGCCGGTGATGCCGATGGTGCGGAAGGTGGCGGACTTGCCCACGCCGGGGAGGTTCATCATGTTCCGGTCGGTGGCGAGGAACGGGACCTGGTCCGAGCGGCGGACCTCGTCGATGAGGGCGCGCACGATCGGGGCGTTCGGGATGAACGATCGCAGGGCGGAGTGGTAGCGCAGGTCCACCCGTCCGATGGACTTCTCCTCCACCCGCTCCTGCGTCAGGCGCGCCGTGGTGGCGAACAGCGCCCGGTTCTCGCGGAAGCCCTTGACGGCGAACGTGTAGTAGGGCAGGACGCCGATGTCGTTGAGCACCGCCCGGGTCTTCGCGGTGTGGCCCCGGCGGGAGGCCGCGACGGTGAAGACCTCCTGGTTGGTGACGGCCCAGCCGGCGTCGAGGAGCCGCCGGATGGCCGCCGCGGTCTCCGGGGTCACCTCCATGGCGGAGGAGATGTGCGTCTGGACCACGCACTGCGTGATGCCGACGGCGCGGGCCGCGACCGCGAACTCCCGCAGCATCGCCACCAGCTCCGGCGTGACCCGCTGGGGGAGGTAGACCGGGAGCTTCGTGCCGAGCCGGACGCGGCGGATCTCGGCGAACCGGGCGCCCGGCTGGCGCGCCTCGTTGTCCGCACGCTTGGCCGCCGCCATCGCGAGCACGGCCTGGAGGATCCGGCGCAACGAGGACACGGAGCTCATGAGCGCGTCCCCGCCGGTGATCAGGATGTCGCGCAGGTCGGGGTCGGTGCGGAAGTACTCGAGGGACTCGTGCAGCAGGTCCGGCCAGCGGCGGGTGGGCGCGAGTTCCTGGAGGTTGAAGTTGAAGCGGCCGCGCTGGAAGTCGTACATGCGCTGGCAGTACGAGCACAGCCCCCCGCAGGCACGCCCCATGGTGTCGGGGATGAAGATGGCGACGTCCGGGTAGCGGCGGTGGAGCGTGTGGGACGGGAGGACGTAGCCGGCCTCGTTGGGGCGCCCCGGCTCGACGACGTCCTCCTTCTCCCAGGCGGCGATCGTGCCGAACTCCTCGACCAGGTCCGTGCTGTAGAACAGGTAGCTCCGCAGCGGTTCGTCGGCGCCGGGGTGTTCCTGCTCCTCGCGGGGGCGGACGTCGATGAGCGAGAGGAAGTAGGGGGTGGCGAAGACCGGGATGCCGCGCTCCTCGGCGGCACGCATGGTGGCGAGCGTGTCCTCCCCGACGGTGCCACCGAGGTACTCGGCCAGCGCCGCGGTGGTGCGGGCCGCGTGGCGCAGCTGGAAGCGGTCCTCGTCCCACCAGGCGTTCACCCGGGCGTGGGCCTCCTCGTCCGGCTCGCGGTCGAGCCGGTAGGCGCCGGGCCGGCCGTCCCGGGACTCCTCGCGGATGCGGTCCACCAGGACGCCGACGATCCGGTCCCTGTTGGCGGCGCGCCACGCGACGACGTCGGCGTCGAGGCCGGACGGGTGGCGCGCCATCCAGCCGAGCACGTCACGGCGGGTCGGCAGGCTCCGGGTCTCGGAGCCCCCGAACTGGCGGAACAGGTGGACCATGTCCGCGACGAAGTCCCCGGTCACGTCCGTCGCCTCGCCCCGCAACAGGCGCCGCAGGGTGGCGATCGGACGGGACTCGACCTCCGCGCCGCCGAGGTTGCCGTCCTCGAAGCGTGCCCCCTCGTGGTCGAGGTAGTCGAGCAGGCGCATGCAGGCGATGCCCTGCCAGGGGATGGAGAAGAAGGTGTCCTCGTCGCGCGACTCCCCGGTCCAGTACTCCCAGGCGACCGGGAAGCGGGAGCGGAGCCGATCGGTCAGGAGTGGACGGAGCGCCTCCACGACGGCGCCGTCATCCAGCGACTCGTCGAGGAGGACCCCGGCGAGTTCGGGTGCCTCTGCCCGCACTGACTCGGCAAGCAGGGCTGACCAACCCTTTACGAGCACTTTACGAGCATACGACGGGACCGCCCGTGTGTCTCCCCTCGGCTAGCGCCCGCGCAGCAGCGAGGCGTAGCGGTCGAGGATCGCGCGCCACTCGGCGAACTTGGCGCGGTCGTGCAGGTTGGTGGCGTTCCAGCCGCCGTGCTCGAAGCGCACGGTCGTTCCCCCGCCGCGCCCGGGCTGGAAACGGACCGTGATGATGGTGGCGTCCCCACCATGCTGGCCGAGACGGGACGTGTACGCCACCCGGCGGCCCGGCTCCCAGGCCGTCACCGTTCCCCAGTCGTGCGTGACGCCGGTGGAGTGCACCTCGGTCACCGCGCCACCCACGTGCTGCTCGAAGACGATGGTCTCGAAGGTGTTCCGGTTGGTGGTGTAGCGCGGGTCCCACCACTCGCCGATCCGCTCGACGTACGCCGTGAACGCCGTCCTCGGGTCGGCCTCCAGCTCGTAGTGCTCCACGATCGGACCGAGGTCCGCCGCGGCCTCCTCCCTCGTCATGACCCCCATGCTAGGTCCCGGCACGCGTGACGGGGGCCGGTGACTCATGACGGGATGAGGACGAGCAGCCCGTCCGCGGTGGTCGCGAACCACACCCCCCACGCGGTGGTGGCCACGTCCATCACGTCCACCGGCGGGGTGCCGTCGGCGGACCCGTACGCGTGCCACGCGCTGCCGTCGAAGGACGCCGGGCCGCCGGCGGTGGCCACCCACACGATCCCGTCGTTGGCGACGTCGATCGCGCGGACGTCGTTGGAGGGCAGACCGTCCGCCGTCGTCCACGACGCCCAGGCGGAGCCGTCCCAGCGGGCCACCCCACCGGCCGTGGCCGCCCACACCGGGTAGCCGGCGCCGAGCTTCGGGTCACGGGACCCGGGGGCGAGGTCGCGGACGTCGCCGGACGGCAACCCGGCGGCAGTGGTCTGGCGGGTGGTGGTCCCGCCCGCCACGTCGATGACGACGACGCCGTGGCCGTTGGTCCCCGACCACACCTCTGCCGTGGGCGTCTCGATGACGGCGATGCGGGTGGGCATGGCATCCGCGCTGCCCACGATCGTCCCGATGTCCCACACGGTGCCCGGCGTGGTGAACAGGTCCGGGACGAGGGCGATGGAATCGGGCAGGACGTAGACGGCGTCGATGCCGATGTTGGCGAGCCCGGAGATGTCGAGGTAGGGGTAGCCGGTGACGCCGCTGCGGCAGTCCCAGGTGGGGGTGGGGCCGCCGGTCTCGTACAGGCAGGGGCCGTCGTTCGTGGCGACCACGAGGCCGCCGCCGGGCGGGAAGCGCACGGCGGCGGTGGCGCGGTCACCGACGGGGACTGCCAGCGTGCTCCAGGTCGTCGGGACCGCGGGCGTGGGTCCGATGGGTGCGGTGGGGGTACAGAAGGTGGTGCCCTCCGCCACGTACGACGTGCCGATCAGCCGGGGCGAGTCCGTGCACACCCCGTCGGCGGTGGTGAGCAGCGTCCACGTTCCCGCGACCGCCGTGCCGCTCGGCGCGGGCGTGGACGTCGGGGTGGGGGTGGTCGTGGCCGTGGCAGACGGTGAGGGGACCACGGACGTGGTCGGCCCGCCCGTCGGCGTGCCGTTCGAGGACCCGCTGGGGAGGCAGCCCGCGAGTGCCGCGAGCGCGACGGCGAGTGACGCGGCGAGTGCGGCGCGGCCCGCCGGGGTGCGTGGAGCGGTCATGGTGGCCTCCTTGCCTGACGACGAGTCCACCGCATCACCGGCGCTCCGGGTGCGCCAGTGCCGAACGTCCCGGGATCCGGCCGATCCGGCCCAAGACCTTCGCCCCGAGCGTGGACGCGTGCTACCGCACCACGACCGGTGCGTTGCGCGTCGACCTCGGTGACGGGTGCCGGGTGGGCGAGCAGGCCATCTCCCTCGGCACCGCGCAGTTCTACACCCGGCAGGTGGCCGTCTCCGGGTGGGTCCAGGGCGGGCAGTACGAGGCCGTGCAGGCGATGTGCGGGCCCGGGGAGGTGGTGACGGGTGGCGGGGTGGCCGTCGCCTCGATCGGACTCGACTACACCGTGTTCGAGGACAGCCCGATCACGGTGGACGGGCTCGAGGGGTGGCAGGGGGCGGTGAGTCGCCCCTACGCGGACCCGGAGCAGGACCTCGAGTTCTGGGTGACGGCGATCTGCGCATCCGGGCAGTCGCTCGGCTGACCCGCACCCCGTCAGACCGGTACGACGAGGACCGGCGTCGGGGCCACCGCCACGGTGACGCGCGTCCCCGGGGCGAGCGCGGCCGTCGTGGCGCTGGGCGCCTGCGCGATCACGCTGCCGTTCCCCTCGACCGCCACGACGACCCGCGAGAGTGAGCCCAGGAAGGAGTGGGACACCACGTTGCCGGTCCCCTGAGGGTCGGGCGTCACCGAGACCGCCTCTGGCCGCACCAGCGCGAGCCCGGGGCCGGACCCCACCGAGCCCTCCAGGAGCGGAACGGTGCTGTCGAGCACGCGGGCGCTGCCGGCCTTCGCGATCGCGGGCAGGCGGTTGGTGAGGCCGACGAACTCCGCGACGAACTGCGTGCGCGGGGTGTTGTACAACTCCTCGGGCCGCGCGATCTGTTCGAGCCGCCCGGCGTTCATCACCCCCACGCGGTCCGCGATGGCGAGGGCCTCCTCCTGGTCGTGGGTGACGAACAGGGTGGTGCGGCCCACCTCGAGCTGGACGCGGCGGATCTCGTCCCGGAGCTGGGCGCGCACCTTGGCGTCCAGGGCGGACAGCGGCTCGTCGAGGAGCAGCACCGACGGCTCGATCGCCAGCGCGCGGGCGAGTGCCACCCGCTGCTGCTGCCCCCCGGAGAGCTGGTGCGCGTACCGGGTGCGCTGCGCGCCGAGGCCCACGAGTTCCAGGACCTCCGCGGCGCGGGCCTCGCGCTCACGGGCCCCCACCCCGCGCATCTTCAGCCCGAAGGCGACGTTCTCGAGCACCGTCATGTGGGGGAACAGCGAGTAGGCCTGGAACACCATGCCCATGTCGCGCTTGTTCGCCGGGATCCCGGTCATGTCACGGCCGCCGACAAGCACCCGGCCCGACGTCGCGGTCTCCAGGCCCGCGAGGATCCGCAGGGCGGTGGTCTTCCCGCAGCCGGACGGGCCGAGCAGGGCCACCATCTCGCCGGGGGCGATCCGCAGGTCGAGGCCGTCGAGGGCGTGCACCGCGCCGTAGTGGCGGGTGACGGACTCGAACACGACCTCGACGCCGGGCGTGTGCGTGGCGGCGGCCGACGACGTCACTGCTGCTTCCCTTCCCGCCGGTGGCGACCACCGGCGAACGAGAGCCCCATGAGCAGGGCGAAGGCGAACATGAGCGAGGCGAGCGACGCCGCCACCGAGGTGCGCGCGTCGGATTTCCCGAGGAGCGCGATCACCACCTGCAGGTTCTCGTAGTTCGTGAGGGAGGCGATCGTGAACTCCCCGAGGACGAGCGCCACCGAGATGAAGGCGGCCGAGAGGATGCCGGACCAGATGTTCGGCACCACGATGCGCCCGATGACCGTGCCCCAGCCCGCCCCGAGCGAGCGGGCCGCCTCCGCGAGCGTGACGACGTCGATCGCGGACAGGGCGGCGTCGAGGGCACGGTAGGCGTACGGGAGGACGAGGACGACGTACACGAAGGTGAGCGTCAGCGCCGAGTCCCCGATCAGGTAGTTCACCCACGAGTAGACGTTCCGCATCCCGACGACGATCACGAGGGCCGGGATGGTGAGCGGCAGCAGGCAGAGGAACTCGATGAGGCGCTTCGCGCGGGGCACGCGCAGGCGCACCCACACCATGGTCGGCATGAGCAGCACGAGCATGCCCGCCACGGTGAGCAGCGCCAGCAGCAGGGAGGTGATGATCGCGGCCCGCAGGTCCGGGTCCTGCACGAGGTTCGCCCACGCCTGGCCGGTGCGCCCGCCGCGGAAGTCGCGCGTGGAGAAGTCGGCCATCGCGTAGAGCGGCACGAAGAAGAAGATCGCGAACAGCGCGTACGCACCGCCGCGGAGCAGCCGTACCCGGGGCCTCACCGCAACCACCTCGAGGTGCGCCGCACCAGCAGCGCGTAGGCGGTCATCACGATCGCGACCACCACGATCATCTCGAAGGCGAGGGCGAAGGCCAGGTTCTGCCGGCCCAGCAGCACCTCGCTGGTGAGCCCCGCGCGAATGAGGAGGGGGATGATCGGGTTCCCCTGGCTGACGAGCGCGGCGGCCGTGGCGTAGGCGGCGAAGGCGTTGGCGAACAGCAGCAGGGTGGACCCCAGGAAGGCGGGCGTGAGGATGGGGATGCCCACCTGGAGCCAGTACTGGCGGGGCGTTGCGCCCAGGTTGAGCGCCGCCTCGCGCCACTGGGGGCGCAGGCCCTCGAGCGCCGGCAGGAAGACGATCACCATGAGGGGGATCTGGAAGTAGGTGTACACGAGCGCGAGGCCCGGGATGTCGAAGAGCCAGCCACGGCCGAAGATGTCCACCCCGATCGTGGAGCGCAGCAGCTCGGTGACCACGCCGGAGAAGCCCAGGGTCGCGATGAACGCGAACGCGAGGGTGACGCCGCCGAACTGGGCGAGCACCCCCGCCATCGAGGTGATGGCACGCCGGAACGTGCTCGTCGCTGGGGCGCTGGAGACCAGCCACGCGAGGACGGCCCCGGCGACTGCGCCGATGAGCGCCGTCGAGCCCGAGAGCAGCATGCTGTTCCGCAGCGTCCGAAGGGTCACCGGGGCGAACAGTGCCTCGATGTTGACCAGGGAGAACTGGCCGTCCTCCTGGAACGCCCCGACCACCACGGTGATGGTCGGGATGAGCAGGAAGATCGTGAGGTAGCCGTAGAACGGGACCAACGCGAGTGACGGTGTGAGCCGGTGGCCCACACCGTCACCTCGGAGGGGGGACATGGGCTCAGCCCACCACCATCGACCAGTTCTCGGCGAGGTAGGCGGCAGCCGTCTCGGTCTGCTCCGGAGTCGGGATCACGGGGTCACCGACCACGGGCGGCAGGGCGTCGAAGAGTTCCTGGTCGATCGTGCCCGCCTCGGCCATCGCCTCGGCGCGAACCGGCCGGGCCCCGCCCTTCAGCCAGAGGTTCTGGCCCTCGTCGGAGTACAGGAACTCCTGCCAGAGCCGCGCGGCCGCGGGGTGGGGGGCGTCGGCGTTGATGGCCTGGAAGTAGTAGCCGGCCACGGCCGCGTTCTCCGGCACCACGACGGTCCAGGTGGGGATGTTCTTCGCCAGTGCGGCGTTCAGGTAGTCCCAGTCGATGACGACGGGCGTCTGCCCGGACTCGACCGTGGCGGGGGTGGGGTCGACGGGCAGGAAGTTGCCGGCGTCGTTGAGCTCCTGGAAGAACTGCACCCCGGGGGCGATGTCGTCGGCGGACCCGCCGCGGGCGATCGCGGCCATCATGACGCCGCTGAACGCCGCGCCGGCCTGGGTCGGGTCGCCGTTGAGCGCGACCATGCCGCGGAAGCCCTCGCCGAGGAGGTCATCGACCGCGGTCACCTCGGGCACCTTCGCCGAGTCGTAGCCGATCGACATGAACCCGCCGTAGTCGTTCACCCACAGCCCGTCCGGGGCCTTGAACTCGTCCGGGATGGTGTCCCAGGTCTCCACCTTGTAGGGCGCGAACATGTCGGTGTTGGCGAGCGCCACCGCCTGGCCGAGGTCGAACACGTCGGGGGCGCGGTCAGTGCCCCGCAACTGGTCGGCCGCGTTGATCTCCTCCTGGCTGGAGGCGTCCGGCTGGGCGGAGTTCACCTCGATGTCGTACTTCGCTGCGAAGGTCTCGATGATCTCGCCGTAGTTGGCCCAGTCAGGCGGGAGGGCGATCACGTTGAGCGTGCCCTCCTCCTGCGCCGCGGCGATGAGGGCCTCCATGCCGCCGAAGTCCTCGGCGGAGGTCGCCTGGGCGGCGGGGACGGCGCCCCCGGTGGTGGCACCCTCGTCGTCGCCGCCGTCCTGGGGTGCGGCGCAGCCCGCCAGGATGAGGGCGGAACCGGCGAGGCCGGCCCCGATGAACTGGTGCAGTCTGCGAGTCATCTGGTCTCCTAGCTCGCCTCGGGGCCCTTGCGCCCGCGAGTGTGGTGGCGCCAGCCTCTCCCGGCTGCGTGAACGGCCGGGAAACGTGGCCTGCATCACAGGCTAACGACGCTGGACGGGAACAGGGATCGGGTTCGTGGCGGCGAATCGGCAACGGGGTGACGTGCGCGGGTCGCGGGGCTGCGACACGAAGGCCCCCAACCGCAAAATGGGAACGGGCCGGTCGACGAGTGAGGAGCGAGGCATGAGGGCAGTGTGGTTCACCCGGTACGGCGGGCCGGAGGTGCTGGAACTGGCGGAGGTGCCCGAGCCGCACCCCGGGCCGGGCCACATCCGGATCCAGGTCCGGGCCGCGGCCGTCAACCCGTACGACTGGAAGGTGCGCACCGGCGCCGAGTCCGGCGGCCGGCCGCTCGAGCGTCCAGTCATCACCGGGCAGGAGGCCTCCGGGATCGTGGACGAGGTGGGGGAGGGGGTGGCCGGCGTCGCGCCCGGCGACGCCGTCTTCGGCCCGACGGTGCGGGGCGCCGTCGCCGGGTTCGCCCTGCTCCGGCACTGGGGCCCCCAGCCCCGGAACAGCGACTTCGTGGCGTCCGCCGGCCTGGCCGTCGTCTCCGAGACGGCGGAGCGCACCCTCCGCCACCTGGGCGCCCCGCCCGGCGCGACCATCGTGGTGCACGGCGGCGCCGGCGGGGTCGGCCAGGCCGCGATCCAGCTCGCCCGCCTCCGCGGGCTCGCGGTGGTGGCCACGGCGCGGGAGGCCAACCACGCACTGCTCGCGAGTCTCGGTGCCCTGCCGACGACCTACGGACCCGGCCTGGCCGCGCGGGTGGCGGCGCTGGCGCCCGCAGGGGTGGCCGGCGCGATCGACACCGCCGGCACGGACCTCGACGAGCTGATCGCGCTCGCCGGCGCGCCGCACGTGGTGAGCATCGCGAACTACGCCGCCGCCGCCCGTGGTGCGGTGCTCACGTTCGGGGGGCGGGACTCGGCGTGGGATGTCCTGCCCCGGATCGCGGCACTGGTCGAGGAGGGACGCTTCCGCGTGCCGGTCGAGCGGGTGCTGCCGTTCCGCGAGGCCGCGGAGGCCCACCGCCTCAGCGAGTCGCGGCGCGCCACGGGCAAGATCGTGCTGGTGCCGGACCTGGACTGAGGTCCGCCATGCGGACGCCCTGCTGTGCGGCCTGGGACCTTTGCCCTAGGTTGGCGGCATGACTCGCCAGCACGACGAGCTCCTCGGACAGTCAGCCCCCAGCGCGACGATGCGCTGTACCTCGGCGCGGCTCGCCCGAATGTCCGCTGCGGCGTGAGGCCGCACGTGCCCATCGGTACGAGTTCGCGCCGGGGTACCACGCGCGGGTGACACCCGCTGCCCTCGCCTCGCGAGGACCTCATTCCTTCTGGCCGCACGCGTCGCGTGCCCGCATCACGAGAGAGCACCACCATGACCACCATCCTTGACCGCCGCACGCCCGCACAGCCGGACGCGCCCCGTCCCCTCACCCTCGACTCCACCGGCGTGTGGCAGGGGAGGTACCGCACCGACGTCGCCGCCCGCGACTTCGCCTTCACCGTCGCCGAGCCGGAGGGACTCGGCGGGGACGACGCCGGCCCCAACCCCCTCGAGTACGTCCTCGGCGGGTTCCAGGGGTGCGTCGCCGTCGTGGTCGAGACGGTCGCGAAGGAGCGCGGCATCACGATCGACGACCTGCGACTCGGGGTCTCCGGCACCATCGACCTGCGCGGCTTCCTGGGCGTTCCCGGCGTCTCGCCGTCGTTTGAGTCGATTGACGGCTGGGTGCGGCTGCGTGCCGACATCGACGCCGAGCAGTTCGAGGGGCTGATCGCCGAGACCGAGCGGCGCTGCCCGCTCTACAACCTGTTCCGCGACGCGGGCGTCACGCCCGAGATCCGCTGGTCGCTGAACGTCTGACCCGTCAGAAGGCCGTCCGCCGTCACGAGGGCCTCGTCCCCCTCGATCGCCACCACGACCCGCTCGGCGACGGTCCTGGGGGTCAGGCCCTCCGGCATGCGCGGCGCGGTGCCGGCGAGCGGCCGGGTCGCGAGGCCCGTCTCGGTGTGCGGCGGCTGCACGTCGCACACCGAGACACCCGCGCGGCGCACCTCGCGCCGGAGGGCGGCGAGGCCCGCGGCGAGCGCCGCCTTCGACGCCGAGTAGGCAACCATCCCGGGCATCGGGCTCGCGGCCACCACCCCCGAGAGGGCGGCGAGGAACCCGCGGGACTCCCTCAGGGCGGGCAGCACGCGCTGGGCCAGCCACAACGGCCCGATGGCATTGGTGAGGAAGAGCTCCTCGACCACGACGTGGTCGGTCTCCTCGAGGGTCCCGAAGGCGACGACGCCGCTCGCGACGACGACGCCGTCGAGCCGGCCGTGCACGGTTCTGGCGTGGGCCACGAGGGCGTCACCGGCCTCGGGATCCCGGATGTCGAGGCGGACCTCGCCGTCCCCGCGCCCAGCGGTCACGACAGTGGCGCCGCGCTCCCGCAGGACGGCGGCGATCTCACGGCCGAGGCCGCCGGTGCCGACGACCGCGACAACGGCGCCGGCGAGGCGCCGGCTCACCGGAACAGGTCGAGCTTGCCGAAGTGCTCCGCGAGGAGGTAGTACGCGGTCACCCGGTTGTGGCGGTGCCCGCCCTTCATCTTCTGGCCCACGGCGGCGATCGCCGCGTCCAGCGTGGCGTCATCCTCGGTGAGTGCCAGCTTCTTCTTGAGGAAGCCCTGCCGCACCCGTGTCGTCTCCGCCTCGTCCGTGAACGAGAGCAACGAGGAGTCCGCGTTCCGCAGCGCGATCCCCAGGTGCTTGACGATACCGGCGATCACCGCGTCATCCGCGTCCGGTGCGTACTTCTTGACGTCTGCTGCCCAGTCGGCCATCTCCACCCCGATCTCCTCTCGCGCGGCCTCGCTGCCGCCCGATTGGTCCATCGTAGGAAGCGGCCGGGTGGCGCGCGCGGCGAACGGCTGCCGTCAGCCCCCGAATCCGCGGACGAGGAAGCGCTCCGCGTACGCCGTGTCCCCGAAGACGTTGAGATGGAAGCTCTGCGGGGCGACGCTCACGGAGGCGGTCGTGGTCTCGACGGTGACGCCCTGGGCACCGTTCATCCACGGCACGGACCGGTCGCACAGTCCGTGGCCCCTGAACGCCGGGGCGACGTCGACGAAGCTGACGTCGTAGCCTGCCGCCCTCGCCGCACCCACGGCCTCCCGGATCCGCGAGTTGACGATCCTCGACTGCTGGCTGATCCACCGCGCATCCTGCCGGGCGACGAGGACGGGCAGCTCCGCGACCGGAGTTCCACCGGTGGTGATCGTCGCGGTGCCCACGCCGCAGGTGGGAGCCGGGAACGGTCCGAACAGCTCAGGGTAGCCGGACACAAGGATCTCGGCGTCCGGCGCGAGAGCGGCGATCTCGGCGATCATCCCGCTGATGCGGGAGCTGAGTCCCGCCAGGTCGGGCCCCTCCGTGATCCGGTCACGACAGCCCGGCGCACCGAGCACGCCGTCGACGTAGAGGCAGGCCTGCAGCACGTCGACCCAGCGTTGTGGGCTTCCGGCCATGAACCACAACCAGTCGTTGCCCCCGATCGTGAGGGTGACGACCTCCGTGTCGGGACTGACGAGGGAGGTCTGCCAGTACGGGGGGATGTCGGTCAGGGGGATCATCGTGGTCGCCCCGGCGCACGCCAGGAAGTCGAAGGTGTCGGAGTAGCCGGCGGCGCCGGCGAGGCGGGCCGGATACGCCGACTCGCTTCGCCCGCACTCATTCGGCGTGGTCATCGTGCCGGTCCCCGCCGCGTAGGAGTCGCCGAGGGCGGCGTAGCGGCCGGGGTCGTCGTCGGTGGCCGCTGACGCCGGGGCGAGTCCCGCGAGGGCCGCGAGGCCGAGCGCGAGAGCGGCGATGGGGGTGTGGGGGGTACGCATCGGGACCACCTTCCTGCACGTGCTGGACAGCGCTAAGGGTAGACCCGTCCCACACGCCGCCGAGCCTTGATGCGCTGTCCCCTGGCGGGCGTGGAGCAGTAGATTTGCGCCGTGGCCAGCCGCGCGACGGGGCGATCGTCGAGGCCGACGCCGCGGCGGCGGGACGACGCGACGCCCCGCCACGTGCGGCTCTGGCTGATGGCCGTCCTGCTCACGGCACTGGTCGGCACGATCGGCTACGTGGTCCTGGAGGGCTGGAACCTCTCGGACGCCCTGTACATGGCCGTCATCACCCTGACCACGGTGGGTTACCGCGAGGTCAACGAGATGGACGCGGCGGGACGGGTGTGGACGATGCTGCTCGCCGTCGCCGGGGTCGGGATCATCTTCGGGACGGTGGGTGTCGTCGCCGAGGCGGTGCTCGCGGACGCCGCGAGCGGCAGACGGGAGAGGCGCTACATGCACAGCCAGATCGAGGAGCTGCGGGACCACTTCATCGTGTGCGGCTACGGCCGGGTGGGCTCGATGGTCGCCCGCGAGCTCGTGCGGGACGGCTTCGCCGTCGTCGTCATCGACGTCCGGCCCGAGTCGCTCGTGACGGCCGCGGAGGACGGGCTGCTGACGGTGACCGGCGACGGCACGTCCGACGCCGTCCTCATCCAGGCGGGCGTCACGCGGGCGCGGGGGCTCGTGACCAGCATCGATTCCGACGCCAACAACGTCTACGTCACGCTCTCGGCACGGGCACTGAATCCCGACCTGTTCATCGTGGCGCGCGCGGGCGCCGAGGGGGCCGACCTCAAGCTGCTGCAGGCGGGTGCCAACCGGGTGGTCTCGCCGTACACCATGGCCGGCCGGCGGATCGCGGAGCTCGCCCTGCGCCCCCGCGTGGTGGAGTTCATCGACGCGGCCATGTCCCGTGGTCACCTGGCCTTCACGATGGAGGAGGTCGAGGTCCGGCCTGGAGGTCCGCTCGACGGCCAGTCGGTGGGTGCCCTGCGGGCGCGCGGCGTGTTCACCCTCGCGGTGGTCGACGAACCGGGAACCTACCAGGCGAATCCATCCGACGACAGGGTGCTCGCCGCCGGCGAGCACCTCATCGTCACGGGTGCGGCGAGCCAGCTCCGCGAACTGAGCCTCGAGGCATAGCCGCATGCCCGCAGAACCAGAGGTCATCCGGCCCACCACCCGCGCGCAGGCTTCGGCTGGATCGACGGCACCCTGCGGCCGGTGGACGACGACGTCACGAGCATCTGGGTGGCACCTGGGCGGCGTACAACAAGGCCCGCGTTGCACGGCTCGAGACCCGCGGCCACCCGGCAGTGGCCCTGGCAGCCCGGGCAGACGTAGACGCTGCCGCGCCCGGTGAGCCGGGTGCAGCCAGTGCCCCTAGACTTCCATCCGTGTCGGTCCTCACCGTTCTGCTGCTGCTCGGGGGTTTCGTTGCGCTGATCGCAGGCGGGGAGTCACTCGTCCGCGGGGCCAGCGGCCTCGCACGCGCACTCGGGATGTCGCCGCTCATCGTGGGACTCACCGTCGTCGCCGCCGCGACCAGCGCGCCGGAGCTCGCCGTGACGGTCGACGCGAGCCTCTCCGGGAGTCCCGGTATCGCGCTGGGCAACGTGGTGGGCAGCAACATCGCCAATGTCCTGCTCGTACTCGGGGCGTCGGCGCTGGTGCTGCCGCTCGCCGTGAGCTCGCAGCTGGTGCGCGCGGACATCCCCGTGCTGGCAGGCGCGTCCATCCTGATGCTCGTCCTCGCCCTGGACGGCTCGATCTCCCGGGTCGACGGGCTCGTGCTCTTCCTCCTCGTGGTTGTCTACGTCACCGTCCTCGTCGTCGTGGCGCGCCGGCGCGGCGGGGCCAACGGGGCAGGCGGGGCAGGCGGACTCTCCGGCTTCGGTGAACTCGATGCCGCCGTGCCCCAGGCCCCCGCCCCGGCGGACGGGCCCGAAGGAGACGCTGCTGCCGGCAGGAAGCCCCTGCTCCGGGACATCGGGTTCATCGTCGTCGGCGTGGGCCTGCTCGTCCTCGGGGCCCGGTGGCTGGTCCGCGGTGCGACCGAGGTGGCGCAGTCCTTCGGGGTGAGCGACCTGGTGATCGGCCTGACCGTGGTGGCGATCGGTACGTCCTTGCCCGAGATGGCGACCTCCGTCATGGCCGCCGTCCGGGGTGAGCGGGAAATGGCGGTCGGGAACGTGGCCGGCAGCAACATCTTCAACCTGGGCATGGTGCTGGGGCTCGCGGCGATCATCGCGCCCGGGGGGGTTCCGGTGGGTCGGTCCGCGATCGTCTTCGACATCCCGTTCATGGTGGCCGTGGCCCTCGCCATGCTGCCGGTGGCCTTCACCGGGTTCGCGATCAGCCGGATGGAGGGCGGGGTGTTCGTGGCCTACTACCTGGCCTACACCGCCTTCCTGCTGCTCGCGGCCGCGGAGCACGACGCTCTCGAGCCCTTCTCGGCGGTCATGGCCGGATTCGTCGCACCCATCACCGTGGGCTGGATCCTGGTGCTCGCGGTGTACGAGTTCGGGGTTCGGCGGGGCCGCGCGGCGGCCCGCCGGGAACTCGGCCTGCCCGCGGAGCAGGATCCGTCCTAGAGGTAGCTCTCCTTCAGGTGCTCGATCGTCTCGCCCATCGCGGCGAGGCCGCGGCGCAGCGCCCGGTGCTCACGGTGGTGCTGCCGGTAGAACTGGTGGTTCCGTGCGTTCGGGGTGTACACCGGACCGGGTTCCACGGCGGCGGCGAGATGGTCCGCGCCGATCTGGCCGAGCGCGTGCATCCCGAGGAGGGCCGCGCCGGTGGCCGAGGAGTCGGCCACCTCGAGGGCCATGATCGGGATGCCGAGGGTGTCGGTGAGGATCTGCACCCACAGCGGCGTGCGCGTGATGCCCCCGGTCAGCCGGATCATCTCGGTGGTCTGCTCGGAGCCGTAGAGGGCGTCCCACACGTCGGCGAGGCAGTTGACCACGCCCTCCATCGCCGCGCGGGCGAAGTGGGCCCGGTTGTGCTGCATGCCGAGGCCGTACAACATGCCCTTGTCCTTCGGCGCCCAGTGCGGGGACCGCTCGCCCGCGAAGTAGGGCAGCAGGAACACGCCCTCCGCGCCCGGCTCGATGGCGGCGGCGTCCTCCTGCAGCTTCCGGTACGCGGCGTCACCCTCGAGATCGGGGTAGAGCTTCTCCCGCGCCCACTGCAGCGTCAGTCCGCCGTTGTTGATCGCCCCGCCCACGAACCAGGAGGGTTCCGGGGTGTCGGTGAGGAGGTAGCAGAAGGTCCGCTCGCCCGGGTCGAACCACGGCTCGGAGACGATCTTGCGCACCGCGCCGCTCGTCCCCACCGTGATCACGGTCTGGCCGGGAGTCGCCACGCCGGTGCCGAGGCTGGCCATCGCGCCGTCGCTCCCGCCGGCCACGACCGGCAGGCCCTCCGGCAGCCCGGTCGCGGCGGCGGCCGCCGCCGTCAGGCCGCCCACCACGGCCGAGGACGAGACGAGCGGGGGAAGCCGCTCCGGCAGGACACCCGCCAGCCGCAGCGCCTCGTTGTCCCAGGTGAGTCCCTGCAGGTTGAGGAGCCCGGTCGTGGAGGCCAGCGAGAGATCCGATGCCCACACCCCGGTGAGCGCGTGCAGGATCCAGTCCTTCAGGCCCACCCACAGGCGTGCGCGTTCCGCCTGCTCGGGGTCCACGCGGTTCCACCAGCGCAGCCGCTGCGGGTGGTAGGTGGAGTGGACCGGACAGCCCGTCCGCCGGTACAGGGCGTGCACGTCGGCATCGGCCACGAAGCTGCGGTAGACGGCGGTCGCCCGGGCATCGGCCCAGGTCATCGCGTTGGACAGCGGCGTGCCGGCGTCGTCGGCAACGGGGAACAGGCTGTGCATGGCGCCGCTGAACGAGATCCCGCCCGGTGGCGTCTCCGATGCCGCCATCTCGCGCAGCACCGCGGTGACGGCCTCCCAGACGTGCCGCACGTCCATCTCGGCCCAGCCCGGGTGGGGCACCTGCAGGCTGTAGCCGTGGGAGGCGGTGGCCCGCACCCGGCCCTCGCCGTCCAGGAGGACGGCCTTGCAGTTGGTGGTCCCGAGATCGAGCCCGATCATCCCCGTCACCTCTCCGTGCGCTCCTGGTGGTCAGGGTATCGTCAGGCCCTCGCCGGACGGGCGGGGTTCACCGAGACCAGCCACTTCGCCTCGCCGGACCCCCTAGGCTTCCTGCCATGACCGATCCCGCCAGCGCTTTCCCGCTGCCCGAGTCCGGTCGTGGGGAGGACTCCGACACCTTCCGGCTGCGCGTGGAGCGCTGGGGGCCCGAGGTGCTGGAGAACCTCCGCACCGTGTACGGCGAGGGGACCGAGTCGCTCCTCGAGCGTTGCGCCGCGATCCTCGCGGAGGGTTTCGCGGCGAGACCCCGAGAGCTGCGACTCCTGGACGAACGGCGGCTGCTCCGCCCGGACTGGACGCAGCGACCCGAGACGGTCGGATACGCCACCGACCCGGAGTCCTTCGCGGGCACCATCGCCGGCGTGGCCGGACACCTGGACTACCTGGCGTGGATGGGGGTCACACACCTGGGCCTGGACAACGGGACGCACCGCTGGGATGACGACGGCGCCGCGCTCGCCGGCCTCGAGTCGCTCACGGCGGAGACCCGACGGCGGGGCATGAGCGTGGGGGTCGACCTCGTGCTGAGCCACGTCGCCGACGATCACCCCTGGGTGGCGCGCGCCCGCGCCGGTGACCCACGGTACCGGGCGTACTTCCGCATCGTCGGGGACCGGATCGAGGCCGACGCGTGGGAGCGCACCGCGCAACGCGCCGCGGGAGCGAGCCTGTTCACCTGGGACGACGCCGTTCGGGGCTGGGTGTGGACCAGCCACCAGCCCGGCGAGTGGGAACTGGACTGGGCCAACCCGGATGTCTTCGCCGAGTTCCTGGCCCTCATGGTCCGGCTCGCCAACCGGGGCGTGGAGGGCCTGCTCCTGGCAGGGGTCTCCCGCCTCTGGGCACGGATGGGCACTCCCTGCGTGGACCTGCCCGAGGTACAGCACCTCCTGCACGCCCTCCGGGCCGCACTGCGGATCGCCGCGCCCGCGGTCTCGCTCATCGCGGTCGGGAACTCACCCGCGCTCTACCTGGGGACCCACGCCCACCACGGGCAGCTCGCCGACCTCGCCGTGCTGGACGCGCTCACGGTGCACTCCTGGAGCGCGCTCGCGAGCCGCAACACGCGGATGATGGAGTTCGCCATCGCCGCCCTGCCCCCCAAGCCGTCCGGCGCCACCTGGATCACGCGCGTGCGTCCCCGTTCCGTGCTCCGCTGGCGCCTCAGTGACGACGACGCCCGGCGCGCCTCGCTGGACGGCCACTCGCACCGCGCGTTCCTGCAGGAGTACTACACCGGTGAGTTCCCGGGCTCGTTCGCCCGCGGGATTCCCGTCCCGGGCCGTACCGCGGAGGATCTCGGCGTCGCCGGGACGTGCGCCAGCCTCGCCGGCCTCGAGGCCGCCCTCGAGGCGCGGGACCCGTTCGGGGTGGACGACGCCATCCGCCGGATCCTCCTGCTGCACTCCGTGGCGCTCGGCTTCGGTGGGCTGCCGCTGCTCGCGATGGGCGACGAGGTGGGGATCCTGAACGCGCCGTCAGGTGATGGCGGAGCCGCGGGGCGCCCACGGATGGACTGGCAGGTCGCGGCGCGAGCCGGTGCCGCGTGGGAGTCCGGCGAGGCCCCCACCCTCCCCGACGCCACGGCCGAAGTGCCGGAGTCCCAGTGGCGCGAGGCCGCCGCCGCGCGCCTGTACGCCGACTTCCAGCACCTCATCGCCGTGCGCGCCTCCACCCCGCACCTCCACGGCGCCGTCGAGAGCCGGGTGGTGCCCAGCCCGGACTCGCGGCTGCTGATCCTCCGCCGCTCCCACCCCCTCGGGGTGATGGTGCAGGTGTACAACTTCTCCGAGAACACCGTGGAACTCAGCTGTGACCTGCTCCGCGGCCACCTCGGGGTGGTGGCGGACGAGCGCCTGACCGGTTACGAGTACTCGCTCATGCCCTGGACGCTGTCCGTGGACCCGTACCGCGCCCTCTGGCTCACCCAGAAGGTGTGACGAACAGGGCCTCGGCCGCGTAGCCCTCGCCCACGGTCAGGTCGTACTGGACCAGGCGGTAGTCCGCGAGCGCGGCGCGTGCCCGCTCGCTGAGCCCCTCCTCGGACGGGACCACGACCCCGGCGGAATCCAGCATCATCGTGGTCTCCATCGCCGGCACCTCGGCGGCCACGGCCTCCAGCAGGGCGCCGTAGGGCGTGATCGGGGCGCCCGCGGCGCCGAGCATCTGGGTGACGAGCTGGTTGGGTCCCGTGAGCGGGGCGGCGGGCACCTTCGTGGTGGGGAAGTTCGCGAAGACCACCCAGGGCGTCGAGTACTGTGCCCGCGGTCCGCTCTGCTCGAGGACGGCGGCCGGCCACACCGGGGCGAGGTGGTCGCCGTAGTACAGCACGATGGTGGGCTCCTCGAACGCCGCGAGGTCGGCGACGAACTGCCGGAGGGCGGCGTCGGTGTGGGCGAGGCCCCGGAGGTACTGGCCGATCGTCGCGGCCTCGTCGGTGGTCAGGGGGCCGCTGACGGGGACCGGGTCGGAGTACCCGGCCTGCGGGCCGTGGTTCTGCATGGTCACGGCGTTCACCAGCAGCGGGCGATCCGCGGCCCGCAGCTCGTCCATGACCTCGGCGAACACCGCCGCGTCGGAGACGTACCGGTCGTCCTCCACCTTCTCGGTGTGCCCCATGTCCGCGATGAACTCGCTCCGGCCGAAGCCAAGGACCGGGTAGACCACCTCGCGGCGGTAGAAGGACGGCACGTACGGGTGCAGCGTGAGGGTGTCGCGCGCCGGCTCGCCGAGGACGGCCAGCCAGGACGGGAAGGACTCGGCCTGCGCCACGAGCATCTGGAACGGACTGTGGACCTGGGACTGGAAGTTGCTGACCGCCATCCCGGTCAGCACCTCGAACTCGACGTTGGCCGTTCCGCCGCCGTAGCCCGAGCTCAGCATGGTGCCGCCGGTGTTCTCCGCGATGAGCTGCCGCAGGAACGGCAGCGGGTCCTCCGCCGGCTCCACACCCGCGAGGTTCGCGGGGTCCGCGACGCTCTCCCCCAGCACGAGCACGATGTTCGTGTTCGCCAGCGCGCCCGGGTCGCGCGTGGCATTGACCCCGGCCGCCACGGCGCGGTAGCGCTCGACGAGCCCGGCCATGGTCTCCGCGCTGTAGTCCGGAGGCCGGTCCATGGCCGTCGCGGGCAGGTTGTACAGCAGCCCGGCGAGGAAGCCGTTCTTGGCGTAGTTGTCCAGCTGGCTCCACGGCGCCCAGAACGCGCCCGCCGTGTCATAGGCGCGGCGGGTCAGGTTGTCCTCCTGGTTGAAGGAGACGGCGCTCAGCACCACCGCGGCCGCGACGGAGCCGCAGGCCACCCGCAGCGCGACCGACCGCCGTCGGGACGTCGTCGCGCGCCAGCGCCCGCGGGTCAGCCGCGCCACCGCGCGGGACAGGCCCCAGGATGCGGCGACGATCGCCGCGAGGGCCCCGAACAGCGCGACGACGCGGGCGACGCCGACGCTGTCGACCAGCAGCCCGGCCTCCCTCAGGTAGCCCACGTCCGTGGGGAACAGCGGCTCGTTGCGCAGCCGCATCTTGAACCAGTCCGCGAACCCCACGAACACGGCTCCCGCGAGCGCGATCCCGGCCGTGAGCCAGCCGCTGCCGGTGAGCGCCAGGAGCAGCACCACGGCAGCCCAGGTGATCAGCACGCCGAGGCCGAGGACGTCCGGTTGCAGGGCGGCGAACCGCTCCGCCGGTTCCTTCCAGGGGTCGTTGAGCGCGTGGACCCACTCCAGGCCCAGGGCGATCGCGGCGGCGAGGACGAGGGTGAGGACGACGGCGAGCGCCCCACGCGCCCAGGGGAGCCACCGGTGGGGCGCCCTGGTCCGCGCCCCGCGCGGCGTCAGCGACGCGTGGCGGGGAGCGCGGGCCATGTACATGGGACACAATCCTAACGGCGCAGGTGGGAGGCGGAACTGCGGCGTATCTCACGCGGGTGGGCTAGGGGATACCGGGAATCGGCCAGGCCTCCCCGGTCCCGGAGTCGATCAGCGCCGCTCCTGTCACCTCCACGCTGAGGGGCAGCACGTCGTGGACGAGTCGCGCCACCACGGGCAGCTGCGCGCGCTTCACCCGCGTCGCCACCGACACGTGCGGCACCCACTGGCCCGGCTCGTAGTGGTGGTGCACCAGCGCGCCGGCTCCCGCGACCGCGCGCGCCACCCGCTCCTGGCGCGCGGCGACGTCGGCCGGGATCGAGGCGGCGAGTGCCGCCCGCCCGCGGGGGAAGAGGAGCGTGCCGTGGAACGCGATGGTGAAGGGGCCACCGGTGGGAAGGGCGGTGACGGCGTCGGTCACCCTCCCCAGGTCCCAGGCGAGCGCGACGGCGTAGGACAGGTGCGCGCGGTGGCGACCGTGGGTGAGTGACAGCAGGGTCGGAACGCCCGCGGCCTCGAGGCGGCCCCAGAGTTCGCGGATGGCGCGCTCCCCCCTCCGGTCGAACAGCGCGCAGACGGCGAGGGCCATCAGGCCACCGTCGCAGCAGGCATGACCTCAGGGTCCCCGCTGGCCGCGGATCCCGCCACCGATTTCGGGGGGACGCGTCATCATGGCTGTATGGCAACGGACACGCCACCCTGCGCGGAACTCCACCTCCACATCGAGGGCACGCTCGAGGTGCCGATGGTGCTCGAACTCGCCGAGCGCAACGGCATCGCCCTGCCCACGCCCGATGCGGCCGCACTTCGCCGCCGTTACGAGTTCACGGACCTCCAGTCGTTCCTCGACCTCTACTACGAGAACATGGCGGTCCTGCGCACCCCGGAGGACTTCGAGTCGTTGACGGCGGCCTACCTGCGCCGTGCCGCGGCAGGCGGGGTCATGCATGCGGAGATCATGTTCGATCCCCAGGCCCACCTGATCCGTGGCGTCCCGCTCGGCGCCGTGGTCGAGGGCATCGCGGCGGCGCTCGCGGCGGCCGAGGACGAGCTCGGCGTCACGACGGACCTCTTCGCCGCGTTCCTCCGTGACCGTCCCGCCGCGGAGGCCGACGCCGTCCTCACCGAGCTGCTCGCCCTGCGCGCCCCGATCGCCGGGATCGGCCTGGACTCGGCGGAGGTGGGCCACCCGCCGTCGCTGTTCGTGGACCTGTTCGCCCGGGCGGGTGCCCTCGGCCTGCACCGCATCGCCCACGCCGGCGAGGAGGGACCGGCCGTGTTCGTGCGCGACAGCCTCGACCTGCTCCACGCGGAGCGGATCGACCACGGGATCCGGTCGGTGGAGGACCCGGCCCTGGTGGAGCGACTCGTCCGCGATCGCGTGCCGCTGACGGTGTGCCCGCTCTCCAACGTCCGGCTGCACGCGGTGCCCTCCCTGGCGGAGCACCCGTTGCCGCGGATGCTGGCCGCGGGCCTCAACGTCTGCGTCAACTCCGACGACCCCGCCTACTTCGGGGGCTACGTGGACGACAACTTCGCCGCTGTCCGGGACGCGTTCGGTCTCGACGCCGACGCGCTGGCCACCCTCGCGGCCAACTCGGTCGACGGCGCCTTCGCCTCGCCCGCACGCAAGGACGAACTGCGCGAGGCAATAGTGCAGTGGCGGGCCGGGGTGAGTACCCGTTTCTCCACCAACGCTTAACCCGTCGGTGCCCCGGCGCGGCCCGCCGGGGGGCAGACTTCTCCTCGGCAGCCCGCGGCGACGCTGCCCGGGCCGCCTGTCACCGTCGACAGGAGAATGATGAAGATCAGGACACTTGCGTGCGCCGTTCCCCTCACCGCGCTCGCGCTCACAGTGGCGCTCCCCGCCACCGCCCACCACGTCGGGGACAAGGAGATCCCTGGACAGGACTACCAGATGCTGGACCTCTGGCTCACCGATCGCGCCCACATGAACGCGCCGTGGGACTACGTCCCCGTCGACATCGACGGGAACCCCATCGACGGCGCCGTCACCACCGTCACGACGAACAACGAACGGTGCGAGCACCTCGCGGACTCCGACGTGTTCGACCCCATCAACGACAACTCCTCCCTGCACGACACCGGCGAGCAGTTCCTGCACAGCGCACTGCCGGAGGGTGAGGCGTGGCCGGCGGTGACCGGCCGCTACGCCCTCGACACGGACTTCGGCAGCCCGAACTCCCTCGACCGGGGCCAGCAGACAGCCCAGCAGCCCTGACGCGGGCCCCGCGTGCCGCCTGCTGGCACCATTGGGGGCGTGAGGATCGACGTGCCGGGCAGGCCCCGCCCACTGCGGGTGGGATCCTTCGAGGTCGGCCCGGCCGGCGGTCGCGTCGGCATGACCCCCTGCCCGGGGAAGACCCCGCCCTACCCGTGGGGCTTCCTCTGGTCCCGGGACCTCGACGCGGACATCGCGGCGATCCGGGACTGGGGGGCCGACGTCGTCGTCACCCTCGTCGAGGACCACGAGCTGGCCCTGCTCGGGGTGCCGGAACTCCGTGCCGCCGTCGAGGCGGCCGGGATGCGCTGGCGCCACGCCCCCATCCCGGACATGCACCCGCCCGACACCCGCTTCGAGGAGGCCTGGCCGGCGTTGGCGGCGGAGCTGAAGGAGGTCCTTCGCGCCGGGGGGCGGGTGGTGGTGCACTGCCGTGCCGGGCTCGGGCGCACCGGGCTCGTGGCCGCGCTGCTCGCGATGGAGTTCGGCGACACCGCGGCGGAGGCGATCGCGCGGGTCCGGGGCGTGCGCTGGAGCATGATCGAGACCCCGGCCCAGCGGCGCTACGTGGAGCGGTACGTCCCGGTCACGCCGCAGTGATCACTCGGCGGTGCGGATCTCCATGGGCATCCGGCGCTCCGGGCGGAGGCGGCCCGCGGCCACCGAGCGCGCGGCCCGGGTGACGGCACGCCGCGGGGTGAGGTCGCGGTACTCCCGCGCCCGGCCGGAGACCAGGCCGAGAACCGGGAGGGCGGCGACCTCCGGCGGCTGGCCCCACAGACCCACCACCACGGGGAGCGCCCTGACCTTGTCCTCGTAGCCGGGCACCACCGTCACCTCCCCGAGCATGTCCGTGGTCACGAGACCGGGGTTGAAGCCGTGGACATGCACGCCCGTGCCCTTCAGCTCCTGCTGCAGCGTGCGCGTGAAGGTCCGCACCCAGGCCTTGGAGGAGGCGTAGGCGTTCTGCAGGGGCACCGGCTTGCTCGCACCGCGGCCGTAGAGGTTCACGACGTGCCCGTCACCGCGCTCGATCATCCCCGGCAGGACGGCGCGGCAGCCGTGGAAGGTCCCCAGGATGTTCGTGCGCACCACGCGCTCGAACGTCGCGGGTGGCGTGAGGTGGGTGGGGCCGTACAGCCCCGCCGCGCCGGCGTTGTTCACCCAGATGTCGAGCCCGCCGTGGGCGAGGGCGTCGTCTCGGAGGGCCTCGACGTCGCTGAAGTCGCCGACGTCGCACGCCCGCCCATGCACCCGCATCCCGCTCGCCGTGAGGCGGGCGACGGCGTCGTCCACCCGCTGCTGGTCGCGGGCGCCGATCACGACGGTCGCGCCGCGCGACGCCAGGAGCCGCGCGATCGCGAGCCCGAGGCCCCGGCTGCCGCCCGTCACGACGGCGATCCTGCCGTCCAGCGAGTGGCGTTCGGCGAGGCTGTGGGGCGTGGCGTCATCGGGCGCGCTCATGATCCGAGACTACGCCGCCCGGCGTCCGCGGGGGCGTGGGCATAGCATGAGGGGCGACGGAGGAGGCGTGATGGACAGGGACCGCGAGCCGATCGGTGGCGGGGACGAGTCCCTCCCGAAGTTCGCCGTCCTCATCGACGCGGACAACGCCCAGGCGGCGAAGATCGACGGGCTGCTGGCCGAGATCGCGACGTACGGTGAGGCCACCGTGCGGCGCATCTACGGGGACTTCACCGCATCCAGCAGCGCGCAGTGGAAGAAGTCGCTCAACCGGCACGCCATCAAGCCCGTCCAGCAGTTCGCCTACACCACGGGCAAGAACGCCACCGACTCGATGCTCATCATCGACGCGATGGACCTCCTCTACACCCGGCGCTTCGACGGGTTCTGCCTCGTCTCCTCCGATAGCGACTTCACGGGCCTCGCCCTGCGGATCCGCGAGGAGGGCCTGACCGTGCTCGGCTTCGGGGAACGGAAGACCCCCGAGGCGTTCCGGAACGCCTGCCACAAGTTCGTGTTCACCGACCTGCTGCAGCCCGCCGAGGAGGGTGCACGCGCCGAGGCGGCACCGTCCGGCGGGTCGAGCCCGCCGCAGCCGGTGCCGCTGGAGTTCATGCTGGAGGCCCTGGAGAACGCCAGCGACGAGACCGGATGGGCCACGCTCTCCGCGTTCGGGAGCTACCTCAACAAGCTGCAGCCGGACTTCGACGCCCGGCTCTACGGCTACAAGAAGCTCAGCGACCTCGTGCGTTCCGAGGCGGCGTTCCAGCTGAAGGAGCGGGCGCTGCCGGGATCGGGCAAACGGGCGCTCTACGTGCGGGCCCGCTGAGCGGCCCGCCAGGTCGATCCGGAGGAAGGGGTGGCACATGGAGCGGAGCCTCGAGGGCACCACGTGGATCCTCACCGCGCTGGGGGACGCACCCGCGTTGCCCGGGACGGTGGTGACCCTCACCGTGGCGGGTGGTGCCGTGATGGGCACGGATGGCTGCAACCGGTATCGCGGCGCGTACACGGGCGAGGGCGGCGGATTCGCGCTCGCGCCCGGCCTCGCGACCACCCTGATGGCCTGCCCCGAGCCGGTGATGCGGCAGGCCGACGCCTTCGCCGCCGCGCTGCGGGACGCGGCCAGCGCCGTCGTCGAGGGGGAGGTCCTCGTGCTCCGGGACGCGTCCGGTGCCGCGCGCGCCACCTTCACGGCGCAGAGCCGGGAGCTGGCCGGCACGTCGTGGCTGGTCACCGCGTACAACAACGGCCGCCAGGCCGTCGTCAGCGTCCTCCCCGGGACGGAGCTGACCCTCGCGTTCGCGGAGGGCACGCTCAGTGGCCGCGCGGGCTGCAACCGCTACCACGCCTCGTGGCACGGTGACGGCGACCGCCTGACGATCGGACCCCCCGCCGCCACGCGCATGTTCTGCGCCGGGCCCGAGGGGGTCATGGAGCAGGAGGCGCAGTTCCTCCGGGCGCTCGAGTCGGTGGCCACCGTCCAGCTGGAGGGCCCGCGGCTCGAGCTGCGCACCGACGACGGCGCCCTCGCCGTCACCCTCACCCGCGCGGAGTGAGCGCCGCCGGGTCGCCGCCGATACCAGAGGTCCCGGAGCCGGGTACCCGCGCGGTCGGAAACCAGGCAGACGGCGAGCGTCATCGTCCCACGGCAGCGCGGGCGTGGTGCCACGCTGGGGACGTGAGGAAGACAGCGACCGTGGTCCTGCTGGTGGTGATGACCGGGATGCTGGCCTCCTGTGCCGCCGGGCCCAATCCAGCGGTGGGGGGTCCGGACGCGGCGGGTTTCTGGCTCGGGCTGTGGCACGGCCTCATCGCGCCGGTGGCGTTCGTGATCTCGTTGTTCACGGACACGGTCAGCGTCTACGAGGTGAACAACACCGGCGGTTGGTACGACTTCGGGTTCCTGCTCGGCGCGTCCATGACGCTCGGTGGTGGCGGAGCGGGCAGCGCGAGGGGTGCGCGACGGCGGTAGCGGACTTCGCCGGGGCCGGAGTCTCCGGGATCAGGGCCTACCCTTGCCCCATGACCCGACAGTTGGTCGCGGTGCTGGGGCGCGGCGTCGTCGACCCGGACACCCCGTTCCTCCTCGCCGACGACACCGGCCTCACCCGCGGCGACGGCTGCTTCGACACCGCCCGGGTGGTCCATGACGACGCCGGCACGCGCGCCGACCACCTCGAGCGCCACCTCGCGCGGTTCGCGCACTCGGCCGCGGCCCTCAGCCTCCCCGCCCCGGACCTCGCCGCCTGGCGCNNGGCCCCGAGCACCGGCCCGGCCACCCGACGTCCTACCTGCTGCTCACCGCCGCCGACGGCGCCACCCTCGCCCGCGCCCGCGCCGGCCTGCGCGTGGTGACGCTCAGCAACGGCCGCGCCTCCGACGTGTTCACCGCCGCGCCATGGCTGCTCGGCGGCGCGAAGTCGCTCTCCTACGGCGTCAACGTGGCCGCGAAGCGGGAGGCGCTCGCCCGCGGCGCCGACGACGTCCTCTTCACCTCCACCGACGGCTACGCCCTCGAGGGCCCCACCTCCGGCCTGCTCGTCGCGCGCGAGGGCCGGCTGCTGGCCGTCCCCAGCGGCGGGACCGGGGTGCTCGAGTCCGTCACGGTCAGCGTGATCCTCGAGGCGGCCGCGGAGTTCGGGCTCACCCCGGGCCGCGAGCTGCTGCGCCCGGCGGACCTGCTCACCGCCGACGGCGCATGGCTCGTGTCCACCGTCCGTGGCATCTGTCCGATCCTCACCCTCGACGGCGAGGCCGTACCCCAGGACCCGGACCTCACCGCGCGCCTCGCGTGCGCCGCGGGATTCTGATCAGGCGGCCGGGGGCGTGGCCGCGTGGTGGTGGCGGACGGTGGCCGCGACGTCGTCGTACAGCTCGGGCGGACAGTGGAGCCGCAGCATCGTGCGCCACGAGTTGCGGATCGCGATCACGCGCGCGGCGGGGTAGTACCGGACCTCCCGGATGCCCTCCCACTCGAGGCGCAGGTGCTCGCGTGACATCGCGAGCGCTCCTGCGCCCGCGGTGGTGGGGCTGCCCATGAGGGCGCCCACAGTCGCGACGATCCGGTTCATCCGGCTCTCGCGCTTCTCGGCGTGGTACTCGACCCCCTTCGCGTCCACCGCGAACCGGGCGCCCTGCCGGTTCCCCAACAGGAGGGACGCGAGCACGAAGAGCGCCAGCAGCACCCCCACGATGATCGCCGGCACCTGCCACGGCAGGAGGATCAGCTCCTGGCCGAACACCAGGCCCGCCACGATCACGATGACGTACATGATCCCGGCCGAGAGCAGCGTGACGCGCAGGAAGTCCCACAGCATGAAGCGGCTCGTGAGCAGGGGGATGTCGTACCGCCACTCGATGCGCCCCGGGGTCACGGGTGCCGCGGCGGGCGTGGATGGTGTGGTCATGGGGCCCTCCTCTGCCAGCGAAGATACGGCCTCGGGAGGCGGTGACACGGGCCGATCGGCCCACCGCCCGAGGGGTGAGCGGCGCTAGCGTTCGCTCAGGGGCAGGGGGCCCCGCCTGGTCGGTGAGGAGTCGGCATGGGTCGGTCGGTCATCTGCGACAACTGTGGGCAGATCCTGGACGTGGCGAGCGCGTACTGCACCAGGTGCGGGAGCGACGTCCTCGTCCCCGCGACGAAGGCGCG
>DBQX01000059.1 GCA_002305415.1 Actinomycetales bacterium UBA1383 | reverse complement strand
GGCGCCCCGACACTGCACTGCACGGCCTTCCGCGCCGGCCGGATCCCCCCGCACCGGGGGTGCGAGATCCCGCCGTTGACGATCGAGCTTCTGCCGGCGGTGACCCACAGACCTGAGAGAGTATTCATGCCCATCCGTCCCACTTCACCCTTCGCTGCCCTCGGAGTGCCCCTCGCACTCGTGGACAGCCTCGCCGAGCGGGGCATCACCGCCCCGTTCCCCATCCAGACCGCCACACTCCCCGACACGCTCGCGGGTCGGGACGTGCTCGGCCGCGGCCGCACCGGCTCCGGCAAGACCATCGCGTTCGCCCTGCCGGTGGTGGCCCGCCTCGCGGGCATCGTCCCCTCCGGCCAGGACGTGCCCCGGCGCTCCGTGCCCGGCAAGCCGCGCGCGCTCGTCCTCGCCCCCACCCGGGAACTGGCCACCCAGATCGCCGACACGATCACGCCCCTCGGGAACGCCGTCGGCCTCACCACCATGACCATCTTCGGCGGCGTGAACCAGAACCCTCAGGTGGACAAGCTCCGCCGCGGCGTCGACATCGTGGTGGCCACCCCCGGCCGCCTCGAGGACCTGATGGGCCAGCGCCACATCTCCCTCGACCACGTCGCGATCACGGTCCTCGACGAGGCCGACCACATGGCCGACCTCGGCTTCCTCCCCGGCGTCACCCGGATCCTCCGCGCCACGCCAGCCGGCGGCCAGCGGCTGCTCTTCTCCGCCACGCTGGACCGCGGCGTCGAGCGGCTCGTCACGCAGTTCCTCCACCAGCCCTGCGAGCACAGCGTCGACCCCGCCGCCGCGCCGGTGGCCGACATGGAGCACCACGTCTTCCTGGTGCCCGACGTCACGGCCAAGTCCGAGGTCGTCCACACCCTCGCGTCCGGCACCGGCCGTCGCCTCCTCTTCACCCGCACCAAGCACCAGGCCAAGAAGCTGGCGCGCCAGCTCACCGCCGCCGGTATCCCGGCTGTCGAGTTGCACGGGAACCTCTCCCAGAACGCCCGCGAGCGCGGTCTGGAGGCGTTCCACTCCGGCGAGGTCCGGGTGATGGTCGCCACCGACATCGCCGCCCGGGGGATCCACGTCGACGACGTCGAACTCGTCGTGCACGTCGATCCGCCCGCCGAGCACAAGGCCTACCTGCACCGTTCCGGCCGCACCGCCCGCGCCGGCCACGGCGGCGACGTCGTCACGCTCGTGCTCCCCGAGCAGCGCGACGACTTCCGCGCCACCGCGCGCGCGGCGAGGATCGCTGCCGTCCCGGCCACGGTGCGCGCCGCCGACCCGCGGGTGCGGGCCCTCGTGGGCGCAGTCGCCGCGGCGGTGAACCCCGACCACGCCCCCCTCGCAGCGGCCCGCAAGCCCGTGGCGCAGCCCCAGCGGGCCACGAGGGCTTCGGGTGGACGGCCGGCGCGGGCCCACGCCGCCCCGCGGCGCCGTCGCGCGGAATAGCCCGCCGTCGGGGCCGCGTTCCACCATCGTGACCCAGACCCCCGCGCAGCTCCTCCCCCTCGTCACCGCCCGCAGGGCCGCGGCCACGGCCGCGTGGTCCGACCTCCTGGGCGGTGGCGCGGCCTGCCGCATCGACGGCTCTCTCTCGTCGCACGAGGGCGCCAAGCTGCGCGAGGGTGAGGCGGCCGCCCTCGGGATCCTCGTCCGCCTGCTCCGCCGCCGCCCCGACGACGACGTCCACGCCATCCTCGACGCCGCGGCCGCCGAGTGGGGCACCCGGTCCGCCACCGGCAAGGGGCGCGACTGGGACGCCTACCGCCGCGGCGGTGACGGCGCGCTGCAGGACCTGCGCGCCATCGTTCAGTAGCCCCGGGGCCGGCAGCGCGGGCTGGCGGAGGTCAGGTCGTCGGCCGCCCGCGCGTCCGCGACTTCCTCGCCGCGGTGGCCGACGACGACTTCGCCGCCCGGGACACCTGCCCGTCGCGGACGTCGGCGAGGAGCTCGTCGAGTTCCCGGGACTCGTCAGAGAGGTCGGCGACCATGCTGGCGGGCGCGGACGCCATCGCCATGGCCACTGACGCGGCACTCGTGCGGAGGGCGTGCACTGCGCCGGCGGTGTCACCCTGGCTGAGGAGGGTGGAGGCCGTCCGCTTGGCCCGCTGCGCCTCGAGGTAGGCCAGTTCCGTGCGGACCACGGGATCCGGTACCAGCCCAGCCGCGACGTCGCCCGGCACCACGTTCACATGCACCGGCACCGTCACCGTCTGCGCCTCGAGCGCGGGCAGCGCCACCCAGGAGAACGTCAGCGTCGCCACCTGCAGGAGGCCCAGCGCGGCGACCCCCGGGATGTCGAACGTCAGGAGGATCCTGCGGCTCTCGCCCGCGTACAGCCCGCCGATCTCCACGAGCACACCCTGCGGGACGGGGTTCGCGGGGAGCTCGTTGACCACCCGCAGCCCGCGCACCTGGGGAGACATCTCCACCAGCAGCGTCGCCGCCTGAACCGCCTGGCTCAGCAGGCCCTCCACCTCGCCAGCGATGGCGCGGCCGGCCGCGTCGGGGTCCTGCGCGAACGCCTCGTTGCCGCCGCCCCCGCGGGCGATGGCCGAGAGGAGGCGCTCGTCGTAGCCGAGTCCGTAGCCGAGCGACGACGTCGTCACCCCCTCCGCGCGGGCGCGGGCCGCGACGCTCCCGAGGACGTCCGGGTTGGTCTCGCCGGCGTTGGCGTGGCCGTCGCTGACGAGGATCAGGGTGGCGCCCGCCTCACCCGCGGCGCGGCGCGCCTCCTGCAGGCCGGTGAGGTAGCCGGCGGCCAGGTCGGTCATGCCGCCCGGCTGGATCGCCGCGATCGCCCGGCGCGCGGCCGCCTTGTCCGCGAGCGGGCCGGCCGGGATGACGATGCGGGCCCGGTCGTCGAAGGCGACGACACCGAGGCTGTCGCGGGGGTCCAGGCGGTCGACGACGGCGAGCAACGCCCGCTTCGCCCCCTCGAGGGGCGGGCCGGACATGGATCCCGACCGGTCGAGGACGACCTCGAGGGTGGAGGCGGGCCGGGAGGCGCGGCCGGCCTCGTCGACGGGCGCCGTGAGCTCGAGGAGGACGGAGAGGCGGGAGTCGGACTCGAGGGCGAGGACGTCGACGTCCAGCGTGGTGGCGATGCGCATGGGATCCCCTTCACTGATGCGATATGATGCTACGAGCATAGCAGTCAGTGGCAGAGAGCGCAATGCAATGAGCATAGAATCGTCGGGGCCGAGCGGGAGCGGTGAGACGGCCAGGCATCCCGACCTCGCCCGGCTGCTGCGCGCGCGCCGCGCCGCCCTGGGGCTCTCCCGCAAGGACGTGGCGGCGGCCACCGGACTGTCGTACCCCTTCATCGCGCAGTTGGAGAGCGGGATCCGGGCGCCCTCGGTCGCCTCCGCGCGCCGGCTGGCGGGCGTCCTGGGCCTGCCCGTCGAGGAGATCGTCCTCGCCGCGGGTGCCGGCGTCGCGCCGTCCCCCGGGTGGTTCGGTAACCCCGCCTATGCACGTGATGCACAGGGCATAGCCAGCTCACCCCCGCGGGGAGCGGCAGCGGCGGTGCTGATGCAGGAGGCACCACCGGCCACACCGATTGCCGCACCGGCAGCGGGCCCGCCGACTGGCGACGTCGTCGACGCCGTCGTGGCGCTGCTCGGAACCCTGCCCCCGGAGGGGCGGCTCAACGCACTGGCGCTCGTGCAGGGCCGGCTCATGGAGGAGCTCGTCAGGGAACACGTGCGGAAGGCGACGCAACAGCCGGAGTCCTGAGAGGTCAGTCTCCCTGGTCGAGCCCCACGGCCCACGCGGTGAACCGCCGGCCGCCGGAGAGGGCGAAGCGCATCTCCACGCCCGTGGGGTCCAGACGGACCGCCTCGAGCAGCGTTCGGTGACGCGCACGGAGCACCTCGACCGCGAGGTGGCCGAGGCGTCCGGGCGGGCGGGACTCCGCGATCACGGTGGTGCAGTCGGCGAAGCAGACGCGCGCGGTGTGGTCAGCCGGCGACTCGCGCAGGGCGGCGACCGGCGCCCGCCGCGCCATCACGAGTTCGAGCCGGGCGTGGACGAGCTGGAGCAGGCTGCGGTGCAGGTCGTGCTCGATCTGGGCGAAGGTGTCCTCGATCTCCCGGAGGTCGACGACGTCGAGGGCGGCCTCGCCCGCCACGGGACCGTCATCCGGGCGGGGCGCTCCGAGGGCAGCGGCGAGCGCCTCCCTCATCCGTGCCATCTTGCCCCGCGCCATGGGACAAGTATCAGGCGGCGGAACGGCGTGCGGAAGACCCCCTGCGGCCGCAGTCGGCGTTCGGGATGGGACCGTCCACAGCCGGGGTGCGCGGTCAGTGCCCGGCGGCCTCCGGCACCCGGCGGACGTGGTGGCCGCGGCCCGGTCCGTGCCCGCACTCGCAGGAGGTGCTGCTGAAGTGGTCCGTGCAGTCACACTCGGCCCGGGGGCATCCGGCACGCGGGAGGTGACCCCAGCGCTCGTGGGCCGCCTGCCGCGTGATTCCCGCGGCGGCGCCGATCTGGGCCCAGGTCGCGCCGTCGGCCCGGGCATCGCGGACCGCGGCCTCGAGCCGCTCGTGGGCGTCGGCGATCTCGGCGGAGATCCGGGCCACGATGCCGAGGTGGGCCTCCATGTGAGCTCCTTCCCGGAGTGAGACGGTGCGCGTCTTTGATCGTCAGGCCATCCTGCCATACCCTCACGTCAGGACCGCCTGACAGAGGGGAGCGGCGCAGCTCATGAGCCTCGACTTCGTCGCCATCGACTGGGAGACCGCCAACCGCTACCGGTCCTCGCCGATCCAGGTCGGGCTCGCCGTCGTGCGGGGCGGGGCGGTGCGGGAGACGTGGGGCTCGCTGATGCGGCCGCCGCGGTTGTTCAGCAGGTTCGACCCCGACTGCATCGCCGTCCACGGCATCCTTCCCACCGAGGTCGCCGGCCAGCGATCGTTCCTCG
>DBQX01000048.1 GCA_002305415.1 Actinomycetales bacterium UBA1383 | reverse complement strand
CCTCCGACCTCATCCGGAGCCGGCTCAGCGGGCGCCACCCTCAGAACTCACGTCCCCGCAAGGAATCCCCGGACTCCGCCCTCAAGCCTCCGCCTGCGATCCGGGCGCACGGACGGTCCGGCTCATCACCGGCGCCGCCGTCGAATCCCGCCCCGTCAGGCCGTCGAATCCCGCCCCGTCAGGCGGGCAGAACGAACCAGTACATCAACAAGTAGTGCAGCAGCGCGGCGAGGACCACCAGCAGGTGCCACAGTTCGTGGAACCCGAACACTCCCGGCCACGGGTTCGGCCGTTCCAGCACGAACACCGCGAAGCCCGCGCTGTACGCCAGGCCACCAGCCGCGAGCAGCGCCAACGCCCCCAGCGGCAGTGACATGTCCCCCAGCACCAGCACCACCGGCAGCCAGCCGAGCGTGATGAAGAAGGTGTTGGTGACGTACTTGGGCAGGCCCGGGTACACCGAGCGCAGCGTGATCCCCAGCGCCGCGATCGCCCACACCACGCCGAACACCGTCCAGCCGAACACCGTGCGGAAAAGCACCAGCACGAGCGGCGTGATCGTGCCCGCGATGAGGAGGAAGACGGAGAGGTAGTCGAACGTGCGCATCAGCTCGTTGAAGCGTGGGCCGCGGTCCAGGCCGTGGTGCAGCGTGGAGAACACGAACAGCGAGACCAGCGAGAGCCCGTAGACGCTGAGCCCCACGATCTTCCACGGGTCGCCTTGGGCTGCCGCCTGGCTGATCAGCAGCGCCGCGCCGAGGAGCGCGAAGCAGGCGGCCACGAGGTGCGAGACGGTGTTGAACCGCTCGTCGGTCACGTGGACGCTGCCGTCCTTGCTCAGGGTCGCGCCCACTCGTTCCGTCCCTCCCGTCAGTGCGCCCAGCCTAGCCGCCCGCGGGAACGACGACAGCCGTCGCCTCCCCCGGCAGCCCGCCGCCCACGGCCACGGGCGCGCTGGCCAGCAGCACCTCCCCCGCCGGCAGCGGCACCGGCTCCACCCCGAAGTTCACCACGACGACGAGCGCCCGTCCCCCGCCGGCCTTCCGCCGGAGCCGGAGCGCGTCCTCCCCTGGACTGGACGGCTCCAGCCACGCCACGGTGCCGCGCCGCAGGCTCGGCTCCGCCCGCCGCAACGCGAGCGCCCGACGGAACAGCCACAACGTCGAGGAGGGGTCAGCCTCCTGCGTGGCGACGGTGAGGTCCCGCCACGCCGGCGGCTGGGGCAGCCAGGTGGCCACGCCGTCGGGCGAGAACCCGAACGGGGGTACCTCGCCGCGCCAGGGCAGCGGCACCCGGCAGCCGTCACGCCCACGCTCGGTCCCACCGGAGCGGCGGAAGACGGGGTCCTGGAGGGCCTCGTCCGGCAGGTCGTCCACGTTGGGCAGGCCGAGTTCCTGGCCCTGGTAGAGGTAGGCGGCACCGGGCAGCGCGAGCATCAGGAGGGCCGCGGCCCGCGCCCGCCGCAGGCCGCGGGCGAGGTCGGCCACGCCGTCGCCACCCGTCGAGGTGGGCGCGTAGTCGCCCTCCAGCCGTATCCCGGCGGCGAACCGGGTGACGGAGCGGGGGTTGTCGTGGTTGTCGAGAACCCAGGTGACGGGCGCCCCCATCGCCGCGTTCGCCGCCAGGGACTCCGTGATCGCCGCCTGCAACTCGCCGGCGTCCCACGCGGCCTTCGCGAACCGGAGGTTGAAGGCGAGGTGCATCTCGTCCGGGCGGAGGAAGAGGGCCACCACGTCATCGGGAGCTCCGGTCTCCACCACGGCCATGCGGTCCCCGGGGTAGGAGTCGAGGACGCGGCGCAGGGCACGGTAGACCTCGTGGACCGGGGAGGACGCGTCCTTCGGGATCACCGGCCAGCCGCCCGGGGTGTCCGGCCAGGTGGTGTCCTTGATGAGCGCGTCGGCGGCGTCGACGCGGAAGCCGTCCACGCCGCGGTCCAGCCAGAACCGCAGCACCCGCGCGAACTCGGCGAGCACCTCCGGGTTCTTCCAGTTGAGGTCCGGCTGTTCGGGCGCGAACAGGTGGTAGTACCACTCCCCCGGCGTGCCGTCCGGCTCGGTGATGCGGGTCCACGACGGCCCACCGAACACGCTCGTCCAGGTGCTGGGGGGCTCCGCACCGTCCGGGCCGCGCCCGGGCCGGACGTGGAACCGGGCTCGCTCCGGCGATCCGGGGCCGGAGGCGAGGACGGCCCGGAACCACGGGTGGGCGTCCGAGACGTGGTTCGGGACGACGTCGACGATCACCCGGAGCCCGCGGGCGTGTGCGGCGGTGACGAGGGTGTCAAAGTCCGCCAGCGTCCCGTAGCGGGGGTCGACGTCGCAGTGGTCCGCGATGTCGTAGCCGCCGTCCACGCCCGGCGAGGGGTAGAAGGGGTTCAGCCAGAGCGCGTCCACCCCGAGGCTGACGAGGTGGTCGAGGTGCGCGACGACGCCGCGCAGGTCCCCCTCGCCGTCGCCGTCCGAGTCCGCGAAGGACCGCGGGTAGACCTGGTACACGACGGCTTCGCGCCACCACTCGGCGCCCTGCTTGCCCGGCATCCCGCTACGGTAGTGCTTCCACAGTCGAGAGGCAGGTACTCGTCATGTCCGGTGCCGTCACGGTGGTGGCGCTGATCCACGTCAAGCCCGGGATGGTCCCGGCCCAGCTCGAGGCCTTCCGGGAGGTCTCGCCCCTCGTGCACGCGGAGCAGGGCTGCGAGCTGTACGCCGCGCACGTGGCGGAGGACGGCGGGACGATCGTCATGGTGGAGCGCTGGGCCTCGCGCGCGGACCTCGAGGCGCACCTGGCGGGACCGGCGATCGCGCGCCTCGGTGAACTGAGCGCCGGGCTCCGGTCCGCCCCCACCGACATGTACCTCCTCGATCCCGTGCCGCTCGGGGACGAGCGGAAGGGCGTCCTGCCTCGCTGAGAGGCAGCCGGCGTGTCCACAGGCTGGGGTGCCGGCGCCTTGTCCCCAGCCCGTCGCCCCGGTGCTGCGCCCCGTGCGGGCCACGCTCCAGACTCGTCCCACACACACGAGGATGGAGGGCACATGACCACATTGACACCCGCGGAGCGACTGCGCGCGATGGAGGAGGTGGCGGCGGGTATCCCGCGGGGCGCGGAATGGATCTTCCGGTCGCAGGACGAGGGCCCGTCCCGGAGGGTGCGGATCGTCGGGGAGCACCGCACCCCCACGACGATCCAGATGGAGATCGAGCACCTGGAGGGGCCGCGGTCCGGGCAGCGCGCGACCGTGGGCCTCCGGCGGCTGAAGGGGCCGTGGGCCGGCGTGGAGGAGTTCGACGCGCGCGAACGGAGACGCGGCGAGATCGAGCGATCGCATCGCGCGTCCCACCGTCCCGACTACTCGGCAGCGCTCGTCGTGCTCGCTGCCGTGGTGCCGGAAACGGTGATGACCGCACGCGCGTTCCCCGGCAGCAGGATGACGGTCCACGACCAGGAGGCCCTGGCCGCCCTCTGCGGTGCACCGTTCTCCGAGTTGGTGCGCGAGGAGGAATCCCTCACCACAGAGGACGGCGTCGTCGTCAGCGCCGACGCTGCGGTGCGCATCGCGAAGGCGGCCTGCACCGCCAACCCCGGGTTGCTGACGACAGAGCTCCTGAAGCGGGAGCGCCGCCTGCTCCTCGTCCCGTACCACCGTGAGGTGCGCGCAGCCGCTGAGGAGGACGGCGCGGTGGCCGTCCTCCACGACTGGTGCGGCACCCAGCCGTCCGAGATCCGGCTCCGGATCGTGGCGCTGGAGAACGAACTCGCCTGGCAGCGTTCGCTCGTCCGGGAGGCCACGGACTTGTTGCGGGCGTGCGGGGTGGTTGCTCTCGCAGACAACCTCGCGAGCCTCTCCGGCCAGGGCCCGCCGGAGCGGAGGGGCCTGGAGTACTCCTACGGGTACGGGCATGGTCTGTACGCCGGTGGCGACGTGTACGTGCCCGAGGAGCCGTTCCCGTGGTGACGGTCAGCCCCTCCATCCCGGCAGGTGGGTCCGCGGCGCCATCCGCGGGCCCCGCCGCGGCGCCCGGATGCCGGCGAGCTCCACCAGCCGCTGCACCCGGTAGCGGTGCCCGCGGAAGGGTTCCAGGAGCTCGAGGAGGCCGGAGTCGTCGAGGCGCTCCCCCGTGAGGGCGAACCCGATGTCCTGGGCCACGTGGTAGTCGCCAATGCTCACCGCATCGGGATCCCCGTGCGCTCGGGCGCGCACCTCGGCGCTCGTCCACGCGCCCACCCCGGGCAGCGAACGAAGGGCGCGGTCCGCTTCGGCGTGCCCCAGCGCCGTGGTGCGTTCCAGCGCCGCGGCGCGGCGCGCGGCGCCGACGACGGTGCGGGCCCGGGCCCCGTCGACGCCGAGCTGGAGCCACTCCCACGACGGCAGCCCGCCGAGCACGTCCGGCGTCGGCTGGACGCGGAGGCCACGTGCGGTCCCGGGTCCCGGAGCCGGTTCACCCCATCGCAGCACGAGGCGACGGTAGGCGGCGAAGGACTCCTGCCCGGTCACCTTCTGCTCGATCACGGCGGGCAGCAGCGCCTCCAACACGAGCCCGGTCCGGGGGACGCGCCAATGCGGGTGCGCGCGGTGCAAGCGGGCGACGGCGGGGTGGCGCCCGGGCTCGAACCCGGCGTAGTCGTCGAGCGCGCCGAGCATCGCCGGGAGGGACTCGAGCGCCCAGGCCGCCCCGCTGCCCCACGCGGAGGCGAGGACGACGCCATCACCGGGCCGCGACTCGAGGCGGAGGGTGGCGGGACCTTCCGGGGTGCGAAGGCCGCGCCAGGTGATGCCCTGTTCTCGCTGGAAGGTGGGGTCTCCCGCGCCGTGGCGGAGCGGGCCGAGGACCTGCGCGACGGGGCACGGCCAGCCCGGCCACCACGTCCGCTCCTCAGTCCGCACGTCATTCCCTCCCGCCGTCCGCGGCCCGGCGAGGCCGCGCCGGATCGCTTCGTGGCATGCTACCCGCCCGTTCGACCAGCTGGGTGACCTCCGAAACCCTGACGGAATGACCCGTCACAGACGGGAGGGCCGGCTCGCGCCGGCCCTCCCTCGTGCAGTGTGCCCCTACGGGACGTCCACCCGGACGATGGTCGGGTTGGGCATGCCCTCCGAGCCGCTGTAGGCGACCGACCCGAGGTACTTCGTGCCGGCGGTGAGGCCGGAGAAGGTCAGGTCGATCATGCCGGTTGCGCCCGTCACGGCGGCAGCCGGCGCGCTAACCGTCATGTTCCCGGCATCCGCCGAGCCGAGCAGCCAGGTGTGGAGCGCGAACGGCGTGGTCCCGTCAACGCCCCAGCCCTGCACGACGACGGTGTAGGTGTCCGCCGCCGGGTTCAGGAGATTGACCTCCTCGGCGGAGGTGCCGCCGGCGCTGGAGCCGACTGACGTGGTCCCGCGGAACACGCAGAGGTCGAGGTCGCTTCCCGGGTTCACGTCGGCGTCGAAGAGGGAGAACCGCGCGTACGTGGTCCCCGCATCGATCGTCACCGGCACGAGCGCCGCGTTCGGCGTGGTGAGCGAGCACCCGCCGTCGGTCGGGTCGTCGGCCACCGTGCCGGCCGTGACGACCGCGGGCACCAGGCCGCGCGCCGCCGCCGTGAACGACCCGGTGTAGCCGAAGGTCACGGGGTAGGAGATCGGGTCTCCGGTGCCGGACACCGCCGCCGGAACGGCCAGCGCCACCGGTTGCACCACAACCGGGATCCGCACCACGTGACCGAGGCTGCCCGTCAGGGTGAGCTGGCCGCCGGTGTAGGTGTTGAGTGTCGCCGTCGTTCGGGTCAGCCCGACCTCCAGCGAGACGGACTCCCCGGGCGTGACGGTGAAGGCACCCGGCAGCGTCACGGAGAAGCCCGTCAGGCCGGTGTACGAGGCGGTGTAGGTCTCGTCCGCATCACTCACGCTCGTGACCCTGCGGGTGACCGTCTGGGTTCCCGCGAGGTCGCCGATCGCGATGGACGCGACGTTCATGTCGCTGGCGTCGAGGGAGTAGCCCATGCCCGCCAGGGCGGTGCAGGACGCCGGAGCCACGACGCCCGGGGTGGTGGCGCAGAGGAAGGCGAGCCAGTCGAGCCAGCCGGAGTCGAACACGAGACCGGGGTCAGCGGCGCTGTTCGGCGCCACGTGGCCGGCGCCCTGCCGGAAGATCAGGACCGGGTTGGTGTTGGGCGGCGGGGTGCCGCCGTCGAGGACGTCGTAGCCCGTGGTCATGAGCGCGGACTTGACCATCATCGGCGACCAGTCGGGGTGCAGGTCCATGAGCAGCGCCGCGAGGCCCGCGACGTGCGGGGAGGACATCGAGGTGCCGCTGAGCAGGTTGAAGTCCATGCCGTTCGCCGTCACCGGGGAAACGGCCGCGAGGATGTCCACGCCGGGCGCCATGACGTCCGGCTTCAGCAGGTCCCCGCCGCCCGCGCGCAGCGGCCCGCGGGAGGAGAACGAGGCCGTGAAGGGCGCCGGCGTCGTGTAGTTGAGGGTCGCGGCGTTGATGGTCGCGGTCGCGCCCGGCATCGCGGCGTAGGCGTGGACATCGTCGTAGTCGGTGTTCTGCAGGTGCACGGTGGGCACGGAGTGGAAGTCGGCGTTGAGCGAGCTGTTGGTCGGGTTGATGAGGATCATCCCGACGCCGCCGGCCTCCATCACGGCCAGGCTCTTGTTGACCCGAGCGGTGGTGCCGCGGTCGCAGACCACGATCTTGCCGGCCACCTTCGCCGGGTCGAGGACGGGCACACCACCGTTGTCCACCGCTGCGAAGCACAGCGAGACCGCCGTCGGATCCGCCCCGGGCAGTCCTGCGTTCGCCGAGTCGATGAGGGGCGCCGGACCGACCGCCGTCGCGACGGAGGCACCGTAGTACGTGGCGCCGTTGCCGAGGGTCACCGAACCCTCACCCGAGCGGTTGTGCGTTCCCGCGGCCACCGTGGTCAGCCACGGACCGGGGTGCGCGACCGTCGACGTCGCCGGACCGCTGTTGCCCGCCGAGGCGGCGACGAACACGCCGGCGTCGGCGGCGAACAGGAAGGCGATCTCCACCGGGTCGGCGAAGTTGGTGGTCGTACCGCTCACCGAGTAGTTGATGACGTCCACGCCGTCCGCGACGGCCATGTCGATGGCCGCCACCAGGTCCGCCGTGAAGCCGCTCGCGGTCGAGCCGTCCTCGGTGGACCACAGCGCCTTGTAGGCGGCGATCCGGGCGCGCGGCGCCATGCCGCTCACGGGTCCGAAGACAGAGGCGAGGCCGGTGGTCTGCACGCCGTAGTTGCCGCCCGCGGTGGCAGCGGTGTGGGTACCGTGCCCGTTGTAGTCACGCACGGAGTTGAACTCCCACGGCCGCTCGGCGTCGATGCCGGCGTTGCCGCCCCACGCGGCGTTGAAGTACTGACCGGCGATGAGCTTCTTGTTGCACAGCGAGGCGTTGAACTGCTCACCCGGGACGCAGCGGCCGTTGAAGCCGGGGATGGGCCCGTACACGAGCTTCCCGGCGGAGCGGTCGCTGAAGCTGGCGCTCTCGGGCCAGATGCCCGAGTCGACGATGCCGATGATGATCCCGTCACCCGCGCCATCCACGGTCTTCGTTCCGGTGGGCCCCCCGAGCTGCTCCCACAGCCCGCCCGCGGCGTCGAGGCCGAGGAACGACGGCGTGGAGGACGTGTCCACCTCGACGAGCTCGTTCGGCGTCACCGCGAGGACGTCCGCCTGCTTGGCGAGCTGCGCGGCCTGGTTCTCGGTGAGCTCGGCGGCGAAGCCGCTGAAGCTGAAGGTGTAGTTGTACAGCTTCTCGCCGCCCACCTTCGCGAGCGCGCGGTCCTGCGCGCGCTTCAGGAAGTCGGCGTACTTGACGACGTGCGCGGCCTTGGGATTGACCTTCTGCCCCTCCGCCGCCTTCGTGGCGGGGAGGCCGGCGATGCCACCCTCGTAGGCGACCACCGGGCTCTGACTCATCTGCACGATGTAGCCAGCCGTCTCCTCCGCGCCCGATACCGGTACGGCCGCACCGAGCGCGACTGCGGCGACCGCGCCGAGCGCGACACCCAGCCGCGCCCCGAAACTCCTGTGTCTCATGGTTCCCTCCCTTGGGAGACCCGGGGTCCTCCCTCGGGCCGCGGCCGGAGCCGTGGCCCGATCGTATGCCCGTTCAGGTTCCGTTCAGGGGCAGTTCGCCGAGGCCACTGCCTGCTGACGCGGCCGCGGACCCGCCTCAGTGAATCGCGCCGCCGTCCTCCGCCTCCCCGCCGGAGCCCTGTCCGGTCATCGACGCCGCCACTCGGCTGAGCCACACGGCCTCGGCCCCCGAGTGACCCACCAGGACCGTCAGCCCGAGCGTCCCTGCCGCAAGGGCGATCGCCGCGATCGCCGCGATCGCCTGGAGGCCGCGGCCCAGCACTCCGGGACGCCCCGCATCCCCTCGGCTCGCGCGGCGCTGCAGGAGGAACCACGCCGCAGCAACGAGGAAGAGGATCACCGCGACGACCTCGAGCGTCTCCCCGAGGTCCGCGTGCCGCTCCGGCTCCCCCACGCGCTCGGCGAGCGCCTCCCCGGAACTCGCCGCTGCGAGCGCCGCCACGGCCCCGATGGCGAGGGCCCCCATGGTGAGCCAGCCGTACGCCGCGCGCCATCGTGGGACCAGGACGATCGCGATCAGCGCCACCGCACCGAGCGGCAGCAGGACCACCGCGACATGGACGACCAGTGGGTGCAGGGGCAACCCTGCGATGGTGTCCAGGAACTCCGTGGGGATGGTGGCGGCGCTCGCGATCATTCCCGCATTGAACCATGCCCTAGGTCCAAGGTCCCGGGAGTCTCCGGGTTCTCACAGACACTTCATGGTGAACGCCCAGCGGTCAGGGCCGCGCCGCGCGCGAGAGCGTGCGCACCGCTTGGGCCAGCCCGCACACGTGGAGTGGCGTCCCGTAGTGCCTCATGTCAATATG
>DBQX01000101.1 GCA_002305415.1 Actinomycetales bacterium UBA1383 | reverse complement strand
CAGATGGGGTGCACAACGGGCGTTGAGTGGTCCAGATGGGGTGCACAACGGGCGTGGAGTGTTTCCATCGGCGGAGCCCCGGCCCCCGAAGGTCCTACTCCATCGCGGCGTTGCCGGCCTCCTGCGCCTGCTCGAGCGCCTCGGCCACCGGCAGGGTGCCGAGGAACATCTCCTGCAGGATCGGGGTGATCTCGTTGGCGCCCGCGTTCACGTTCGGGCCCACGGGCGCGGGGATGGTTGACCCGTTGGCGGCGTCGATGAACACCTGGACGTCGACTCCGCGCTCGTTCCAGTAGTCCACGAAGGCCTGCTGGGCGTCCACGACCCCGGGGAACGCGATGCCCCTGCTGGCGAGCGCCGACTGGCCCTCCACCGAGCCCAGCCACTTCAGGACGTCCACCGTGGCGCTCATGTTCTCCGTGTCGGCGTTGCCGACGGCGGCGACCCCGTGCACGACGCTCACGCGTCCCTCGGGCCCGGCGACCATCGGGGCGAGCCCCCACTCGAAGGTGGCGTTGTCCGCGATCGTCTTCAGGTTGTAGGGGCCGGACTGGAACAGCGCCAGCTTGCCCTGCAGGAACAGGTCACGGGTGATGTCGCCGTTCGTGTTCGTGTCCGCCGCGGAGGGCGCCACGTACCAGGTGTTCACCATGTCCACGAGGTACTGGAAGGCGGCCACTCCCTCGGGGGAGGCGAACGCGAAGGCGCCGTCCTCGTCCTGGAAGATGGCGCCCGCGGAGCCGAGCCAGTCGAGGTAGATGGCCTGCAGGTCCGCCTGGGCGTTGAAGCCGAACGTGGCGCGGCTGTCCTTGTTGAATCCCTCGTCCGTGGGCCTCAGGCCGGCACTGTCGGTGGTCAGTGCCTGCGCGGCGGCCAGCAGCGTGTCGCCCGCCGCGGGATCGCCGCCCGGGGCCCAGGTGAGGGTGGTGGGGTCCACGCCCGCGGCGTCGACGAGGTCCTTGTTGTAGTACAGGGCGATCGAGTCCCAGAGCTGCGGCACGCCCCAGAGGGTGCCGTCCCGCTCGTACAGTGCGACCACGGACTCGGTCCACTCGTCGTGGTCGCTGCCCAGGGCGGCGCCGACGTCGATCAGGTTGCCGTTGTCCGCGTAACGACCGAAGTTGGAGGTGTTCGTCCAGAAGACGTCCGCCATGTCACCGGACTGGAGGTCCAGGGGCAGGCGCTCCCAGTAGTCCGCCCACGGCACCACCTCGACCTGGACCTTGATGTCCGGGTGTTGCGCCATGAAGGCGTCGAAGGACTCCTCGTAGGCGGGTGCCGCGACCTCGTCCCAGAGCCGGAACGTGACCGTGGTGGCGCCGGTGTCCGCGGTGAGGGCCTCGCTCGGTTCCGAGCTCGACGAGTCGGAGCTGGGCGAGCAGGCGGCGAGGGCCACTGTGAGGGCCACGACCGCGATGGCACGGACACGGGTTCCGAAGGCCATGTGTCTCACTCCTTCCACCGGGATGCTCCCGCCCCGGACCTACCCCATGATCTTTCCCCTGCGATGTGCAGGAATCCACCTGCGGCTGGCAACATGGCATTACGGTTTGGCAACGTCAGCGGATGCCGGTGACGCCGATCGACCGGGTGATCTGGTCCTGGAACACCAGGAACAGGATGATCAGAGGGGCGAGCGCGATCGTCGTCGCCGCCATGACGAGCGTCCAGTTGCCGGAGTACTGCGACTGCAGTGCGGCGGTCGCCACCGTGATCACGCGCCACTCCCGCGCGGGCGCGATGACGGACGGCCACATGAACGCGTTCCAGTGGGTGACGGCCGTGATGAGGGCGAGGGTCGCCAGGATCGGCCGGTTCAGCGGCAGCACCACGTGCCACAGCCGGCGCAGCGTGCCGGCGCCGTCCAGACGCGCCGCGTCGAGGAGGTCCGGGGGGACGGACCTGAAGTTCTCCCGCAGCAGGAAGATCGCGTACGGCGAGCCGAACATGAAGGGCACCACGAGGCCCCAGAAGGTGTTCTTCGCGCCGGCTCCCGTCACCATCACGTACAGCGGGATGACGGTGACCACCGCGGGGATCATCAGCGTGGAGAGGTACACCCAGAACAGCAGGTCACGGCCGGGGAAGCGGAGCGTCGCGAAGGCGTGGGCGGCGAGCACGGAGGAGACGAGCTGTCCCACCACCATCACGGCGACCACCTGTGCCGTCACCGCGATCGGGACCCAGAACTCGTACGGCTGCGCGAGCAGCGTGGTGAAGTTCTCGGTGGTGACCGGGTCGGGCGCGGTGAGCGGGGGCGTGGTGGCGAACTGGCGGGGGGTCTTCAGCGCCGTCATCACCGAGAACGCGAACGGGATCAGGATCAGGGCCGCGCCGGCGAGCAGCATGGCGTACGTCAGCAGAGTCGCCGCCGCGCGGGAGACGCTGCGGACGCCGGCGGGGCGGGCGGGGGGCACGCTCATGACATGTCGTAGGTGATGCGGGACGAGAACCAGCGCTGCTGCGCGAGCGTGGCGAGCACGAGGACGACGAACAGGATGACCGCCATCGCGCTGGCGGGGCCGAGCCGCAGGGCCACGAAGGCCTCCTGGTAGATGCGCGCCGCGATGACGTCCGTGGTCCCCGACGGGTACCCGGAGGCGGAGCCGGTGAGCCCGTACACGAGGTCGAAGACCTGGAACGAGGAGATCACCGAGGTGACGGTCACGAAGAAGGTGGTGGGGCGCAGCAGCGGGAGCGTGACGGACCACAGCATGCGGACCGGTCCGGCGCCGTCGAGGAGGGCGGCCTCGCGGACCGCGACGGGGATCTGCTGCAGCCCTGCCAGGAAGAACAGGGAGATGTAGCCCACCGAGGACCACACGGAGACGAACGCCAGGGCCGGCAGGGCGAGGTCCGGGTCCGACATCCACTCCACGCGCCGTCCCAGCAGCACGTTCACCGCCCCCTGCGACGGATCGAGCAGCCAGCGCCACACCACGCCGAGGGCCAGCGGGGCTCCCACCCACGGCAGCACGTACACCACGCGGAGCAGGCGGGTGCCGGGCAGCCCACGGTTCAGCCCTAGGGCGAGGAGCAGCCCCAGCGCGATCGAGGCCGGGATCGCCAGCAGCACGAACCGGGCGGTGACCGCGAGCGAGTTCCACAGTCGCGGGCTGGACAGCAGCGCGGCGTAGTGCGCGGGGCCCACCCAGCGGGGGTCCGAGATGAGGTCCCAGTCCATGAGGGACAGGGCCAGCACCACGAGGAGCGGGATCACCAGGAAGACGCCCACCCCGATAAGGCTCGGGGTGAGCAGGGCCCAGGCCACCGCCGCCTCCCGGCGTCGTGCCCGGCGCTGCTGAGTGCTCCGCATCGCGACCTCCCCCCAAAGCCTAACCGGGCGGGCGCGGCCCTCACCCGTCCAGTTCGCGCACGTGCGGCGCCAGCAGCGCCAGGACGGTGAACAGCACGAACACCCCGCCAAGGGCGAGGTAGGTGGGCCGCAGCCCCACCTGCTCCACGGCTGCCCCCACCAGCAGCATCGCGAGCGGCGGGGCGGCGCTGAACGCGGAGAGCTGCACCCCGAACACGCGGCCCTGCTCATCGGGGGCCACCCGGCGCTGCACCAGCGACGTCATGAGGGGATTCGCCGGCCCCCAGGACAGCCCCAGCACGAAGCCGCCCGCCGCGAGGACCGGGAGCGGCGGGAGGAAGGACATCGGCACGATCGAGAGCCCCACCCCCGCGAGCACGAGGCGCGCGATGGTGGACGTCCGGAGGCGCACGGCCAGCCAGCCGTACCCGAACGCGCCGATCATCGAGCCGGCGGAGATCGCGGCGATCACCACCCCCAGCGAGCCCGGTTCGTCGAGGCGCTCGAAGTGGGTCGGCAGCAGGACGGCCTCCGTCGGCAGGTAGATGGCCGCCAGCACCACGACGGCGATCGTCACCGCCCGCAGCGGCCGGTCACCGAGGATGATCGTGATGCCGCGGGCGAGCCCGGCCCAGCCGGAGTCGGCCGAGTCGGGGCCGGCCGCGGCGCGGGCCTCCTGCCCGGCGTCGGACACCCGCATCGCCGCCACCAGGGCCGCCGCGAGCAGGAACAGCCCGAACGGCGCCCAGAACGAGGCCACCGAGCCGACGGTGGCGATGAGGGCGGCGCCGACCAGCGGGCCCAGCGTCCAGCCCACCGCGAACACGCCCTCGTGGACGCCGTTCAACGGGTCCACGGGCCGCCGGGCCGCCGCGGCGGCGTCGGGGATGAGGGCGCGGCGGGCCGTGTAGCCGGCCGGGTCGAAGGTCGCGCCCAGGACGGCGAGCACCAGGATCACGGGGAAGGTCAGCTCCCAGGCGAGTGCCACCAGGGGAAAGGCCGCCACGGACAGTGCCGAGAGCAGGTCGGAGGCCACACTCACCCGCTTCCGCCCGAACCTGTCCACGAGCCACCCGGCCACCGGCGCCGCCACCAGCGCCGGCAGCGCGCTCACGGCCGCCACCAGACCCGCGGAGGCGGGGGACCCGGTGCGCTCGAGCACGAGCCACGGGATGGTCAGCAGGACCACGGCGTTGCCGACGCCAGAGGCCAGGTTGGCGCCCTGCAGGAGCAGCACGGGACCGATGCGGGCGCGCCCGTCCTCCGGGCCCGCGGTCCCGGTCACGTCGTACCCCCCACCCCGCGGCGGTGCCACTCGATCAGGAAGCGCTGGTCGAACCGGGCCGAGCACGCCGAGCAGGACGCGGGGCCCGGCGGGCGGCGGAACCGCTCAAACTCGTGCCCCCGCGGGCAGCGTCCCACCCACGGCGCGGGTGGGCGCGGGGCATCCGGCGGGATCTCGCGCCGCCCGGTGCACCCGATTCGCCGGGCGGTCGCGCGCCACACGGCGTCATGCTGGTGAGCCGGGCCCACGAGGGCGTGCGCGATCTCGTGGAGCACCACCTCGCGCACCTGCTCCGCGTCGTACAGCGCCACCAGGTGACGCGAGAGCGAGATCATCCGGTTCTGGTGGCGGCACAGCCCCGCGCGCCGCCGGGCGTTGTCCCACCCCACGCTCCATCCCGTGAGGCCGTGGTGGCGCACCAGGTGCGTGGCGAGGGCGTGGGCGTCGCTGAGGTTCACCTCTCGAGCCTAGGAGCGGGCGCTGACAGGCTAGAACGAGCCCCCGGAGCTGGAGCCGGCGATCACGAACACGCCGACCAGGGCCAGGATCACCGCGACCTCGATCACCAGCACGACGTAGCCGATGATGAGCCCCGCGAGCGCGATCCCCGCTCCGCCCTCGCCGGAGCGCCTGATCTGGCCGCGGGCGACGTGGCCGGTGACGATGCCGATGATGCTGAGCCCGAGGATGGACGTGACGAGCGAGACGATCGCGAGCGTGTTCGTCGGCTGGGGCGCGGAGTAGCCCTGATAGTAGGCGTTGGTCCCGTAGTACCCGCCGGGAGGCGGGGTGCCCGGGGTGGAGTAGAGCTGCCCGCCGTAGGGCTCACCGGCGGGGGCCTCGCCCGCCCGGTACGGGTCGTCGGGGTTGTAGCCGCCGTACTGCTGGCTCATCAGTCCTCCTCGTCCGCGCCCGCACCCGCGGGTGCCCCCAGCCTATCCAGCGCGGCGCGGCGCGGCCACGACCGTGTCACAGGGCGTCCAGCAGCCGCCGGATCCGCTTCTCCGACACCTTCACCGGAGTGCCGAGCTGCTGCGCGAACAGGGACACCCGCAGCTCCTCGACCAGCCAGCGCACCTCGGCGAGCGTGCGTGCGCGCACGGGATCCGGTGCCATCCTGGCCGTGGCCTCCGCCGCCACCTCCAGGTCCTCCTCGAGGGCACGCACCGTCCACGCGTGGGCGGCGTCGGCCCGGGCCGCACCCGCCTGCGCCCGCTCGACGCGGATGCGGGCGGCGGTGAGGTACCGGGCCAGGTGGGGCAACTGGGCCGGCGGGGTGGCCGCGATGAAGCCGGGGTACACCAGGCGATCCACCTGTGCGCGGACGTCCGCGACGACGTCGAGGAGCGCCAGGGAGGTCGCGCCCCGGACCGCGCGGTCCACCTCCCGCCACGCGGTGAGGATCCGCACCACCACGCCCACGGTCCGGTACACCTCGTCCTCCAGCCGGTCCCGGAGGAACGCCGCGAGCGCGACGAAGTCCTCCCGGCGTCGCAGCGCGTCGAGGGGCAGGTGGGTGGCCGCCCACTCCGCACCCAGCCGCGACGCNNGCGGCCCACTGGATGTCCGCCACCAGCGCGGGGGTGTCCGGGTACGGCGACGCGGCGAGGGTCAGCGCGTCCGAGCCGCTCCACCGCGTGGTCACCCGCTCGGTCCCGAGCCGCGTGCGCTGCAGCGCGAGGCCGACGACGCCGTCCCCGTGGGCGCGCGCCTGGTCACCGGCGGTGGCGAGGACCCGCAGGGCCACCGTGTAGGCAGCCGCGCCCGGCGGCCGACCGGCGGGCCGTTCCACCACGAGTGCCGGGTAGCCCCGCACCTCCAGGCCGCCCGGGGCCGTCGACGAGACCACCGCGGGCAGGACGTCGGCGGGCCAGTCGTCGAGGACGTCCACCTCGGCCATGCCGGCCGGCGCCGATCGCGGGGCGACGCCGCCCCCCGCGACGCCGCCCCCCGCGACGCCGCCCCCCGCGACGCCGC
>DBQX01000077.1 GCA_002305415.1 Actinomycetales bacterium UBA1383 | reverse complement strand
CCCACGGATCAGTCAGGAGAGCCGCAATACAGCGCGTCGGCTATCGGCGTTCGTAGATGTCGCGGCGGTGGCCGACGGCAATGACAAGGACGAGCACCACGTTGTCGTGGATCTCGTACACGATCCGGTAGTCACCGGTCCGGACACGCCATTCGCCATCGCCGCCAACCAGCTTCTTGGCCCCGCTCGGGCGCGGTTCGCTGGCCAGTAGCTCGATCGCCGCCTGGACTCGGCGATGGGCGACCCGGTCCAGCTTGCGTAGCTGTCGAACTGCTGCTGGCGCGACCTCGATGCAGTATCTCATGCCAGACCGAGGTCGGCCCTGACCTGCTCCCAGGGGATCGCCGGCTCACCATCGGCGATCTCGGTACGTGCCGCGCGGGCAGCCTCAATATCAGCCAGGTCTTCTGCGGCCGCAATCAGCCGATCCAGGTCCTCGGCATCGATGACGGCAGCCACCCGCTGTCCGCGACGAGTCAGGTAGACCGGGTCGTGTCCGACCCGGGCCGCGTCCACGACATCAGCAAGGCGGGCCCGCGCGTCGCTAACCGTCATCTCAGTCATGCCACCATCATAGCGCTGCAAAAGCTGAAATGTACATCTGTGCGCTCCAGCCTACACCGCGAACGCGCGACTCTCGGCATGTGGGTGAGGTCGCGCCCGTCAGCCTGGACGTCCACTACTGGGCAGATCCGGACGTTGTTCTCGCGCTCACCCCGAGCGGAATGGTTGGTGCCGATGTCGCCGTCTCCGTCTTCTCTTGTGTCGAGGCCACGTGCCTCCACCCGAGCGCAGCAGGAATCAGGGAACGCTGCCTCAGCGACCGCGGGGCAGCTTGGTCCCGCCGGCGGCGCGCTCGTCGAGGATCTCGCGGCGGAAGCGGAACAATCGCGCTGGCCGGCCGCCCGTCTCGGACGACGTCCCGCCGGTCTCCTCCACCAACAACTGCTGCTCCACGATGCGGCGGAAGTTCTGCTTGTGGACGTGCTGCCCCGCGATCGCCTCCACACACGCCTGCAGCTGCCCGAGCGTGAACTCTGGCGGCATCAGCTCGAACACCACCGGGCGGTACTGGATCTTCGCCCGCAGCCGCGCCACCCCAGTGGCCACGATGCGGCGGTGGTCGTGCAGCATCCACGGACCCGAGACCTCCGGGGGCAGCACCGCCCGCCAGTCCGGCGACTCCGGCACCAGCCCCGCCTCATACAGCACCTCGTAGCGCTGCAGCGCCAACTCCGGCAGCCACTCCCGGCCATCGAGGCCAAATGTCACCCCGCACCGGACCGCGCGGCGGTCCGTCTCCGCCTCCTCCACCCATGCCCGCAGGTGCGGCTCGAGCGCGGCCCGGGCCGCGCCGTCGTCCCGCTGGTCCTCCCAGGGGAAGAGGTCGTACCAGCTGACCCACCGCTCGAGGTCCGCGTTCACCAGCCAGGTGAGGCCCAGGTAGCTGACGGAGATCATCCGGCCGGATCCGTCGCGGGCGCGGTCCCGATCGGCGAAGGTGTAGAGCTGCTCCACGTAGCCGAGCCGCAGCCCGGTCTGCTCCTCCACCCACGCGCGCAGCCCGGCCTGCATCGAGCGGTGGTCGTCGCGCAGCGGGCCGGCGGGCAGCTGCAGGGGGTAGCCGGAGGTCGTCAGGACCCGCGGCATCCCCTCCACTGCGACGACGACGGCGACCAGTTCCGTCCGCACCGCGTCGCTTCTCGCCACCGCTTCCTCCTGAGGTCCCTGTGAAAGCCACCGTAGCCGGTGACGGACGGGCTCCCGCCCGCGCCGTCGACGCGCTCAGGGCAGCAGCATCACCTTGATGGCGCGGCGCTCGTCCATCGCGGCATAGGCCTCGGCCACGTCCGCGAGCGGCAGCACGAGGTCGAACACCTGCCCGGGGTGGATCCGGCCCGCCACCACGTCCTCCAGCAGGTCCGGGATGTACGCCCGCACCGGCGCCACCCCGCCCGTGACCCGCACGTTCGCGCTGAACAGGGCGCGCACCGGGATCGTCGAGCCGCCGGCCGGGAGTCCCACGAACCCCACCGCGCCCCCCGGCCGCGTGGACGCGATCGCCTGGTCCATCGCCTGCTGCGTTCCCACGCACTCCAGCACGACGTCCGCCCCCACGCCGCTGGTGCGTTCGCGGACGGCGGCGACGGCGTCGTCGCCCCGCAGCGCGAGCACCTCGTCCGCGCCGAACTCGCGCGCCACGGCCTGGCGCGGGGCGTGGGTGGACAGCGCGATGACGTGCCGCGCCCCCAGTCGCTTGGCCGCGAGGACGGCGCACAGGCCGACGGCGCCGTCGCCCACCACCGCCACCGTGGTGTCCGGGCCGACGCCCGCGCTGACGGCGGCGTGGTGGCCCGTGCCGAAGACGTCGGAGAGGGTGAGGAGGTCCGCGAGCGCCTCCTCGGACTCCGGGGCGGGGGCCGTGACGAGGGTCGCGTCCGCGAAGGGGACGCGGACGAACTCGCCCTGGCCGCCGTCGTTCATCGTTCCGTCCGAGTTCGCACCGCCCCACCAGACGACGTCGTCGCACGAGGTGAAGATGCCGTTCCGGCAGTTCACGCACTGGCCGCAGGAGCCGGAGAAGGGGGAGATGACGAAGTCGCCCGGGGCGAGAGCCGTGACCGCGGCGCCCACCTCCGTCACCGTGCCGACGAACTCGTGGCCCATGTGCTTGCCCACCGGCACGCCGTTCACCCCGCGGTACGGCCACAGGTCCGAGCCGCACACGCACGCGGCGGCCACCTTCACGATGGCGTCCGTGGGGTGGACGATGGCGGGGTCCGGCACCTCCTCGGCGCGGAAGTCCTTCAGGCCGTGGACGACGGTCGCGCGCATGTCTCTCCTCACGGTGGTTGGGGGTTCGGGCTTCATTGTCGCGCGAACAGGCGCCCACGGTTGCCGCGACCAGCACCACCGCGCGGGACTAGACTCCCCTGCGACGGCTCGCTTCCAACCCAGGGGGTGACGCTGTGGCGAGGTCCGACTTCCTGGAGCGCTTCCGCCCGCTGGGCGCCCCCGGCGCCGCGACGGTGGCCCCGGGTCGCGCCGTCGACACGCTGGGCCCCGAGGCGGAGCTCGCACCGGTCTTCGCGGCGCTCGCCGACCAGGTGGCCGCGTGCGACGCACTGGTCGCCCGCGCCACCGCCGACGCCGAGCAGGCCATCGCCGCCGCGCGCACGCAGG
>DBQX01000079.1 GCA_002305415.1 Actinomycetales bacterium UBA1383 | reverse complement strand
CTTCCATCAGTCAGGCGAAGGGTGTATGGTGGTCGGCAAGAGAAGTGCCCCGGCGCGCTGTGAACGCCCGGGGCGTGGCCACTACCTGCGAGGAGGTGGTGACGGGTGAAGTGTATCATCCGTACCCCGCGTTCGTCGCCCTCAACCAGCCTCGCCGTTGCCGTGCGTGGTGAGCCCTGATGGCCCGCCTGCGCAACCGGATCCGCAAGGCCGACTACTTCAGTGACGGCGAGCTGCTCCGCTGGCCGCGTGACAAGCGCACCACGTACAGCGGCCTGTACGCGCTGGCGGAGGACTCTGGTTGTCTCGAGGACGACTGCTTCACCTGGAAGCTACTCCTCTGGCCGAGCCCGCTCGACGCCGACATCACCGTGGAGAAGCTCGAGCAGTGGCGAGACGAGTTGATCGCGGCCGGCAAGCTCATCCCGTACACATCCGGCGGCGTCAGGTACCTCTACCTGCGCTCTTTCCACAAGCACGAGCACCCGCGCAATCCGCAGGAGAACACACTGCCGCTGCCTCCATGGGTGACCGGTGAACGACACTCAACCGACGGTCGTAAGTGGGTCTTCACGGTACACGATGATGCCTTACCACCGCTCCCAGACGGTAGTACAAGCGTTGAACAAGCATCGAACGAGAGCGTTACTACTTCCCCTGCCCTGCCCTGCCCTGCCCGGCCCGGTCCTGCCCTGTCCTTAAGAGCATTGGCTGACGCTTCCGCGCCAGCCGGAGCGGATGACTTCGCGGAATGGTGGCAGGTCTACGGCAAGATCGGCAGCAAGGCCGACGCCGAGCGCCTCTACCGCTTCTGGCGCGGCAAGGGAGCCGAGCGTGAGGACCTCCTCACCGCTGCCCGTGAGTACCGCGCCCACTGCGAGCGCACGAACTGCAAGATGCAGCACGCCAGGACATTCCTCGCCAAGCCGCCCAAGGGTGAGCGCGCCCGCTGGTACGAGTGGGCCGAAGGCGAGGAGCACGGGTCCATGGACGTAGCCGACGATGACGACCTGGCCGCCGTGCTCCGAGCCGGTGCCCAGACATACGGAGGGAACAATGGCGGACGTAGTTCCGTATGCCCCGCAGACCAACCCGCGCGACCTCTTGGACGCCGTGAAGATGATCGGCTCCGCGTTCCCGCGCAATGCATGGAACAAGGCGACTGAGGCCGTGTACGTCATGGCGCTCATGGATGAGGGGATTGCCCCGGCCGTGGTGCGTCAGGCCGTCCGCGCCCTCATCCGCGAAGAGGAGGAGCTGCCGACCCCGGCCCGTGTCATCCGCCGCTGCCACGAGGTCGCCGGTGAGGAGTTGTACGACTGGCGCTGCCCGGACTGCTCGAGCGTGCGCGTCGTCGGCAGCATCGGCGGCCCGGGCTGGTGCCCGGACTGCGACTGGGAGGGNNACGCTGTGACGACCATAGCCCTCCTCCTCATCACCACCCCGCTCGCGTTCATCGCCGGCGTCGCCGTCATGTCCTGGGTCGTGGCCGGGGCTGCGGAGGATGCGTACAGGCGGGGTCTGGTGGACGGGCGGGACTGGGAGGTGGACGAGTGAGCGCGCAGACCAGCATTGAAGTACCGACGACGCACACAGAGGAGTCGCTGACCAAGGCGATTCTACAGACCTGGGGCGGCATCCCATCACAGGGCGGTGGCGTGCGTTACGTCGTGGCTATTCAGGTGAACAACGGAGCGGGCTTCTCCTTCGGCCGCACGCTGGACGCCATCGTGTTTGACACCTGGCCGAGCAAAGGGCTCACGCTGCACGGGCTGGAGGTCAAGGTCTCGCGGGCTGACTTGCGGCGCGAGCTCCAGGACCCGGACAAGGCAGCGGCCTTCACGGAACACCTCGACATCTTCTCAATCGTCGCCCCGAAGGATGTGGTCGACCGGGACATCATCCCGAGGCGGTGGGGCATCTACATGCCTGATGGGAAGGGCGGGCTGCGAGCTGCACGCAAGCCGCTCTACCTGCACGACGACGCTCGTGATCGCAGGCGCGTCGACCGCGACATCATGGCCGCGTTTTCGCGGGCACTTGTGCAGCGGTCGCTATCACGTGAGGCGGAGCAACTTGCCTATGACCGCGGACACAAGGCAGCGGAACGCATCGCGGCATTCGAGATAGACCGCACGAAGAATGACGCCGCTAGATGCCGTGAGCGCATCGCAGAATTCGAGCAGGCGAGCGGAGTGTCCATCGACCAGTACAACGCTGGCGACGTAGGCAAGGCGTTCGCTGCCTTTCGACGCCTGTCTGGGACCGGGTATGAGGCAGGGCTGCCGATTGACCAGGCGAGACGTGTTGCAGAGCGAGTCGAAGGGCTGGCCGACGACATGGCGGCGTTGAAGTCCTATCTCAATGGTGACGCCTGATGAACCCCACCACAACCAACAAACCCGCCCACGCTGTGATGAATGCGCAGGCGGCGAAAAGTGCCCTCCTCAACGACTCCTACCCCGGCGCCGCCCGTGGCCCAGAACGTCGAGGTCGAGACACGCGGCGGACAGCTCTATGCCCGGCACGAGGTGTGTCCATGACCGCCCGCCGCTTCGCCCGCCACCGCCCCAGGACCGGCACCTACACCACGGTCAGTCCCTATTCCGGGAACCGGGTCCGGGTCGAGGCCGGGACAGAGCACGGGAACAAGGTGCGTCTCAACATCGCCGGCAACGGGACCATGGAGGTCGATGCCCGGCACAAGATCACGAGGGAGGACAAGGCGTGACCGACATCCGTGACCTGCTGGGGGAGGGGTTCCCGGCGGTGGAGCTATACAAGGAAGTCACCAAGGCGGCGCACGCGCTCAAGTCGCGGGAGCGTCCCTACTTCGTGGACAAGGCAGACGCCGCCCTCCGCGAACTCCTGACCGCGCTGAGGGAGAGGGACGAGGAGGCCACGAACCTGCTCGATGCCATCTTCCAGACCGTCGACCCTGAAGACGGCGAGGCCATCGTCGCAGAGGCGTTCCCAACCGGCGCACCGCAGTGGGCGCTGGACTGGTACGCCGAGCATCCGACCGAGGAGGAGGCCGCCGCCCGCGACCACAAGGAGGCTACCGATGGGAGTTGACGTCGGGCGGCTCAAACCCGGCTCCTGCTGCGAGATGGGCATGTACACGTGCCAGGTCCCAATGCCGATCCGTGGCCGCGTGCAGGGAATCGACCTCTGCATATGCGACATCGTGGCCGCGCTCAACGCCGCGAACATCGTGACCGTCGCGTCCTGCTGTGGGCACGGGAAGATGCCCGGGAACGTCATGCTGGAAGATGGGCGCGTGCTATCCGTCAGACCGGCCAAGGAAGAGCCGAGCGATGCTGAGCTGCTGAGGAAGGCCTACCAGCGCGGCCTTGAAGAGGAGCCCGACCACAAGGAGGCGGACGGTGGGTGATGTGGTTGGCCTCATACAACAAGAAATTGATTGGCACACGCTACACCACGGAGAGTCTGGGTGCGATGAGGCTTGGGAGAACGGATTCATCGCTGGACTAACACATACTCGCAACCTCATCAAGCGAGTCGAGACACAGCCGCCATCTGGTGTTACTCATGGATTCACGTGGACGTGTCAGTGGTGTGGAGCGTCGTTGACGGACCGCGACCGGCATTGCCCATGCGGAGGAGTGATAGAGGAGGCCGAATGCCTGACCTGACACAAGTAGAGGAGGCCACCGGGGAGCGGCTGGAGAAGACGGACGAGTACACACGGCACCGCGATGCCATGAAAGCCCAGGGCTTCGCGGTCGTCCACGGGTTCAAGGCCGACGCAATGCGTGACGAGTTGCTCGCCGCCATCGCCGCCGAGAAGCAGCGGGCGGACCAAGCCGAGTACGACAAGTCCGAGTGTCAGGACGCGGCCTATCGTTCCAACGAGGCCGCCGCGCTGGCGAACGCGGACAACGAACAGCTCCGTGCCCGCCTCGCCGCCGTGGAGCGGGAGAGGGACAGGCTGCGTGGTGCAATCCTGACCCACGTCGCGTCCGCAATAGGCGACCCATTGGAAACGGGACAGGCATACGCAGCGTTCCTCGCCCGCTACGACGCCGCCCACCCCGCCGAAAGAGGAGGCTGACCGTGGGTAGCACGAAGTGGCGCTGTCCGTGGTGTGGACTGACTTACAACTCGCAACGGTCCATGAGCGATTGGGAGCAGAAGACGCTGAACGGAGAGTGGAAGCGCATGTGCAACCGGTGCGCAACTCGGCGGCTCAACAATCCCTACGGCTATGCGCTGCCGATGCGAAATGCCGCCAACACTGCCCTTGCAAGAGCTGCGGAACAACTTCGGCTGCTCCCACCACGATGCCATGACGAGGTATCCCCATCGCGCTGGACCCCGACCACGGAGGCACCGGAATGACCACTGACCAACTGAAAGCCGTCTTGGACGCGCACGCCCTGTGGCTCAAGGGCGATGGAGCGGGACAGATGGCGGACCTGAGCGTGGCGGACCTGAGCG
>DBQX01000060.1 GCA_002305415.1 Actinomycetales bacterium UBA1383 | reverse complement strand
CGGGCGCGTCACCCTTGACCCCAACACGGAGGCCCACCATGCTCACTAACACCACCAAGTGGTCCCATGCTGCTGGCAATCACGTGGTCCCATCACGCTGGCAAGCGACATTCCCCAACCGCGAGTCCATCATCCGCCTCGTCGGCGCCGTCCTGGCCGAGCAGCACGACGCCTGGGCCGAGCAACGCCGATACATCGGACTCGACGTCCTCACCCGCTGCCACACCGCCCTCACCGAGCCGACCGAACCGACCCAGGAGGTGAGCACCACCCTCGTCCCCGCCCTGACCGCCTAACCCCTCAACGAGGGATCACCTCGTACACCACTCCACCGGACTTGACCCTGTGTTGGCCGCTTCGCGATGGCAGAGATGGTCAGGAATGCTCCGTCAGGCAAGTCTTCGAAGACCTGCACGATGTGCTTTCCGATATCCCTCCGTCCGGACCGCTTCCGGTCGCCCATGGGTGCAGCTGGGGATGTTGATCTCGAGACCTCCTGCTCGGACGTGGTGCGATCAGGACGCAGATTGCGGTCAGAGTCGGCAACCGTCAACCTGGCGCCCGGAGCAGGCGCTGGCCTCGGCCAGAGCCGGACAGCGACGTCAGCAAGGAACTGGCTCCTCTCCACGATGCGGTCAACGTCCCAGTATTCGGGGAGGACTCTGTTGAGGGTGAGAGCGGAATGCTCCAGCAGGTGGCGCCGCTTGACCGCCCATGGACCGTTGGACAGCGTGCTGTTGAGTGATCCGGTCACCAGCGTCAAGTTGCCAAGGGTGTGGACAAGATTGTGGCGATCTTCGGCAAGTCGGGCTGCTTGGACTTCGTCGTCGGGGAGCGGCCAGTTCGCCGCCCAACTCTGCGGCATGAGGTGCTCTACCGTGAGCTTCCGGAACGTCCCAGGCTCGGTCAAGGACGTGGTCAGCTCCTCATTGAGTGCGAGGAGAAAGCGCTGAAGACTTTCGCGTTTGAGAAGTCGGAAGAGCGGGAACTGTTGGAGAGAGGAGCGCACATCTTCGTCGGTCGGCCACAGGCCTGAACTGGACGTCTGTCCCGCGAGAAAATCGGAAACACCTGCGTCCACCGGCTGCTCCCCAGAACTCAGCTTGCGCAGCAGTTCGAGGAAGAGTCGGTTGTAGTTCGCGGTCGTGAGACGACACACACTCCGCCTTACCACATAGGACTCGAGTGTGCGCAAGGCACGGGCCCTTGCCGCACCGTCCGTGTTTGCGAACAACCAGAACAGGAGCGGCATCAGCGTCTGGGTGTCAACGATGCGCAGGCGCGTCAGCGACGCTCGTTCGCCGGGATCGTCAACCTCCAAATCGTCGATGAGTCGATAGACCTCCGCGTACCGCGTGAGCTCGCGCAAGAACTCCTCTGCTCGATCAGCGTCCATGCCGACATACGAGCGTGTGACGGGGAAGAGCTGGTGAGCTTGCACCTCCCGGGTGAGGAGAACGGTGAGGAAGAACCCCATGAAGGCGTCCAAGCGCGGGCGAGTGAGCCGACCTTGGCGAACGACTCTTTGCCACTCGCCTTCCTCGAGTGCAAACCAGTGCCGCGTGTAGAGAGTTTCAACGGGTCGACCCGCAGCTTCGAGAGTGCGAAACAGGAGATTCTTGATGAGATCGGATGCCCTCAGGGGTGTACTCCGTGCGTTGAGTGTCTCGAAGATGACCTGAGCGTTGTCACTCTCGCCCAGATCGATCACCACGAGTTCGAGATGCGACCGGACAACTTGAGCAAGGCCTTCAAGGATCTCCTCAACCTGGGCCTCGGTCTTCTGCTGCTTCACCAGGTCAGCGATGGCGTCCCGGAACCAGACGTACGCACCAGCAATCAATGGAGCATGCGATGGTGTGCCACTGTAGTGACGGTAACGGCCAAGCATGACATCTCGGTAGACGTCTCGATCTCGATTCGTCGGCCACAGTTTGTGACGCTCATCGTTCGTGTCAATCAGTTCTTCATCATTCTCCAACAGAAGTCCGAGTCGCTTGACTGTGCGATTCTCAATCCCACGGGAAACGAAGGTGTCCCGAATTGCAGCGATCAAGAGTTGCAGGGTGGTCAGTCGCTGCTGTCCGTCGATGATCTCGCGGACTTCCATGCTCCCGGTGGCGGCGCGGCGCTGTTCGAGAACGATCGCGCCCATAAAGTGAGAGGTCACAGGATCCTCATGCGCGGTGCGGGCGAGAGTCGCGAGCACGTCGTCCCAGAGTGGCTCCCACTGGCGTTCTGCAGACCACACGTAGGGGCGCTGGAACAGCGGAACAGTCAGTCGCACGTCGCGCTGAAATACCACGCTCAGAGTCCTTGGATGCGCTTCCATATTTCATTCCTCGGTGGTGCTGTGACCTACTGCGGCGAGTTGTTCGTCAAGCTCTCAAGAGCAAAATTGACCCTCGGTATCGTACATGAGCACGCAGATGACCTTCAGTTGAGCGAGCAGACTGTCGGTGTGCGACTCACCTCGGGACCCTCCGCACGTCGCAGGACAAGCACTCGAACCGGGCGCCGCTTCTGGGGGACTCGATTCGAACCAATTGGCGACGACACCGGCCGCACCGCTCGCCATGGCGTCCAGACCCTGGAACGTGGCTGCCGTCGCGCCGTCGGACCACACGCCGGACAGCTTCGGCGAGGTCCCGGTGCTCGGTGACAAGCACCGACCGTGGAGCGGTTCCGAGGAGCGGTCCACTGGCGGTGATCACGGTGTCATCGGTGACCACGAGTGATTCGCGGAGCGGTTCCAGTGCTCGCGGGAGTGCTCCCGCGCGTTCGAGGAGCCGTGCGGCGTGACCATCGGCGTCTTCGGCGGAGAGCCACACAGTGACGCCATGCAGGTGCCCGGCGTCAACGCGGTTGAGCAGGCGTCCCACAACCTCCGAGTCGATGCGGGGAAGGAACATCTCCGCACTCGTGGCGCGGTTGAGGGCGGCAGCGATGGCAGTGACCGGATCAGTGTGGATGCTGGTGACTGTTCGCGAGACGGCGGCTTGCCATTGGTAGTGGTCCGCTTGGCGCTCCATCTGGCGGAGGAATCGCCCAATCGCGTCCGAGTTCTGGCGACTGCGGTGGATGCGGGACATGTCGGCCAGAAGCACGAGCTGGTTCTTGGCGCGGCTGGCGGCCACGTTGACAAGTCGGGCTCCATCAGAGCCGAGATCCCCGTCTGCGAACCACGGATGAAGGCGGCCCACGGACTGGGATGAGTCAACGGCGTCGAACAGCACGATGTCCGCCTCGGAGCCCTGGTACCGGTGCACGGTGCTCGCGCGAATATGATCGCTGGCCAATGACCCCAGGATCTTCGCTTGTGGTGCGAACGGGCTGATGAAGGCGAGATCGCTCCCGCTGGCGGCGAGTCGCTGGGCCAGCGCTGTTGCGATCTGTGCATGGGCCACGTTCAGGCGTGACCACTGCCCGTGGCGGCGGGACACGCGTGGTGCGAGGTTCGAGGTGTCGATGAGCACGAGCGGCTCCTCGGGCCACGACCGCGGCGTCGCTGCCATTGCCCGTGCACGCACGCTCTCGGCCGTGCGGAGTGGGCCTTCCGGATAGAACGCCGAGGATACGGTGTCAGAGATCTTCTGACGCATGCGGTGTTGGACGACCAGTGAAACCAGCCCCGGGACCAAGGCGCCGGTTCGGACGCCTGCGTCGACGCCGCACGACTCGAACGGGCTACGCCGAATCCACCGATGCACACTCGGGGTGTCGCTGATCGCAACCGGAGGCAATTGACGGAAGTCGCCCGCCACGATCACGTGTCCGCGGCACGAACCTGCCACGAGGGCTGCGAGCGATGTCGGCACCATGCTGCCCTCATCGATGACCACTACATCAAACGGCAGTCCCTCGAGCGATCGGAGCAGCACCTGATGGGTGGTTGCGGCGACGATACGCGCGTCACGGCACACTTGGCGGCGCAGATCTACCATCACCTCATCCAGGCCGCGGGCAAAGCCCTGTTGATCTGCGAGCTGTGAGTCGAGCCGAAGCCGCGACCCGTCAGTGACGGCACCGCGTTGCTTCAAGGACTTGAGTTCGCCACGCAGGCGAACGATCTCCTTGGCCGCCTCGACACGCCGCAAGGCAGCCAGCGACCCCCGATCTGCCGCCACCTCATCCACCAGGACGTGCCCGTCAGGGTGCCCGATCAAGTCGGTGTCGACAGGCGGGCCCAGTCGCACAACGAAGCCCGGCTCGCGCGGCCCAAGGCGCCTCAGCACCGCGGTCAGCGCCACATCCACCGCGACGTTTGTCGGCGCGACGAGCAGGACTCGCTTGCCATCCCTTGCAAGCGCCTCCACCATGGCCGCGACGGTGGTGGTCTTACCGGTGCCCGGAGGACCCCACAGCCAAGTTAGCTGCGGCTCCCGTGCCGCCGCCACGGCACGGGACTGCTGGTCGTTCAAGCCCGGGATCGGGATGTCTTCCTGCTCAGCGTGATCCTCCCTGCGAGTGTCGGGACGTGTCACCGCCAGCGCTGACGCGCCTGAGAAGCCGGGCGCTCCATTCGCGACAGCCAGCAGACGCTGCTTCTGCTTGACCAACAACCAGGTGACGTCACATCGCAGGCGTCCGGAGGATGCGTTGACGCACTCCGGTGGAAGCGCCAAAGTGACATCACTGCCGAAAACCGAGATGATCTCCGCCTCATATGTGTCCTTCTCGTGGGCGCGCGAATCCGGGATGAAAGTGACAGTCGTGCCCTCGCCACTCGGCAACTCCCCTTGGACGTCGAACTGCCACAGCACCCGGGTCCTTGTCTCCGCGACCCGGTGACCCTCAGTGACCGGCACATCCTGGAGCACGACCCGACTGGCCGACGCCCTGAGCTCCTCATCGACCGCTCCGGCGAGCTCCGCAGCGCGGGCGCGCCACGCGGCAGGTGCCCGCAGTGCCACGTTCTCGCCGGGGAGGGGAGCGATATCCAAGGACTTCCGGATCTGGCGTAACTCGAGTGCGGCTCGCCGGCTCGGGTCGGGCTGCGGTTCGGCGGACGTCCCACGTGGACTGTCCGTGGGACCAGTCGCAAGGTGGCGGGACGTCCCACCACCAGCGGGATCCATCCCCGTCGGAGTCTCCGCAGCTCCGCGACGCTTGTAGCGACCCTCCACAAGCTCTGCCACCCCACGACTGACGAGGATCTCCCACACCTTGCCCTCGTCGACGCGCCGCAGACCCGCCGACACCAGGGCCTCCTGCATCTCAGTCATCGATGCGCTGCCGTTGGCCCTCAGAAGCCGCTCAGCGACAGCTACGACCCGGTCCTCCCAATTCGCCAAGAACTCGATCCCTCGATCCGCGTGCAACCGCTGTAGTTGGTCTCATGTACCAGACCATCATGGCCCCCGCCGCTGACAGCGGCATGTCCCGGACTCAGCCCCAGTTCTGAGGATGTCGGTGGATCGTGGTGGAATCAAGGTCGAGAGGATCTCACTGAGGAGAGGCCCATGCCGTCCACGCTCACCTGGCTCAGCCACGACACTGCCGAGCGTGATCGCACGCTCCGGCTGATCGAACTGTTCAAGGAGTCCGGCACGGTGGACGAGCTCGGCATCGGCTCGATCCGGGACACCTTCGCGGACGCGTTCTTCCCCGGCACCTCCGTACTCCAGACCCGAGCCCGCTACCTCCTCTTCATCCCTTGGCTGCTGGAACGGACCGTCCATCAGTCGCGCAACGCGGCCTCCGCCTCGGATCGCCTCCGCGCCCACGAGGTGAGCCTCATCCACGCCCTCCTCGCCGGCGGCGAGAGCGAAGGCGTCATCGGCCGCGACGCGAGATCCTCCCTCAAGCGCATGCCCAGTGCCGTCTATGACCCCGCCCTCCGCCGCTTCGGCATCCGCACCAGCGGCAGCACCCTCGACCAGTTCTTCCGCGACGCCGCCACCACGGCCGAACGGCGCCGCCATCTTCCCGAAGCCGACGACGACGGCCTCGCCGCCCGCCCCACCACGCCGGGTCTTGATCCTGAACTGGCTGTCTCCTGCCCACCCCCCGCGGACCTGCTGACTGCCACCACGTTCGCGCTTACACCCAGCGAGGCGTCCTACCTCCGTGACCGCGTCGTCCACGCCGCCCCCGGGAGCCTCATCGCCTGGCTCCTCGCCAACGAATCCCGTGCCGACGTGCCCTACCTCTGGCAGCACCCCGACCTCCCACGCCTCCCGGCGCACCTGCGTGACCTTGCCGACCATGCCCGCCGCTTCCACCACGCCACTCACGGCGCCGCGCTGCTCTACAACCTGATGCTCGCCGAGAAGAAGCAGTCCGAGGACCTCGTCGAGCACTACCGCACGGACCTCGTCGCCTGGCAGCAGGAACTCACGGATAACGCCGTCTGGAACGGCTGGTCACTTCCCGATTTCTGGGTGGTTCTCGGCCGCCACAACCCCCGCCTCCGAGCGACCACCGTACGCTTCGTCGAGGACTGGATCACCGGCGCCGAGCGCACCACGGACGCCGCCGCGGACGAGGGCCTGCGCGCCGTCGTCGCCAATCGCGAGCAACGCCTCAAGGGCAGCCGCTCCCGCCTCGTCAACGCCGCCGCCCTCGACAACTGGGCCGGCGGCTCCGGCCTCGTCCGCCTCGACTACCGATGGCGCATCGCCCACCGCATCCTGGCGGACATCTTCGACGGCCTCGAGGTGCCCGCATGACCCTCGCGCCGGAGTCCCGCAGCCTCCTCACCGACGCGCTCCGGCCACCCGCTGGCTTCCGCCTCGACGTCTCGGTGGCCACCACTTACTCCGTGGACCTCGTCGCCCTGCTGCTCGCGCCCCTCAGCTTTGCCGTCCACGAACACGCCACCGACCTCGAGACCGCGGACCCCATCGCCGTCCTCGAGTCCGTGCGCCGCCACGCCGACCACCTGACCGTGTTCTGCCAGGCCGCCGCCATCCACCCCACCCCCTACCGCAGCGTACTGACCTTCATCGAGGACGCCGTGGTCGAGGTCACCGCGCCCCGCGAGGGCGCGCTCTTCCACCCCAAGGTGTGGGCGATCCGCTTCCGCTCCGACGACGGCGCCACCCGCCACCGCTGCCTCGTCCTGTCCCGCAACCTCACCTTCGACCAGTCGTGGGACACGATCCTCGTCCTCGACCAGCTGGCACCGGGGGAGTGGGCCAAGACCATCGACGGCGCGCCGCTCGGGCGGTTCGTCGGCGGCCTCCCGGGCCTGGCTGTCCGACCGTTGGGTGAAGCACGCCTGGCGGAGATCGCGGACCTCGCCACCACCATCGGCGCCTCACCCTTCACTGTGCCGGCGCCGTACCGTTCCGGCGAGATCGTGCCCCTCGGTATGCCGGGGAGTGAGGCCCTGTCGCTCGACCCGAGCGACCGGTTGCTCGCGATCAGCCCGTTCCTCGGGGGCCGGGTGGTGGGTGACCTCCAGGCTGGCACCCGGGAGCTCATTCTCCTGTCCCGTCCCGCCGCCCTCGACGGCGTCCGACTCGCTTCCCACACGCAGCCGTTCGTGCTCGATCAGGCCACCGAGGAGGCGCCGGACGCCAGCCCTGACCCCGGCGCGGTCGCACGCGAGGACGTTAACGCGGTGGCCCCGGCCTCCGAGGCCAACCCACCCGCCCGCGGCCTGCATGCCAAGACCTTCCTCGCCGAGCGCCGTGACGAGGTGGAGGTCATTACCGGCTCCGCCAACGCCACCAATCCCGCCTTCGACGGCAACGTGGAACTGGTTGTCCGTCTGCGTGGCCCGAAGTCGTCCGCCGGCATCGACACCGTCTGGCACGGCAGCAAGGAGGCCCCTGGGCTGCGGCAGGTGTGCGTGCCCTACACCCCGCAGGTGCCGGATCCGCTGCTGACCGAGTTGGAGGACCGCTCCTGGGAGATCGACCGCTGGCACACCTTCCTCTCCACCTCCGATCCAGTCCTCGAGGTGGGGGAGTCCGACGGCAGCACCACCTCCCTCACCCTGCGCATCGGCGCGTCCACGCC
>DBQX01000046.1:95201-222891 GCA_002305415.1 Actinomycetales bacterium UBA1383 | reverse complement strand
GGCCGCCGCCTCGGCCCGGGCCTCGGCCGCCTCCGCAGCGGCCTGCGCTGCCTCTGCCTTCAGGCGGGCGATCTCCTCTTCAGTGGCCATGACCCGATCCTAGGGCCGTACCCTTGACCCATGGGCGCCAAGCGGACCGCGCTGGTCACGGATTCGACCTGGAGCCTCCCCACGGCTCTCGCGCGCCAGCTGCGCCTCGCCGTCGTCCCGCTGCACGTCTCCTTCGGGTCGCGGACGCTCTGCGACTGCGAGTCCGAGGTACCGCACATCACCGAGGCCCTGCGGACCCGCGCCGCGACGACTTCACAGCCGACCCCCGGCGAGATCGCCGCGGTCCTGGAGGAGGTTGCCACCGGCGCGGATCGCGTGGTGGCGATCCACCTCTCCGGGGCGCTCTCCGGGACCTGCGCCGCTGTGGGGAACGCGGCGGCCGCCCTCACGGCGAGCACCGGGGTGCGCATCGACGTGGTGGACTCCCGCACGGTGGGAGGAGCGCTGGGGTACGCGGTCGCCGTCGCTGCGTACGCCCTCGCCACGGGCGTGGACGCCGACGGGGCCATCGCCCGCGCCCGCGAGTGCGCGGCCACCTCGCGCGTCTTCCTCACGGTCAGCGACCTCAGGCACCTGCAGCGCGGCGGACGGGTGAGGGCACCCCAGGCCGCAGTCGGAACAGCCTTGGGCATCAAGCCCATCCTCCACCTCCAGAGCGGGGAGATACGGGTGCTCGAATCGGTCCGCGGGACGAGGAAGGCGCACCAGCAGCTCGTCTCCCGTGCCCTCGTCGCGGCCGGCGCGCCCACCCGGGGGCCCCGCGAGCCCCGTTCGCCGGTCAGCTTCGCCGTCCATCACGTGGGCGAGGCGGAGGAGGCGGAGTCGCTCGCCGCGAGGTTGCGGGAGGCCGCCGCCGAGGCTGACCTCGCGATCGACCGCCTCGACGTGACGCCCATGTCCGGGGTCCTCGCCGCGCACGCCGGTCCGGGAGCGCTCGCGATCGCCGTGGCGCGCACCCGCGGGCTCATCCACACGTCGCCCTGACGCGGCGCCCTCCACCGATCCGACCGGCGCCCGGGCGGCAGCTCACGGGGCTCGCCTAGCGTCCGTGGCGTGGCTCCGAGACACAGTTCCTCACCCGCGCGGTTCGCGCTGCCGCGCCTCGCGGCCGTCGGACTGGCGACGGCGGTGATCGCGCTCGCCGTGCTCGCGGGCCTGTGGGCGTGGTTCCCGTCCGGTGGCGGAGTGATCTCGCTCGGTCGCAGCCAGGGGGCTCCCGCCGACGGCCCGGCCACCGACCTGCCGGCCACCGACGTGCCGGCCACCGACGTGCTGGCCACCCCACTGCCGGGAGCGACCGAGCCGCCGACCGTCACCGTCCACGTCACGGGTGCCGTGCTGACGCCGGGCCTGTACGAGTTGCGCCTCGGGGACCGGATCGACGACGCCCTGCTCGCAGCCGGCGGACTGGGACCCGATGCCGACGAGTCGGCGCTCAACCGTGCGGAGCTGCTCCGCGACGCCCAGCAGGTCTACGTGCCCGTCATCGGGGAGTCGCCCCGCCCGTCCTCCGGCGGCGGGACGGGGGGCGGGCTCATCGACCTCAACGAGGCGGGGGCCGCGGAACTGGAGGCACTACCCGGGATCGGGCCGTCGCTGGCCGGTCAGATCATCAAGTGGCGTGAGGCGCACGGACCGTTTTCGAGCGTGGAGGATCTCGATGCGGTGCCCGGGATCGGTCCCGCGATCCTCGACAAGGTCCGCGCGCTGGCGACCGTGTGAGGAACGACCTGCGACTCCTTCCCGCCGCGCTCACCGCGTGGGGCGCGGCGGCTCTCGCCATCACCGGCTGGTCGCCCCTGGTGGGGGCCGCGGGGCTCGCGGCCGCCGCAGCCGTGGGCGTCCGGTGGCGCGGGACACGGAGCGACGCGTCCCCGCGCCACCAGGTGCTCCTCTGCGCCGCCGTCGCCGTCGCCGTCCTGATCAGCGCCCGTGCACAGCTGGCCGCGAGCGCGGCGTCCCTCGACGGAACCGGCGAGGCGGACGTCGTCGTCACCGCGACCGCCGTCGACGACGCGCGGGAACTCGGGCCGTTCTCCACGAGCGCCGCGCGGGTCACCGTGCGACTCGCCACGCTCGAGGTGGATGGCGCGCCCCGCCGGGCCCGCGCGCGTGTCACCGCGCTCGGGGACGTGCTCGGGGTGCACAGGGGCGACGTGGTGCGCCTCGAGGGCACCCTGGTGACGCTGCCGGACTCCGAGGAGGTCCGCGCGCTGCTCGTCGAGGCCCGGGTCCGGGCCACGGCGGCGCCGTCCGGCCTGCGCGCGCTCTTCCCGACCATGAGGGCACGCTTCCGCGAGGCGACGGAGGCCCTCAGCCCGCAGGGCCGCGGACTGGTGCCCGGCGTCGCGATCGGCGACGACTCCGCCCTGCCGGAGACGCTGCGCGAGGCGATGCGCCGAACCTCGCTCGGGCACCTCACCGCCGTCTCGGGTGCTCACGTCGCGCTGGTCCTCGCGGGCGTGGGCGTGCTGGGTGCGCGGGCCCCGACCCGCCTCCGGGCCGCCCTCCTCCTGCTCGCGCTCGCCGGACTGGTGGGCCTCGTGGGGTCCGCCGCCTCCGTCGTCCGCGCCGCCGCGATGGGCGTCACCGGGATCGTCGCCCTTGCCCGCGGCCGGCCACCGCGCGCCCTGCCCGCCCTCGCGAGCGGGGTGGTCTTCCTCCTCGTGGCCGACCCCTGGTTGTCCCGCTCGATCGGCTTCGCCCTCTCGGTCGCCGCCACGACGGCGCTGGTGACCCTCGCCCCGTGCCTCGCCAACGCCTTCGCCCGCCTCCATCTTCGGCGCTGGCTGGCCACGACGCTGGCCGTTCCGTGCGCGGCGCACCTCGCGTGTGCTCCGATCATCGTGCTCTTCACCCCCACGGTGAGCGTCCTCGGGGTCGTGGCGAACGCGATCGCGGCTCCGGCGGTCGTTCCCGCGACCCTCCTCGGCCTCGCCGGCGTGCTCGCGGCGCCCGCGTCCCAGCCGCTCGCGGCAGCACTCGCGCACGGCGCCGAGGCGTGTACGTGGTGGATCGCCCAGACGGCGACCACGATCGCGCGGCTCCCGCTGAGCGCGGCACCGTGGCCCGGGGGCCTCGGCGGGGCCCTGGGACTCGCGGCGGTCCACGGGGCCCTCGTGGTGGTCCTGCTGCACGCCCGGCTCCGCGTGCTGCTCCCGGCGCTGCTGGTCGTGGTCGTGGCTGCTCTCCTTCTAGGTGCACGCGAGAGCGCCTGGACGGTGGTGCAGTGCGATGTCGGCCAGGGTTCGGCCCTCCTGGTGAGGTCGGGACCGCACGCGGCCGTCATGGTGGACGTCGGGCCGTCGGACGGCCGGTCGCAGGAGTGCCTGCGCCGGTCGGCCGTCACCCGGATCGACCTGCTCGTGCTCACCCACCCGCATGCCGACCACGTCGGGAACCTCGCCGCGGTGCTCGCCTCCACGCGCGTGGAGCGGGTGCTGGTCTCACCGGCGGCGGAGCCACGGGAGGCGGTGTCGCACGTGGGTGCCGAACTGGCTGTCGCCGGCGCCGAGCCCGAGGTGGCGACGGCCGGCCTGCGCGGCAGGGCGGGGAGTGTCGACTGGGAGGTCCTCTGGCCCAGCCGGACCACCCCGCTGGACGACGCGAACGACCTGTCAGTCGCCGTGCTGCTCCGTGCTGCGGGTGGTGGACGCGTCCTCGCGCTGGGTGACCTCGGGGCCGGGCAGCGGGGACTCGCCGACGCCGTGACGGCGTGCGGCGCTCCCTGTACGGAGCTCGACGTCGTCGCCATGGCCCACCACGGCTCCCGGGACCAGGACGCCACCCTCGCGCGTCTGCTCGACCCGGCGATCACGCTCGTGTCCGTGGGTGCCCAGAACCCCTACGGGCATCCGACCTCGGAGGCGCTGTCCCTGTATGCGGATCTCGGGAGCAGGATCTGGCGCACGGACCGGGATGGTGCCGTCCGGATCCTCCTCGATGGGACGGGTGCGGTGCGTGACGGCGGTCCGTGACAAGCTGGCGCCATGACTGCGACGTGGGACAGCGCCACCCTGGCACCGGTGGTGCTCGTGCGCGGCGCGGAGGCCGTGCTCGCCGAACGCGCCGTCACCAGCCTCGTCCAGCAGGCGCGCGCGGTGGACCCCGCTGTCGAGGTGACGCGGCTCGAGGCTGCGGCGTACGCGCCCGGCCAGCTCACCTATCTCGCCAGCCCATCACTCTTCGGCGAACGCCGCCTCGTGGTGGCCGAGGGGGCGGAGGCGATGACGGAGGCATTCCTCGTCGACTGCCTCGCCTACATCGAGAACCCGGCGGATGACGTCTGGCTGGTCCTGCGGCACGGCGGCGGCACCCGCGGGAAGCGGCTGCTGGATGCCATGGCACGCGTGGGAACGGTGGTGGTGTGCGAACCCCTCCGCAAGGAGGCCGAGAAGGCCGACTTCGTGCGCGCGGAGTTCCGGCGGGCGCGCCGGCGTATCGAACCCGAGGCCGTCCACGCGCTGCTCGACGCGGTGGGCGCCGAGTTGCGGGAACTGGATGCGGCGGTCCGGCAACTCCTGGCCGACACGACCGGCGTGGTCGACACCGCCACCGTCGACCGGTACCACGGCGGCCGGGTGGAGGCGAGCGGCTTCCGCGTGGCCGCCGCCGCGATCGCCGGGGACGCGGCGGCAGCGGTCACCCTGGCCCGGCATGCCATGGCAACCGGCACGCCGGCTGTGCCGCTGGTGGCTGCCCTCGCCGCCAAGCTGCGCACGCTCGCGAAGGTGGGTGCCATGCGCGGGCGTGGGCTGAGCGCCTCCCAGGTCGGATTGGCGCCCTGGCAGGTGCAGCGTGCCGAACGGGAACTGCGGGGCTGGACCCCGGAGGCACTGGCTGACGCGATCACCGCGGTCGCGCAGGCCGACGCCGAGGTCAAGGGTGCGAGCAGGGACCCGGACTTCGCCGTCGAGCGCGCCATCCTGCGGGTCGCGGCGGCCAGGGCCCGCTGAGGGCGGGCGCACGAAAAGAGGGCGCCGAGCCTCGGCGCCCTCTCCCGGCGGGCGGCGTCAGGCCAGCTTGTTGACCTGCTTGGCCAGCTTCGACTTGCGGTTCGCGGCCTGGTTGCGGTGGATGACACCCTTCGAGACGGCCTTGTCGAGCTTGCGGGAGGCAACCTGGAGAGCGGACTCTGCGGACTCCTTGTCGCCGGCCGCGATCGCCTCGCGGACGCGCCGGACGTAGGTCTTGAGTTCGGTCTTGACCGCCTTGTTGCGCAGGCGCGCCTTCTCGTTGGTGCGGATCCGCTTGATCTGCGACTTGATGTTTGCCACGGAATGGACTTTCTGGTCGTTCGCTTTCGCGTGCTTGCGGTGGTCGAGTGAGGGCGGCGTCAGCAGCGGACCGGGTGGCGTGGGGATGCCTGCGACACCGCTGACCTGGGACCCGCCCGACCGAGCAGGAGCCCAGCCAGCGATTCTAGCAACATCCCGCTGCACCACGAACCAGGAGCCCGGCGCAGCGCGGTGAGCGGTGCCTCACAGGCGTGGGGTGTGGAGATCCACCATGGCGCGCACCACGGCGACGAACACGTCCCGGTCGAGCACCGCGCCCTCGCGGCGGACCGCGGCGGGGGCGAGGAGCAGCAGCCGGTCGAGGCGCACCTCGGAGGGCCGGCCCCGGCGGTCCCACGGTCCGGATCCGATGTCGAACCAGTAGCGGCCCCAGCGCGCCTCGTCGGCGGCGTCCCGGTCGTGGTCCTGCGACGTGAGCTGCGCGACGACGACGTCGTCGCCGGCGCGCGCGAGGACGAGCGCCGGGCGGTCCTTGCCGCGCGTGGGGTCGTCCTCGAAGGGGAGCCAGGCCCACACGACCTCACCCGGGTCCGGGTCGTCGTCGAGGTGGGGCTCGTAGTCGAAGAGGGGCAGGCCGTCGGTGATGTCAAGCGGTCGGGCGGTCACCGTCCCAGCCTAGGGGCCGGCGGGGCGGGTCACCGCAGGGCGAGGACGAGCAGGGACAGGATCGTGCCGAAGCTCGCGAGCGGGATCGCCGCCATGGTCCCGAGCAGCGCGACGAGGGTGACACGAAGGTCGTCCTTCAGGTAAGGGGCGTTCACGGTCCCGCCGGCCGCCCGGACGAGGGCGCGCTGGGTCGCCTCGATGCGCGGGAAGTACCGGGCGGTCCGGATGGAGGCCTCCCACTGCACCTCCTGGAGCAGGCTTAGCTCCTCGTCCAAACGGTCGGACGGGGCCGCCGGGACGGCCACCACGCCTGCGGAGAGCTGCTGGGCGGCAAGCGCCGCCTCCATCTCGGCCACGTGGGCGGTCAGCCGGCGACGGCGCCAGGCGAACAGCGCGATGACGAGGGCGAGCGCCGCCGCGCCGGCGAACAACAGCCACGCGAAGGGACTGCCCGTCGCCCGTACGGCCAGCCAGGCGAAGAGCAGGAATGACCCGTCGGCGATGGCGGCCGCCACGAGCAGCGCCGCACCGGGACGTGAACCGAAGCGGATGAGGGCCGGGAACACCCGGTTGACCAGTTCTGTCGTCATGGAACCTCCACGCGGTGCAACGTCGTGGGGCCCGGCCGTGTTCCCGCGTTTCCCACGCTCGTCACGGTCATGGGACGATGATCGCCACCACGAACGCACTGGAGAGGCCCCGTTGATCCCGTCCCCCTCGATGGCGCAGACCATCACGCCCGCCGCGACGCGTCCGGAGCTCCTCCGGAACTTCTGCATCATCGCGCACATCGACCACGGCAAGTCCACCCTTGCTGACCGGATGCTGCAGCTCACCGGTGTGGTCGAGGAGCGCGCCATGCGCGCGCAGTACCTGGACCGGATGGACATCGAGCGGGAACGGGGCATCACCATCAAGTCCCAGGCGGTCCGGATGCCCTGGCAGGTGGGGGAGACCGCCTACGCCCTGAACATGATCGACACCCCCGGCCACGTCGACTTCACCTACGAGGTCTCGCGGTCGCTCGCCGCCTGCGAGGGCGCGGTGCTGCTCGTGGACGCCGCACAGGGCATCGAGGCGCAGACGCTCGCCAACCTGTACCTCGCCCTCGAGAACGACCTGACCGTCATCCCGGTCCTCAACAAGATCGACCTTCCCGCGGCGCAGCCGGAGCGCTATGCCGAGGAACTGGCGAACCTCGTCGGCGGCACGCCGGACGAGGTGCTCCGCGTCTCTGGCAAGACAGGGGAGGGGGTCGGCGCGCTCCTCGACCACATCGTGGCGCACGTCCCCCACCCGGTCGGTGATACGGCCGCCCCGGCCCGCGCGATCATCTTCGACTCGGTGTACGACACCTACCGGGGGGTGATCACCTACGTGCGGGTCCGGGATGGTGATCTCAGCCCCCGGGACCGGATCGTGATGATGTCGACCGGCGCCACCCACGAGCTGCTCGATATCGGCGTCATCTCGCCCGAGCCGACGCCGACCCGCGGCCTCGGCGTCGGCGAGGTGGGCTACCTCATCACGGGCGTCAAGGAGGTGCGCCAGTCCCGGGTGGGGGACACCGTGACGAAGGCGTCCCGGCCGGCGACCCACGCGCTCGCCGGCTACCGGGATCCCAGGCCCATGGTCTTCTCCGGGCTGTACCCCGTCGATGGCTCCGAATACCCGGACCTGCGCGACGCGCTCGACAAGCTGAAGCTCAACGACGCCGCCCTCGCCTACGAGCCGGAGACGTCGGCCGCGCTCGGCTTCGGCTTCCGCTGTGGCTTCCTCGGGCTGCTCCACCTCGAGATCGTGCGGGAACGCCTCGAGCGCGAGTTCAAGCTCGGCCTCATCGCCACAGCGCCCAACGTCGAGTACCTCGTCACCCTCGAGGACCGGACGGTGGTGGACGTGACCAACCCCTCCGAGTTCCCGACGGGCAAGGTGGCGGAGATCCGGGAGCCGATCGTGCGTGCGACCATCCTCGCTCCCAGCGAGTTCATCGGCGCGATCATGGAGCTGTGCCAGCAGCGGCGCGGCGTGCTGCTCGGCATGGACTACCTGTCCGCCGAGCGCGTGGAGCTGCGCTACACCCTGCCGCTCGCGGAGATCGTCTTCGACTTCTTCGACCAGCTCAAGTCCCGCACCAAGGGGTACGCGTCCCTCGACTACGAGGAGGCGGGGACCGCCGTCGCGGACCTCGTGAAGGTGGACATCCTTCTGAACCACGAGCCTGTCGACGCCTTCTCGGCGATCGTCCACCGGGACAAGGCCTACGCCTACGGCGTGGACATGGCGGGCAAGCTGAGGAAGCTCATCCCCCGCCAGCAGTTCGAGGTTCCCATCCAGGCCGCGGTGGGGTCCCGCGTGATCGCCCGGGAGACCATCCGTGCCCTCCGCAAGGACATGCTCGCCAAGTGCTACGGCGGTGACATCACCCGGAAGCGGAAGCTCCTGGAGAAGCAGAAGGAGGGCAAGAAGCGGATGAAGGCGATCGGCCGGGTCGAGGTGCCGCAGGAGGCGTTCATCGCCGCCCTCACCTCGGACGCCGACGCGGCCAAGAAGTGAGCCCAGCCGTCCCTCCCGGCGAGGCCATCCCCCCGGCCGGCCCGCTCGACGGCGTCGAGTTCACCCTGCCGCCCACGCCCCGATTCGGGGTGTACCTGCACGTGCCGTTCTGCCGGGTGAGGTGCGGCTACTGCGACTTCAACACCTACACGGCCGCCGAGCTGGGTGGTGGCGCGAGCCAGTCCGGCTATCCGGCGGCGGCGCTCGCCGAGGTCCGCCTCGCCGTCGCGCAGCTGGACTCGGCCGGGATACCCGCTCGTCGCGCCGGCACGGTGTTCTTCGGCGGCGGGACACCGACGGTGCTGCCCGCGAGCGCCCTCGCGCGCCTGCTCGGTGGGGTGCGGGACGCCTGGGGGCTCGTCGCCGGTGCGGAGGTGACCACTGAGGCGAACCCGGACACGGTGGATGAGCCGTACCTGGAGGAACTCGCCGCGGCCGGGTTCACCCGGATCTCGCTGGGGATGCAGTCCGCGGTTCCCCGGGTGCTCGCCACCCTCGACCGCACCCACACGCCCGCGAACGTGGGCCGGGCGGTGGCGGCCGCGCGCGCCACCGGGCTCGGGGTCTCCCTCGACCTGATCTACGGCACTCCGGGTGAGTCCCTGGCGGACTGGCGGGCCACGGTGGAGGCGGCCCTCGCCCTCGAACCTGACCACGTCAGCGCCTACGCGCTCGGTATCGAGGAGGGCACGCGGATGGGCGCGCAGGTTCGCCGCGGTGAGCTCCCGCCCACGGACCCGGACGACCAGGCCGCGAAGTACGAGCTCGCCGACGCCGCCCTGGGCGACGCCGGGCTCACCTGGTACGAGATCTCCAACTGGGCCCGGCCCGGCCACGAGTGCCGCCACAACCTCGGCTACTGGCGTGGGGACGACTGGTGGGGTGTCGGACCCGGCGCGCACTCGCACGTGTCCGGGGTGCGGTTCTGGAATGTCAGGCACCCGCGCGCCTACGCGGCGCGGCTCGCCGCGGGACGCTCGCCGGCAGCGGGCCGGGAGGTGCTGGGAAGGACGGAACGCGCGCTCGAGCGCGTGATGCTCGGCGTGCGGCTCAGCGGCGGGCTCGACGTCGGTCCCCACCCGGCGCTCGCCCGCCTCGTGGCTGACGGATTGCTCGACGCCGACGCCGCGCGTGCGGGTCGCGCCCGCCTCACCCTGCGGGGCCGGCTCCTCGCCGACGCCGTCACGCGGGACCTCACCGAGGAGCCCTGAGCCGCGCTGTCGGGGCGCGCGATCCTCAGCGGACGGTGAACCCGGCGAGGCCGCGGACGGGCGCCTCCTCGGCGTCCACGCGCGTGACCCGAGCATGCCGGGGGCCATCCTCGCACCAGGTCTGCAGCCGTCCGACGGCGGCGCGCTCGCCTTCGGCATGCACCTCGACGGTGCCGTCCTCGAGGTTCCGCACCCAGCCGGCCACCCCGAGCGACTGGGCGACGTGGTAGCAGGAATACCGGAAGCCCACTCCCTGGACGAGGCCGTGGACCACGAGGCGTCGTGCGATGTCCATGCCCCACCCTCCCACATCCGGGCCGGGGCCGGGCCACAGGATTTCGCCGCCGGTCGCGACCCGGATAGCGTGTCGACCCGGAAGGGAGCCACCGTGGGGACGACGGGCATGCCCATGTGGCGCTACGCCGTGGGGATGTTCGGCATGTCCATCCCGCTCAGCATGGTCCGCGGCTCGATGCTCCTGTTCTACGTCGACATCCTCGGCCTCGACGTGCGCGCCTACGGCGTCGTCATGGGGATCTACGCGGTCGTGGACGCCGTCGACAACCCGGTCCTCGGGCACCTGTCCGACCGCACGCGAACCCGCTGGGGCAGGAGACGCCCCTGGCTGGTCGTCGGCGCGACCATCCTCGCCGCCGCGTTCGTCGGCTTCTTCACCGTTCCGGACCTCGACGGTCCGGCCCTCGTGGCCTGGTTCGCCGTCTTCGCGATCGCCTGCGAGGCCGCGGACTCGATGGTCTCGGCGAACTACGGCGCCCTGCTGCCCGAGCTCTACCCGGCCGAGCGCGACCGCGCCGGGGCGAACGCCCTGCGGCAGGGCTTCCAGCTCGCCGCGCTCGTGCTCGCCCTCGCCGTCACCCCTGTCCTCACCACGGAGGTGTTCGGCACCGGCGACACCCCCGATGGCTTCACGACGACGGCGCGGCTCTACGCCGTCGTCGCGCTCGTCGCGCTCCTCGTGATGGCGTCCGGGGTGCGCGAGAACCCGGCCCACGCCGTCACCACGCCCTCCGGGCTGCTCAGCGGGGTGGGCACGATCCTGCGGACCCGCCTGTTCTGGCTGGTGGGCCTGGCCTCGCTCCTCTACCTCGCCCCGCTCGCCCTCGTGCTCGCGGGCATCCAGCTCTACGTCAAGTACGCGCTCGGTCTTCCCGTCGCGGCCACGTTCACCATCCAGGTGGTGGTGATCGCGGTGGCGGCCGCCGGGCTCGCCCTCTGGTCCGCCGTCGCCCGACGGCGGGGCGCCCCGCTGGTCTGGCGGCTCGGCTTCGTGTTCCTCGCCGCGGGCTTCGTGCCGCTCATCGCTGCGCGGACCCTGCTGGAGGCCACGCTCGCGGGCTCGGTGGTCGCGGTCGGCTGGTCGGCGCTGCTGGCCACCAACGACCTGGTGCAGGCACGCCTCCTGGACCACGACGCCCGTGTCAGCGGCCAGCACCGCGAGGCGCTCTACCTCTCCGCGTTCGGCTTCTTCAGCCGGGCGACGGGCGCCCTGAGCGGGGTCGCCCTCGCGCTGCTGGGGATTCTCTTCGGCTACTACTCGGGAGACAACCCGGGCCCCGACCCCGGCGGGGCCTTCCGGTTCTTCGTCGCGGTGGTGCCCCTCGTCCTGGCCTCCGCTGGCGCCGCGCTCGCCTGGGCGATCCGGTTGCCGGGCGAGGAGGGGCGGGCACATTGAACGCCCACCGGCCGCCGGGATAGCGTTGCCGCCGACGAGAGGAGAGGGCGTGACCCCGATGCCCACCTGGCGCTACGCCATCGGGATGTTCGGCCTCGCCATCCCGATCAACACCATCCGCGTCTCGACGCTGCTGTACTACGTCGACATCCACGGGCTGGACGTGCGCGCCTACGGCACGGTGATGGCCGTCTACGCCGTGCTCGACGCGATCGACAACCCCATCCTCGGCCACCTCTCGGACCGCACCCGGAGCCGGTGGGGCCGGCGGCGGCCGTGGCTCGTCGTGGGCTCCGTCATCCTGAGCGCGTGCCTCGTGGGGTTCTTCTCGGCCCCGGACACGCTCACGGGACTCGGTCTCGTGGCCTGGTTCGCCTGCTTCGCCATCCTGTGCGAGGCGGCGGACTCGATGTTCGCGGCCAACTACCACGCGCTGCTCCCCGAGCTGTTCCGCACCGAGCACGAACGTGCCGGTGCCAACGCCCTCCGCCAGGTGTTCCAGCTCGTCGCCCTCGCGGTCGCGCTCGCCGTGACCCCCGTGCTCACCACGAGCGTCTTCGGCACCGAGACCACCACCGGGGGCTTCACCACCACGGCACTGGTCTACGCGGCCGTCGCGCTCGGCGTGCTGCTCTTCATGGCGCTCGGGGTCCGGGAGGATCCGGCGCGGGCCGTCGAGGAGCACTCGAGCTTCCTCACCGGCGTCGGGGTCATCCTGCGGAACAGGCTCTTCTGGCAGGTGGGGATCGCCACCGCCTGCTACCTCGTGCCCCTCGCCTTCGTCCTGGCGGGCATCCAGCTGTACGTCAAGTACTCCCTGGGCTTGCCCGTGGCGACGACGCTGTGGCTGATCGGCACCGCGATCGTCGTCGCCGCCGCGGGGCTCGGGGCCTGGACGGCGCTCGTCCGCCGGCGGGGCGCCCCGTTCGCGTGGCGTCTCGCCTTCGTGTTCCTCGCGGCGGGGTTCGTCCCCTTCTTCTTCGCCCGCTCCCTGCTGCAGGCGGCGCTCTCGCTCGCGATCGTGGCGGTTGGGTGGTCCGGCCTGCTCGCCACGAACGACCTGATCCAGGCCAGGGTCCTCGACGAGGACGCCCGCGTCCACGGCCAGCACCGCGAGGGGCTGTTCCTCTCCGCCTTCGGCTTCTTCAGCCGCATCACCGGGGCGACGGCGGGAATCGGACTCGGGTCGCTCGGGTTCCTTTTCGGCTACTACTCGGGCGCGAACCCCGGGCCGGACCCCGGGATGGCGTTCCGCGTCGCGGTCTCGGTGTACCCCTTCGTGATCGCCGTGGTGGGAGTGGTCCTGAGCATGCTGGTGCGGGTCCCCGAGGCAGGCGCGACGATCCCCGCCGCCCCCGCACCGGAGCCGACCGGGCAGCGGCCCACCGTCTGACCGGTCGGGGCGGCCGATCAGCCGGGCGCCGTGACGAAGTCGATCAGTTCCTCCATCCTGCCGAGCAGCGCCGGCTCGAGGTCCCGGTAGTCCCGGACCCTCCCGAGGATCCGCTTCCACCCGGCCGCGACGTCCGACTGGTCGGCGTGCGGCCAGCCGAGCGCACGCAGCGTCCCGGTCTTGATGTCCGTTCCCCGCGGGATCGCTGGCCACCGCGCCAGCCCCAGCCGCTCGGGCTTGACCGCCTGCCAGACGTCGACGTAGGGGTGCCCGAGCACGAGGACGTGGTCGCTGCCGGGGAGCCGCAGCGCCTCGGCGACGATCCGGGTCTCCTTGGAGCCCGGCACGAGGTGGTCCACCAGCACGCCGGCCCGCCGGCCGGGCCCGGGCCCGAAGTCGCGGAGCGCGGACGCGAGGTTGTCGACGCCGTCGAGCAGCTCCACGACGACGCCCTCCACCCGCAGGTCGTCCCCCCAGATCCGCTCCACGAGCTCGGCGTCGTGCCGGCCCTCCACCCAGATCCGCGAGGCGCGGGCGACCCGCGCCCGGTGCCCGGCGACGGCGATCGACCCCGACGCGGTCAGCGCCGGACCTGTCCGTCCCGCCGTCGCGGGCGCCCGGAGGACGACCGGCCGGCCCTCCAGCCAGAAGCCGGGGCCGAGCGGGAAGGACCGGGTCCGGCCCCGGCGGTCCTCCAGCACGACCAGGTGCACGCCACCCGACTTCTCGACCCGGGTGACCGCTCCCACCCACCCGGTCTCCACCTCCTCGACGACGAGGCCCGCCTCGGCGGCCACCTCGGCGGGCGCCGGGCGGCGGGTGGTGGTGGCGAGCACGTCCGGTCCATAGCGGTCATGGGTCACCGAACGGAGGGTACGCGCGTCGGGCGTCGTCGCGGTGGAGGCACCCCGGGCATCCCTCATGCAGGCTGCCGACGTAGAATTGGCACTCAGAGCGGTGGAGTGCTTGCCGGGAGGAGGGGAGATGAGCGACGAGCGTCGGATGGAGGTGCTGCGCGCGATCGTGCAGGACTACGTCTCCACCCGGGAGCCGGTGGGGTCGCGGGCCATCGTCGAGCGCCACCACCTCGGGGTCTCGCCGGCGACGATCCGGAACGACATGGCGTACCTCGAGGAGAGTGGCTACATCATGCAGCCCCACACCTCGGCTGGACGCGTGCCCACGGACAAGGGGTACCGCCGCTTCGTCGACCAGATCGCCACCCTCAAGCCGCTCTCGCCCGCCGAGCGCCGGGCGATCGAATTGGTCCTCAGCGGCGCCATGGACCTGGACGAGATCCTCGAACGCACCGTGCGCAGCCTCGCCCACCTCACCCACCTCGTCGCGATCGTCCAGTACCCGAGCCTGCAGCGCTCGGTGCTGCGCCACCTCGAGGTGGTGCGCCTGGCCGACCACCACCTGCTGCTCGTGGTCATCACCGAGAACGGCCGCGTGGAGCAGCGGACCATCGAGTTCCCCGACGTGCTGCCCGACCTCACGCACCTGCGCGCGAAGCTGAACGAGAAGCTGGTCGGGCTCCAGCTCTCCGAACTCGCGACGCCGCTGGCCCAGCTCGTCGACGAGGTGGACCCCGAGGTGCTCCCCGTGGTGCGCGCGCTCGCCCCGCTGCTGGTGGAGACCCTGCGGTCCGACACCGAGGAGCGCATCGTGATGGCTGGCACCGCGAACCTCGCGCGCGCCACCACCGACTTCCCGCGGACGATCGGGCCGGTCCTCGACGCCCTCGAGGAGCAGGTCGTCGTGCTGCGCCTGCTCAGCGAGATGGTGCGGGACGACGCGGTCGCGGTGCGGATCGGCGCCGAGAACCGCCACGAGGGACTCGCCGAGGCATCGCTCGTGACCGCCACCTACGGGGGACCGGAGCGGGGACCCGTCGGCGCGCTCGCGGTCCTCGGTCCCACCCGGATGGACTATCCGGGAACAATGGCAGCCGTCCGTGCCGTTGCACGGTACGTGTCACAGATCCTTGACACCCAGTAGAACAGGGCGCGAGTGAGCAGGAACTACTACGACGTCCTCGGGGTGGCGCGCAACGCCTCAGCCGAGGAGATCAAGCGGGCGTACCGGAAGCTGGCCCGCGAGACCCACCCCGACGTCGCCGGGCCCGGGTCCGAGGACCGCTTCAAGGAGGTCGCCCACGCCTATGAGGTGCTCTCCGATCCGGAGAAGCGGCAGATGTACGACCTGGGTGGCGAGAGCGCGCTCGGCGGCATGGGGGGGAGCGGTCCCGGCTTCGGCTTCCAGGACATCTTCGAGACGTTCTTCGGGGCGGCCGCCGGCGCGGCCAATCCGCGTGGTCCCGTCCCCCGGGGCCGGCGCGGCCAGGACGCCCTCGTCCCCCTCGAGATCGACCTCCGGGAGGCCGTGTTCGGGTCCACCCGCGAGATCACGGTCAACACCGCCATCGTGTGCCCCACCTGCTCGGGAACCTGCTGCCGGCCCGGCACCAGCCCGCGCACCTGCGAGGCCTGCGGGGGGCGGGGATCGGTGCAGCGCGTGGCCCGCTCGCTCCTCGGGCAGATCATGACCACCAGTCCCTGCTCCGCGTGCCACGGCCACGGCACCGTCATCACCGATCCGTGCCCGGAGTGCTCCGGCGACGGGCGCGTGCGGACCCGCCGCACCATCACCGTGGAGGTGCCGGCCGGCGTCGAGAACGGCGCCCGCCTGCGCATGCCCGGCCAGGGCGAGGTGGGACCCGGCGCTGGACCGGCCGGCGACCTGCACGTCGAGTTCCGCGTGCGGCCCCACGACCGCTTCACGCGGTCCGGCGACGACCTGCTGTGCTCGGTGACGGTGCCCATGACGGCGGCCGCGCTCGGGACCGTCCTCACCATCGACACCTTCGACGGGCCCCGCGAGGTGACCATCCGGCCCGGCACCCAGCCGGGACACACCGAGGTGCTCAAGGGCCTGGGCGTCACCCGCCTCTACCACCACGTGCGCGGCGACCTGAAGGTCTTCGTCGACGTCGAGATGCCCGCACGGCTCGACGACCGCCAGCGTGAGCTGCTCGGCGAACTCGCGCGCCTGCGCGGCGAGGACCGCGTGGAGCCCCGCGTGACCGCCGGATCAGGGATGTTCGCGCGGCTGAAAGAGAAGATCGGCCTGTGACGAACCCCGTCTTCCTGGCGGACCAGGTGCCCGCGACCGCCGGGACGTTCACCCTGTCCGGCGCCGAGGGGCACCACGCCCACGTGATGCGGCTGGCCCCGGGCGACCCGATCGACGTCGTCGATGGCCGTGGCACGCGCCTGCGCGGACGGGTGGCCGAGGTCACGGCGGACGGCGTCCGCATCGACGTCGAGTCGGTCACCCGGGAGGAGGACGCGGCCGAGCTCATCCTCGCGCAGGCGCTCGCGAAGGGCGGGCGTGACGAGGAGGCCATCGCCATGGCCACCGAGGTGGGGGTCGACGTCGTCGTCCCCTGGCAGGCCGAGCGTTCCATCGCGCAGTGGCCGGCGGCGAAGGCCGGGCGGGCCGCGGCGAAGTGGGAGTCGGTGCTCCGTGCGGCGGCCAAGCAGGCGCGCCGGTCCCGCGTCCCCCGGCTGCTGCCGCTCCACGACTCCACGGAACTCGCCGCCCTTGCCGCGGAGGTCGTCGCCGGCGGGGGAACGGTGCTCGTCCTCCACGCAGACGCGCGGCTCTCGCTGGCTGACGCGGTGCCGGCGGCGGGGCGGGTGCTGGTGGTCGTGGGGCCCGAGGGAGGGCTGACCGCGCGGGAACTCGCCCGGCTCACCGCGGCCGGTGGCATGGCGGTGCTCGCCGGTCCGCACGTGATGAGGTCCGGCACCGCCGGCCCGGTCGCGCTCTCGCACGTCGCCCGCGGCGTCGGGCGCTGGTCGCCCACCGGGGCGGGGGAGCGCGCATGACCGCTCCTGTCACCTACCGCGTGACGATTCCCGAGGACATCCATCCCGTCACCCTCTTCGGTACCCGTGACGAGGTGCTCCGCGCCATCGAGGCGGGGTTCTCCCGGGTCGAGGTGCACGCGCGCGGCAACGTCGTGACGCTCACCGGCCCCGTCGGGGACGTGACGACGGCGCAACGGCTGATCGAGGAACTCGTGCGGGTGGCCCGTGCCGGGACCCCGCTCGGCGGCGACGCCGTCGACCGCGCCATCGGGATGCTGACCGGGGACGCGAGTCCGGCCGCCGTGATGGCCACGAACATCGTCTCCACCCGGGGGCGGACGATCCGCCCCAAGACCGTGGGGCAGAAGGCGTACGTGGACGCCATCGACGCGCACACCATCGTGTTCGGCATCGGGCCCGCCGGCACCGGCAAGACCTACCTCGCCATGGCCAAGGCGGTCAACGCCCTGCAGTCCAAGCAGGTCACCCGGATCGTCCTGACCCGGCCCGCCGTGGAGGCGGGCGAGCGACTCGGGTTCCTCCCGGGCTCACTCTCCGAGAAGATCGACCCCTACCTCCGTCCGCTGTACGACGCGCTGCACGACATGATCGACCCCGATTCCATCCCCAAGCTGATGGCCGCCGGGACCATCGAGGTGGCGCCCCTCGCCTACATGCGCGGACGCACCCTCAATGACGCCTTCATCATCCTCGACGAGGCGCAGAACACCTCCGCCGAGCAGATGAAGATGTTCCTCACCCGGCTCGGGTTCAACTCCAAGGTCGTGGTGACCGGCGACGTCACCCAGGTGGACCTCCCGGGCGGCATCCGGTCCGGGCTGCGGGTGGTCCAGGAGATCCTCACGGGGATCGACGACGTCGCCTTCTGCCGCCTCACGAGTGCCGACGTCGTCCGGCACCGGCTGGTCGGTGAGATCATCGACGCCTACGAACGGTGGGACAGCCGCCAGCTCGGAGAGGGCCGGCACGGGCGCACGGGCCGGGAGGAGCGCACATGAGCACCGAGGTGAACAACGAGACGAGCTACGAGATCGACGGGGAGGAGTTCGCCGCCCTGGCGCGCCACGTGCTCGACCGCCTGCACGTCCACCCACAGGCCGAGCTGTCCATCCTGCTCGTCTCGGCGGATGCCATGGCCGACCTGAACCGGCGCTGGATGGACGAGCCCGGACCCACCGACGTGCTGAGCTTCCCGATGGACGAGCTCCGCCCCGGCCGCGAGGGTGAGACCCCCGAGCCGGGCATCCTCGGGGACGTCGTGCTCTGCCCCGATGTCGCCGCCGAGCAGGCCAGGCAGGCCGGCCACTCGACCGTCGAGGAGCTGCTGCTGCTCACCGTGCACGGGATCCTCCACCTCCTCGGCTTCGACCACGCCGAGCCGGAGGAGGAGAAGCAGATGTTCGAGCTGCAGCGGCACCTCCTGCTGACGTTCCTCGCAGACCGCTGATGGTCGGGATGGTCGACCAGGTTCCCGAGGTGCTCCTCGGGATCCTCAGCCTCGCCGCTTTCGCCGTCGCGGCCCTGCTGTCGTCCAGCGAGGCGGCGCTCCAGCGGACCACGCGCGCCGCCGTCGCCGAGATGCGCCAGGAGGGCCGCCCGCGGGCGGACGCGGTCGACCGCCTCCTCGACGACCGGCGCGCCGCCGTCGCCGGTGTCGCCTTCTTCCGGCTGCTCGCCGAGGTCCTGGGCGCGGTGTGCCTCACGCTCCTGCTGGCCGACCTGCTGCCGGCGTGGTGGCACGTGCTGCTGGCCGCCGTCGGCCTCAGCGCCCTCGTCATCACCCTGGTCTCCGGGCTCTCCCCGCGCGGCTCCCGTCGTGCGCCGGAACGCGTGCTCCACGCCCAGTCCGGCCTGCTCACCGCCTTGACCACGCTGGCCCGCCCCTTCGTGAGCCTCGGCGAGCGCCTCCACTCCCGCCCCCACGAGGTGGACGCCGAGCCGGGTGAGGACCTGCGCGACATGGTGGATCTCGTCTCGGAGAGCGAGGAGATCGAGGACGACGAGCGCAGCATGCTGCAGTCGGTGTTCGAGCTCAGCCGCACGCTCACCCGCGAGGTCATGGTCCCCCGCACCGACATGCTCACCACCGGTGTCGACACCCCGCTCGACAAGGCGATCGGCCTGTTCATCCGCTCGGGGTTCTCGCGCGTCCCCGTCATCGGCGACAGCGTCGACGACCTGCGCGGCGTGCTGTACCTGAAGGACGCCCTGCGCGCCGCCCGCCGCAGCGGCGAGCGGGCACTCACGGCCGCGGATGCGATGCGGCCCGTCATGATGGTGCCCGAGATGAAGCGCGTGGACGACCTCCTTCGCGAGATGCAGACCGAGTCCTCCCACATCGCGGTGGTGATCGACGAGTACGGCGGCGTCGCCGGCCTCGTCACGATCGAGGACCTCATCGAGGAGCTGGTCGGCGAGCTGCAGGACGAGCACGACGCCGACCTGCCCGAGGTCGAGGACCTCGGCGGGGGAGTCCTCCGGGTCCCCGCCCGCCTCGCCGTCGACGAGCTCGGGGACCTCTTCGGCCTCGAGATCGACGACGACGACGTCGACACCGCCGGCGGCCTCCTCGCCAAGGCACTCGGGAAGGTCCCGATCGAGGGGTCGGAGGCGGACGTGCTCGGACTGCACCTCGTGGCGGAGCGGGCCGAGGGGCGCCGCCGCCAGATCGCGACCCTCCTGGTGTCGCGTGCCCCCGAGAAGGAGGAGGCCGAATGAGGTTCCCGGACGACGACGAGCTGCCCCCCTCCGCCGCCGCGGACCTGGTCGTGGACTGGCCCGAGGGCTTCCGTGCCGGGTTCGTCGCCGTCGTCGGGCGCCCGAACGCCGGGAAGTCCACGCTCACGAACGCGCTGGTCGGCGAGAAGGTCGCCATCATGTCGGACCGGCCGGAGACCACCCGCCACGCCGTGCGCGGCGTCGTGCAGCGCGCCGACGGCCAGCTGGTTCTCGTCGACACCCCCGGGCTGCACCGCCCCCGGACCCTGCTGGGGGAGCGGCTCAACGACGTCGTCCACGAGTCGCTGGAGGATGTCGACGCGGTCGTCGCCTGCCTGCCCTCGGACGAGGCCGTGGGGCCGGGCGACCGGTTCGTGGTGGACGCCGCCTTCCGCAGCGGTGCCCCCGTGGTGGCCGCGGTGACCAAGAGCGACCGCGTCACGCGGGACGCGCTCGCCGTGAAGCTGCTCGAGGTGGCGGGCCTGGGGGACTTCGCGGCCATCGTCCCCTGCTCGGGAACCCGGGGCACCCAGATGGAGGAACTGGGCGACGTCCTGCTCTCGCTCATGCCCGTCTCGCCGCCCCTCTACCCCCGCGGGCAGGTCACGGACGAGCCGGTGCAGGTCCGTGTCGCCGAGCTCGTGCGCGAGGCGGCCCTCGAGGGCGTGCGGGACGAGTTGCCGCACTCGCTCGCCGTCGTCGTCGACGAGATGCTGGAGCGGCGCTCGGCCGACGGCGGAACCACCCTCGCGATCTTCGCGACCGTCTTCGTCGAGCGCGAGAGCCAGAAGGCCATCGTGATCGGGCGGAGGGGCGCGCGGTTGAAGCAGGTGGGGACGCGGGCCCGCGCGGGGATCGAGGAGCTGCTCGGCCGCAAGGTGTACCTCTCCCTGCACGTCACGGTCGCGAAGGACTGGCAGCGCAACCCCAAGCTCCTCGGGCGCCTGGGCTTCTGAGGAGTGGCTCGAGTTCACCCGCTCCGCGGCGTCCCTCTAGGATGACCCCGTGAAGCTGCGGCACCTGGGAGTGGGACTGGCGATCACGCTGGTCGTCTCCGCGGTGGGCGCAGTGGCGGGGCCGATCTGGAAGCCGCGCCCCGTCGACGCCTCCGTCACCAGCGAGACGCCACTGACCGCGATCGGGTCAGACGCGGTCACAACGCCGGTGGGCACCCACCAGGTCGTCAGCGAGCTGCACACCGTGCGGCTCACGAGCACGGTGACGGTGACCGCCCAGGTGCGCCGCCCCGCCGGCCTCGACGGGCCGCTGCCCGCCGTGGTGTTCCTCCACGGGGCCGGCACCGCCACCCACGAGGGCTTCGCCACGCAGGCGGAGCAGCTCGCCTCCGCGGGCGTGGTGGCCGTGGTACCGGACAAGCGCATGGACACCTACACGACCGCATGGCGCGACTACGTCGGCATGGCCCACGACTACCAGCGGACGGTCGAGTTCACCCGCTCCCTCCCGCAGGTGGACCCGAGCCGGGTGGGCCTGTACGCCGAGTCCGAGGGAGCCTACATCGCCCCGGTGATGGCGGCAGAGGACCCGGACTGCGCGTTCGTCGTGCTCGTGTCCGCGCCGGTCGTGCCCCCGCGGCAGCAGGGCGCGTTCGCCACCGACTCCTACCTGCGGAACGTGAAGGTGCCCCAGCCCCTGTTCCGCGTCATCCCGCGCGCGCTCGGCGCACGCATCCCCGGGGGGCGTGTCAACTACGCCGACTTCGACCCCCAGCCCTACCAGCAGCGGATGACCCAGCCGGTGTTCGTGGTGTTCGGCACCGGGGACGCGGCGATGCCGATCGTGCAGGGTGCGCGGCAGGTGATCGAGGACATGGCCGTCGCCGGCAACGACCAGTACACCGTCCGCTACTACGAGGGCGCGAACCACGGCATCAAGATCGGGGACGCGCTCGCCGGGACGTTCGCGGACGACCTCGCGCGCTGGATCCAGGGGCTGCCCCTGACGGCGACGGCGCCGCCCCGGATCGCCGGCGACCAGCCGCTGCAACGCCACCACGCCGACCCGCTCGACTCCCCGGCCTGGTTCGCCAGCGGCAACGCCATCATCTGGACCTTCGCGGTGCCGGTCGGCCTCCTCGCCCTCGGCCCCGCCACCCACCTCGTCGTGGCGGTCGTGCGCCGGCTGCGTGGCCAGCCTCGCCTTCCCCGGACCATGCCCGCCTCGACCGGCCGCTGGCTCGCCGCGAGCGCCCTCGCCGTCCTCGGCACCTGGGTGGTGTTCGTCGCGTACATCCGGCAGGTGGCGGACTACGCCTTCAACTACCGGTCCAACCCGGCGTTCACCTTCGGGGTCTACGGGCTGGAGTGGGCGCTCGCGCTGCTGACGGTCCTGCTGCTCGCCGGGAGCCTGATCCGGGTCACCGACTCCTGGGACGACGGCGTGCGGCTCTCCCTCCCGGCGGCGCTCACGGCCGGGGGGACGATCTCCGGCGTGTTCCTCCTCCTCGTGGTCGCCGCCTACTGGAGCGGATTCCCCGACATCTTCGGCGGTCTCAGCGCGTGAGCCTCCGGCGGTGCGGGAAGTGACTTCTCCACCCCGGGGAGGTACCCTGCCGGTATGCGTGCGGCGGCACTGCTTCTTCCACGCCGCGGCGGGGCCCCATCGGGCCGGCCCCTCGCCGCGGTGTGAGCCACGCCGGCCGAAGGCTCATCCACGAAGGAAGCACCCGTGAGAACACAGTCACACATCCGCGCCCAGCAACCGTCCGGCATGCCACTGGCCAAGTACCGTTCGTTCCTCGACCTGAACCCGGTTGACCTCCCGGACCGGCAGTGGCCGTCCAACCGCATCACCAAGGCCCCCCGCTGGCTCTCGACCGACCTGCGGGACGGCAACCAGGCCCTCATCGAGCCGATGAATCCGGCGCGCAAGCGCCAGATGTTCGATCTCCTCATCTCCCTCGGGTACAAGGAGATCGAGATCGGCTTCCCATCGGCCTCCCAGACCGATTTCGACTTCGTGCGCTCGCTCATCGAGGACGGCGCGATCCCCGCCGATGTCACCATCTCGGTGCTGACGCAGTCCCGTCCCGAGCTGATCCACCGGACGATCGACTCCGTCATCGGTGCCCCGCGCGCCACCGTGCACCTCTACAACGCGACCGCGCCGGTGTTCCGCGACGTGGTCTTCCGAAACGATCGGGCCGCCACCCGCGAACTCGCGGTGGCGGGGACCCGTGAGGTCATGGCCTACGCGGAGAAGGTGCTGCCCGACGACATCGTCTTCGGCTACGAGTACTCCCCGGAGATCTTCGTCGATACCGAACTCGAGTTCGCCCTCGAGGTGGCCGAGGCGGTCATGGACACCTGGGAGGTCGGTCCCGAGCGCGAACTGGTGCTGAACCTGCCCGCGACGGTCGAGCGGTGCACGCCGAACGTCTACGCCGACCAGATCGAGTGGATGAGCCGCAACCTCACCCGGCGTGCCTGGGTGTGCCTCTCCGTCCACCCCCACAACGACCGCGGCACCGCCGTCGCGTCCGCGGAACTCGCGATGCTCGCGGGGGCGGACCGGGTGGAGGGCTGCCTGTTCGGGCAGGGCGAGCGCACGGGGAACGTCGACCTGGTGACCCTCGCCCTCAACCTCTACTCCCAGGGCGTGGACCCCGAGGTCGACCTGTCGAACATCGACCGGGTGCGGCGCACGGTGGAGCACTGCACCCAGATGGACGTCCACCCGCGCCACCCCTACGGCGGCGACCTCGTCTACACGGCCTTCTCCGGCTCGCACCAGGACGCCATCAAGAAGGGCTTCGCGCACCGCGCCGCCCTCGTCTCGCGGACCGGCAGCGAGGAGGCCGTGCCGTGGGAGGTGCCGTACCTGCCGGTCGACCCGCACGACGTGGGCCGCACCTACGAGGCGGTAGTCCGCGTCAACTCCCAGTCGGGGAAGGGTGGCATCGCGTACCTGCTGTCCTCCACACGCAGCCTGGACCTGCCGCGGCGCCTGCAGATCGAGTTCTCCGGGATCGTGCAGCGGCACACCGACACCTTCGGCGGCGAGATCAGCGCCGAGAAGCTCTGGGAGATCTTCGTCGACGAGTACCTGCCGGCGTCGGCCGCCCAGGGCCTCACGCCCTGGGGCCGCTTCTCGCTGCGTGGCACCACCGTGACGACCGCGGACGAGGGCAAGAACGCGATCCTCACCGTCACCCTGGTCGACCGGGGACAGGAACGGGTGCTCGCCGCCACCGGCAACGGCCCCGTCGCCGCGTTCACCGAGGCGCTCGGCCAGATCGGGGTCGACGTCAACGTCCTCGACTACGTGGAGCACGCCCTGTCATCCGGTGGCGACGCCTACGCCGCGGCGTACGTCGAGGCCGAGGTGAACGGCCAGGTGCTCTGGGGCGTCGGGATCGACCAGTCGATCACCACCGCCTCGTTCAAGGCGATCATCTCGGCGGTGAACCGGGCCCTGCGCTGAGCATTGTCCCCCGCCGGGGGCCGTCGTAGCCTTGAGCCATGCCAGCCCGGGGAGGCTCGACGACGTTCCCCGGCGGCCCGATCGCCGTCGGGGATCGTGCCGCGCCCTTCCTCGACGAGGACCGGGCCCGCGAACTGGGACTCGGCGAGACGATCGAGGTGCTCCACGACGCCGCGGACTCCTCCGGCCGGCGGCGGGTGACGCGGCGCCCCTGGGTGCGGGATGCCGCCGCCACGGTGCGCGCGGTCGCGTCCCTCGAGGGGGAGCACGCCGACGTGCCGTGGCGCTGGACCCAGGTGCTCTCGCCGGAGGTCGGGGCGTGGGCCGGGTTACGGGTGGTCATCGACTGGCGGGACTCCACCGCCCTCGCCTGCGAGGTCGTCGGGCCGACGCCGGTCCGGGTCCGCCGTGAGCTGGCCCTGCTGGACGAGCTCCACGGGCCGCACCGCCGGACCGCGCCACTGCAGGTGCTCGCCCACCTCCTCCTCTGGGGTGCGGGGCTGGCCGCCATCTGGCTGAGCGCCATGCGCGAACTGCAGTCCACCCCCACGTCCCACGCCGTGGCAGTGGCCATGTGGCTCGCGCTCACCGCCGGCACGGGGCTCCTCGCCGTCCACCTCGCGGTGCGGGCGGTACCCCCGCGGCGCCTGGCGCTGCAGCCGGCGCGGGCGCGCGCCGCCCTCGGGTGGGCGTGGCTGCCCCTCGCCACCGTCTTCGTGTTGCGGCCGCCGTGGGAGCCCTACGTCGAGTGGCGGCCCGGATGGGTCCTGGCCGCGATCGCCTCCGGCGGGTACGCACTGCTCTGCCTGCCGCGCCGTCGCCGGGCCGAGCGCCCCGCCCCCGGCCCGCTCATGGAGGAGGTGCCCGGCGGGCCGGACGCCGTCGCCGCCCTCGTGCGGCCCCCGGTGCCGCCGGACACGGTGCGGGCACACGGCGAGGCGGTCGCCGCGTACTGGCGCACCCCCATCCGGCTACGGCCCGCCGAGGAACGGTGGAACGTCACCGAGCACACCTGGGATTCGCCGGCGGGGACCGTGACGGCACTCGCGTTCCAGGCCTGGGATGCGGCGCCCGTCCATGTGGTCCTCGCGCGCGCGTTCGACCGCACCCTCATGGTGCGGTCCGTGGGCGACGCGCTCCGCCCCGCCCGGGAGCTCACCGACGCGTGGTTCGGGCCGGGCGGGCCGATCGTGCGGGCGGGAGCGCCGGCCCCCCGCGCCCCGGGGTGGGCGGTCCCCGCTGTCCTGGGCTGGCTGTGCCTGCTCACGTTCGCCGTCGGGTCCGACCTGGGGCCCTCCACCTACGAGTGGCTGTGGCCCGTCGACTTCCAGGTCGAGCACGACTACCCGATCCTCGCGGCCGCCTGCGTCGCCGGGGTGGTCCTCGCGTACGCCTGGGCCGTCGCGAGCCTGGTGGGTCTGGCCCGCACCCCGGCCGGACCCCGGGAACGACGGCGCCGGGGCCGCGTCCTCGCCTGGCAGCTGGCGGCCGCCTGGCTGAGCGCGCTGGTCCTCACCATGACCGTCGCGCCCCGGTTCGCCGAGGGCACCTGGGTGGCGACCGCGACGACGGTCGTCGCCGTGGCGAACCTCGGCGCCCTGCTCGTGGCGCTGGGCGTCGTCGTCGGCATCCGGCCCGACTCACCCCTCGGGGGCACCCTGGACGCCCCGCGGCGCGCCGCCCGCCGTACGGCGCCCTGACGCTGGCGATTCCGCGCCCATCCGGATCGCCGGTGTGTGACAGTGGGGGCGCCAGTGAAGGAGCCCGCCGATGTCCTCTCTCGCTCGATGGATACTGCTCGTCCCGCTCGCCGCCGCCGCTGGCTGGTCCGCGGTCTGGTACCTCACGACGTCGCCCGTCTCCATGGCACGGGCGCTCACGGCCACGCTCGTGCTTGCGTTCGCCGCCGTGGGTGTTGCGTCCGGGTTCCGCGGGCGCCCGCTGGCCGCCGCCGTGGTGGTCGCCCTGGTCGCCGCCTCCGCGGGATACCTCGGCAACACCGCCGTGGTGCTCGGGCGTGAGGACGACCGCGAGGTGCCCACGCTCACCCGGCAGCCGGGCGACCCGGGCGACGGGCACACCGCGGTCGTCTACTTCACCCACGGCGAGCCCGAGACGTACGACCCGATCGGCTGGCTGAACCAGTTCCGGGAGTTCGACGAGCAGGGCATCGCCTTCGTCCCGTTCCCCGTGCGCCCGCTCTTCCTCCACGCCCTGCGCGACGCCTACCTCGAGGTCGGCTCCAGCCAGCACGGGCGGCGCCACGTGGACATGGCCGCCGACCTCGAGGACACCCTGCGGGCGGCCGGCCACGACGTGCGGGTCTACCCGTCCTTCCTCGACGCCGATCCCCGCCCGGACGCCGCTGTGGTGCGGGCCCTGAACGAGGGGGCGAGCCAGGTCGTGGTCGCGGAGGTGTTCGTGTCGATCTCCAACCACACGGCCGAGGGCGAGCACCTGATCCGGGAGGTCGACACCGAGTCGCTCGGCGTGCCCCTCACCTTCACCGGTCCCCTGTGGGACTCCGCCACCCTCCACCAGATGTTCGTCGAGAAGGCGGAGGAGGCCCGCGGGCAGACGCCCCGCGACCGGGTCGCGGTCCTGCTGGTGGGACACGGACAACCCGACGAGTGGGACGCGGAGTGGCCGACCGAGACGGAGCACGAACTCGCCCTCCGGACCAGCGTCATCGACGCCCTGGTGGAGAAGGGCTACACGCGGGAGCACCTCGGGCTCGCCTGGATGGAGTTCAAGGAGCCCGAGGTGAGGGAGGAGGCGGCCGCGCTGGCGGCCAGCGGCGTCGAGAAGCTGTTCTACTTCTCCGCCGGCATCAGCGCGGAGTCGATCCACAGCCAGTACGACGTCCCGGAGATGATCGCCGCGGCCCGCATCCCGCCCGGGGTCCAGGCGGTCAACCTCGGGGCCTGGAACGACCATCCCCTGACGATCCGCGCGATCGCGGAACGTGTCGAGCCCCTCCTGCCACCGCGTGGGGACTGAACCCGGCGCGCCCGGTGGGGGACAATGTCCTGGTGAAGCTCTACCGGGACGAGGCGGTGGTCCTGCGCACCCACAAGCTGGGTGAGGCGGACCGGATCGTCACGCTGCTGACCCGGGAGCACGGCCAGGTCCGCGCGGTCGCGAAGGGGGTGCGCCGCACGACGTCGCGGATCGGCGCGCGCCTCGAGCCGTTCAGCCTCGTGGCCGCCCAGCTGCACGAGGGCCGCAGCCTCGACCTCGTCACGCAGGTGGAGACGATCAACCCCTACGGGCGGGCGCTGGCCGCCGACTACCCGCTCTACACCTGCGCGACCGTCATGGTGGAGACGGCCGCCACCCTGACCGGCGGCGACGGCGACCCGGCGCCCCAGCAGTTCCTCCTCCTCGTCGGGGCGCTCCACGCCCTGGCCACGCGGCGCCACGCCCCCCAACTCGTGCTCGACTCCTACCTGTTGCGGGCGCTCGCGGTGGCCGGCTGGGCGCCGAGCTTCCACGACTGCGCGGTCTGCGGCACCCCCGGACCACACCACGCCTTCAACATCGAGGCCGGCGGTGCCGTGTGCGTCGCGTGCCGCCCGCCGGGCTCCGCCGCGCCCGAGACGGAGACCCTTGCCCTGCTGGGTGCCCTGCTCTCAGGGGAGTGGGACGAGGCGGAGGCCACGCCGCAGCGCATCCGCAGCGAGGCCTCGGGCCTCGTCACCGCATACCTGCAGTGGCATGTCGAACGCCAGCTGAGATCCCTCCGACTCGTGGAGCGCCTGTGAGCACACCCCCGCCCCCGCACCCCTCCGGGGCACGGCCACCCGCGCTTCCGGCCATGTTCGTCCCGAACCATGTCGCGATCGTGATGGACGGCAACGGCCGCTGGGCCAACGCCCGGGGCCTGCCGCGCGTGGAGGGCCACAAGGCCGGGGAGGCGGCCCTGCTGGACGTCGTCGCGGGCGCGATCGAGATCGGGGTGAGACACGTCAGCGCCTACGCGTTCTCCACCGAGAACTGGAAACGCTCCCCGGACGAGGTCCGCTTCCTCATGGGTTTCAACCGCGACGTCCTGCGGCGCCGGCGGGACACCATGCACTCGTGGGGCGTGCGTGTCCGCTGGGCGGGCCGGCGGCCCCGGTTGTGGCGCTCGGTGATCGCGGAACTCGAGGAGGCGGAACGGCTGACCGCGGGGAACGAGGTGTGCACGTTGACGATGTGCGTGAACTACGGCGGTCGCGCCGAGATCGTCGACGCCGTGCGCGAGATCGCCACCCTCGCGCGGGACGGACAGCTCGATCCGGCCCACATCTCCGAGCGCACACTGGCCCGGCACCTCGACGAGCCCCTGCCCGACGTCGACCTCTTCATCCGGACCGGTGGCGAGCAGCGCATCTCGAACTTCCTGCTCTGGCAGAGCGCCTACGCGGAACTCGTCTTCCTCGACGAGCCGTGGCCCGAGTGCGACCGCCGCACCCTCTGGAAGGCGATCGAGATCTACGCGCGGAGGGACCGCCGCTTCGGCGCGGCGGAGGACCGGCCCGTCGGGTAGGTCAGGCGGCCTCCGCCTCCGGTTCCACGAGGCGCAGGTGGGTGGCCCGCGCGTTGCGCCGCCGACGTCGCACGAGGAGCGACGCCGTGACCACGATCGCGGCCGCCACCATCCCGGCGATTCCCCACGGTGACCCGGCAGCGGCGGCGAGGGCCGCCTCCCAGACCGCGAACCCGATGGTGGAGTAGATCGTCGCCCACGCCAGGCAGCCGGGGATCATCGCGACGGTGTAGGTCGGCCACGGCATCCGCAGCAGGCCCGCGCCGGCGTTGACCATCGTCTGGAACCCGACCGTCAGGAAGGACACCGGCACCACCCCGATGCCCCAGCGGTGGATGGCCGCGATCCCCTGGTCGGCGGCGGAGGCCTCGAGCCGGTCGACGAGACGGCGCTGCCACTCCCGCCGGGGCCGGGCATGGCGCAGGGTGAGCGACGTCGCCCAGCGTCCCAGCCAGTAGGTTCCCTGCGCGCGCAGGAACACCACCACCGTGAGGAAGCTGAAGACCAGCCAGAAGGGGCCCTCCGCGATGACGTCCGGCATCAGCTGCCTCCTTTCGCGCAGTTCGCGCACAGTCCGGAGAACTCGAGGGTGTGTTCGACCTCGACGAAGCCGTTGAGGTCGGCGAGCTCCCGCGCCCAGCGCTCGACCAGGTCCCCCTGCAACTCCACCGTGAGCCCGCACTGCCGGCAGACCAGGTGGTGGTGGTGCGCCCGCCGCTCGCAGCGGCGGAACGTGGTCTCGCCGTCCCTCCGCAGCACGTCGATCTCGCCCACCTCGGCGAGTCCCTGCAGGGTCCGGTACACCGTGGCCAGTCCGATCGCCTGTCCCCGTGCGGTGAGGGACTCATGGATCTGGTGCGCGCTCCGGAACTCGCCCTGGTCGGAGAGCAGCTCCAGCACCGCGGCGCGTTGCCGCGTCATCCGCTGCATGCGCGCTCCCCTCTGGTATCGATCGGGCCTCAATCAGGGTAGCTGACGCCCCACTCGTCCTGCGCGGCGAGGGCGATTCACGCCCCGCCCACCACGACCGGTAGCCTGTGGTGGGCTTGACGCGCCAGCCAGGCGCGGGCACGGATGAAGGGAACGGCATGCCAGCGACGGCACTGGACAATGTCATCGCACTCGCCAAGCGGCGCGGATTCGTCTACCCCTGCGGGGAGATCTACGGCGGCACGCGGTCCGCGTGGGACTACGGACCCCTCGGCGTGGAGCTGAAGGACAACATCAAGCGGCAGTGGTGGCGCGCGATGGTCACGTCCCGCGAGGACGTCGTCGGCCTGGACTCCTCCGTCATCCTCCCCCCCAAGGTCTGGGAGGCCTCCGGGCACCTGGCGGCGTTCGTGGACCCGCTGGTCGAGTGCACGTCCTGCCACCGGCGCTACCGGCAGGACCAGCTGCTCGAGGAGTACGCCGAGCGGAAGGGCATGTCGGAGGTCACCGGCCTGACCATGGAGATCCTGCCCTGCCCGAACTGCGGCACCCGCGGCCAGTGGACCGAGCCCCGCATGTTCAACGGCCTGCTGAAGACCTACCTCGGCCCGGTCGAGGACGAGTCGGGCCTGCACTACCTCCGTCCGGAGACCGCGCAGGGGATCTTCATCAACTTCCTCAACGTCATGACGACGGCGCGCAAGAAGCCACCGTTCGGAATCGGGCAGATCGGGAAGTCGTTCCGCAACGAGATCACGCCCGGGAACTTCATCTTCCGTACCCGCGAGTTCGAGCAGATGGAGATGGAGTTCTTCGTCGAGCCGGGCACGGATGAGGAATGGCACCAGTACTGGATCGACACCCGCACCGACTGGTACGTCGACCTCGGTATCTCGCGCGAGAACCTGCGCCACTACGAGCACCCCAAGGAGAAGCTGTCCCACTACTCGAAGCGCACCGTCGACATCGAGTACCGGTTCGGCTTCATCGGGAGCGAGTGGGGTGAGCTCGAGGGCGTCGCCAACCGCACGGACTTCGACCTCGGCACCCACGCGAAGCACTCCGGGCAGGAGATCTCCTACTTCGATGCCACGAAGGGCGAACGATGGGTGCCCTACGTCATCGAGCCCGCTGCCGGCCTGACGCGCTCCCTCATGGCCTTCCTCGTCGAGGCCTACCACGAGGACCAGGCCCCCAATGCCAAGGGCGGCGTCGACACGCGCACGGTGCTGCGCCTCGACCCCCGTCTCGCGCCGGTCAAGGCCGCCGTCCTCCCGCTGTCCCGCGGCGAGCAGCTCTCGCCCGTCGCACGCCGGCTCGCGCAGGAGCTGCGGGGGTACTGGAACGTCGACTTCGACGACGCCGGCGCCGTCGGCCGCCGCTACCGCCGCCAGGACGAGGTGGGCACGCCGTTCTGCGTCACGGTCGACTTCGAGTCCCTCGAGGACCAGGCCGTTACCGTCCGGGATCGCGACTCGATGGCGCAGACCCGCGTGGGGATGACGCAGGTGAGGGACTACCTGGCGGCCCGGCTCCCCGGGTGCTGATGCCGGGCCGTCCGCGATGCTCGCGGCGGGCATGACTGCCGGCGCGACCCTCGCCCTCGGCGAGGTGACGCTGGGGACCCCCGTGGTGCTCGCGCCCATGGCGGGCGTCACCAGCCCGCCCTTCCGGCGGCTCTGCCGTGAGGCAGGCATGCGTGGTCTTCCCGCCCCGGCGGGGCACCCCGGGCACCCCGCGGAGGCCGGAGCGCCGTTCGCTCCGGCGGGGCTGTACGTGACCGAGATGATCACCTCGCGTGCCCTGGTGGAGCGCACCCCCGAGACGATGCGCATGATCACCCCCGACGCCGGTGACCCGGTCCGTTCCGTGCAGCTCTACGGCGTGGACCCGGACACCGTCGCGGCCGCCGTCCGGATCCTGGTGGAGGAGGGGTGGGCCGACCACGTGGACCTGAACTTCGGCTGCCCGGTCCCCAAGGTGACGCGGCGGGGAGGCGGCGCGGCGCTCCCGTGGAAGCAGGACCTGTTCCGTGACATCGTCGGTGCGGCGGTGCGGGCCGCCGGGCGTGCCTCGCGTGGACGCGGCCACGTCGTCCCGGTCACGGTCAAGATGCGCCTGGGCATCGACGACGACCACCTCACCTTCCTCGACGCCGGCCGCGCGGCGGCCGCAGCCGGCGCCGCCGCCGTCGCCCTCCACGCCCGCACGGCCGCGCAGTACTATGCCGGCGCGGCGCGCTGGGAGGCGATCGCGCAGCTCAAGGATGCCGTCCCCGGGGTGCCGGTCCTCGGGAACGGCGACATCTGGTCCGCCGAGGACGCCCTCGCCATGATGGCCACGACGGGGTGCGACGGCGTCGTCGTCGGGCGCGGCTGCCAGGGCCGCCCATGGGTGTTCACCGACCTCGTGGCCGCCCTGCACGGCCGGCCCGACCGGGTGCGGCCACCGCTCAGCGAGGTCGCCGCCGTGATGCGGCGCCACGCGGAACTGCTCGTGGCGCACTTCGGTGACGAGGACCGGGCCTTGCGGGAGTTGCGTAAGCACACCGCCTGGTACCTCAGGGGCTACGCCGTCGGGGGCGAGGCACGCCATGCCCTGGGGCTGGTGTCCTCCCTCGCGGACCTGGATGCGCGCCTCGGCGCGCTCGACCTGGACCTGCCGTACCCCGGCGAGGCGGCCGAGGGACAACGGGGCCGTGCCGGCAGCCCGCGGACGCCGCACCTCCCCGAGCGGTGGCTCGAGTCCCGGACCGTGGCCCCCGCCGCCCGCGCCGCCCTGGCGGGCGCGGAACTCGACGTCTCCGGCGGCTGACGGAGCCGACACGAGGCGACCTTCGAGGAGGCGTCCTCCTGAGGCGACCGGCATGGCGGACCCGCTACCGTGGTCGCAGCAGGTTCTCCGAGGGAGCGCGCCATGGACCACCCCCACGCCGGTGCAGCCGAACTCGCCCGGATGGACGACCTCGCGGCCACCTGGAGCGCGACGGCCGACGGGCGGGCCACCTTCCTCGGCTGCTACCGCCTCATGACCGGCTCGATGGTGGCCGCGGTGGGGGAGCGGGGGTTCGCGGACCCGGACTGGGTGGACCGCCTCCTCGTCCGCTTCGCGGAGTACTACTTCGCCGCGCTGCGCGCCTACGACAGCGACCCCGCCGCCGCTCCCGCCGTGTGGCGGCTCGCGCACGACAGCTGCCGCGAGCCCCGGTGGGAGCTCCAGCGCCTCCTGCTCGGCATCAACGCCCACATCAACGTGGACCTGCCCCTCACGGTGGAGGACCTCCTCGCCCCGGAGTGGCCGGCGCTCGCCCCGGACGGGCGCGCGCGCCGCCACGCCGACTACCTCGCCGTGAACGACATCATCGGCGCCACCGCCGACGCCGTACAGGACACCGTCCTGGAGCCCGCCGTGCCGCTCCTGCGCGTCGCGGACGTGCTCCTCGGCCGGGCGGACGAGATCCTGCTCTCCCGGTTGTTGTTCCGGTGGCGCGACCGGGCCTGGGAGAACGCCGTCGCCCTGATCGAGGCGCCCGACGCCGTCGCCCGCGCGGCCGTCGTCCGCGCGATCGAGGACGACGCGCTCACCACCGCCGACGCGATCCTCCTGACCGATGGCCCCCTGTCCCTCCTCCGACTCCTCCAGGATCCCCGATGACGCGACCTCTCCTGCCCATCGCCCTCGCCGCCCTCGCGCTCGGGGCGCTCACAGCGTGTGACGAGGAGGAGCAGCCGCGCAGCGATGTGGGGGTCCAGCTCTTCATGTTCCCGTGGACGTCGATCGCGGAGCAGTGCGAGACCACCCTCGGCCCGGCGGGTTACGGCTGGGTGCTGACCTCGCCGCCGCAGGAGCACATCACGGGGGAGGAGTGGTGGATCCACTACCAGCCGGTGTCCCACCAGGTGGAGTCCCGCCTCGGCACGCGGGAGGAGTTCGCCGCGATGGTGGACACGTGTCACGCCGCCGGGGTGGACGTGATCGCGGACGCCGTCGTCAACCACATGGCCGGGATCGCCGGCGGAAAAGGCTGGGCGGGCACGGAGTTCACCCAGTACGAGTACCCCGGCCTATTCACGGAGGCCGACTTCCACCGCTGCACGGAGTCCCCGTCGGGGGACATCGAGGACTACCAGGACGCGGACGAGGTGCAGAACTGCGAGCTCGTGAACCTCGCCGACCTGGACACCGGCTCGGAGAGCGTGCGCGCCACCCTCCGTGCGTACCTCGAGGACCTCGTCAGCCTCGGCGTCGACGGGTTCCGGATCGACGCCGCGAAGCACATGGCGCCCGAGGACGTGGCCGCGATCGTCTCCGGGCTCCCCGAGGACACCTGGGTGGTCCAGGAGGTCATCCGGGGCCCGGGTGAGCCGATCCAGCCGGAGCAGTACCTCGAGAACGGCTCCGTCTTCGAGTTCAGCTGGGGCCGTGACATCGAGGGCATCGTGGGCGGCTCGTCGTGGTCCGCGTTCGACACGATGGGCTCCACCATCCTGTACGCACCCCCGGACCTCGCGGTGCCCTTCGTGACCAACCACGACACCGAGCGCAACGGCACGACGATGACCTACCGGGATGGGGCGGCCTACCAGCTCGCCACGGTCCTGACGATCCTGCACGAGTACGGGTCGCCGATGGTCTACGCGGGGTACGCGTTCAGCGACCGGGACGCCGGTCCGGTGCTCGAGCCCGACGGCACGGTCGCCGGGGCCACCTGCATCGACGGGTGGGAGCCGGCCTCCGACGGCGAGTTCGTCTGCGCGCACACGTGGCCGCTGGTGAACGCCGCCGTCCGCTTCGCCGCGGTGGTGGGGGAGAGCCCCGGAGTGGTCCGGTCGTGGGAGGGTGATGTCGTGACCCTCGCCCCGGTGGACCAGTCCGGGCGGACCGTCGCGTTCGCGGCCGTCAACCGTGGCGAGGAGGCCGCCACCGGCACCTGGCAGACGGAGCTGGAGCCCGGGACGTACTGCGACCTGGCGGCCGGTCCGGACTGCGTGGTCACCGTCGAGGTCGCCGACGACGGGAGCGCGGCCCTCGAGGTGCCGGCCCTGGGCGCCGTCATCCTGACCATCGCCGACCGCCCCTAGGACGCCGGCGTCGCACGCTGTCGACGTCGGTCCCTCCGGCGAACCACCCTTCTGACACGGGCGAGTCACCGCGCCGCGCCCCTGGAGCCGGCGCTAGCGGATGAGCCACATCCCGAAGGCCGGGCCGTCGGCTGGAAGGGTGACGACGCCGTCCGCGTCCGCGTGGAGGTCCTCGGCGCCGACGAGCGCCGGCAGTCCGGATCCCACCACGGCCGCGGGCAGCCGCACCGGGACGTGCCCGGCGCGGGCGGCGTGCACGAGGATCGCCTGGTCGGGACTCTCGCGGACGAACGTGAGGGCGTCGTCCTCCACGCTGAGCCAGCGCAGGCCACCCCGCCGGAGTGCTGAGCTCCCCGCCCGCAGCGTGAACAGCTCGCGGGTGTGGCCGAGCCGGTGCTGGTCCCACCGCTCCGGGTGGTCCCACGGCATGGGAAGGCGGGCGTACTCGGGTCCCCACGCCTCGAGGCCCAGCTCGTCGCCCTGGTAGATCATCGGGACGCCCGGGTAGGAGGCGAGCAGTCCGAAGGCCACGTCCACGAGGCGCGGGTCGCCGAGCAGGGAGGCGACCCGGTGGGTGTCGTGCGACCCGATCAGGTTCATGGCGTGCAGCGTCGCCTGCCACGGTGTCACCCCGGACAGTGCGCGCATGGCGGCCACCACGTTCCGTCCCGGCAGGTTCGGCAGCGCCGGGTACTTGCCGTGCGCGTAGGGGCGGGGCTGGGGTGGCACGAGCCACTGCCAGAGCGGCCGCGTGAAGGCGGCGTAGTTCATGGTGCCCTGGTAACCATCGCCGAGCAGGCTCCGGCCGGCGTCGTGGTTGGACTCCGCCTGCAGGAACGACTCCGCCACGGTGGCGCGCATGGTCCGGCGGATCGTGGTGGCCACCTCGTGCGCCACGTCCACCTCCCCGTGGATCCCGGTCATGTTGGCGACGTCGATGCGCCACGCGTCGAAGGCGTGTGGCCCGAGGAAGCGGGCGACGACGGATCCGGGGCCGTCGTACAGGCGGCGGCGCAACCCGGGGCTGCGATGGTCGAAGACCGGGAAGTCGGGCAGGCCCCACCAGCAGTCGTAGGCGTCCGGGTGCCGGGTGAAGAAGAAGAACCCGGCCTCCGGCGAGGCGGGGTCGGCCTGGGCCGCCCGGAACCACTCGTGGGTGCGCCCGCAGTGGTTGGTGGTGAGGTCCCCCATGAGCCGCATGCCGCGCGCGTGGGCCGCCGCGGCCAGCCGCCCCAGGGCCGCATCGCCGCCGAGCAGCGGGTCCACGTGTGCGAACGTCGAGGCGTTGTAGCGGTGGTTGGACTCGGCCGGGAAGACGGGGGTCAGGTAGATCGTGCCCACCCCGAGCGAGGCGAGGTGGTCGAGGTGGGCGGTGACGCCGTCGAGGTCGCCGCCGAAGAGCTGGTGTGGCGTGTCCGGACCTTCGCCGATGACCGGGTCGTCCCAGCGGGCCGGTATCGCCCACGGCGGCGCCGGTCGGTCCTGCGACTTCGCGAACCTGTCCGGGAAGACCTGGTACATCGTGCCGGTGGCCCACGCCGGGGGCGGCTCGAACGTGGACAGGCGGAAGTCCGCGGCGTCGGGCACGTCGTGGGCGAACAGGCCCGCCCCGTTCAGCCAGCGGTAGTCCGTCGGGCCGCCGTCGAGGAGCCAGCGGTAACCCACCACCGGGTTCGCCACCCGCAGGTCCGCCCGGAACCACGTGGCGTCTTCCCCGGTCCGGTCAACGGTTGCCTCGACCAGTTCGGGTTCCCCATCGACCACCACCCGCACCCAGGCTCGGGTGGTGGAGCTCCCGCGGGGTACGCGCAGCAGCACGGCGGCCGAGTCCCCCAGTGCCGGGTGGGGGTCCGGGACGTGGGTCTCGGAACCGTCGTGGTGGGGGTCGAGCCAGGGACGTGAGGACATGCAGCCTCCTTGGTCGGGTGACCCGAGTGTGCCCGAGTGCGGCAGGGCCGCGCGGGCTTTCAGGCCGGCACGAGCCACGCGGTGGTGTCGGGCGGGACCACCCCGCCGACCGGTGCCGAGGCGAGCGCCACGGCCCAGCCGGTCGGCACCGGGACGACGCCGTCGAATGCCGTCACCACGCGAACGTCCGCGCGGCCGGGGGAGGTGGAGCGGAAGTCGAGCACATCCTCGGAGGTGAGGTCGGCGTCCCACTCCAGCCCGGCGTTCCCGAGATCCCACTCGCGCCGCAGGGCGAGCGCGTGGCGGTAGAGGGAGTAGGTCGAGTCCGGGTCGTCCCGCTGCACGTCGACGGCGAGCCGCGCCCAGCGGCGTGGTTGTGGCAGCCACGTCGCCCCGGTGGGGGAGAACCCGAAGCCGGGCGCGTTCGCGACCCAGGGTAGTGGCACGCGACAGCCGTCCCGGCCGCGAAGGGCGCCACCGGTGCGGAGGAACACCGGGTCCTGCCTCGCGGAGTCGGGGAGGGTGGTGTGCTCGGGCAGGCCGAGTTCCTCGCCCTGGTACAGGTAGGCGGACCCGGCGAGCGCGAGCATCAGCAGGCTGGCTGCCCGGGCGCGGCGCAGGCCGAGGGCGGCGTCCGGTTGCGGGTCCTCCGGGCCGATACCCGCGGGCCGCGTGCCGGTCCACGGCAGCGCGAGGCGGGTGGCATGCCGGATGACATCGTGGTTGGAGAGCACCCATGTCGTCGGGGCGCCCACGGCGTCGTTCGCGGCGTAGGACTCCCCGATCACGCGCCGCAGGGCGGGCGCACTCCATTGGCAGGCCAGGAAGTCGAAGTTGAAGGCCTGGCTCATCTCGTCCGGGCGGACGTAGCGGGCGAGGCGGGTGGCGGGATGGATCCAGGCCTCCGCGACGAGCATGCGGTCGCCGTCGTACTCGGCGAGGACCGCGTGCCAGTCGCGGTAGATGGCGTGGACGCCTTCCTGGTCGAACATCGGGGCGGGCTCGCCGGTCCCCTCCGCCATGTGGTACTCGCCCTCCCAGTCGGGGAGGCCGGCCTTCTTGACGAGGCCGTGGGCCACGTCGACGCGGAACCCGTCCACACCTCGGTCGAGCCAGAACCGCAGGACCTGGCGGAACTCCTCCCACACCTCCGGGTTGTCCCAGTTGAGGTCGGGCTGGGAGTCGTCGAAGAGGTGGAGGTACCAGCTCTCGTCGTCGCCCTCCCAGGGAGATCCCGGCGCGTCGGAGCGTCCGCTGACCCGCTGCCAGGCCGGCCCGCCCATGATGGAGCGCCAGTTGTTCGGCGGCTGGGTACCGGTGCGGAAGATGTACCGGGCGCGCTGCGGCGAGCCGGGTCCCGCCGCGAGCGCCGCCCGGAACCAGGCGTGCTCGTCGGAGGTGTGGTTGGGGACGAGGTCGACGATCACGCGCAGGCCCAGCTCGTGGGCCCGTGCGATGAGGGCGTCCGCGTCCGCCAGTCGTCCGAAGAGGGGATCGACGTCGCGGTGGTCGGCGACGTCGTAGCCGCCGTCCCGCTGCGGGGAACGGTAGAACGGGGAGAGCCACACCGCGTCGACACCGAGCTCGACGAGGTGGTCCAGCCGTGCCGTGATCCCGGCCAGGTCCCCGACGGGTCCGGCGCTCGCGGCGAACGACCGGGGATAGACCTGGTAGATGACGGCGTCGCGCCACCACCGGCGGGCGTCCGAGGACGGGTGGAGGGTCACGGGGTCTCCTTCGCGGCATGGGCGGCGCCGGTGGAGCCGCGCACGATGAGTTCAGGGACGAAGACCATCTCCATCCGGGGGACCGGCCCGTCCTCGATCATCGTCAGGAGCGTCGTCACCGCGGCCCGGCAGATGGTCTCGACGGGCTGGCGCAGCGTGGTGAGCGGGGGATCGGTGAAGGCGAAGAGGGGGGAGTCGTCGAAGCCGATCACGGAGATGTCGGTGGGGACCTCGAGCCCGCGTGACCGGGCCTGGTGCACGGCACCGAGGGCCATGAGATCGGAGCCGCACACCAGGGCTGTGCAGCCCCGCTCGAGCAGGATGCCGGCGGCCGCCCGGCCGCCCTCGAGCGTGAAGAGCGTGTTGACGATCGGCGGATTGTCCACCTCGCAGTATCGCTTCATCGCCCGCCGGAACCCGCGGATCTTGCCCTGGGTGGGGATGTAGCGCTCCTGGCCGGTCGCCAGCCCGATGCGGCGGTGACCGAGGGAGTGGAGGTGGCGCACCGCGATCTCCATCGAGCAGGGTTCGTCGATCGAGAACGCCGGGACGAGCAGCCGGGGATTGGTGCCGTTGATGGTGACGAACGGGATGTCCAGACTGGTGAGATGCTCGTACCGCGAGATGTCGGCCTGCGAGTCCGCGTGGAGCCCGGAGACGAAGATGATGCCGTCGACGTGGTGGTCGACCATGAGCTCGATGTACTGGTCCTCGGTCACACCCCCCGGGGTCTGGGTGCAGAGCAGGGGGGTGAAGCCCCGATCGGCCAGGTGCGTCTCCACCTGCTGCGCGAAGGCGGGGAACACGGGGTTCGTCAGCTCCGGGACGATCAGCCCCACCAGGCCCGCGGAGCGGGCCCGCAGCTTCTCGGGGCGCTCGTGGCCGAGCAGGTCCAGGGCGGCGAGCACCGCGCGCCGGGTCTCCTCGGCGACGCCGGGCTTGCCGTTCAGGACCCGCGACACGGTTGCGGTGGAGACGCCCGCCTGCTCGGCGACGTCGGTGAGACGGGTCCGTGGCGCCATCGTGTGCCCTCGCGTTCCTACCCGTGACGGGTGGTTGTCAGATTGTGACCTGAAACTTACAGCAAACTCTTGAGCGTTCGGTAGAGCCATCGTAGTGTTCATGACAAGCCGGCGACGATCCAATGAAGTGCGACCGGCATCACAAGAGGTTCACAGACCCCGAAACCAAAGGAGAAGACATGCGACGGAGCATCATGCTCGCCGGCGCAGCCGGGCTCGCCGTCACCCTCGCCGCCTGTGGCGGCGGAGGCGGCGCCGAGGAGACCACCACCGCGACCGGTGGCGGCGAGACGACAGGAGGTGGCGCGACCGCCGGCACGCTGACGGTGTGGGTGGACGAGACCCGTATCGACGCGTTCACCACCCTCGGTGAGGAGTTCACCGCCGAGACCGGCGTGGCGCTCGACGTCATCCAGAAGCCGTCCGCGGACCTTCGCCCCGACTTCGTGGCGCAGGCCCCGACCGGCCAGGGCCCGGACCTCGTGGTGGGCGCGCACGACTGGGTCGGCGAGCTCGTCTCGAACGGTGTCGTGGCACCGGTTGAGCTCGGCGACAAGATGGGCGACTTCACCCCGGCCGCCGTCAACGGCTTCATGTACGACGGACAGCTGTACGGCGTGCCCTACTCGATCGAGAACATCGCGCTCGTACGGAACAACGCGCTGGCGTCCGAGACGCCCGCGACCTTCGACGAGCTGATCGCGGCCAAGCCGGCGGAGGCCGAGTACCCGATCCTCATCCAGCAGGGTGACTCGGGCGACGCCTACCACATGTACCCGATCCAGACCTCGTTCGGCGCCCCCGTGTTCGTGGCCGATGAGACCGGCTCCTACACCTCGGAGATCGGCATGGGCGGCGAGGCCGGCGCGGCCTTCGCGAACTACCTCGTGACCATGGCCCAGGCCGGCGCCGTCAACGCCTCCATCGGCCCGGACCAGGCCAAGCAGGCCTTCCTCGACGGCAAGAGCCCGTACATTATCACCGGCCCGTGGTGGACCGGCGACTTCGAGGACGCCGGCATGGACATCACCGTGCTGCCCGTCCCGTCCGCAGGTGGCCAGCCCTCGGCTCCGTTCGTCGGCGTGCAGGGTGTCTACCTCTCCTCGCAGTCCCAGAACGCGCTCCTCGCGAACCAGTTCCTCGACTGGATCGCGACCCCCGACGTGCAGTTCAGCCTGTACGAGTTCGCCGGCCGTACCCCGGCCATGACCGAGGCCGCCGACCGCGTCGACGACCCGATCCTCGCGGGCTTCGGCGAGGCGGGCGCCCAGGGCCTGCCCATGCCTGCCATCCCGCAGATGGCCGCGGTGTGGAGCTTCTGGGGCTCGACCCAGATCAGCATCATCAACGGCACCGCGTCCGACCCGGTCGCTGCGTGGAACCAGATGATCCAGAACATCGAGGCCGCCTTCTGACGGTCGAGTTGAGATGACCGGTGTGGGCCGTTCCGCGGGATTGCAGGGCGGCCCACACCTGCATCCAACGCCGTCGCAATGACGCGAGAACGGGGAAGAACTCCAATGACGGTGCAAGAAAAGACACCGGTGAGGGTTGAGGAGAGGCGCTTGTCGCACGCACGCGACATCTCCCGGCCCGGCTTCATCGTGAAGCTCATACTCATGGCCCTGGTCAACGCCTTCGGCCTCTACGGCATCCTCGCCGCCTGGGCCCAGAACTCCATGGGCGTCGTGGCGTTCCTGGTGGCCGCGCTCATCATCGCGAACTGGGTGTACTTCTCGAAGCGGGCGATCCCCGCGAAGTACCTGTACCCCGGCCTGGTGTTCCTGGCGGTCTACCAGCTGTACGTCATGGCGAACACCGCCTTCGTGGCGTTCACCAACTATGGTGACGGCCACAACTCCACCAAGCCCGCTGCGATCGAGCAGATCCTCAAGACCTCCGACCGGCGGATCGAGGGATCGCCGACCTACCCGGTGGCCGTGCTCCAGCAGGGCAACGACCTCGCCTTCGCGGTCGTGCGCGACGGCGACGTCCAGCTGGGGACAGCGGACGAGCCCCTCGCTCCGGTCGACAACGCGGAGAGCGACGGTGACCGCGTCACCGCCGTCGAGGGCTGGAGCGTCCTCACCATCAGCGAGATCCAGCAGTTGCAGGCCGAGGTGCTCGGGCTGCGGGTCTCGCTCAGCGAGGATCCCGCCGACGGGTGGCTCCGGACCGACAACGGTTCGCTCGCCTACGTCGCCCGGTCGACCCTCACCTTCGACGAGGCCACCGACACCTTCACGGCGGAGGACGGCACCGTCTTCACCGCGGATCCCAACCGGGGCCTGTACGTCTCCGAGGACGGCCGCCAGCTCGTGCCGGGGTGGCGCGTGATCGTCGGGTTCGAGAACTTCACGAAGATGTTCACGGACTCCAGGCTGTCGGGCCCGTTCTTCCAGATCCTGATCTGGACCTTCGCGTTCGCGATCCTCAGCGTCGCCACGACGTTCGCGCTGGGGCTCTTCCTGGCGACCGTGTTCAACGACCCGCTGGTGAAGAACCGCCGGTTGTACCGGGCGCTCTTCATCCTGCCCTACGCCTTCCCCGGCTTCCTCGCGGCCCTCGTCTGGAAGGGCATGCTGAACAGGGAGTTCGGCATCATCAACCAGACGTTGCTGGGTGGTGCGGACATCAACTGGCTCGGTGACGGCACACTGGCGAAGATCGCGATCCTCGGGGTGAACCTGTGGCTCGGGTTCCCCTACATGTTCCTCATCACCACGGGCGCCCTGCAGTCCATCCCCGGGGAACTCACCGAGGCCGGGGTCATGGATGGAGCCGGGCCGTGGCGCCGCTTCCGGTCCATCACGTTCCCCCTGCTGCTGGTCTCGGTGGCGCCGCTCCTGATCGCGAGCTTCGCGTTCAACTTCAACAACTTCTCGCTGATCTACATGCTCACCGGCGGCGGACCGAACTTCCCGGGGGCGCCCGTCCTGATCGGTGAGACCGACATCCTGATCTCGATGGTCTACGCCGTGGCCTTCGAGTCAGGCGTCAAGCAGTACGGCCTGGCCAGCGCGCTGTCGATCCTCATCTTCCTGATGGTCGGCTTCATCTCGTGGCTCGGCTTCCGCCAGACCCGCAAGCTGGAGGAGATCCTCTGATGGCCACCACCACAACGACACAGGTCACCACACCTGTCATCGCGGACGCCAACGACACCCGCCTGCGTGGCGGGCGCTGGTGGGCGAAGGTCGGCTGGAAGCACGTGCTCGCGGTGGTCATCATCGCCTACGCGGTGTTCCCGCTCCTCTACGTGCTCTCCGCGTCCCTGAGCCCGGGAGGCACCCTCACCGGCTCGGCGACCCTGTTCTCCGAGGTCTCCGGCGCGAACTACGCCGAACTGCTCGAGACCCGGTTCCCGACGTGGATGAAGAACTCGCTCATCGTCTCGTCGGCGGCCGCGGTGGGCACCGTGGTCATGGGTGCGGCGGCGGCCTACGCCTTCTCGCGGTTCCGGTTCACCGGCCGCCGCGGGGGGCTCACCGCCCTGCTCATCATCCAGATGTTCCCGCAGATGCTCGCGTTCGTGGCGATCTTCCTGCTCCTGCTCACCCTCGGGGACGTCTTCCCGATGCTGGGCATCGGCCAGCACCTCGCCCTGATCGCGGTCTACCTGGGCGGCGCCCTGGGCTCCAACACCTTCCTGATGTACGGCTTCTTCAACACCATCCCCCGGGAACTGGACGAGGCCGCGAAGATCGACGGCGCCACCCACGCCCAGATCTTCTGGGGCATGGTGATGCGCCTCGTGACGCCGATCCTCGCCGTCGTGGGCCTGCTGTCCTTCGTCAGCACCTACGGCGAGTTCATCCTCGCCCGCATCGTCCTGAACCGGCCCGAGACCTACACGCTCGCGGTCGGCCTGTACGTGTGGGCGTCGGACGAGCGCAACGCCCCGTGGTCGCTCTTCGCCGCCGGCGCGGTCATCGCGGCCATCCCGATCATCGCCCTGTTCATGTACCTCCAGAAGTACATCGTGGCCGGCCTGACCGCTGGCTCCGTCAAGGGCTGACCCCCACCCCTGGCACCGGTGCCCCCGCCACGGCGGGGGCACCGGTGCGTGTGGCGGGCGCGCCGGTTCGCGTAGCGGCGCGCGCCCCTGCCTGTGGACCCCTGACGGTCCAGCCGCCGCGCCGGGTTACCCTTGGGGTGTGACGCTCCGCCAGCAGGAGATCGTCGAGTTCGCCGACGACGGCGCCTACAGCGCCTCCGATGCCGCCCGCTGGGTTCCCGAGCCCCCCAAGGGCGTCGGACGCAGCGCCTTCCAGCGTGACCGGGCGCGGGTGCTGCACAGTGCCGGCCTGCGCCGGCTGGGCGCCAAGACGCAGGTGATGGGTCCGTCCAGTGACGACTTCGTGCGCACGCGCCTCACGCACTCCCTCGAGGTGGCCCAGGTGGGCAGGGAACTCGGCCACGCACTCGGCTGCAACCCGGACGTCGTCGACGCGGCGTGCCTCTCGCACGACCTCGGGCATCCGCCGTTCGGCCACAACGGCGAGCGCGCCCTCGCCGCCGTGGCCGCGGGGATCGGCGGGTTCGAGGGCAACGCCCAGACCCTCCGCCTGCTCACGCGCCTCGAGGCCAAGACGGCGAGGGAGGACGGGCGTTCCGCCGGCCTCAACCTCACCCGGGCCTCCCTCGACGCCGCCTGCAAGTACCCGTGGACCGCCGGGGACGCCCCCACGCGGCGGGACGGGTCACCGAACCCGAAGTTCGGCGTCTACGACGACGATGCCGACGTGTTCTCCTGGCTGCGCCAGGACGCCCCGCCCGCGCGCCGCTGCCTCGAGGCCCAGGTCATGGACCTGTCCGACGACATCTCCTACTCGGTCCACGACGTCGAGGACGGCATCGCCTCAGGGCGGATCGACCCCGCCCGCATCCTGCGCGACCTCCCCCGGATCGTCGAGGCGACCGCCGCCTGGTACCGGAGCGACATCGGGCCCGACGCCGTCGCCGCCGCGCTCGAGCGGGTGGCCGCGCAGTCCTTCTGGGTGCCGGAGTTCAGCCGGTCCCGTACCGCCCTCGCCGCGCTGAAGAACATGACCAGCCAGCTCATCGGCCGGTTCTGCCAGGCGGCGGAGCTGGCCACCCGCGAGGTGTACGGGGAGGGGCGCCTCACCCGCTACCGTGCCTCCCTCGTGGTCCCGGGCGAGACAGCCGCCGAGATCCTCGCCCTCAAGGGGGTCGCCGTCACCTACGTGATGGCGCCCCGCGAGCAGGAGCCCCTGTACTTCACGCAGCGCACCGTCGTCTTCGACCTCGTCGACGCCCTGATGGAGCGCGGTGAGGCCGAACTCGAGGCCGAGTTCCTGGGGGACTTCCTGGAGGCGGGCACCGAGGCGGAGCGGCTCCGTGTCGTCGTCGACCAGGTCGCCTCACTCACCGACACCTCGGCCCTGCAGTGGCACGCCCGGCTGTGCGGCATGCTGTCGGGCACGGTGTGGTAGCACGAACCTAGGATTGCCACCATGGCCCGCATGATCCGGAAGGACGACATCGCCGCGGTGCGCGAACGGGCTCGCATCGACGAGATCGTCTCCGCCACCGTGACGCTCCGCCCGGCCGGCGTGGGGTCGCTGAAGGGCCTGTGTCCCTTCCACGATGAGCGGACACCCTCGTTCCACGTGCGTCCGCAGATCGGCCAGTGGTACTGCTTCGGCTGCGGCGAGGGCGGCGACGTCATCTCGTTCGTCCAGCGGACCACCCACATGGGCTTCGCGGAGGCTGTCGAGTGGCTGGCGGACCGCGTCGGGGTGCAGTTGCGCTACGACGACGACGGCGCCGGTCCCGCCCGCCCCCGGGAGGAACCCGGGCGGCGCCAGCGTCTCGTGGAGGCCCACGCCCTCGCCGAGGAGTTCTACCGGGAACAGCTGCGCGGTCCCGAAGCGCGCCCGGCCCGTGCGTTCCTGGCGGACCGCGGGTTCGATGAGGCGGCGGCGGACCGGTTCGGCGTCGGGTACGCCCCGAAGGGCTGGGACCACCTCGCGAAGCACCTCCGTGACCGCGGGTTCACCGAGGCGGAGATCGCCGTGAGCGGGCTGGGCAGCCAGGGGCAGCGCGGGGTGTACGACCGTTTCCGGGGGCGCCTCCTCTGGCCGATCCGCGACGTCACCGGCACGACGGTCGGGTTCGGCGCGCGGCGGCTGTACGACGACGATCCCGGACCCAAGTACCTCAACACCCCCGAGACGGCCATCTACAAGAAGTCCCAGGTGCTCTACGGGCTCGACCTCGCGAAGAAGGCCATCGCCGCGCAGCGCCGTGTCGTGGTCGTCGAGGGCTACACGGACGTGATGGCCGCCCACCTGGCGGGGGTCGAGACCGCCGTCGCCTCCTGCGGGACGGCCTTCGGGGAGGACCACGTCCGCATCGTCCGCCGCCTCCTCGGCGATGTGCAGGACGAGTCGGCGGGTGTGGCCTTCTCCTCGCGGGTGAGCCGTGGCGGTGAGGTCATCTTCACGTTCGACGGCGACGAGGCCGGACGCAAGGCCGCGCTCAAGGCCTTCGACGAGGACCAGAGGTTCGCGGCCCAGACGTTCGTCGCCGTCGAACCGACCGGCATGGATCCGTGCGAACTGCGCCAGGCGCGCGGGGACCAGGCGCTCCGGGCGCTCATCGAGGGGCGCCAGCCCCTGTTCGCCTTCGCGATCCGCGCGGCGCTCGCCACCGTCGACCTCGGTACGGCGGAGGGCCGGGTTGCCGGCTTGCGCGCGGCTGTCCCCGTGGTGGCGCGGATCCGTGACCGTGCGCTGCGCAGCGAGTACTCGCGGGAGCTGGCCGGATGGCTGGGGATGAACGAGGACGACGTCCGTCGCGCGGTCCTTGGCACCCAGCGCCGTGGGGACACGCCGCCGGTGCCGTCGGGGCCGGACCCACGGGAGGACGTGGTCACGAAGCTCGAGCGGGAGGCCCTCGAGGTCGCCCTCCAGATGCCCGGCGTGGCGAGCGGGTGCGGGTTCGACGACATCGGGCCCAATGCGTTCGTCGTTCCCTCCCACCGTGCCATCCACGAGGCCATCCGGGCGGCCGGGGGAACCACCGCGGCGGGTGACGACGTCGCCGGGTGGCTCGACGGGATCCGCGAGGGTGCCCCCGCGGCCGTGGCCTCGATGGTGTCCGCGTTCGCGGTCGCCCCCCTGCCGGCGGCCAACGAGGAGGGGGTGCGCACCTACGCGGCCGGGGTGCTCACCTCTCTGGTCAGGATGGCCCTCACGCGCACGATCGCCGACGTGAAGGGCGAGCTGCAGCGCACCGACCCGTCGTCGCCCCGCTACCAGGAGCTCTTCACGGAGCTGATCGCGCTGGAGACCCAGCGGCACGTCCTCGTGGAGGACCGCTGAGTCAGAGCCTCGCCCTCACGTAGGCGTGGAGGTCCGCGAGCGTCACCAGCGCCGCGTAGTCCGCTTCCGGGATGTCGACGCCCAGCGCGTCGTGCACGCCGATCAGGAAGGTGAGCCAGTCGAGCGAGTCCAGGTCCACCTGGGTGCGCAGCGGGACGGTGTCGCGCAGCTCGGCCTCCTCCACCTCCGGCGCGATCCGGCGCAGCTGGGTGATCAGGACGTTCCGGAGTTCATCATCGGTCATGGGGTCCCCTCGAGGGCGTCGGGATGCTGCAGGAGGTCGGCGACGGCGAGCAGGAAGAGTGCGCCCCGGTGACCGTCGGACACGCGGTGGTCCGCTCCGAGGGTCACGGTGACGGTGGGCGAGACGCCCAGCATCCCGCCGTCGACCCAGGGGCGCGTAGCGATCCGGCCGAAGCCGACGATCGCGACCTGCGGCGGATGGATGACCGGGAACACGGTCTCCACGCCCTGGTCGCCGAGGTTGGTCACGGTGATGGTCGGATCCGTGTACTCCGAGCTGCGCAGCGAGCCGCTGCGGGCGCGCCGGACCAGGTCGGTGAGGTCACGCATCAGCTGCGCGAGGTCCTTCCCGGCGACGTCGTGGATCGCAGGTGCGACCAGTCCACCCCGGCGGAGCGAGATCGCCACCCCCACGTGCGCCGCGGGCGCCGGTCGGTACGCCTCGCCCTCGAAGAAGCCGTTCAGCTCGGGGAAGTCGCGCAGCGCGAGGGCCACGGCCTTGAGCTGCAGGACCGCCATCACGACGCGCTCGGTGATGGGGCGCGACGCGTTCGCCGCGGCGAGCCAGTCGGTGGCGGTCCGCAGGGGCACCGTCTCGGCCAGGTAGTAGTGCGGGATCTCGCGCTTCGACCGGCTCATGGCCGCCGCGATCGCGCGCCGCATGTCGGCCGGGCCGTGCGCCGGTGTCTCGGGTGCGCGGACACCGGCGCCACCGGGCGTTGGCCCGGCGTCGGGTACGGGGGCTGGCCGGGCCGCGGCGGCGGCCTCGACGTCGGCCAGCGTGACCGCCCCCTCGCCTCCCGTGCCGCTGACGGTGGCGACGTCGAGACCGAGTTCGGCGGCGCGGCGCCGAGCGGCGGGGGAGACCCGCTGGCGCGCGCCCTCGGGCGCCGGGGCGGCAGCCGGCGGGGCGTGCGGCTCNNGAGGCTCGTCGGGTTCCAGGATGGTCGCGATTGCCGTTCCCACCGGCACCCAGGTGCCGGGCTCGACGAGGAGCGCGCCGACCGTCCCCTCCGTCCAGATCTCCACGTCGATGTTCGACTTCGAGGTCTCGACGACGGCGACGACGTCGCCCTTCGTCACGTGGTCGCCCGGCGCGACCAGCCACTCGACGAGCTTTCCCTCGTCCATGTCCGCGCCGAGCGAGGGGAGGGTGAATTCACGCACCGAGCACCTGCCTGACCGCCCCGACCACTCCCGGCACCTGCGGAATCGCCGCGTCCTCGAGGTGCTTGGCGTAGGGGATGGGGACCTCGGCGGAGCAGACCCGGACCGGTGGGGCATCGAGGTCGTAGAGGCAGTCCTCCGCGATGCGCGCGACGACCTCCGCCGCGAGGCTGCCCGTCCTCCAGCCCTCGTCCACGACCACCACGCGGTGCGTGTGCCGGACGGACGCCATGATCGTCTCCCAGTCGAGGGGCCGGAGCACCCGGAGGTCGACCACCTCCACGTCGATGCCCTCCTCGGCGAGTTCGGTGGCGGCCCGCAGCACCTTGGGAAGGCTCCCGCCATGGGTGATGACGCTGGCACGGGTTCCCGGCAGACGGATCGCTGCCCGCGAGATGTCGCAGGACCACTCGTCGGGGACCTCGTCCTCGAGGGGGTAGAGCAGCGCGTTCTCCAGGATGATCACCGGATCGGGGTCGGCCAGGGCGGGTGCCAGCATGCCGCGGGCATCGCCGACGGTCGCGGGGGCGAGCACCCGCAGCCCGGGCACGTGGGCGAACCAGTTCTCGAGGCTGTGCGAGTGCTGGGCGGCGAGCTGCCGGCCGGCTCCCGTGGCCATGCGGATGACGAGCGGCACGGAGAACTGGCCGCCCGACATGTGGCGCAGCAGCGCGGCCTGGTTGACGATCTGGTCGAGCGCCAGCAGCGCGAAGTTGACCGTCATGACCTCGACGATGGGGCGCATCCCGCCGACGGCGGCGCCGATCCCCAATCCGACGAACCCGAGCTCCGAGAGCGGGGTGTCCCGGATCCTCTCCGGCCCGAACTCGTCGTAGAAGCCCTTGGAGACGGCATACGTGCCGCCGTAGCGGCCCACGTCCTCTCCCATGAGGAACACCCGCGGGTCGGAGGCGAGGGCGTCCCGCATCGCCTGTCGCATCGCCTCCCGATAGCTCATCCTCATCGCGGTCCTCCGGTCACGTCCACGAGCAGGTCCTCCACGGGCTCCCACGGCGAGGCCTCCGCGAACTCGACGGCGTCGGACACCTCGTCGGCCGCGCGGGCCCTGATGCCGGCGAGGGCGGCCTCGTCGAGGAGGCCCTCCGCCGTCAGCCGCGCCGCGAACCCCTCGATCGGGTCACGCCGCTTCCACTCCTCCACCTCGGCCTTGTCGCGGTACAGCTCCGGGTCGAACATCGAGTGGGCGCGGAAGCGGTAGGTCCTCAGTTCGAGGAACATCGGCCCTTCGCCGGACCGCACCCGCTCGACCGCCAGCCGGGTCGCCTCGTGCACCGCGAGCACGTCCATGCCGTCGACGGCGACGGCCGGCATCCCGTAACTGCGTGCCTTGGCCGCGAGGTCCGGCTCCGCCTGGGCCCGCACGAGCGCGGTTCCCATGGCGTAGAGGTTGTTCTCGCAGACGTACAGGACCGGGAGGCGCCAGAGCGCGGCAAGGTTCATCGCCTCGTGGAACGCGCCCTCCGCGACGGCGCCGTCACCGAAGAAGCAGGCGGTCACGCGGCCGGTCCCCTGCATGAGGTCGGCCAGGGCGAGTCCGGCGGCCAGCGGGAGTCCGCTGCCCACGATCGCGGTGCCGCCGTAGAAGCCGGTGGCCGCGTCGTACAGGTGCATGGAGCCGCCGCGTCCCCGCGAGCATCCGGTTGCCTTGCCGTACATCTCCGCCATGATCGACCGCATCGAGGTGCCCCACACGAGGGCGTGACCGTGCTCGCGGTAGGTCGCGACGATCCGGTCACCGGGGGAGAGGGCATGCAGGGCACCGACCGCGCAGGCCTCCTCACCGATGTAGAGGTGAAGGAAGCCTCTGATCTTCATGGCGCCGTAGAGTTCGGCGCACTTCTCCTCCATCAGGCGCACCCGCGTCATGTCCGCCAGCAGCGTGAGGAGGAGGTCGGTCTCGCCCATGTCAGCCTCCCGATTCGAGGGTGGAGGTGTCGCCCTCCGCGAGCCCGAGTTCGCGGGCCTTGAGGAGGCGCCTCATGATCTTGCCGCTGCGGGTGCGGGGCAGGGTGTCCACGAACTCGACCTCCTTGGGTGCCACCGCGGCCCCGAGGCGCCGCCGGGCATGGGCGAGGATCTCGAGGCGGAGGGCCTCGCCAGGAGTGAAGCCCTCGCGCAGGAGCACGAACGCCTTGACCACCTCGCCCACGAGTTCGTCCGGCTTGCCGATCACCCCGGCCTCCGCCACGGCGGGATGTTCCATCAGCGCGCTCTCGACCTCGAACGGCCCGATCAGGTGCCCGGCCGACTTGATGACGTCGTCAGCGCGGCCCACGAACCAGAACCAGCCGTCGGCGTCGCGGGTCGCGAGGTCGCCGGTCAGGTACCAGTCCCCGGCGAAGCAGGCGCGGTAGCGCTCCTCGTCGTCGAGGTACCCGCGCATCATCGAGGGCCAGCCGCGCCGTAGTGCGAGGATGCCCTCCTCGTCCGGAGCGTCCACGATCCGCACCTCGCCGTTCGCGTCGCGCCGCACGATGGCGGCCTCGACCCCGGGCAGCGGCTTGCCCATGGAGCCGGGCTTGATGTCGAGCGCCGGGGTGTTGGCGATCATGATGCCGCCGGTCTCCGTCTGCCAGTAGTTGTCGTGGATCGGCAGCCCGAGCACCTCGGCTCCCCACCACACCGCCGAGGGGTTCAGCGGCTCCCCGACGCTCGCGATGAAGCGCAGCGCGGGGTACGAGTGGGCGTGCGCCAGCTCGGGCCCCGCCTTCATGAGCATGCGGATCGCCGTTGGTGCGGTGTACCACACGGAGACGCGATGCTCCGCGAGGACGCCGTACCAGCGGCGGGCATCGAAGTCGCCGGCGTCCACGATCGAGGTGACGCCGTGCAGCAGCGGGGCGATGATGCCGTACGAGGTGCCGGTCACCCAGCCGGGGTCGGCGGTGCACCAGAAGACGTCGTCGGGGTGCAGGTCGAGGGCGAACCTTCCGGTGCTCCAGTGCGTGACGGCGGCCTCGTGCACGTGGATCGCGCCCTTCGGCCTGCCCGTGGTCCCGCTGGTGAAGTGCAGCAGCGCCATCTCCTCGGGCCCCGTCGCGGCGAGCGCCACATCATCGGACGCCTCGGCCATGACTGGGCCGAGCTCCAGGGTGCCCGGGATGGGGCCGCTCCCGTCGTCGTCGACGACGAGGACGTGGCGGAGCGTGGGGACGTCCGCGCGGATCCGCGCGATCTTGCGCCGGTACTGCGAGGTCGTGGTGACCAGGACGGCGGCCGAGCCGAGCGTGAGCCGGGTCGCGATCGGTTCCGGACCGAAGGCGGCGAACAGGGGACTGACCACGGTGCCGTTGGTGAGTCCTCCCAGCACCGCGGTGTACAGCTCCGGGATTCGGCCCGTGAGCACGAAGAGCCGGTCACCCCGGCCGATGCCGAGCCCCCGGAGCACGCACGCGAACCGGTTGCTGAGGCTGGAGAGCTCGGAGTAGGTCACGTCACGTGGCGCCTCCCCACCCAGGAACCGGAACGCGACGTGGTCGGCCAGAGGCCCGTGGGCGTGACGATGCACCGCTTCGTGCGCGATGTTGAGGCCGCCCCCGGGCAGCCCGTCGAGGTGGGCGCGCGCGGCGGCCCAGGTGAAGGTGCGCCGCTCCGCGTCGTGATCCGCGAGGTTCGGTGGCACGCGCAGGCTGGCGACGTCCTTCCGGATCACTGCGGGGCGAGGACCGTGGGACATACTGTCAGCGTGACGGAGGTCACATCAGACGCAAGGGTCGAAGGTCCCGTCCGGCGACAGGGCGGCTCTCGCCGGATCGGTCCGGGAGGCGCACGGAGGACCTAGGCTGGAGGGGTCACCGTCGCAGAAGGGGAACCCGATGGTCGTGGTCACCGCAGTACACGTCGTCGTCATGCCCGAGCACGTGGAGGCGTTCGTCGCCGCCACCCTCGACAACCACCGGAACTCGGTCCAGGAGCCCGGGAACCTGAGATTCGACGTACTGCGATCGGCGTCGCAGCCCGATCGGTTCCTCCTGCACGAGGTGTACGAGACCCAGGAGGCGGCGGACGCGCACAAGCGGACCGCACACTACCTGAGGTGGCGTGAGGCGGTCGCCGGCATGATGGCCGAGCCGCGGGTCGGGGTGCCGTACACCGTCCTCGCACCGCTCGACCCGGCCGACTGGTAGGGCGCCGTGGTCAGTTTCACCTTCGCAGCCCCGGGTCAGGTCGTGTTCGGGGCCGGCCGCGCGGCGGAACTGCCCCGACTGGTGGGCGGGCTGGGGGCCAGTCCCTTCGTGCTCACCGGCTCCGCGCCGGAGCGCTCGCGTGCGCTGCTGGAGTCCCTCGGCTCGCCCGCGTTCCACCGGACGCCGCACGAGCCCACGCTGCAGGACGTCCGTGACGCCGTCGCCGCGGCCCGTGACCACGGGGCCGACGTGGTCGTGGGGATCGGGGGTGGTTCGGTCATCGACGCCGCCAAGGCGGTGGCCGCCCTCGCCGCGACGGGCGCAGACCCCCTCGACCACATCGAGGTGATCGGGCGGGGCCAGCGACTGCCGGCCGCGTCACTGCCGTGTGTCGCCGTCCCGACGACGGCGGGTACCGGTGCCGAGATGACCGCCAACGCCGTCCTGGCCTCGCCCGAGCACGGAGTCAAGGCCAGCCTCCGCGATACGGCGATGCTGCCGCGTGTCGCGCTCGTCGACCCGCTCCTGACCGTGGACTGTCCGCCGGCCGTGACCGCCGCGAGCGGGATGGACGCCGTGACACAGTGCCTCGAACCTTTCGTCTCGCTCCACGCCAACCCCCTCACCGATGGCTTCTGCCGTGAAGGGCTGCGGCGGGCCGGGACCGCCCTGCGGCGGGCGTTCGCGGACGGCTCCGACCTCGAGGCCAGGACAGGCATGGCGCTCTGCGCCGCGCTGTCCGGCCTCGCCCTCGCGAACGCCAAGCTGGGCGCGGTCCACGGATTCGCCGGACCGCTCGGGGGCATGATCGACGCGCCCCACGGGGCCATCTGCGCGGCGCTCCTGCCGGCGGTCTGCCGGGTCAACGTGCGTGCACTGCGGGAGCGAGACCCGTCCAACCCGGCCCTGACCCGCTACGAGGTGGCAGGAGAGCTGCTGACCGGCGTGTTCGGGCTCCATCCCCTGCTCGGCTGGGTGGAGGACGCGGTGGCCGAGTTCCGCATCCCGTCCCTCCGGGACCTCGGACTCACGGATGCGCTCATCGACGAGGCGTGTGCGAAGGCCCGTGCCGCATCCAGCATGGCGGGCAACCCGATCAGGCTCACCGACGACGAACTCCGGGAGATCCTCATCACCGCCCTGTGAGACCTCACGCCGGGCGGTCAGGAGGCGGGCGCCTCACGCGCAGGGAAGGAGGCTGGTCGCCCGGGCCGCCAGGGTCAGGAGGGACGCGGCCAGATCGGTCGGGATGGCCTTGCCATCCTGCGCCTCGACGAGGTTGGCGAAGGCGGTGAGCGTTCCGCAGGCGGAGATCGCTCCGTAGTCCCGCGCCACGGCCGCGAGTGCCTCCTGCACCGGGGCGGACAGCGCCTGCGCGATCCCCGGGGTGATGCGTCCATCGGCTTCGGCCTGCGCGATGAGTGCCGCGATCTGGCGCAGGACGCTGAGGGCGGTGTCGGTGGCCGGCGGCGTGGTGGGTGCGGGCGTGGTGGGTGCGGTCGTGGTGGGTGCGGTCGTGGTGGGGGTGGTCGTGGTGGGTGCGGTCGTGGTGGGGGTGGGGGCTGCCGCCGCGGGTGACGCCGTCGCCGGCCTGGCCGGGGTGGTCGGCGAGGTCCCTGCCAAAGTGCCGGGAGGTGTCACCAGCGGCGCCGGCGCACGACCGGCGTCGGGGTGCGGGGCCGGTGAGGGCTCATCGGCGGACGAGCCTTCGGCCGTCTGGCCGGACTCGGCGGCCCGGGCCCACACCTCGTACGAGTGCGACTCAGCAGCCACCCCGATCGGCCCGGGACCCCGGGTGACGACGTAGGGCGACCCCGTGCCGTCCGTCCCCGGGCGCGATGCGGGAGCCGACGGCGTGGGGTCCTCCGGCGCGGGAGCCGTGCAGCCGAAGGCCGTCACGAGGGCGACGCCGCAGGCGAGCGCGGCCCTGCGAGTGCGGCGGGGGCGCGGATCGGGGAGGGCTCGATGTCTGGCCATGTCCGTGCCCCCTCGCGTTGCTGCGAATGAGGCGAACTCTAATCTCCTGGTTGAGGGTTTGTGAAGGCTTTCGTGCCGGGTCTCCACGTCGATGGGGCACACTGGCACCATGGACTCCGCGGGAGAGGGCCCGGTCCGGGATGGCGAGACAGTTGCCCGGGAAGCCCTGCGTGCGCTCGGCCTCGCCCACCGCATCACCCGGCACGGACGGGTGCACTCCGTCGTGGAGGCCGCCGCGCGGCGGGGCGTCGAGCCCCGGGACATCGTCAAGACGCTGGTCGTGCGCCGCTCGGAGGATGACTACCTCTTCGTCCTGGTTCCCGGGGATCGCGAGATCTCCTGGCCCAAGCTGCGCTCCCACCTGGGGGTCAACCGGATCTCCATGCCGTCCGCGGATCTCGCCCGTGTGGTGACGGGCTACGAGCGCGGGACCATCACCCCGTTCGGTGCCCTGCGGTCACTGCCCGTGATCGCGGACGCGACGATCCCCGGACGCACGATCTCGATGGGAGCTGGCGCGCACGGCGTGGCGGCGACACTCGACGCGGACGCGATGATCGCGGCTCTCGGCGCGACGGTCGCGGACGTGTCGGAACCGCTCTGACCGGTGCCACGGTGCCACGGCGCCGCGCGCCGCGTGTCGCGTGTGCCCTCGGCGGCGTACACTTGCGGTGACGCCCGCGGAACCTCTCCTGTCCGCGTCTGAGGACGGCACGGCCGCGAGATCGGCGCCGTGCCCTTCTCGGGACGGCACTCGCGGGGCCGCGACCCTGGCCCGAACAGCCGTGCGAGCCGTCGTCGTCGACACATTGGAGGACAATGCCACCCAACGTCCGCACGCGGCAGAATCACGCGCCGTCGGGGGCCGCGAGCGCAGACGAGCGCGCCCCCATCATCCCGATCCTCGCGCGGCACGTCCGCCAGGTCGAGGCGAGGGCGGCGCGGGGCCGGGTGGGGCCGCGCGACCGCACCCGGTTCCAGGTGATTGCCCTGCTCATGCGGTCGGAACGCGCCCGCGTGAAGGAGGACTCGTCGCTGCCGGACGCGACACGCAAGGAACTCCTCAAGAGGATCGAGGGCATCGCCGCGATCCTCGCCCGGACGGCAGCACTCGACACCAGTCTCCTGAACCTGCTCGGGGAGGACGTGAAGCCCGGGCCCGCCGCCCAGAAGCTCCGCCGGGAGTGGCTCGTAGAGTCCGGGGCCGATCTCCCGCCGGAGGAACTCGAGGTCCAGGAGCCCCGCTACCGGCAGGCGCTGGCCGTGCCGGCGCAACTGGCGTCCAAGCAGGTCGTCCCGGCCTCCGTGATCGCGCGGGCGCGTGCGAACCCCTTCCTCGCGCCGGACCTCGCGCAGCCCCGCGAGGAGGCCCGTCCCGTCGGGAGCCTGGCCGGCTGGGACCTGATGGATCCCCTCTACCGCGCGTTCGAGCAGGGCGCCGGCGGGTCCGTCGCCTCGATGACGCTGCCAGAGCCGCTGCGATCCGACCAGTTCGCGCCCCGTGGCCTCCACCTGATGCCGCACCAGGCACGTCTGGTCGAGGCGGTCCGGCGCGGTCACCGCACCTTCCTCCTCGCCGACGAGCCCGGTCTGGGGAAGACGGCGCAGGCACTCATCGCGGCGTCGGTCGCGGACGCGTACCCGATGCTCGCGGTCGTCCCGAACGTCGTGAAGATCAACTGGGCGCGTGAGGTCGAGCGGTGGACGCCGCAGCGCCGCGTCACCGTCATCCACGGCGACGGCGAGGACATGGACGCCTTCGCCGACGTGTTCGTCGTGAACTACGAGATCCTCGACCGCCACCTGTCGTGGACCTCGACCCTGGGGTTCCGGTCGATGGTCGTCGACGAGGCCCACTTCATCAAGAACCTCGGCTCCCAGCGGTCCCAGCACGTGCTGGCGCTCGCCGAGTCCATCCGCGCGCGTACCCCGAACCCCCTGCTCCTCGCGCTGACGGGAACGCCGCTGATCAACGACGTCGAGGACTTCCGCGCGATCTGGCGGTTCCTCGGCTGGATCAAGGGAGACCGGCCGAGCCCGGCGCTCGTCCGCAAGCTCGAGGACATCGGCCTGACGCCCGCGGACCCCGGCTTCTACCCCGCGGCCCGGGACGCGGTCATCAGCATGGGTATCGTGCGGCGGCGCAAGGCCGATGTCGCGCGTGACCTCCCGGCGAAGCGCGTGGTCGATCTCCCGGTGGAGCTCGACGACGCCCTCGCCCGGTCGATCCGGGCGTCGGAGCGTGCCCTGGGCGAGCGTCTCGCGGCGCGCTATCGCGCCCTGTTCGAGTCCCGTCACGGGTTCACCCCGCGCGGCGACCAGCTCGACCTGGAGCTGGTGAGGCGGGTGGCCGCCTCGGAGCTGGAGTCCGCGCGCACCAGCGGCGGGACGGAGAACGTCTTCACGATGATCCGGCGTATCGGGCAGGGCAAGGCGGCCCTCGCCACCGACTACGCGGCGCAGCTCGCCCGCTCCGCGGGCAAGGTGGTGCTCTTCGCGAAGCACATCGACGTGATGGACACCGCGGAGCGACTCCTCAGCGAGGCAGGCCTTCGGTCCGTCTCCATCAGGGGAGAGCAGACTCCGCGGCAGCGGCAGGCGGCGATCGACGCCTTCACGAGGGACCCGGGCGTCGCCGTCGCCGTGTGCTCGCTGACCGCGGCCGGCGTCGGACTCAACCTGCACGCGGCGTCCAACGTCGTCCTCGCGGAACTCTCGTGGACGGCCGCGGAACAGGAGCAGGCCATCGATCGCCTGCACCGGATCGGCCAGGACCAGCCGGTCACGGCGTGGCGGATCCTCGCGGCGCACACCATCGACGCCAAGGTCGCCGAGCTGATCGACGCGAAGGGCGGGCTCGCCGCCCGGGCGCTCGATGGAAGCGGCGAGGAGTCCACCTCCGGTGACTCGGTGCAGCGGGACGCGCTCGTACACCTGCTCACGGAGGCACTCTCCGCGTGAGTCCGTCGCGGGGTGGGTCCCCGCACGGCGGCGAGAGAACTATGATCTGACTCACAGTCGATTCGTGGTGGTGGTGAGCATGCAGACGATGGAGCGGCTGACGAGGGCCTATCAGAACGCCCGGATCGAGGAGTTCGACGAGAACTCGAAATATGTGATCATGAGCGACTGTCACCGCGGTGACGGCGCGGCATCGGACGAGTTCCTGAAGAACAAGAACGTCTACGTCGCGGCCCTTGATCACTACTGGAGGAACGGGTTCACGTACATCGAGGGCGGTGACGGGGACGAGCTCTGGGAGCACAAGCACTACAAGCACATCATCAAGGCGAACCGGGCGGTCTGGACGCGCATCAAGCCCTTCCACCGGGCGGGGCGCTTCATCAAGCTGTACGGCAACCACGACATGCAGTTGCGGTCTCCCGACTTCGTGCGCAAGCACCTGTGGACCGCGCCGAACCCGGACACCGGGGAGATCGAGCCGTTCCTGACGGGCCTCGAGGTGGTGGAGGCGATCGTGCTGACGCACCGGCGGACCGGCCAGGAGATCCTCGTGGTGCACGGTCACCAGGGCGACTTCTCGAACGACCAGGCGTGGATGATGAACATGTACTCGCTGCGCTGGTTCTGGAAGTACCTGCACGCCTTCGGCATCAGGAGCCCCTCCAGCCCCGTGCGCAACTCCTACAGCCGGCACAAGGTGGAGCGCAACTACAACAAGTGGATCCGGTTGAACGGTATCGCGCTGATCTGCGGCCACACCCACCGGGAGAAGTTCCCCCGCACGGGCGAACTGCCCTACTTCAACTCGGGAAGCTGCGTCTACCCCTCACACATCACCGCGCTGGAGATCGAGAACGACACGATCACCCTGGTGCGGTGGCGTATCGACGCCAACGAGGACGGTTTCCTGCAGGCCGCGCGGCGGGTGATGGCCGGCCCCGCGCCGTTGGAGAAGTTCGACCTCAAGCGTCACCACGGTGCCCCGACCGCCTGACGCCCCCGGGTCCGCGCGGCGGTGGGCCCGGGGACCTCAGCGGTCAGCTCGGAGTGCCGGGGCCTTACGACCAGGCCTCCGGCCCGTCACTCCCCGCCGGGTACTCGTCCATGGGAACGGCGCCCTTGCGCCACGCCTCGAGGACCGGATCGCAGATGCGCCAGCACTCCTCGGCGAGATCACTGCGGACCGAGATCAGGGGGTTGCCATCCAGGATCGCCGCGAGGACCTCGGAGTAGGGGGTGAGGGCCTTCTCCCCGAGCGCGGCCTGGAGGTCCGCGGTCCCGAGGCGGAAGCGTCCTCCGCCCTGGTTCGTGACGATACGTACCGTGATCTCGTCGGGCGTGAGGTTGATGGTCAGGGCGTTGGCCGGGGGATAGCCACCCATACCGTGCGGGGCGAACTCGACGGGCTTCAGGATCAGCTTGACCTGGCGCCGGTCACGCCCGAGAGCCTTCCCGCTACGAAGCCGGATCGGGACTCCCGACCACCGCCGGCTCGCGATCTCGAGGTTCAGTTCCGCGAGCGTCTCCGTCTCGCGAGACGGGTCGACTCCGGGTTCGTCGACGTAGCTGGGGACCTGGCGTCCCTGGCTGGTGCCGGCGGTGTACCGGGCGCGACGTGACGCGTTCACCGGGTCGCCGCCGCGCACCTGCGTGACGCTGAGGACGTGCGACATCAGGTCGTGGACCACACGGGGCTCGAGTCGGGCGGGCTCCTCCATCGTGACGAGCGCGAGCACCAGCAGCAGGTGGCTCTGCAGCATGTCGATCAGCGCGCCGGCGCCGTCGTAGTAGCCGGCCCGGCCCTCGAGCGCGATGGTCTCGTCGGCGACGATGTAGATGCGCTCCACGTGGGCGGACGACCAGATCGGTTCGAACAGCCTGTTCGCGAACCGAAGCGCCAGCAGGTTCAGCACCTGGGAGTCGCCGAGGAAGTGGTCGACCCGGAACACCTGGTCCTCGCTCCGGAACTGGCCGAGGAGTGCGTTCAGTTCCCGGGCGTGCTCGAGGTTCTCGCCGAACGGCTTCTCCAGTGCGAGCCGGAGTCCCCCGAGGTCGTGGTGGGCGCTCACCGCCAGGAGTTGGCGGCAGACCTGCTCGGTCACCCGCGGCGGCACCGCGAAGTACAGCACGGTGCGATCCCGGTCGGGCAGTCGCCCGAGCAGGTCGGAAAGGTGGTCCGGATCAGTGACATCCAGCGTCAGGAAGCGTGAGGTCGAGGCGACCTCGATCGCCCTGTCCTCGCTGCAACCGCCACGAACCAGGGCGCTGCTCACCCTGGCGCCCCAGGCGGCGGCTTCCATCGGTTCGCGCCCAACCCCCCAGACGTCGACCTGACGTGCCTCGTCGCCCGCGAGAAGCTTGCCCAGACCCGGCAGCAGGAGACGGGAGGTGAGATTGCCGGATGCTCCAAGAACCACGAGTGTCTGGCAGTCCTGAGACATGTCCGCGGCCTCCTCGCCCTTGACTCACGCGTGACTCTAGAGTGAACCACCGCGTTCCGCAGCCACTTCGACGGCGCTGGCGTCCGTGGTGCCCCCGGCGGGGCTTGAACCCGCGACCGACGGATTATGAGTCCGCTGCTCTGACCGGCTGAGCTACAGGGGCGTGCCCTCCAGCCTACTTCGCGCCGCGCGACGCCCCGAAATCCGGTCTACGGTGGAGCCATGTTCCGTCGTCGCCTCCTTCCCCCGGCCGTCGCCGCGCACGCGAAGGCGATCGGGGTGCTCGGCGCGACGGCGCTGGACGACGAGCGTTGGCTCCTGGTGGGAACGGACGTGGGCGCCGTCGTCGGCGGATCCGGTCCGGACCACTCCTTCCCGTGGACGGACGTGGAACACGCCGCGTGGGACGGACCCGCACGTTCGTTGCGTATCGCCTGGGTGGATGGCCGCCCTGACCTCCTCGTTAGGACCGCGAGCGACGACGTCTACGACGTGTCCGCCGCCCTGCGGGACCGGGTGAACGCCTCGATCGTGCACGTCGAGTACCTCACGACCACGTCGGGCGGCGAGGTCCGCGCGCTCATCCGCCGGGGATCGGGTGGCTCGATCTTCTCCCAGCTCGTTGCCCGCGGCCCCGTCACCCCGGAGGACTTGGACGCCGTGGCCGCTCTCGAGCGGCGGGCGCGCGCAGCAGCTGGCCTTCCCACCCCGTGATTTCGTGCCCGTGCCCCGGGGCTGATAAAGTCGTCCAGCGCGATCCCGCGTAGCTCAATTGGCAGAGCGCCCGACTGTTAATCGGCAGGTTGCTGGTTCGAGTCCAGCCGCGGGAGCCGTCAACCCCGGAACCGGTGCCAGGTTCCGGGGTTTTTCCTGTCTGGTGCCGCCGACGGACCGGCGAGCCGCATCCGGGTTCACATCCCGCGCGTCACCGTGAGACGCGTCATACCGTGGCAACACTCTGGAGTCGGGCGATGGTGTCTCGTTACGCTTTTGTTATCGAAGGAGTCCGGATCCCGGACTGAGGCCCTGACCAGAGGAGATACTTGATCCCCCGCGTCACGATCCTTCCCTCGCTCGTGCTGACCCTTGCCGTCCCGTTGACCGGTTTCGCGCTGTACCCCGCCTCCGTCGGCGTGGCGGACCCGGTGGCCAAGTCCGAGGTGTCCGTGCTCGAGACCATCGACGCGGCGGCCGCAGCCAACCTCCTCGAGGGGGCGACGTCCACGGGGACCGCACTTCTCGCCGATCCGGCGGCTCCTGCACGCGCGGCGGAGTCCGCCCCCCGCGCCCAGGCCCGGACCGATGTGTCCGTGTGCGAGCCTGTGGTCGGGGCGTCCGGGCTGCGCGAGGCCTACACCGAGCGCGAGTCGGTGGTGTACCTCCCGATGGTTGAGGGGACCTACCACAACACCTCGCTCTACGGACCGCGCTGGGGTTCGTTCCACCCGGGCGTTGACTTCGCCGCGCCCGTCGGGACCCCGATCCACGCCATCGCCGACGGCGAGGTCGTCTGGGCCGGCGGCGGCAAGGAGGGCCGGTCGGGCCAGCTGGTGATCATCCACCACGTCATCAACGGCCAGGACGTGTGGTCGTGGTACGGCCACATGTACACCGACGGCGTCCACGTCGCCGAGGGGGACCGCGTGCGGGCCGGCCAGCTGATCGCCGAGGTGGGCAACAACGGCTACTCGACGGGCCCCCACCTCCACTTCGAGATCCACACCGGCGAGATGGGCAACCACGTCGATCCCCTCACCTTCCTCGCCGGCGCGGGCGGCCCTGTCGCCGGGGAGTGCTGACTCTCCTCGCCGGCGCCGGCCGGCCCTTCACCGGAGTGCTGACACTCCTCGGGCGGCCCCCGGTGCCCGAAACGTGGCCGGAAGGTCCCACGTGGACCGGGTGAGTGCTCCATAGGCTTTCCTCACCGCATCGACGCACAGGAGGAATCCCATGGAGGGTGTGCAACTCCTCGATCTGGAGGGCCGGGGCCGGCTCACCGTCACCGTGAACGGTCACGAGACCCAGGTCTACGAAGGACTGACGATCCTGCAGGCGCTCCTCCAGGAGGGGATCCACATCCCTCACCTGTGCTACGACATCCGCCTGCCGCGGTCGAACGGCAACTGCGGCCTCTGCATGGTGGAACTGGGCGACGACACGCGGCACGTGAAAGCCTGCCAGACCCCCATTCGCGAGGGGATGGTCATCACGACCAACTCGCGGCGCCTCGAGGACTACCGCCAGGTACGTCTGGAACAGCTGCTGTCCGACCACAACGCGGACTGTGTCGCTCCCTGCGTGCAGACCTGCCCCGCGAACATCGAGATCCAGCGCTACCTGGGTGCTGTCGCGGACGGCAACTACGAGGCCGCGGTCCGCATCATCAAGGAGCGCAACCCGTTCCCGGTGGTGTGCGGCCGTGTGTGCCCGCACCCCTGCGAGGCCGAGTGCCGGCGGAGTCTCGTGGATGAGCCCATCGCGATCAACGCCGTCAAGCGCTTCGCCGCGGACTGGGACATGGCGCGCGAGCAGCCGTGGATCCCCCGGAAGCAGGCGCCCACGGGGCAGCGGGTCGCGGTGGTGGGGGCCGGTCCCTCGGGGTTGTCGGCTGCGTACTACTGCGCGCGGAGCGGGCATGATGTCACCGTCTTCGAGAGGCAGCCGCACGCCGGCGGGATGATGCGCTACGGCATCCCGGAGTACCGCCTCCCGAAGGCGACGCTCGAGGCCGAGATCGACGTCATCCGGTCCCTTGGCGTGAAGATCATGACCGGCAAGGCGCTGGGGACGCACCTGCGCCTGGAGGATCTCCAGCGGGACTTCGACGCCGTCTACCTCGCCATCGGCTCGTGGCGCGCGACCCCGCTGAACCTCGAGGGCGAGACCGACGAGAGCGTACGACTGGGAATCAAGTACCTGGAGAGCGTCACGAAGGGGGTCGACCTACCGGTGGGCGATTCCGTCGTCGTGATCGGGGGCGGCAACACGGCGATCGACTGCGTGCGCACCGCGATGCGGAAGGGGGCCACCAAGGTCCAGTTGCTCTACCGCCGCACCCGAGCCGAGATGCCGGCGGAGCCGCACGAGGTCGAGGAGGCCCTCCGCGAGGGCGTGGAGATGGTGTTCCTCACCGCGCCCACCGCGATCAGCGTGCGCGACGGCGTGAAGTACCTGCACTGCATCCGGATGGAGCTGGGAGAACCAGACCGGTCCGGTCGGCGCCGGCCGATCCCCGTGGAGGGCAGTGAGTTCTCCATCCCCTGCGACACCATCATCGGCGCGATCGGGCAGTCGACGAACACCCAGTTCCTCTACCACGACCTGCCGGTGAAGCTGAACAAGTGGGGCGACATCGACATCAACGGCCGGACCCTCGAGACCTCGGAGGCCAAGATCTTCGCGGGTGGCGACTGCGTCACCGGTCCCGCCACCGTCATCCAGGCCGTGGCGGCGGGGCGGCGGGCCGCCGAGGCGATCGACCAGTTCCTCCAACACGGCTACGTCCGTCCGGAGAACCCGAACTACCAGTGCAGCCGCGGGACCCTGGAGGACCTGCCGCGGGCGGAGTTCGAGCGGACGCCCACCGCGGCGCGCGCGAAGGTGCGTTCCCTGCCTCTCTCGGAGCGCATCGGTTTCACTGAGGTGGAGATCACGCTCACCGAGGACGAGGCCCGTGCTGAGGCGTTGCGGTGCCTCAAGTGTGGGTGCCAGGCACGCTTCGACTGCGACCTCCGGCAGGAGGCGAGAGCCCACGCGGTCCGCTTCGAGACGCCCATCCACGTGCGTCCGTGGACACCGGTGGTGCGGGACCACCCCTTCATCGTGCGGGACCACAACAAGTGCATCTCGTGTGGGCGCTGCATCGCGGCCTGCGCCGAGATCGAGGGCGTGAACGTGCTGGCCTTCCAGTTCCACCACGGCACGCTCTCCGTCGGCACCCACGACGGCCGGCCCCTGATCGACACCGACTGCGTCTCCTGCGGACAGTGCGTCACGGCCTGCCCCTGTGGCGCGCTCGACTACATCCGCGAGCGTGACGTGGTCTTCGACGCGATGTACGACCCGAAGAAGCTCGTCGTCGGCTTCATCGCACCGGCGCCCCGCAGTGTGATCGCCGCGCACTACCGCAAGGAACCGCACGAGGCGTCCCCCTTCATCGCCGGGATGATGCGCCGTGTCGGCTTCGACCGGGTGTTCGACTTCTCGTTCGCGGCGGACCTCACCATCATGGAGGAGGCGACCGAGTTCCTCGACCGGGTCGCCAGCGGCGGTCGACTGCCGCAGTTCACCTCGTGCTGCCCCGGGTGGGTCAACCTCGTGGAACGCCGCTATCCCGCGCTCATCCCGCACCTGTCAAGCTGCAAGTCGCCGCAGCAGATGATGGGAGCGACCGTCCGCAACCACTATGCCCAGTGGGCGGGTGTGGACCCGGAGGACCTCTTCATCGTCTCGATCGTTCCCTGCCTGGCCAAGAAGTACGAGGCAGCCCGGCCCGAGTTCGCCCCCGGTGGCCGTCGCGACGTTGACGCTGTGCTCACCACGACCGAGCTGATCGAGATGGTGAACATGCGCCGGATCTCCCGCACCGAGATCGTCCCGTCGGAGTTCGACCAGCCGTACTCGCGGGTCACGGGAGCGGGTGTCATGTTCGCGGCATCCGGTGGCGTGGCCGAAGCGGCGCTCCGGATGGCGGTCGAGAAGCTGACGGGTGAGCCCTTGCGCGAGCACCTCTACTTCGAGAACGTCGTGGGCCTCGAGGGCTTCAAGGAGGCGCGGATCGAGGCCGCGGGCCGCACGGTGAAGGTGGCGGTCATCAACGGGCTCGGCAACGCGGAGCCCGTCATCAAGCGGATGCTGGGCGGCGAGAACCTCGGCTACGACTTCATCGAGATCATGGCGTGCCCGGGAGGCTGCATCGGTGGTGCCGGGCACCCTGTCCCGGAACGGGCCGGGGAGATGCAGGAGCGGCTCAGGCTGATCACCGACATCGACCAGCAGTCGACATACCGGAAGTCCCAGGAGAACCCGGACATCCTCCGGCTCTACGACGAGTTCTACGGCACTCCCAACTCGCCGCTCGCACACCGGCTGCTGCACACCGCGTACGCTCCGTACCCGCTGCCGGTCCCGGTTCACCACTGACCCGTGCCGTCCGGCCCGCCGGGGCCGGACGGCGTCCGGCCGGCGGATGCGGGTGTGGGAAACTGGGCCCATGGCGAAACGTGAAATCCGGGTCATCGGCGACCCTGTCCTGCGGACGCCCTGCCAGGAGATCACCGAGGTCGACTCGCGCGTGAAGCACCTCATCGAGGACCTCCTCGAGACCGTCGACGAAGAAGGACGCGCCGGGCTCTCGGCGAACCAGATCGGTGTGTCGCTCAGGGCCTTCTCGTGGAACCTTGACGGACGGATCGGCTACGTCATCAATCCACACCTGGTGGCCATCTCCCCGGACGAGTACCAGGATGGGGAGGAGGGCTGCCTGTCGGTGCCCGGGCTGTGGTTCCCCACCCAGCGGGCGTGGTACGCGCGGGCCGAGGGTGTTGACCTGGATGGTCGCCCTGTCGTCGTGGAGGGCGAGGAGATCTGGGCCCGCCTCGTACAGCACGAACTGGACCACCTCGACGGCATGCTCTACCTGGACCGTCTTGACCGCGCCACGCGCAAGAAGGCGATGCGCGCCGTACGCGAGATGATGTAGTACCGCGCTGAACGCGGTGTGTGGTTCAATAAGCACAACCGTGTGATTCCTGGGTTCGAGGCCGTAGGGGAAGACGAACCTCGTAACCAGGAGTCGAAATGAGTGGAACGTACACCCGCGGTGTTGTTTTCGTGCACTCTGCGCCCCGCGCCCTGTGCCCGCACATCGAGTGGGCAGTGAGCACCGTTCTCGACCAGCGGATCGCGATGGACTGGACCGACCAGCCGGCCGTCTCCGGGCTCGTGCGCGCCGAGTTCTCGTGGGTGTCCAAGGTGGGCACGGGCGCTCGCCTCGCCTCCGCGTTGCGTGGCTGGGCACACCTGCGCTACGAGATCACGGAGGACGCGTCGCCCGGGAACGACGGCGGCCGGTGGTCGCACACCCCGGAGCTGGGGATCTTCCACGCCCAGACCGATGTGCACGGCAACGTGGTGATTCCTGAGAACCGGATCCGCGCCGCCCTCGAGCACGCCCACGACGCCGCGCGGATGCGTCGTGAACTCGAACTCGCCGTGGGGCAGGCCTGGGATGACGAACTCGAGCCCTTCCGGTACGCCGGCGCAGGCGCACCGATCCGCTGGCTGCACCGCGTCGGCTGACACGACGGCGAGGGGCCCGGTCCACCCCGGACCGGGCCCCTCGCCGTGCTGTCAGACGCTGCGCACCACCAGCGCCACGTTGTGGCCGCCGAACCCGAAGGCGTTGTTGACCGCGTACACCGGTCCGTCCGCAGGCAGCGCCCGCGGCTCGTCCCTCACGAGGTCCACCGGGAGTTCCGGCTCGGGCTGGGTGACGTTGATGGTCGGCGGCGCCAGGCGCTCGCGCACCGCCAGGATGGTGAGGATCGTCTCCAGTGCGCCCGCCCCCCCGAGCAGGTGCCCGGTCATCGACTTCGTGGCCGAGACGAGCACTGACGGGCCGGTCACACGGGAGATCGCCTGCGCCTCGACCAGGTCGCCAGCAGGGGTCGACGTCGCGTGGCCGTTGACGTGGACCACGTCCTCGCCGGCTATCCCGGCGTCCGCGACGGCGAGACGCATGGCGCGCTCCTGGCCCTGGCCGGTCGGGTCGGGGGGAGCGACGTCGTACGCGTCGGCACTCATCCCGACGCCGGCGAGCACGGCGTGGATCGTCGCGCCGCGTGCCTGGGCGTGCTCGAGCGACTCCAGCACGACGATCCCTGCCCCCTCACCCATGACGAAGCCGTCACGGGTGACGTCGTAGGGGCGGGAGGCGCCCCGCGGGTCGTCGCAGCGTGTGGAGAGGGCCTGCATCTTCGCGAACGCGGCGAGCGGCATCGGGTGGATGGCCGCCTCCGTCCCGCCCGCGATCACGACGTCGGCCCGGCCTCTGCGGATCATCTCCACGGCGTCGCCGATGGCCTCGGCACCCGATGCGCAGGCGGAGACGGGCGCGTGCGCGCCGGCCCGAGCGCCGAACCGTACCGAGATGTGGGCGGCTGGTGAGTTCGGCATCAGCATGGGCACGGTCATCGGAAGGACACGGCGCGCACCCTTCTCACGGATCGTGTCCCACGCGTTCAGGATGGTCCACACCCCGCCGATGCCGGAGGAGACCACGACGCCGAGCCGCTCGGGTGCGACCTCGGGTGCACCCGCGTCCGCCCACGCCTCGTCCGCCGCGATGACGGCGAACTGGGTGGACGGGTCCATCCGCTTGGCGTCCCGGACCGGCAGCACCTCGCTGACCGGGACCTTGAGGGTGCCGGCGAAGTCGACCGGGATCTCGTACTTCCGTGCCCAGTCGTTCTCGAGGGTCCGGATCCCGGACTCCCCGGCGAGGGCCGCGGACCAGGTGTCGGGGACGTTCCCGCCCAGCGGGTTGGTGGTCCCCATCCCGGTCACGACGACGACAGTCATGCTTTCTCCAGCTTCATCAGTGCCCACGGACGGGCAACGGGTCGGACGGGTGCGGCGGAGCCGCGATTCAGGCCTCCTGGGCCTTGACGATGAAGTCGACCGCGTCCTGCACGGTGGCGAGCTTGGTGGCCTCCTCGTCCGGGATGCGGACCTCGAAGCGCTCCTCGGCGTAGGTCATGATGGTCATCATCGAGAGCGAGTCGATGTCGAGGTCGTCGGCGAAGGACGACTCCGGCGTCACGGACTCGACCGGCAGGCCGGTCTCCTCGCTGACGATCTCGGCGAGGCCTTCAAGGATCTCGGATGCGCTCAGTGCCATGGTTCTTTCTCTCCTCACACGGTGTGTGTCTGGTTGGGGAGGACGACGACCTGCGCGGCGTAGGCCAGACCGGCACCGAAGCCGATCTGCAGGGCGATCTGTCCGCCGGTGGCCTGGCCTTCACGGAGCAGGCGCTCCGTTGCCAGGGGAACTGAGGCCGCGGAGGTGTTGCCGGTCTCGGCGATGTCCCTCGCGACGATCACGTCATCACGCAGATGGAGCTGCTTGGCCATCTGGTCGATGATGCGCATGTTGGCCTGGTGGGGGATGAAGACGTCGATGTCCTCAGGCTCCAGCCCTGCCGCCTCGATCGCCTGCTTGGCGATCTCCGCGACCTTGAAGCTCGCCCACTTGAAGACGGCGGGGCCCTCCTGGCGCAGCGTGGGCCAGGACGTGTCGGTGCCGTCCTGGAACGTGAGCCACGAGTGGGTCTGGGTGATCAGGTGCGCCTGGCCACCGTCCGCGCCCCACACAGTGGGACCGATCGCCGGGGTGTCGGACACGCCGACGACCGCGGCGCCGGCGCCGTCGCCGAGGAGGAAGGAGATCGTGCGGTCCGTCGGGTCGATGATGTCCGACATGCGCTCCGCGCCGATCACGAGGACGTTCCTGGCGGCGCCGGCGCGCACCAGCGCGTCGGCCTGGCCGATCCCGTAGCAGTAGCCCGCGCAGGCGGCGCTGATGTCGTAGGCGGCGGCCGGGGTGGCGCCGAGGCGCTCGGCGATGATCGTCGCGGCGGCCGGCGTCTGCTCGAACCAGGTGATGGTAGAGAGGATGACGACGTCGACCTCGGACGCCTCCACGCCGGCGGCTGCCAGCGCCTCACGCCCGGCGGTCTCGCACATGTCGAGCAGGGAGGTCTCGGGGTTGGCGCGGCGCCTGGAGATGATGCCGGTGCGCTGGCGGATCCACTCGTCGGAGGAGTTGATCGGACCGACGATCTCGTCGTTCATCACGACGCGCTCTCCGCGCATTCCGCCGACGCCTAGGATCCGGCTGTACTTCGAGGGCTGGGGGACGGTGAGGGTGGTCACGCTGTCAATCCTTTCGCAATGGCGCGCGCAGCGTCGAGGTCATCGGGGGACGTGATCGCGCAGGCGGGGATGCCGCGCAGTTCACGCTTCGCGAGGCCCGTCAGCACCCCACCGGGGCAGAGCTCGACGAGGCCTCCCACGCCGAGGGCGGCGATCCGCTCGGAGCAGAGGTCCCAGCGGACCGGTGAGGTGATCTGGCTGACGATCCGGTCGAGCGCGTCGCGCCCGGTCTCCACCACCGCACCGTCCCGGTTGGAGAGGAGCGTGGCCGTGGGGTCATGGGGCTCGAGGGCGGCGGCGGCCTCCCTCACGGCGTCGACGGCGCGTGCCATGTAGCTCGTGTGGAACGCGCCCGCCACCGCGAGGGGAATGACGCGCGCGCGGCTCGGGGGAGCGGCGGCGAGCTCCGCGAGCTGCGCCGGGGTCCCGGCGGCGACGACCTGGCCGCCGGAGTTGACGTTCGCGACGACGGCGCCGGCGCGGCTGACCGCGTCGAGCACCTCGTCCCGGCTACCGCCGACGACGGCGCTCATGCCCGTCTCGACCGCACTCGCGGCCTCAGCCATGGCGCGGCCGCGGACGCCGGCGAGCGCGACGGCGTCGGCCGGGGTCACGACGCCGGCAACCGCGAGCGCGGCGAGCTCGCCGACCGAGTGGCCGGCGGCGACGTCCGGCGTGACACCAAGCGCCGCGAACGAGACCAGGGAGGCCGCCACGATGAGCGGCTGGGCCACCGCGGTATCCGTGATGGTCGCGGCATCCGCCGTCGTGCCGAGGGTGCGGAGGTCGAGGCGGGCGGCTTCGGACATCTCGCCGACGAGGGTGTCGAGCGCGGGATCGTCGAGCCAGGGACGGAGCATGCCGGGGGTCTGCGACCCCTGGCCGGGACTCAGGACTGCAAGCACGGTTCTCATCATTCCGGCCCGCTCGTGGGGCCGCGCCTGCGGCGTGCAGAACGTTGCCTTGTCCAGTTTTGGAGGTTTCCTCCAATTGTCATCAGCTGTCACCGTCCGTTCAACGAGCCGCCGGCGTCGCCGAGCCGGCCCACCGCAAGGGCAGTTTGCAGCACGTATCCCTCGCGCGGGTCAGTGGGATCCCACCCGACCAGTTGTGAGATCCGCCGCAGTCTGTAGCGCACCGTATTGGGGTGCACATACAATTCGCGTGCCGCGCCCTCGAGTGAGTGTCCCTGGGTGATGTACTCGTCGAGGGTCTCCACGAGGGGGGTGCCGGCTGCCACCAGCGGGCGGTAGATGTCCTGGATGAGCACGTGCCGGGCGAGTGGGTCACCGTTGAGCATCCGCTCGGGAAGCAGGTCGTCGGCCATCACGGGACGCGGCGCCTTGGCCCACGCCGGCACCGCGAGCATGCCGGCCATGGCTGCCCGCGCGGACCGGCCGGCCTCCGAGATCTCGCGGACGGACGGTCCCACGATCACCGGACCGGGACCGAAGTGCTCTGCCAGCGCCAGCGCGACCGACTCCGGTCGCGGGTCGGCGCCAAGGACGGCGATCACACGATCGCCCTGGATGCCGATCAGGGCATCCGAGGTGAGCCGCCGTGCCTGGTGGCGGAGCTCGGCGGTGAACCGCTCCGGAAGACGCGCCGGGGCGGTGCCCACCACGACGGCGGTGCGGCCCACGCCCGACCAGCCGAGAGTCGAGACCCGGGATCGGAGTGACTCATCCGAGGCCCCGCGCACGATGGCGTCCACCGCCAGTGCCTCGAGCCGGGCGTCCCACGCGCCACGGGACTCCGCGGCGCGCGCATAGACCTCGGCCGCCGAGAACGCGACCTCACGGGAGTAGAGCAGCACCGCCTCGCGGAGGAGTGGGCGCGCCTTCGCGTCCACCAGTTCGACGGCGTGGTCCTCCACCACGCTGACGAGCATCCGGATCAGCTCGACGGTCTGGTGCAGCGAGATCGCACGTGCGAGTTCGGTCGGGGCCACGCGGAAGATCTCGTTCGCGTTGGTGGACGAGCTCTGCGGGTCCTCCAGCCACGAGATGAACCGTGCGATGGACTCCTGGGCGACCAGGCCGAGCCAGGAGCGGTCCTCCGCGGAGAGCGCGGCGAACCAGTCAAGGTCCTGCTCCATGCGCCGGGCGGAGGCTGAGGCGAGGCTGGAGGAGCCGGATCGTAGCCTTCCCACAAGGTCGCTGCGGGCGTCCACGCCCGGCGGCGGTGCAGCCCCCGCATCTTCGGCCATGGTGCGAGCATAGGGCCGGGGGGGCGCGTTGTGCGGGGTCTCCAAGGCCGGGTCTCCAGCGTGTCGGGCCGCGCGATGTCCCCGTCACCATCGGCCGCGGCGAGCACGGAGGCGATAGGGTCGTCCCATGGGAATTCTTGACCGGATCAAGGCGAAGATCGAGTCGGCGCAGGCGGCGAACGTCGTGTCGGAGGAGGCCGCGCTCGTCGCCCGGCTCGACGCCGACCCCAACGACCGCCAGGCGCTCGTCCGGCTCGCCGAGCTGATCACGCAGCCGGTCCCGGAGGCGATCGCCGATCCGTTGACCGCCGCCCAGCAGCCCGCGACGGCGGCCGGTCAGCGGCGGACCGCGTTGTGGGCCCTGGCCGAGGAGTACGCGGGCAACCCCCACGCCTGGGCGCCGCTGATCGAACTCGCGCGACTCCTCGTCGAGGACGACGAGGACGCCGCCACCCGGCGGCTCGCCACCGCCTGCGACCGCGACCCGTCCGGTCAGGCCCTCGCCCAGTCGATCGAGATGCTCCGCGACCGCGGACTCGCCCACCAGGCGGTGTCGCTGGGCGTCGCGAAGTGGGTACCGGCCACGCACCCCTACGAGACGGGACGCCAGCTGGTGCTCGCGGCCGTGGAGGCGCAGGACGGTCTGAAGGCCCGGGAGCTGGTTTCCCGCCTGGGGGACGCCTATCCGGACGTCGACGAGGTCGCGCGGCTGGAACGCCTCGCGGACGACGTGGTGGAGCCCCACACGGGGACGATCCCGATCGTCCGGTCGGCGCCCTCCACGGCCAGCGCCGCCGAGCCCGCCTCCATCCCGCCGCGGTCGGCCACGGGACCCGCCGGAGCGGCGCACGCCACCCCATCCGCGCCCACGCCGGACCTGGCCGCCCGTCCCCCGAAGAAGGCCGCTCGCGGTGAGCGGGTCGTCCGTGCGCAGGACGCCGGGTCGCGGGAGCCCGGGAGGTAGCCCCGAGCATGGTGGTGGCCCGCTCCCCGGGGAGCGGGCCACCATTTCGCTGTGCGTCCGCCTCGCTACGCGTCGCCGCCGGCCTTGCCCGACTGTCCGGCGTTGACGTTGAACAGGTCGTACCTCGCGATCGCCTGGGCGACCGCGCCGCCGTCGTACTGCCCGGCGTCGGCGAGTGCCTGGAGGGCACGGGCAGCCATCGAGTGGGCGTCGATGAAGTAGTGGCGGCGCGCCGCGGCGCGCGTGTCGGAGAAGCCGAAGCCGTCCGCGCCGAGCGTGTAGTAGGGCCGGGGGACCCACGGGCGGATCTGGTCCTGGACCATGTGGTCCCAGTCGGACGTGGCGATGACCGGCCCATCGCTCTCGGCCAGCCGCCGGGTGACGTACGCCTGCTGCCGTTCCTCCTCCGGGTGGAGGAAGTTGTGCCGCTCCGCCTCCAGGCCGTCGCGGCGCAGCTCGTTCCACGACGTCACCGACCAGACTGCCGCATCGACACCCCAGTCGTCCCGGAGTAGTTGCTTGGCGTGCAGCGCCCACGGGACACCCACGCCTGAGGCGAGGAGCTGGACACGGGGGCCGCCCGCGTCGTCGTGCCCGGCCACCCGGTGGATACCCCGGATGATGCCCTCGACGTCGACGTCCGCCGGCTCGGCGGGCTGGACCATCGGCTCGTTGTACACCGTGAGGTAGTACATGACGTTCTGGTCGCGCGTCTCGCCCTGGCCGTACATCCGCTGCAGTCCGTCGCGGACGATGTGGCGGATCTCGTAGGCGTAGGCGGGGTCGTAGGCGACGATCGCCGTGTTGGTCGCGGCGAGGATCTGGGAGTGCCCGTCCATGTGCTGGGTGCCCTCGCCGGCCAGCGTGGTACGACCGGCGGTCGCGCCGATGATGAAGCCGCGGGTGAGCTGGTCGCCGGCCGCCCAGAACTGGTCGCCCGTCCGCTGGAACCCGAACATCGAGTAGAAGATGTAGACGGGGACCATCGGCTGGCCCTGTGTGGCGTAGCTGGTCCCGACCACCTGGAACGCCGCCGCCGACCCGGCCTCGTTGATGCCGAGGTGGAGGATCTGGCCCTGCTCGGACTCCTTGTAGGAGAGCATCAGGTCGTGGTCCACGGCCGTGTAGTTCATGCCGGCCGTGTTGAAGATCTTCGCGGTCGGGAAGATCGAGTCGAGGCCGAAGGTGCGGGCCTCGTCCGGGATGATCGGGACGATCCGCCGTCCGAAGTCCTTGTCCTTGATGAGCTCCTTCAGCAGGCGGACGAACGCCATCGTCGTCGCGACCTCCTGCTGCCCGGAGCCACCCTTCAGGATCTCGTACGGCTTGTCACCGGGGAGCGTGACCTTCGCCTGCTTGGGAGCCATGCGCTCGGGCAGGAACCCGCCCAGGGCCTTCCGCCGCTCCAGCATGTACTGCAGCGCGGGGTGGTCGGCCGGGGGCTGGAAGTACGGCGGGCTGTAGGGATCCGCCTCCAGCTGCTCGTCGGTGATCGGGATCTGCAGCAGGTCGCGGAGCGCCTTCAGGTCCTTGACCTTCATCTTCTTCATCTGGTGGGTCGCCATCCGGCCGGCGAACGACGGACCGAGGCCGTAGCCCTTGATGGTGTGCGCGAGGACCACCGTCGGCTGGCCGGTGTGCTCGGTGGCCGCCTTGTAGGCCGCGTACATCTTCCGATAGTCGTGGCCGCCCCGGCGCAGCGCCCAGATCTGCTCATCGGTCATGTTGGCCACGAGGGCCTTCGTGCGCGGGTCCCGCCCGAAGAAGTGCTCCCGGACGTAGGCGCCGTCGTTGGCCTTGAAGGTCTGGTAGTCGCCGTCGAGGGTGTTGTTCATCAGGTTGACGAGTGCCCGGTCCTTGTCCGCGTTGAGCAGCGGGTCCCACTCGCGGCCCCAGATGACCTTGATGACGTTCCAGCCCGCGCCCCGGAAGAATGCCTCCAGCTCCTGGATGATCTTGCCGTTGCCGCGCACTGGGCCGTCAAGGCGCTGCAGGTTGCAGTTCACCACGAAGGTCAGGTTGTCGAGGCCCTGCTGGGCGGCGAGCTGCAGCATGCCCCGCGACTCGGGCTCGTCCATCTCGCCGTCGCCGAGGAACGCCCAGACGCGTTGTTCCGAGGTGTCCTTGATGCCGCGGTTGTGCAGGTAGCGGTTCACCCAGGCCTGGTAGATGGCCTGCGCGGGCCCGAGTCCCATCGAGACCGTGGGGAACTCCCAGAAGTCCTCCATGCGCCGGGGGTGGGGGTAGGAGGGCAGGCCGCGGCCGCCGGCCGGCCGGGAGTACTCCTGCCTGAAGCCGTCCATGTCCGCCTCGGTGAGCCGTCCCTCGACGAACGCGCGTGCGTAGTTGCCGGGGGCGGCATGGCCCTGGAAGAAGACCTGGTCCCCGCCACCGGGATGGTTCTTGCCGCGGAAGAAGTGGTTGAAGCCGACTTCGTACAGGGTGGCGACCGAGGCATAGGAGGAGATGTGTCCGCCGACGCCGATGCCCGGGCGCTGGGCCCGGGTCACCATCACGGCGGCGTTCCAGCGGATCCAGCGACGGAACTGGCGTTCCATCGTCTCGTCGCCCGGGAACCACGGCTCCTCGTGCACGCCGATGGTGTTCACGTAGGGGGTGTTCAGCGACGTGGGGATCGCGACGTTGCGCTCTCGCGCGCGCTTCAGCATCGAGAGCATGATGTAGCGGGCGCGTGGCCCACCCTTCTCGTCGATCAGGGCGTCGATCGAGTCGAGCCACTCCTGGGTCTCTTCGCGGTCGATGTCGGGTACCGAGCTCAGCAACCCGTTGATGAGCGGGTTGGATCTTTCCTGGATGGCCAAGATGCGTCCTAACTGTCTAGTCGTCCACGCTGACGCTCACGGAGGAAACGTGGGCAGGGTGAACCCAATCGTAATCCAGCTCACGAATTCTGCCCCGTGAGTCAGGCCTCGCGCTGAGAGCGCGCTGCGATGCGGTGGGGGGATCCCGACGTCGCTGCCGTGCGATAACGTGGTGGCCGTGGGTGCTGGTGGTGGCAGGCAGGCGGAGGCCCTCGGCAGCGAGCTCTTCGGTTTCCGCGCTGGGAACGTGGTCCAGGAGTACTACGTCGACGACGATGCCGATCCGGAGATCAGGGCCGCCATCGAGGCGGCGACGGGCACGGCGCTCGTGGACGCCGACTTCGGCGACGTCGTCGACGGAGCAGTCATCTGGTGGCGGGCCGAGGACGGCGAGGGCGACGACCTGGCGGATCTCCTGGTGGATGCCGCCGGGAACCTCGACAACGGTGGGCTGGTCTGGGTTCTCACCCCGAAGCCCGGACGGCCCGGCCACGTGCGGCCGTCGGAGGTCGAGGAGGCCGCGCGCACCGCGGGCCTGCACCCCACCTCCGCGATCTCGGCGGGCCTGTCGTGGTCGGGCATCCGCTTGACGGCCCGCGGCCGGCAGTAGTGCCCGGACCACTCCCGCCCGCACGCGGTGGCCACCTGGCCCGGTAGGATCGGGACCACTCGGGGCCTGTAGCTCAGTTGGCCAGAGCGCCGCGCTTACACCGCGGAGGTCGTCGGTTCGAGGCCGGCCGGGCCCACCCCGCACCGAGCGAGAGGACGGCGATGAGGGCCACCGCAGAGGACCAGCGCAGGCTGCTCGAGCTCCAGAAGCTCGACACCCGGCTCGCCCGGTTGTCCCACGAGCGGAAGACCCTTCCGGTCCTCGCGGAGCTCACGGGACTGCAGGTGCGGGCACGCGATGTCGAGACCGACCGGATCCGGGTCGTCACCCGGCTCACCGACCTGAGACGCGACCTCGTCCGGGTGGAGGACGACGTGGAGCGGATCCGGCAACGGACAGCGCGTTACCAGGCGCGCATGGACGCGCCGGGCGCGTCCGCGAAGGACGTACAGGCCGTGCAGCAGGAGATGGCGCTCCTCGCTGCCCGTGCCTCGGCCCTGGAGGACCAGGAGCTGGAACAGATGGAGGCCGTGGAGGCCCTGGAGGCCGAACTGGGCGCGATCGAGGAGCGGGCTCGCGTCCTCGCCGAGGAGATCAGTGAACGGGCTGCCGTGCGCGACGGGGAGTACCACCGGCTCGACGAGGAGGCTGCCCGCGTGCGGGCACAACGCGATGAACTCGCGGCCGGTCTCCCCGCGGACCTCGTGGCCCTGTATGACGAGGTGCGCGGCCGGACGGGTGGCCTCGGTGCGGTGGCACTCCACGGCAGCCGCACCGAGGGGGTGGGCATCGAGCTGCCGCTGACCGAGCTCGATGAGATCCGGGCGACTCCTGCGGACGTGGTGGTCACCTCGGAGGAGCACGGTTACATCCTGGTGAGGATGGCGTGATGCGGCTCGTCGTCAACACCGACGGCGGCGCGCGCGGCAATCCCGGCGAGGCAGGGTTCGGCTTCGTCATCAGGGACGAGTCGGGTCGCGTGCTCGCCGAGAGAGGTGGCTACCTCGGCCGCGCCACCAACAACGTGGCGGAGTACACCGCCATCGCCGCCGCGCTCGAACTGATCGCGGCCGCCGGCCTCGACGCCGAGGTGGAGGTGAGGGCCGACTCCCGCCTGGTGGTCGAGCAGCTGTCCGGCCGCTGGAGGATCCGGAACGACGGACTGCACGTGCTCGCCCAGCGTGTCCGGGACGCGCTCGATCCCCGGCGCGTCCGGTACGTCTGGGTGCCGCGCGAGGAGAACCGCGACGCCGACGCGCTGGCCAATCAGGCAATGGACACCCGGTCCGTGGTCGGACGGGGCGACCTCGCGGCTGCGGCGGGTCCCGGGGTGGTCCTGCCGGAGGCGGGGCGGGAGGCCCGCGAGGAGGCAGGGGAGTCCGGGCCGGTGACACCCGATCCGCTGGTGGACGCGGGGATCCCGGTTGAGGGGGAGGTCCCCTGGCCTCCCCGCCTCCGCAAGCCCTCCGGCGCGCTGTTCTACTTCGGCACCGACCTCCCCGTCACCCTCGTCTTCGTGCGACACGGGGAGACGGCGCTGACCGAGGCGCACGGGTTCTCGGGCGGGTCGGAGCCGGGCCCGCCACTCTCGGCGCGGGGACGTGCGCAGGCGTCCCGGGTCGCCGCCCTCCTCGAGCGGATCCCGGAGCTCTGGCCGGATGTGGGCGCGCCCGCGGCACTGTGGGCCTCCCCGATGGTGCGCACCCAGGAGACCGCCGCGGTGGTCGCCGAGCGGCTGGGACTCACCGTCGAGATCGAGGAGGATCTCCGGGAGGTCGACTTCGGCCGGTGGCAGGGGCTGCGGCCGTGGGAGATCCACGACCAGTACCCCGGCCTGCTCGCGCGCTGGTACGAGTCCGCCGACCTGCCCGCTCCTGACGGGGAGTCCCCGAGCCAGGTCCAGGACCGGGTGGAGCGGGTCGCCCGCCGGGCGCTGGCGGAGCACTCCGGGAGGACCGTCGTCCTCGTCTGCCACTCGGCCGTCACGAAGGTGGGGGTGAGCGGGCTGGTGGACATGCCGCCCGGGGCATGGCAGCGGGTGCGCGTCCCGCCCGCGTCCGTCTCGATCGTCCGGCTCTGGCCCGACGTCCGCGAACTCGTGGTCGCCGGCCTGCCCAGCGAACTCGCGGAACCGCCCGAGCCACCCCTGACCCTGTTCTGACCCGCTCGTGCCTTGCCGGGAGGCTGCGCGTAGAATGGCAGGGCGAATGAGTCGGCCGGGCGGCCGCGTCAGGAAACTGCCGAGGAACGTCCGGGCTCCACAGGGCAGGGCGGTGGGTAACACCCACCCGGGGTGACCCGCGGGAACAGTGCAACAGAAAGCAGACCGCCGATCCGCGCGAGCGGATCGGCAAGGGTGAAACGGTGGTGCAAGAGACCACCAGCGCACCCGGTGACGGGTGCGGCTGGGCAAACCCCGCCCGGAGCAAGACCAAGCAGCAGGCGCACGAGGGCTGCCCGCCCGAGCCTGCGGGTAGGTCGCTGGAGGGCTGCGGCAACACAGCCCCGAGATGGATGGTCGCCACCGCGGCGGGGGAGACCCCGCCACGGCACAGAACCCGGCGTACAGGCCGGCTCATTCGCCCCCACCGGTCCGGCGGCGACGACGGGTCTCCCGGCACGACGGGTCCGCCCGGCCGGGCTCACGCGCACGTCAGGAGAGGCCGCCCGCGTCGGCCAGTTCCAGCCGCTGGTCCATCGAGAGCGCCGGCAGGTCGACGTCAGGCCGTCCCACTTGCCGCGCCGGTACGCCTGCCACGGTGCTGTGTGGCGGGACGTCGTCGAGCACGACACTGCCCGCGCCCACCTTCGCGCCCTCTCCCACCACGATGTTCCCGAGGATCTTGGCGCCCGCCCCGATCATGACGCCGCGGCGGATCTTGGGGTGCCGGTCGCCGGTCTCCTTCCCGGTGCCGCCCAGGGTGACCTCGTGGAGCATCGAGACGTCGTCGTCGACCACGGCGGTCTCCCCGATGACGATGCTGGTGGCGTGGTCGAACATGATGCCCTTGCCGATCCGGGCGGCGGGGTGGATGTCGACGGCGAACACCTCCGAGCCCCGGCTCTGCAGGTAGAGCGCGAGGGGCTGGTGTCCGGTGTTCCACAGGTGGTGGGCGACACGGTGCGACTGGAGCGCGTGGAAGCCCTTGAAGTACAGCAGTGGTTCCGCGTAGCCGGGACACGCCGGGTCACGATCGACGACGGCGCGCAGGTCCTCCCGCGCCGCCCGGCCGAGGCCGGGGTCGGCCTCCAGGGCGGCGTCGATGAGGTCGCGGAGGGTGAGGGCGGAGAGCGCCGGGCTGCCCAGCTTGTTCGCGAGGATGTAGCTGAGGGCGTCCTCGAGGCGGGGGTGGTTGAGGAGGCTGGTGTAGAGGAAGCTCGCCAGCGCCGGCTCCCGTTCCGCGTCCCCAGCCGCCTCCGCGCGGATGCGCTCCCAGATCACGCCCATTTCCCACCACCAGACTCGCACGGTCGTCGGCCGTTCCCGCCCCTGGGTCAACGGTAGTCCGTCGGGGAGCGGCAGGTCCTTTCACGCCCGAAGTCCCGTGACCGCCCCGTGTGGGGTGGGTTACCCTGTGAGCACTCCGATCACGACGAGCCGTCGGATAGATCCGGGACAAGGAGCACGATGGGCCCCGTACTCCGCCTCGAGCGCGCGCGCCGCTCCGGCACGAAGGCGGGCACGCTCGCACGCCTGGCGCGGCTGGGCTTCGCGGTGCCGGACGCATGGGTCGTCCCTCCCGCCCTGGTGGACGCCCCCGACCTGGCCGCGCGTCTCCGCGTCGTCCCGGATGACGGCACCAGGTGGGCGGTGCGATCGTCGGCGGACGTCGAGGATGGGTCGGTGCGTTCGTGGGCTGGCCAGTTCCGCACCGTGCTGGACGTGTGCCGGGACGAGGTGTCGGCCGCTGTCGTGGACGTCGCCCACAGCGCGGCGCGGGCCGTCTACGGTGACGATGGCGACCCTGCCGTCGCCGTCGCCGTCGTCGTCCAGCGGATGGTGCACCCTCACGTCGCGGGGGTCGTCTTCTCGCGCAATCCTGTCACCGGGATGCGGGAGACCGTGGTGGAGGCCGTGCCCGGGACCGGGGACGGGCTGGTCGCCGGCCGGGTGGAGCCGGAGCGGTGGGTGCGCCGCAACGGCCAGTGGCGGGAGCGGCCGCCGGTCCCTCACCTGGAGGTGGAGGTAGCCGGCCTGGTCGCGGACGGTGCGGACCGGATGGAGCGCGCGCTCAGGTTCGCCGTGGACGCCGAGTGGGCGTGGGACGGCACCCTCTGGTGGCTCCAGGCACGCCCGATCACCACCGGGACACGCCCGGCGGTGTACAGCAGCCGGATGGCCCGGGACATGCTTCCCGGCGTCGTCCTGCCGCTCGTCTGGTCGGTGAACGGCCCCGTTGTGAGCCGGGCGTTCCTCGCATTCCTCGAGGACGTCCTCGGGCCCCTCGACGTCCGTCCCGAGGAGCTCAGCACCCTGATCCACCACCGCTTCTACATCAACATCGGGGCACTGTCCCGCCTGTTCGCGGAGTTCGGGCTGCCGGAGGACTCGCTCGAACGGCTGGCAGGCATGGAAGCAGGGTCGATGCCCCCGATGCGACCGACGCCCACCGCGCTCCGGCGTCTCCCTCGCCTCGCGCGCGCCACGAGGCGCTACGCAGGATTCGGGAAGCACCTGGACGCGCGCCTCCCCCAGTTGTGGCAGCGTGCGCGTGCCCGGGCGGCGGGTCCTCCCCCCGGGGACCTCGCCGCTGCGGAGCTGCTCGACCGGGTGGACCGGCTCGCGCCCCTGGTCACGGAGATCGCCTTCCACCACGTCGTCACCCTCATGCTCCTGCAGATGCACTCGGCCTGGGCGCGCAGCACGCTCACGCTGCGGGGCAGCGCCAGCTCGCCCGTCGACATGCCTGCGGGGGACCCGTCCGACCACGACCTCGGCGCCGCCCTGCGCTCCCTCGCGGACGTCGTCCAGGCGGCCCCACCCTCCGTCGGGGAGCGGGTACGAGCCGGGGACCTCGCCGGGCTGCGCGACGACGCCGCCGCCGCGGGGTTCGTGGCGGCGTTCGACGGGTTCATGGACCGCTTCGGTCACTTCTCCGACAGCGCCGTCAACTTCACCTGCCCCACGTGGGCCGAGGAACCGGATCGTGTCCTCGCGATGGTGGCGGCCGCACTCGACGTCCCGGCGCGCGACGGGTCAGCACACCTCCACACGACCCGCCCCCCGTGGGTGGTGCGGAGGGTTGCCGCCTACAGCCGACGCCGGGACGAGACGAGTTCGCTCTACGCCTACGCCTACGGGCAGTACCGGCCCCTTGTCCTCGCCCTTGGCGAGCGGCTGTCCGAGGTGGGCGCCCTCGATGACCGGGAGGACATCTTCCACCTCACGCTCGAGGAGGTCCGCCGCGTCGTCGTGGGCGGGCTGGAACCGGCGGAGGCGCGCGGGATCAGCGCGTCTCGCGCGGCGGACATCGCCGCCACCGCGGACTGGGAGCTGCCCGAGGTCGTCGTGGGCGACGTCGTCGACCACCCCCGTGACGAGGACACGGCCATCCTCCGTGGCATCGGCGTGTCGAGGGGGATGTACACGGGTCGCGTCGCCGTGTGCCGCGGACTGGCCGATCTCGGCGCCCTGCGGGACGGCGACGTCGTAGTCGTACCGTACTCGGATGCGAGCTGGACTCCGCTGTTCCTCCGCGCGGGCGCGATCGTGGCGGAATCGGGTGGGATGCTGTCCCACAGCGCCATCCTGGCGCGTGAACTCGCGATTCCCGCCGTCACCTCCGTGCGCGGGGCCCTCGCGCTCCGGGACGGCGAACTCGTGACAGTGGACGGTTCCCTCGGCGCCGTCCTGCGCGTGGACACGGGCGACTGAGGAGGAGGGGGGACCCATGCGGACCATCAGGAGTGTCTTCCGGCGCAAGCTGCGCGCCACGCTCACCATCTTCGGCATCGGCATCGGCGTCCTGGCGCTCGTCGTGATGGGGTCGGTCGCCGAGAAGCTGCAGCTCCTCGTCGACGGCGGCGAGCGGTACTACGCGGACAAGGTCATCATCAGCGACGGCTCGACCTTCGCCGGGTTCGGCATGTCCCCGATGAGCAGCGTCGTCGCCGAGGAGGCGGAGGCCATCGACGGCATCGAGCGTGCCTCCGTCACGCTGAACTTCCTGCTGGACGACGACGTGCAGATGATGAGCATGGGGACGCCGCCCATGGTGGAGGCCACCGACTTCCGTGACCTCGGGGTCGAGGACTTCACCACCACCATCGCCCGCGGCAGGGAGCTGCGGCCGGAGGACACCGGGAAGGTGGTGGTGGGCGCGGACCTGGTCGACATGCTCGGCGCCGAGGTGGGCGGCACCGTGGACATCCGGGGCGTCTCCTTCGAGGTGGTGGGCATCGCCGAGAAGACGCTGACCGCGCCGGACTCCACGGTCCAGATGACCTTGCCGGATGCCCAGGAGATCTTCCTCCGAACGCTGCCGGAGTCCATCGCGGAGACCGTCGAGGTGTCCGACCTGACCACCAGCGTCGTGCTCTTCCCCGAGGATGGCCGCGACCCCGATGACATGGTCCCGGTCGTGGCCGAGGCCCTCGGCGGCTCCTACAACGTCCAGGGGCCGGCAGGCTTCGAGCAGCTCGTGAAGGAACCGCTCGAGATCTTCAACTACCTCATCTACACCGTGGCGCTGATCGCGCTGGTGGTCGGCGGCCTGTCGATCATCAACACGATGACGATGTCGGTCTCGGAGCGCACGCGCGAGATCGGGATCCGCAAGGCGATCGGTGCCACTCGAGGGGACATCATGCGCCAGTTCCTCGCCGAGGCGGCGGTCATCGGGGTGATCGGCGGACTCCTCGGCCTCGGGCTCGGCGCGGCCTCCGTGTACACGACCATGAACTCCGGCGTCTTCGGCGCGTCCGGGCTGTTCCTGCTGACGCCGCGCCTTGCCGTGGGATCGGTGCTGTTCGCGCTGGTGCTCGGTGTGGTGGCCGGGATCTACCCCGCCTGGCATGCCTCGAGGCTCAGCCCCGTCGAGGCCCTGCGACATGAGTAGGAGGCACGCGATGACCACCACCCTGAGGGTGACGGATGTTGCCCGGCGCTACACCCTTGGCAAGGACAACCACGTGGATGCCCTGCGTGGCGTCTCGCTCGAGGTTCGTGCGGGCGAGACGGTGGCGATCATGGGCCCCTCGGGGTCGGGCAAGTCCACACTGATGCACGTCGCAGGCGGGCTGGACGTGCCCGATCGGGGGGAGGTGTGGATCGGGGGCGTCCGCGTGGACGCGATGACGGATCGCGACCTGGCCGCCGTCCGCCGGACCCACATCGGGTTCGTCTTCCAGGGCTTCAACCTGCTGGCCACGCTCACCGCACTCGAGAACGTCGCCCTTGCGGGCGAGTACGCCGGCGCCGGGCGGCGCGCGTCGCTGCAGCGGGCGGAGGCGATGCTCGTGGAGCTCGGGCTCGCCGACCGCCTCCGCCACCGCCCCGCCGAGTTGTCGGGGGGCGAGCAGCAGCGGGTGGCGGTCGCGCGGGCGCTCGTCAACCAGCCGGCGGTGCTCATGGCGGACGAACCGACCGGCAACCTCGACTCGGAGAACTCCGCGGACATCATCGACCTGCTGACCCGGGTCAACCGTGACCACGGCACCACGATCGTCCTGGTGACCCACGACGCCTCCGTCGCGGCGGCGTGCGGCAGGCTCGTACGGATCCGGGACGGACTGATCGAGGGTGAGGCGGGGTGAACGCCGCCCTGGCGATCACCGCCGTCGTCGTCGGCTACCTCGTCGGGTCCATCCAGCCCGCCCGCCTCATCTGGGCTCACCTGCGTCCCGGCACGGCACCCGAGCCGCTCCGCACGCCCACCCGCGATGGGCAGGCCGAGATCGTCTCGCACACCGTCGGTGCCTCCAACGTGATGGCGGCCTTCGGGGCGCGGTGGGGCATGACGACGATGGCGCTCGACATCCTGAAGGCCTTCATCCCCGTCCTTGCCTTCCGGCTGGCGTTCCCGGACCAGCCGGCGTTCCTCCTCTGCGGGGTCGCGGTCCTGGTGGGCCACAACTGGCCGGTCTGGTACCGCTTCGCGGGTGGGGCCGGGAACAGCAGCATCATGGGGATGCTGCTCGCGATCGATCCGCTCGCGCTGGTGGTGACGCACGCCGTCGGGATGGCGATCGGCATGGCGTTCCCCATCGTCGCGTTCCTCGCGGGCGTGGCGCTCACGATCCCGTGGTTCGCCTGGCGTGCGGGCGTCGGTAGTCCCGAGATGTGGTTCGCCGTCGTGATCACCACGCTCTACGTCCTGCCCCAGTTGCCCGCCGCCGTCCAGCTCCATCGGCTGAGGAAGGCCGGGCACGTCCTCGACGTCGGGCACGTGATGGGGATGATGAGGCACTCCGCCCGGACCGGCCGGCCTGGGGCGGAGAAGTCCTGACCGGGATCGCCACCCCACCACCCGCCCGGGGTGGCCTTCGAGCTGCCCCGCTGGCCTACCCTCGAACCGTGGCCGCGCCCTCCTCGAACCGTGAGCGTTCCGCTCTCCGACTGTCCCTCGCCGTTGCCGGAGCGGTCGCCGGCGTGGCCGTGGTCTGGGGGCTTGCGGCGAACTCCCAGGTCATCCTGTTCGACGGCGTCTACACGCTCCTCGGCATGTCCCTCACCGGCCTGTCGATCGCCGCGGCGCGGGTCTCGCGCCGCCCACCCTCCGCCCGGTATCCCTTCGGTCTTCGAGGCCGTGGTCCCGCTGGCCGTCGGCGCGCAGGGACTGGCCCTCCTCGGGGTCATCGCGTACGCGGCCCTCGAGGCGGTCCGGGTGCTCCTCGCCGGTGGTGCGGAGGTCGCCGCCGCCGCGGTGGCCGGATATGGCGCCTTCACCGCGATCCTCTCGCTGGCTGTCCACCGGTGGATGCGCGCGGCTGACCCGACCTCCGACCTGCTGGACGCGGAGGCGCAGTCGTGGTGGGCGGGGATGCTGCTCTCCGCGGTGGTCCTCGTCGGGGCCCTGCTGGCGCTGGGACTGCGGTGGGCGGGTCTCGAGGGCGCCGAGCGGTACGTCGATCCGGTCCTGGTCCTCGTCGCCTCCGTGATCCTCCTGCCCGTCCCCGTGGGCATGATCCGGGATACCGCCGTCGAGATCCTCGAGGGCACGCCAGCACCGGGGATCATGGAGCCCGTCGCGCGCGCGGTCGCGGAGGTGCAGGCCGAACTCGGACTGCCCGACCCGATCCTGCGGGTCACGAAGCTTGGCAGGAAGCTGTACGTCGAGGCCGACTTCGTGGTGCCGGACGGCGTGTGGGACATCGCGGGGGAGGACCGGGTGCGGCGCGCCGTCGACCGCCGCCTCGCGGCGCTTCCCTACGACGTCTGGCTCAACGTCGGACTCACCACTGACCCGGAGCTGGCACGCTGACCGTGCGCCCAGCGGACCGGCGCGCGGTCGGCGACACTTGCACCATGGACACCCCGGTGAGCGACAGGAAGGACGGCGCGCGCACGCGCGGGCGGCACCGGGTCGCCCGAATCCTCCTTCGGGTGGCCATCGGAGTCCTTGCGGTGGTCATGGCGGCCCCGGTGGGCCTCCTGATCGCGTTCCAGATCGCGAACCGGACCAACGGATCCCTGGTCAGCTCGGGTGAGACCCGCCGCTACCTCCTCCACGTCCCCGACTCCTACGACGGATCCCCGGTGCCGCTCGTCGTCGACCTCCACGGGTTCGCGCAGTGGCCGGCCAACCAGGCGTCCGTCTCCCGGTGGAGCCGGCTCGCGGATCGGGAGGGCTTCATCGTGGTCCACCCGATGGGCACCGGACTGCCACTGCGGTGGACCTCGCACACCCCGGGCTCCGAGGAGACGAGCCGCGACGTCCGGTTCCTCACCGACCTCATCGACCACCTCGCTGCCGAGTACGCCATCGATCCCGCGCGGGTGTTCGTCAGCGGGATCAGCAATGGTGGTGGCATGGCGTTCGTGATGTCCTGCGAGGCGTCCGGACGCGTCGCGGCAATCGGCACGGTGGCGGGACTGTTCACCTATCCCTGGGACGCCTGCGAGCGGGAGCGGCCCGTCCCGCTGATCGCGTTCCACGGGACCGCGGACCCCATCGTCCCGTTCGAGGGCGGCCCGCTGGGCCGTCCCGGCGGCGAGGCACCCGACGTGCGGGCCTGGGTCAGCGACTACGCCGCCCGCAACGCGTGCACCTCCGCCGACCCGCTGCCCGTGCACGGGGCGGCGAGTGGGACCCGGTGGAGCGGGTGCGACCAGGGTGCCGACGTGGTGCTCCACATCCTCCGGGGCGGGGGGCACACCTGGCCGGGCGGGGGAAGGCTGCCGGAGTTCATCACTGGCCCGACGTTGGCGGACATCGACGCCACCCGCACGATGTGGGACTTCTTCTCGCAGCACCCGTTGCCGGTTGGCGACCTGTCATAAGTCGAACAGCTGTTCGAATCATGCCGTAGCGTTCTCGTATGGTTGCTGACCGGGTCCCGTTGCGTGACCAGGCCTACTCGCTGGAACCGGCGCAGTACGGGCAGCCGCTGCACCGCGCGGAGACCGCGATCCCGGTCAGGGCGTGGGTGCTCACGCGGCACGGCCATGCGCGGGTTGACGGACATGCGGTCGCGTGGACACCCCGGGCGGTCCTGCTCCGCTACGTGGACGAGCACGGCCGGGAGGGCACGGCGTGGGTGTGGGCGAACGCCGTGACGCGCCGGGAATGATCCTGCCCCTGCGGCGCCGACATGCGCCTGGGACTTTGGACCTATACGGTGTGACCTACGGCACAATCCCATCAGGAAAGGAGCCAGCACATGCGAGGATCAAACCTCATCTGGACGATAGTCGGCATCCTGCTCATCATCGCCCTGCTGATCTTCATCTTCTGACCGGCGCCATCCGCCGGATTCTCCCGCACGGTGGGTGGGCCTTCGCGCCCGCCCGCCGTGTGGCATCATCACCCTCATGCGCGCCACACGATCACTCCTGATCGGCCTGTTCGCGGTCCTCCTCCTCAGTGGGTGCGTGAAGATCGACATGGATCTCACGCTGAACACCGACGACACCGTGGACGGCGTCATGGTGCTGGCGTTCTCCGACGAGGTGGCCGCGATGCTCGGAACCGATCCGGAGTCCCTGTGGGAGGAGGCCGGGGGCGACCTCGAGAGGGGCCTCCCTCCGGGGTCCACCCAGGAGCCCTGGTCCGAGGACGGGTACACGGGAACGCGCGTCACGTTCGACGGCGTCCCCCTCGAGGAGATGGCACAGGCCAACGACCCCGACACCCTGCGGATCACCCGCGAGGGCGACGAGTTCGTGGTCTCGGGCGCGATGGACCTCACGGACGTGGGAGGCGCTGGGACCGACCAGGCGATGGAGGGGTTCGACGTCCGGATCGCCATCACCTTCCCCGGCGAGGTGCGTGACCACAACGGCAGGCTGGAGGGGAGGACGGTCATCTGGGAACCGGTCCCCGGAGAGCGGACGGAGCTGTCCGCGCGCGGCGGGGCCGGGGGCGACGGCGTCGGGATGAGCGTGGGGGGCGGCGCCGAGTGGCTCCCGCTGCTGCTCGGGCTGGGGGCGGTCATCGTGGTGGCGGTCGCGCTCTTCGTCGTCCTGCGTGCCAGGCGCGAGCGCGCCGCGGAGGCCCACGAGCAGTTCGCCCGCCAGCGCTGGCAGCAGGACTACCAGCCCGCCACCCACCAACCCGGCGTCTTTCCGCCCGCGGCGCCCGGAGGGGCGGCGCAGCAGTGGCCGCCGCCACCCACCCCGGGGGGCGAGACACCACCCACCACGGAGCGCTGACGCTCCGTCAGGGCAGGGTGAGGATCTCGGCGCCGTCCGCACGCACCACCACCGTGTGCTCGAACTGCGCGGAGCGACGCCGGTCCTTCGTGAGCACGGTCCAGCCGTCATCCCACTGGTCCCACTCGATGGTGCCGAGAGTCAGCATTGGCTCGATGGTGAACACCATGCCCTGCTCGATCACGTCGTTGTGGAAGGGGGCGGCGTCGTAGTGCGGGATGACGAGTCCCGAGTGGAAGGCCTCGCCCACCCCGTGGCCGGTGAAGTCGCGAACCACGCCGTAGCCGAAGCGGCGTGCGTACGCCTCGATCACCCGGCCGATGACATTCACCTCGCGGCCGGGGCGCACAGCCCGGATACCCCTCATCATCGCCTCCCGGGTGCGTTCGACCAGGAGGCGCGACTCCTCGTCCACCTCGCCGACCAGGAACGTCGCGTTGGTGTCACCGTGGACACCCTCGAGGTAGGCGGTGATGTCGACGTTGACGATGTCCCCCTCCGCCAGGACGGTGTCGTCCGGGATCCCGTGGCAGATCACCTCGTTGATGGACGTGCAGAGCGACTTGGGGTAGCCCATGTAGTCCAGGGTGGAGGGGTAGGCGCCGTGGTCGATGAGGTACGCGTGTCCGATGCGGTCCAGTTCGTCAGTGGTGATGCCGGGGCGGACCGCCCGGCCCACCTCCACCAGGGCGCGTGCCGCGAGCCTCCCGGCGAGCCGGATGCGCTCGATCGTCTCCTCCGACTTCACCTCGGACGCGGTCACGCGCTCCGGCCCACGGCGTCCGACGTACTCCGGCCGCGGGATGGTGGTGGGGACGGCGCGGCGCGGCGAGATTCGTCCGGGTTTCAGGGTGCCGCGGGGTGCGCGATCAGCCAACATGGTCACGAGTCTACGTTCACGGCAGGAGCCCGAGATGACCGAGTACTACTTCAACCTGGAGACACGGCAGGTCGAGGAGGGACGCGTCTCCGAGGCGATGCACCGGATGGGTCCGTACCCCACCCGCGAGGCAGCCGAACACGCCATGGAGCACGCGCGCGAGCGGAACGCGGAGTGGGAGGACGCCGATCGTCGCTGGAACGAGGACGAGGAGGACGACCGCCACCGGTGGGGGAACCGCTGACCTACGACTGGTAGGTGTGCTCCGGGCCCGGGAACTGGCGCTCCCGGACGGCGGCGGCGTAGCGGCGCGTCGCGGCGAACAGCTCGTCGCCCACGCTCCCGAACTGCCTCGCGAAGCGCGGCGACCACGACCCCATGCCGGCCATGTCCGTCCACACGAGGACCTGGCCGTCGACATCCGGGCCCGCCCCGATGCCGATCGTGGGGATCTCGAGCACCTCGGTGATGCGGGCGGCCACCGGCGCCGGCACCATCTCGAGGACGACGGCGACCGCGCCCGCGTCCTGGAGCGCCTTGGCGTCGGTGACGAGCCTCTCCGCCGCGGCGTTCCCCCGCCCCTGGACGCGCTTGCCTCCGAGCAGGTTCTCCGCCTGCGGGGTGAACCCCAGGTGCCCGACCACAGGGATCCCGGAGCGGGTGCACAGCGCCACGTGGCCTGAGAGGTGGGTGCCGCCCTCGAACTTCACGGCGTGGGCGTGGCCCTCCTTGAGCATCCGGACCGACGTGGCGAGGCAGTGCGCGGGTGAGGCCTCGTAGCTGCCGAAGGGCAGGTCCGCGATCACGAAGGCCCGCTTCGCGGTGCGCGAGACGGCCCGGACGGCGGGGATCATCTCGTCGACGGTGACGGGGATCGTCGACGGGTGCGCGAGCATGTTGTCGCCGATCGAGTCGCCCACCAGCAGCATGTCGATTCCAGCCTCGTCGAAGATGCGCGCGCAGACGGCGTCGTATGCGGTCAGCATCGTCAGAGGCTCGTGCCGCTGCTTCGCCTCCCGCAGGTGGTGGACGCGCACGCGATGGGGTACTGGGACGCCGGGTGTGTCAGTGGCGGGCATGGTCATCCTCTCGCAGGGCGGGCCGTTCCGGCGTGCACCAGCGTACTTGGCGGCACCCCCGTAACCGAGAGTTAACAGCCGCGACTGGCTGGGCGCCTGCGCGCCGTCCCGCCATGGGTGATGATGGGTGGCAGGATCGCGGCGGCGCGAGGAGGAACGCATGGATCGGCAACAGGAGTACGTGCTTCGGGTGGTGGAGGAGCGGGACATCCGTTTCATCCAGCTCTGGTTCACGGACGTGCTGGGGGTGCTGAAGTCCGTCGCGATCGCGCCGGCGGAGCTGGAGGGTGCCTTCGCCGAGGGGATCGGCTTCGACGGCTCGGCGATCGAGGGACTCGCCCGCGTCTCGGAGGCCGACATGATCGCACGGCCGGACCCCTCGACCTTCCAGATCCTGCCGTGGCGCGGCGAGCACCAGGGCACCGCCCGCATGTTCTGCGACATCCTCACCCCGGCGGGCGAGCCGGCCCGCACCGAGCCCCGCGCGGTGCTGAAGCGCGCGCTCTCGAAGGCCGCCGAGATGGGATTCACCTTCTACACCCACCCGGAGATCGAGTTCTACCTCTTCGAGATGCCGGGCCCGGACGGCCAGCTCGTCCCCATCGACAGCGCTGGGTACTTCGACCACGTGCCGCGCGGCAAGGGGGCGGACTTCCGCCGCGACGCCATCGCGCTGCTCGAACAGATGGGGATCTCGGTCGAGTACTCGCACCACGAGGGCGGGCCGGGACAGAACGAGATCGACCTCCGTTACGCCGACGCGCTCACCACCGCGGACAACATCATGACCTTCAAGACGATCGTGAAGGAGGTGGCGGCGGCCCAGGGGTTCATCGCCTCCTTCATGCCCAAGCCGCTCATCGACGCCCCCGGTTCCGGCATGCACCTGCACCTGTCCCTCTTCGAGGGCGACCGCAACGCGTTCTGGGATCCTGCCGGGGAGTACCAGCTCTCCCGCACCGCACGCCAGTTCATCGCGGGCCTGCTCCGGCACGCTCACGAGATCTCGGCGATCACCAACCAGCACGTCAACTCCTACAAGCGGCTCTGGGGTGGCGGCGAGGCCCCCAGCTTCGTGTGCTGGGGGCACATCAACCGATCGGCGCTGGTCCGGGTCCCGCTGTACAAGCCCGACAAGTCCACCTCTGCCCGCGTGGAGTTCCGGTCGCCCGACTCGGCGCTGAACCCGTACCTCGCGCTCGCCGTGACCCTTGCGGCCGGGCTGAAGGGCATCGAGGAGGGGTACGAGCTGCCGCCGGGAGCGGATGACAACGTCTGGGAGCTCACCGACGACGAACGCCGCGCGATGGGGATCACCGCCCTGCCGTCGTCTCTGGAGCGGGCCGTCGCCGAGATGGAGGGTTCCGAGCTGGTCGCCGAGACCCTCGGCGAGGACGTCTTCGACTTCGTCATCCGCAACAAGCACCAGGAGTGGCGCGAGTACCGCCGCCAGGTGACGCCGTGGGAGCTGAAGCGATTCCTCTCGGGGCAGTAAGTGCGTGAGGCCACCTCGCTCCGGTCGGAGCTCGCCCGCAGGGGCTTCGACGCCTCTCGCGCGCTGCGCTTCCTCTCCAGTCCCGCGTTCGCCGGCCTGGAGCTCCCGGACGTCGTCGCCGACCTCTCGTCGACGGCTGACCCGGACGCCGCGCTCCTGAACCTCCTCCGGCTGCTCGACTCGCCTGGCGGGCCCGCGGCGCGCGGACTCGACCGCGGGCGATGGCTCTCCCTGCTGCGGGTCCTCGGGGCGTCGCAGTACTTCGCGGACCACCTCATCGCGGACGCGTCCCTCCTGGATGCGCTGACCCCCCACACCCCCGGCGAACCGTACCCCGAGGTGTACGAGCGCGTCCTCGACGTCGTCCGGGAGTTGACGCGGCGCGACCACACGACCGCCGAGGCGGTGGTCGCCCTGCGCCGCCTCTACCGCCGCGAGCTGCTCACCATCGTCGTCCTCGACCTGGACACCGCGGCCGGCGCTCCGGACGGAGCCCGGCAGGTGATGCCGGCCGTCTCCGCCGCGATCGCCACCCTGGTGGGCGCCACGCTCAACGGAGCGCTCGAACTGGCACGCCACATCCATCCCGACGCCGCGAGCCACCCCTTCTCGATCATCGCGATGGGCAAGACCGGGGCGGAGGAGCTCAACTACATCTCCGACGTCGACGTGATCTACGTGTGTGACGGCGCCGACGAGACGGCGGCCGTCGCCGCCACCACGAGCCTCGCGACGACGGTCACGAAGATCGTGTCCGAGGCCGGACCCGAGCCCCCGCTCTGGCCGCTCGACGCGAACCTCCGGCCCGAGGGCAAGGACGGCCCCTTGGTGCGGACCCTCGACTCGCACATCGCCTACTACCGCCGGTGGGCGAAGACGTGGGAGTTCCAGGCGCTCCTCAAGGCCCGCCCGGTGGCGGGTGACATCGCGCTCGGTGACCGGTACGTCGCCGCCACCCAGCCGTTCGTGTGGAGCGCGGTGGAACGCGAGAACTTCGTCGAGGACTCGCAGGCGATGCGTCGGCGCGTGGAGGACCACGTGCGCGCCCGGGACGCCGAGCGGCAGCTCAAGCTCGGCAAGGGTGGTCTGCGGGACGTGGAGTTCACCGTCCAGCTCCTCCAGCTCGTGCACGGCCGCACGGACCCCGAGTTGCGCGTCCGGGGGACTCTGCCCGCACTCGAGGCACTCGCCCGGGGCGGCTACGTCGGGCGCGCCGAGGCCGCAGAACTCGCGGACTGCTACCGCTTCCTCCGCGCCCTGGAGCACCGCATCCAGCTGCACCGCATGCGGCGTTCGCACGTCGTACCGACCCGCCCGGAGGACCTGCGGCGCCTCTCCCGGCTGCTCGGGGTGGACGACGTCGACTCGGCCTGGCTCGCGACACGCCGGCGGGTGCGCGAGCTGCACGAGGCGATCTTCTACCGCCCGCTGCTGCCCCACACCGCCCGGCTCGCGCCCCAGGACATCGCCCTCGATCCGACCGCTGCCACCGCGCGGCTGAAGGCCATCGGCTACCGCGACCCGGCCGGCGCGCTGCGCCACATCTCCGCACTCACCGAGGGGATGACGCGGCGCGCCCAGATCCAGCGCCACCTGCTGCCGGTGATGCTGGGATGGTTCGCGGACGGCCCGGACCCCGACGCCGGCCTGCTCTCGTTCCGCACGCTCTCCGAGGAACTCGGGCAGACCCACTGGTACCTGAAGCTCCTGCGCGACTCGGGCACGGCCGGCGTACGCCTCGCCCAGGTGTTGTCCTCCAGTGCCTACGCCACGGTTGCCATGTCCCGTCTCCCGGAGTCCGTCACCTGGCTCGACGACGAGGCAGACCTCCAGCCGCGGTCCCCGGAATCGCTGCTCCGGGAACTGGATGCGCTGCTCGTCCGCCGGGATGACCGCCAGCAGGCCGTCGAGGCGGTGCGCTACCTGCGCCGTCGCGAACTCACCCGGGCTGCCCTGGGGGACGTCCTCGACGGCGTCGATCCCGCGCGCGCGCGCATGATCTCGGACGCCGCCGACGTCGCGATCGTGGGGGCGTTGCGGATCGCGCGCCACTTCGCCCGTCTCGAGTTCGGACTGCCGGCCGGGTCCCCCGATCCCGCGCGCTTCGCGATCGTCGCGATGGGCCGACTCGGCGGCCAGGAGATGAACTACGCCTCCGACGCCGACGTGGTGTTCGTGTACGAGCCGGTCTCGGACGACCAGGTGGCCGTCGACTTCGCGATGAAACTGGCGACGGGCGTGCGGACCGTGCTCACCGAGCCGAGCGCGGAGCCGGCGCTGGCCATCGACGCCGACCTGCGCCCCGAGGGACGACGCGGCCCACTCGTGCGCTCGCTCGCCTCCTACGCGGAGTACTACCAGCGTTGGGTGGAGCCGTGGGAGTGCCAGGCCCTGCTGAAGGCGCGCCCGGTGGCTGGGGACGTGGACCTGCTCGCACGATTCGTCGGACTGATCGATCCGGTGCGTTACCGCCCTGGCGGAATCGATGAGGCGACGGTGGTGAGCGTGCGGCGGATGAAGGCGCGAGTGGAGGCGGAGCGCATGCCGCGGGGTGTCCCACCCAACCGGCACCTGAAGCTCGGGCGTGGCGGCCTCACCGACGTCGAGTTCACCGCACAGTTCCTGCAGTTGCAGCTCGCGCACGCGCATCCGGGCATGCGCACCACCCAGACGATCCCGGCTCTCGAGGCAGCCTGGCGGGCAGGTGCGCTGTCGGGGCCCGACTTCGAGGCACTCCGAAACGCGTGGGAACTGGCCAGCCGCGTTCGGGACGCCATCATGCTGGTCACCAACAAGCCGCAGAAGTCCGATGTCCTCCCGAGGGTGGGGCGCGAACTCACGGTCGTGTCCCGGATGCTTGGCTACCCGCCCGGATCCTCCCTCGACTTCGAGGAGGACTACCTCCGTACGGCACGGCGGGCGCGCCGCGTCGTCGAGTCGGTCTTCTTCCCCTGAGGAGTGGTGGCATGAGACTCATCCTCGTGCGGCACGGGCAGACCCGTGCCAACCTCACCCGCGCGCTGGACACCGCGGAGCCGGGGGCACCCCTCACCGCCGTCGGCCACCAACAGGCGGAGGCGGTGGCCGAGGAACTCGCGGAGACCGGTGCCAGTGGCATCTTCACCTCGCCCCTGACGCGGACCGGCCAAACGGCCGCTCCCCTCGCGAGGAAGCTCGGCATCGAACCCGTGGTGCTCCCCGGCATCCGCGAGATCCTGGCCGCGGACCTGGAGATGCGGTCCGACCTCGAGTCGGTTGTCGAATACCACCGCGTGGCCGACTCGTGGGCCCACGGAGACCTCGACCTGAGGATGCGGGGTGGCGAGTCCGGGTGGGAGGTGTTCGCACGGTACAACGCCGCGATCGAACTCGCGCGAGGCGTGGTGGGCGACGGCGTCGCCGTGTTCTTCTCGCACGGCGCAGTCATCCGCACGTGGGCGGGATACCACGCGGGCAACGTCGACGCCGGGTTCACCACCCGGAGGGTCTTGCTGAACACCGGTGTGGTGGTGGTGGATGACGTGAACGGCCGCTGGCTGGTGCGCCGCTGGATGGACGAGGTCCTGACTGACTGAACGTCAGGATTGCCACGATTGGGGGAACGGGCGGGGCTCGAAGTAGCTACCCTGCAGGTTGTCGGGGCGATGCCGCCTCCCGTGGCGGCTCCGGGCTCACGAGGAGACACGATGGAGGAGACCCTGCAGATCGCGAGCAGCCCGGTCGTGTGGGTCCTCGCTCTCAGCAGCATCGCCGTTGTGTTGCTGCAGACGTGGATCTACTACCGGATGGCGCGAACCTATGTGCGCGACACGGATGTCCTGAGTCCCGAGGAGGTGCGCCGTTCCCTCAAGGTGGGCACGATCGCGACCGCGGGGCCCGCGGTCGCCGTCTTCACCATCGCCGTGGTGCTCATCGGCCTGATCGGCGCGCCGATCACCCTGTCCCGTGTGGGCGTGATCGGTTCCGCCGCGTTCGAATCGCTGACGTCGGCCGCCGGCTCCGGCTACACAGTCGGGACCCCCGACTTCACGCCCACACTGCTGGCCACCGCCGCGTGGGTCATGGCACTGGGCGGCTCCGGGTGGTTGATCTCGACGATCCTCCTCACGAAGGGGCTCGACACCACCCAGCAGAGGCTGAGCAAGTCGAACCCCCTGATGATCAAGCTCATCGGCGCGGTCGCGCCCTTCGTCGTGTTCTTCACGATGGGGTGGGGCGAGGTCCGCAAGACCGTGTCCCCTGCGCCGCCCGCATCACCCACCTACGGCGTCCTCGCGGCACTGATCGTCGGTGCCGCGGCCATGTGGTTCTTCATGTGGTTGTCCCGGCAGCATCCGAAGTGGAAGTGGCTCGCCGAGTGGTCCATGGGTTTCGCGATCGTGCTCGCCATGGTCGTGGGCGCCGTGGTTGACGGATAGGAGGCAGAGATCATGAACGGTACGGAACGGGTCGATTACGACGCGGCATTCTCCCGGAGGGTCCACCGCATCGGGCGCCTCACGCTGTCCGTCGCCCTCGTCATGAGCTTCTCGATTCCCGTCTACCTGTCGGTCGTCCTCGGTCACGGGGTGGACACGACCGTCCTCGCCTCCGGCATCGTGTTCGCGGTCAGCTTCGTGGGCGTCATCTGGGTGATCGAGCCGGTCTCGTATTTCCCGGTGCTTGGCCCGGTCGGCACCTACATGTCCTTCCTCTCCGGGAACATCGGCAACATGAGGATGCCCGCCGTAGGTGCCGTCCAGAACGCGCTCGGGACCGAGGCGGGATCCCGGAGGGCGGAACTCGCGGCCGTCTTCGGGCTCGTGGCGTCCACGCTGACGAACCTCGCGATCCTGCTCGTCGTGATCGTGGGCGGGGCAGCCCTGGTCTCCGCCCTGCCCGCCTCCATCCTCGGCGCCTTCTCCTACGCGGTGCCCGGCATCATCGGCTGCATGATCGTCACCTTCGGGTCCAAGATGGGCCTGCGACACATCATCATCTCGATTGTGATCGCGGTCGCGGTGATCCAGGCCATCAGCCTCATCTCGGCGGCCGCACCCGGGGCGGGACGGCTGCTGACGACCGGTCAGATCGGCATCGCGGCCTTGTTCGGGATCGCGTACGCGACGTGGGCGGCGCGTCGCGAACAGGCGCGGACACCCGCCTGACCCGGGAGGGCGAGGCCCCCGCCCATCACGAGCCCGAGGGCCGCCGTGGAATCCACGGCGGCCCTCGGGCCTGCGGCGGGTGCAGTCAGCTGGTGCGAGTGCTCACAGGTCGTAGTAGAGCTCGAACTCGTGCGGGTGCGGCCGCAGTCGCAGCGGGTCGATCTCGTAGGCCCGCTTGTAGTCGATCCACGTCTCGATCAGGTCGGGGGTGAACACGTCGCCGTCGGTGAGGTAGTCGTGGTCCTCCTCGAGCGACTCGAGAACCTTCGGCAGGGAGTCGGGGACCTGGTCGATGAGGGCGTGCTCCTCCGGCGGCAGTTCGTAGAGGTCCTTGTCGATCGGGTCGGCAGGCTCGATGCGGTTCTTGATGCCGTCCAGCCCGGCCATCAGGATGGCGGAGAACGCGAGGTACGGGTTCGACGACGGGTCCGGGACCCGGAACTCGAGGCGCTTGGACTTCGGTGAGGTTCCCGTCACGGGGATTCGGATACAGGCGGAACGGTTGCGCGCCGAGTAGACCAGGTTGACCGGTGCCTCGAAGCCGGGGACGAGCCGGTGGTAGGAGTTCACCGACGGGTTCGTGAACGCCAGCAGCGAGGGGGCGTGCCGCAGGAGGCCGCCGATGTACCAGCGTGCGACGTCGGAGAGGCCGCCGTAGCCCCGCTCGTCGGCGAAGAGCGGGTTGCCGTCCTTCCACAGCGAGACGTGCGTGTGCATGCCGGAGCCGTTGTCCCCGAAGAGGGGCTTCGGCATGAACGTGGCGGTCTTGCCGGCCGTCCACGCGGTGTTCTTGATGACGTACTTGAACTTCATCATGTCGTCAGCGGCAGCGAGCAGGGAGTTGAAGCGGTAGTTGATCTCCATCTGGCCCGCGGTTCCCACCTCGTGGTGCGCGCGCTCGACTGAGAGCCCCACCTGCTGGAGGGTCTGGACCATCTCGTCGCGCAGGTCAGCCATCTGGTCGTTCGGGGAGACCGGGAAGTAACCGCCCTTGAAACGCGTCTTGTAGCCGCGGTTGCCACCCTCCTCGGCGCGGCCGGTGTTCCACGCCGCCTCGTTGGAGTCGATGTGGTAGTAGCTGGACTGGGCACTGGTGGAGAACCGGATGTCGTCGAAGACGTAGAACTCCGCCTCGGCCCCGATGTACACCGTGTCCGCGATTCCGGTCGACCGGAGGTGGGCCTCGGCCTTGGCCGCGATGTTGCGCGGGTCGCGGGAGTACACCTCGCCCGTGAACGGGTCCACGATCGAGAAGTTCACGATGAGCGTCTTCGCCACCCGGAAGGGGTCGATGTACGCCGTGGCCACGTCCGGCACAAGCTTCATGTCCGACTCGTGGATCGCCTGGAACCCCCGGATCGAGGACCCATCGAACATGAGCCCCTCGGTGAAGACCTCGTCCGTGAAGGTTTCGACGGGGATGTTGAAGTGCTGCATCACGCCGGGCAGGTCGCAGAAGCGCACGTCGATGAACTCGACGCCCTCCTGGCGCGTATAGGCGATCGCTTCGTCAGCGTTGGAGAACATCCACTGCTCCTCATCTCTCGGCAGGATGGTCCCACCTCTCGGCGGGCTGGTCCCACGCTAGCGAGACGCAGTTACCTCGGTGTCACTTCAACGTGTCGAGAGTGTTACGAGCCGGCGTGGCGCCGACCGAACTCAGCGCCCGCGCATGCCCTTCCGGTCCGGGCGGGCACGGAAGGGATCGATACCCTTCGGGATGGGTGGGCGCGCCCCGCCCAGGGAGCGCAGCCGATTGGAGACTTGCGCCACCTCGGCGGCGGTGAGCTTCTTGGGGAGCTTGCGTACCGCGCCCTGCAGCTTGGTGAGCGGAGTCTGGCCCTCGTCGTTCCCGACCTGGATGAAGTGGACCGGCACACCCGGCGCGACGCGGGCGACCTTGCGTTCCTCGTCCTTGAGGAGCTTCTTGGTCCGCGTGGCCGGCCCCTCGGCGATCAGAACGATCCCGGGCCTTCCGACCATGCGGAAGACGAGGTCCTGGGTCCGGGGGTTCATCGCCACCGGCTCCTGCTCGATGTTCCACCCCCGCTTGATCTGGTCCAGCACGGCGATCGAGGCGCCCGGCTGACCCTCGATCTGTCGGTAGGACACGGCACGCACCCGCCAGGACAGCACCCACATCGCGAGGGTGAGCCCCACGAGACCGCCGAGGAAGCCGGCGTAGATCGGGTGGCCAACGGTGTAGCCGATCCCCGCGCCGATCGCGATGGCACCGAGGAACGTCCCCGCCATCGCCCAGCCAACCCACGGCTCCGCAGCCGCCGTGAGACGGTAGGCGTCGTAGAAGTTGTGGTACCAGCGTCGCTTCTTGGGCTTCGTGGTCTTCGGCGCGGCGGGAGTCGACATGGCTACAGATTCTAGCCACTCGCGGACCACACGTTTTCAGGGCGGGACACGGGCGGGCCCACCAGGAGGCTGTGGATGAGCCGGGCGTGGGGCAAGGCGTCTCCGCTAGCGTCACCAGGGTGACGACGATCCCAGGCTACGAGGTGATGGGTCCGGCCGGCTTCGGGGCCGCGGGCGCGGTGTTGGCCGTGAGGGACGAGCGTGGCGAGCCCTGGGTGGCCACCATCGTGCCGGAGGACGAACGGATCGAGCGGATCCGCCGGCTCGCCGAGCTCCGCCATGCGCACCTGCCGGAGATCCACCAGATGGTGAAGCTCACCGGCGGTCGTGTGGCGGTGGTGATGGAACTGGTGGTGGGGCCGGCTCTCGCGACTCTCGTGAATTCGAGGTCGTCGCTGGGGGCGGGCGAGGTCGTCACCGTGTGGCGAGCGGCGGCTGACGCGCTCGCGGCCCTCCACGGGCGTGGACTCGTCCACGGCGACGTGTCGCCTGCGAACATCCTGATCGGTCCCGGCGGCCGGCCGGTCCTCATCGACGTGATCGGGCACGGTGGTGCGGAGCGCGGCCACACCGGGTACGTTCCGCCTGAACTCGACGACGGACCCGCGACGGCCCCGGCCGACGTCTGGTCGCTCGGCCGAACCCTGGCGTGGGCGAGTGGTGACGATCCCGCCGTCCTCAGCGCGGTGGGCAGCGCGCTCGCCGACGACCCCCGTGACCGTCCGACGGCCCGGGACTTCGCGACGTGGGCGTTCCTGCTGGGACGCGGTGCGCCGGTCGAACTCCCGTCCGCACCCACCCTCGCGGGCGCACAGCTGCGCGCTGCCTCCGCGCCGACGGTACTGGCACCGCACCGTCGGGTCACGACGCGCGTGGTCGCGGTCGCCGGCGTGGCCGTTCTCGTGGCAGCCGCAGTGATGGCCTTGGCCTCGCCGGTCGCAGGGGCACGGGACGCCTCCGCGCCGCCCACGCCACGCGGACTTGAGGGATGGTCGACCCTGACGGAGGCCAGTGCGGCGGAGGTCGTCGGTCAGCTACTGGAGCGGCGCGACCAGGCGCTGGCTGACCGGGACGCTGCCGCGCTGGACGGTGTGTACGTGACCGGTGTGGCGGATCGGACGCGCGACGAGGACCTCATCCGCGAGATGGTCGCCACGGATCTGGTCTTCGAGGGCTACGGCACCGCGATCGAGCAGCTGTCAGCTGTCGCACGATCGCGTGGCACCTTCACCGCGCGACTCGAGGTGCGCCAGCTCGCGCACCGGCGGATCCTCGGCGGGGAGATCGTGGAGATCCCGGCCCAGCGTGCGCACTGCGTCGACGTGGACCTCACCGAGGACGGCCCCGGCTGGCGGATCGCGGAGGTGCGGACCTGCCGGACACCGTGAGCGGGCCCGGCCGTGCATGGCCGGGCCCGCTCAGTGACGGGGTCAGAGCCCGAGTTCGCCCTCAAAGGCACCCTCCTCGAGGCGTGCCTTCACCGCCATGAGGTAGCGCGCCGCATCGGCGCCGTCCACGAGCCTGTGGTCGTAGGAGAGCGCGAGGTAGCACATCGAGCGGATGCCGATCGTCTCGTTCCCGTCGGCGTCGCGGACCACCATGGGACGCTTCGTGATCGTGCCCGTCCCGAGGATCGCGACCTCCGGCTGGTTGATGATCGGGGTGTCGAAGAGCGCGCCGCCGGAGCCGGTGTTCGTGATCGTGAAGGTCGAGCCGGTCAGCTCATCGGGGCCGATCTTGTTCGTGCGCGTCCGGGCCGCCAGGTCGGCGATCTTCTTCGCGAGACCCGCGATGTTCAAGTCCCCGGCATCCTTGATCACAGGAACCAGGAGCCCGCGTTCGGTGTCGACCGCGATCCCGACGTGCTCGGCACCGTGGTAGATGACCTCGTTCTCCGTGATCGTGGCGTTGATCTTCGGGTGGGCCTTCAGCGCCTCCGTTGCCGCCTTGACGAAGAACGGCAGGAAGGTCAGCTTCGCTCCCTCGCGGGCCTGGAACGAGTCCTTCGCGCGGGCGCGCAGGGCGGCGACGCGGGTGACGTCCACCTCGATCACCGTGGTGAGCTGCGCGGAGGTCTGCAGCGACTCCACCATGCGCGTGGCGATGATCTTCCGGAGGCGCGACATCTTCTCGGTGGTCCCACGGAGTGGTGACGCCGCGGGCTTCGCGGAGGGTGCCGCGGGCGCCGGTGCCGCGGGCGTCGGTGCCGCGGGCGTCGGTGCCGCCGCCGCGGCCTTCGAGGCCTCCTCCGCGGCGCGCGCCTTGGCCGCCGCCTCCTCCTCCGCCTTGCGTGCCGCCTCGAGCACATCCTCCTTGCGGATTCGCCCGCCGACTCCTGTCCCGCTGATCGTGGCCAGGTCGACGTTCTTCTCGCGCGCCAGCTTGCGAACGATCGGAGTCACGTACGATCCGCCAACCTGCGCGGCGGCTGTCTCGGGCTGGGTCTCCGGTGCTGCGGTCGGCTCGGCGGGGGCCGCCTCAGGGGCTGGCTCGCCGGCAGCGGCCGGTTCCGGCTCGGTGCTCTGGGGTTCCGGTGCTGCCTGCGGGGGCTCCGGAGCGGCTGCCGCGTCTCCGATCAGGGCCAGCTCGGCGCCGACCTCCACCGTCTCGTCCTCCTGGACGAGGATCTTGAGGAGCGTCCCTCCGACGGGTGAGGGCACTTCCGTGTCCACCTTGTCGGTGGAGACCTCGAGCAGCGGCTCGTCCTCCTCGACGGTCTCGCCCACGGCCTTCAGCCACCGGGTGATCGTCCCCTCCGTGACGGACTCGCCGAGGGCGGGCATGGTGACCGCCTGGCCGCCGGCTGACCCGCCCGCCCGGCCCGCGGGAGGGGCGGGTGTGGGGGCGCTCGGGGCCGGCGCGGGTCGCGCAGGTGCCGCCGCTGGCGGAGCAGCGGGCGACGGCTGGAAGGCGACGGCGTCGTCGTCGTCCTCGGCATGGACGCCCCGCAGGCCGGACTCGGAGATCCCCGAGCCGTCGCCGATGATGGCGAGCTCGGCGCCGACCTCCACCGTCTCGTCCTCCTCGACGAGGATGCGCTCAAGCACCCCCGCCACGGGGGAGGGGACCTCGGTGTCCACCTTGTCGGTGGAGACCTCGAGCAGGGGCTCGTCGACGTCGACCTGCTCGCCGACCTGCTTGAGCCACCGGGTGACGGTTCCTTCGGTGACGGACTCGCCGAGGGCGGGCATCTTGATGGATTCAGACATCGGGTGACTCCTAGTTGTGGGCGTGCAGCGGCTTGCCGGCCAGGGCAAGGGCGGCCTCGCCCATGGCCTCGTTCTGTGTGGGGTGGGCGTGGATCAGCGGGGCGACGTCCTCGGGCCATGCCTCCCAGTTGACAAGCAGTTGGGCCTCGCCGATCTGTTCGCCGAGACGCGCGCCGATCATGTGGACGCCGACGATTGGGCCGTCCTTCTGGCCGACGAGCTTGATGAATCCCGCAGTCTTCAGGATGCCGCTCTTCCCGTTGGCGGCGAGGTTCACCTCGGACACGCGGACGCCGTCGTCCCCGTACTTCTCCCGCGCCTGGGCCTCGGTGAGCCCGACGGACGCGACCTCGGGGTCGCAGTACGTGACGCGCGGGATCCCGGACTCGACGATCGCGGCGGGCTGCAGTCCGGCGATCTCCTCCGCGACGAAGATGCCCTGCTGGAAGCCGCGGTGGGCGAGCTGGAGGCCGGGCACGATGTCGCCGACGGCGTAGATGTTCCCGACGCCGGTGTGCAGTCGCTCGTTCGTCAGGACGAAGCCGCGGTCCATCGGAATGCCCTGCGCCTCGTAGCCGAGGTCCTTCGTCGCCGGGCCTCGTCCCACGGCCACGAGGAGGACATCCGCGGACAACGTCGAGCCGTCCTCCAGGGACACGACCACGCCATTGTCGTCCTGCTGCACGCCCGCGAAGCGCGCCCCCAGCTTGAACGCGATCTTCCGTTTGCGGAAGGCCCGCTCCAGCGCCTTCGAGAGGGCCTCGTCCTCATTGGGCACGAGATGGGGGAGTGCCTCGACGATGGTCACGTCCACCCCGAACGATCTCCAGACGCTCGCGAATTCGACCCCGATCACGCCTCCGCCCAGGACGATGGCGCGCGAGGGGATCCAGTCCATCTGGAGGGCCTGGTCGCTCGTCATGACACGACCACCGATGTCGATGCCGAGGGTGCGGGCGAACGAGCCCGAGGCGAGGACGACGGCGCGGCCCTGGTAACGGGTGCCGTCAACCTCGACGGCGTCCGGAGCGACCAGGGTGCCCCATCCCGCGACGTACGTGATGTTGTGGTGGCCGACCAGGCCCTGCAGCCCCTTGTGGAGCCTGGAGATCACCTGGTCCTTGTACGCGTTGACCTTCACCATGTCGATGCCCTCGAGGGTGGCGTTGACACCGTACTGCTCGGATTCGCGCGTGAGGTCCGCGACCTCCGCGGCGTGCAACAGTGCCTTGGTGGGAATGCAGCCCTTGTGCAGGCAGGTTCCTCCCACCTTGTCGGCCTCGATGAGGGCAACCTTCATCCCCAGTTGGGCACCGCGGAGCGCTGCCGCGTAGCCACCGCTCCCACCCCCCAGGATGACGATGTCGAACACGGTTTCGCTCACGAACTTCCCTCCTTGGACGGTGATGTACGCAACAGGCGCGCTGGTCGCCATTGTTCCACGACACACCCCGCGTCGCAGGCGGGTGGGTGAGGGCCGGGGCTCAGCCGCACATCGCCTCGAGGACGGTGACGAGGGTTCGCACCCCCACGCCCGTCCCGCCCTTCGGTGTGTACCCCCACGGCTCGTGGGTGTTGAGCGCCGGACCGGCGATGTCGAGGTGCGCCCACCTGCGATCCGGGATGAAGCTCTGCAGGAAGAGGCCCGCCACGAGCATCCCTCCGTTGCGATCGCCGATGTTGGCGATGTCCGCGATCGGGGACTTCATCGACTCGGCGAGTTCCGGGGGGAGCGGCATGGGCCAGAACTGCTCGCCGGCGGCGTCGGCCGCCGCCACGACGTCGGACCGCACCTCGTCGTCTCCCATGACCGCGCTCACACGGTTGCCGAGCGCGATCAGCTGTGCGCCGGTGAGCGTCGCGATGTCGAGGATGACGTCGGGATCCTCCTCGGCTGCGGCCACCAGGGCATCGGCGAGGACCAGGCGGCCCTCCGCGTCCGTGTTGAGCACCTCGACCGTGCGGCCGCCCCTGATGGTGATCACGTCGGAGGGGCGGGTCGCGGAGCCGGAGGGCATGTTCTCGGCCAGGGCCAGCCAGCCCGTGACCCGCACCGGGAGCTCGAGCCGGGCGGCTGCGAGCACGGCTGCAAGGACCGCTGCCGCGCCGGCCATGTCGGACTTCATGTCACCCATGTCCTTGGCAGGCTTGAGCGAGAGGCCGCCCGAGTCGAAGGTGATCCCCTTGCCGACGAGCGCGACATGTGCCGCCGGGCTCGCCGGGGCGTGCTCGAGTCGCACGAGGCGGGGCGGCCGGGCCGACCCGCGGCCGACGGCGATGAGCCCGCCACATCCCTCGCGTTCGAGGGCGTCCTCGTCCCGCACCTCGACGGCGATGCCTGCCTCTGCCCCAGCCGCGACGGCGTGGGCGGCGAAGCTCTCGGGATGCAGGTCGACCGGTGCGGTGTTCACGAGGTCCCGTGCGATCGCGACGGAGTCGGCCAGGATGATGCCGCGTCGCATCGCGGCGGCGGCGTCCGCCTCCCCGGAGATCGGGGACAGGATCCGGGTGTGGGCGACCGGCGTGCTGGTGGTGGCGTGGTAACGGGTGAACCGGTAGGCACCCAGCGCGAGGCCCTCGGTGAGTGCCCCCACCAGTTCGGGGACCTCCGCGGGAAGGGCCACGTCAAGGGCCTCGACTCCGTGAAGGGTTCGCGTGGCGGCACCCGCCGCCTGGCGCAGCCGTTCGACCGTGACATCCCCGCGCCCCGTGCCGGTGAAGACGACCAGGGTGTGGCCCACGGTCTCGCCAGGTGCGCGCAGGACCTCGTCGCGTGACCCGCGGGCGCCGACGAGGGCCGCCAGGCGCTCCAGCTCTGCCACCTCGTCCTCGCCCAGCGCCTCCACAGGCAGGACGGAGGGCCCCCCGTCCGTCTCACGCAGCGCGACGAGGAGCGCGGCGCCGGATCGTGGCGTCGAGGGGGCAAGTTCAAAGGTGGTCATGGATCCTGACTCTAACGCCACCCTCCGACAGGCACGGTGCGACCGCTACCCTGAAGGCGTGCCCCTCTTCGCCGCGATGTCAGCGTTCGCCGCCCTGATGCTGGGGGCATGGGCCGCGTGGCGCGCGGTGCGCGGTGAACCGGTGATCCTCCGGCAACTCATCGCGGCAGGCTTCGTGGAGCTCGTGCTGCTCCTCGCCGTCGTCGCTGCCGCGATCACCCAGGCGCGCGGCGAGCTCCCGGGAGATCCGTGGGTGCTGTGGGGATACCTCATCACGGTGCTGTTCATCCTGCCCGTGGCCGCGGTGTGGGCGTTCGCGGACCGTACCCGCACGTCGAGCGTGGCGCTGCTCGTCGCATGTGTCACAGTGGCGGTCATGATGTGGCGTTCCCTGCAGGTGGCAGGCCTGTGACCGAGCCCCAGCTCCCCGACGACCGCCGCCCCGCCTACGGCCTTGGCCGTGTGTTGATCCTCGTCTACGGGATCTTCGCGCTGTCGGCGACGGCGCGTTCCGCGGTCCAGCTGATCCGGGACGCGGCCGCGGCGCCGGTGGCGTACTCCCTCTCCGCCCTCTCGGCGGCGGTCTACATCCTGGCTACCGTGGCGCTCGCCCACAACGGCCGGCGGATGCGCCGGGTCGCGTGGGTGGCGGTCGTCGTCGAACTCGTGGGCGTGCTGGGCGTCGGGGCGCTGTCGCTGCTGCGGCCCGAACTCTTCCCCGACGAGACGGTCTGGTCCCAGTTCGGGCGGGGCTACTTCTTCGTCCCGCTGGTCCTTCCGGTCCTCGGGATGGTCTGGCTGTGGCGGTCGTCCCCGAAGCGGATCGACCGACTGGCGGAGGGTTCGCGCCGGCGCTGAGCACCTGCCCTAGCATCGAGACGTGTACCGCCAGCTCTACGACAGCGTTCTCGTCCACACCGATCCGGAGGCCGCGCACCACGCGGCCGTGCGGGCCATCGGCGCCGCCGGCGACGTCGAGGCGACCCGCCGCAGCCTCAAGAACTCACTCGGGAGGCTGGGTGCTCCCGTCCGCAATCCGCGCCTCCTCGTCTTTCCCCGGCCGATCACGGGAGTGCTCGGACTGTGCGCCGGGATGGACAAGAACGCCGAGGCGGTGCTCGGCATGGACGCGCTGGGCTTCGGCTTCATCGAGGTCGGCACCGTCACCGCCGAGCCACAGCCGGGGAACCCGAAGCCGCGGATGTGGCGACACCCTGAACTCCGTGCGCTGCGCAACCAGATGGGCTTCAACAACGAGGGCGCCGTCGCCGTCGGCCGGCGGCTGCGTGACCTGCGGCGGACGACGGCGGGGCGCGCCGTCGTCGTCGGGGTCAACATCGGCAAGACGAAGGTGACCCCGCTCGAGGACGCCGTCGAGGACTACCGCCGCACCACGCGGGAAGTGGCACGCTGGGCCGACTTCCTCGTGGTGAACGTGTCCTCGCCCAACACCCCGGGCCTCCGGGAGCTGCAGCGGGTCGACGCCCTCCGGCCGATCCTCGAGGCGGTGCGCGCCGAGGCGCGCCAGGTGTCCGGCCGTGAGGTACCGGTGTTCGTGAAGATCGCGCCGGACCTCGACGACCAGGGGATCACCGACGTGGCCGGGATGGTCCGCGACGCCGGCCTCGCGGGGGTCGTGGCGGTCAACACCACGATCTCGCACGACCTCGGGCCGGGCGGGCTCTCGGGGGCGCCCCTCCTCGGCCGTGCACTGGAGGTCGTCCGGCTCCTGCGGGACCGTCTGGGACCACGGCCGGTGATCATCGCATCCGGCGGGATCTTCTCCGCGGACGACGGCGCGGCCCTCCTCGACGCCGGCGCCGACCTGCTGGAGGCCTACACCGCGTTCGTCCTGGAGGGCCCCGCGTGGCCCGGACGGGTCAACCGGGCGCTCGCGCGCCGCGCCTGACGGTCAGCAGGGACGGGTTTGGGGGGCGCCCTTCGCGGTGAGCGAGGGGTCGCGCTGGGGGAGGTCCCCCAGGATGTCGTCGATGCGGGCCATCAACTCGGCGGGGATGCGCACACCGGACGCCTTGACGTTCTCCGCGACCTGCTCCGGCCGGGAGGCGCCGATGATCGCCGAGGCGACGTTGTCGTTCTGGAGGACCCAGGCGATCGCCAGCTGGGCCATCGTGAGGCCGAGTTCGTCGGCGACGGGACGGAGCCGCTGCACCGCCGTGAGGATGTCGTCGGAGAGCCAGCGGCGGATCATCTGGGAGCCGCCCTTCTCGTCGGTGGCACGTGACCCGGACGGGAGCGGTGAACCCGGCTGGTACTTGCCCGTGAGGATGCCCTGCGCCACCGGCGACCAGACGATCTGGGACATCCCGAGCTCGCGGGAGGCCGGGATGACCTCCGCCTCGATGACCCGCCAGAGCATCGAGTACTGGGGCTGGGACGAGACCAGGGGCACGCGGAGTTCGGCCGCGAGGGCGTGGGCCGCGCGGATCTGCGCCGCCGTCCACTCGCTGACGCCGATGTAGAGTGCCTTGCCCGCGCGGACCAGGTCCGCGAACGCGAGCATGGTCTCCTCCAGCGGCGTCTCGGTGTCGTAGCGGTGCGCCTGGTAGACGTCCACGTAGTCGGTGCCGAGCCGCCGCAGCGATCCGTCGATGGAGTCGCGGATGTGCTTTCGGGACAGCCCGCAGTCATTGGGGCCCTTCGGCCCGACGGGCCAGTAGGTCTTGGTGAGGATCACGAGGGACTCGCGGCGCTGTCCCCGGAGCGCGTCCCCGAGCACCTCCTCGGCGCGCGTGTTGGCGTACACGTCCGCGGTGTCGAAGGTGGTGATCCCCGCGTCCAGGGCAGCGTGGACGCACGCCACGGCGGTCTCGTTCTCGACCTGGGAGCCGTGCGTGAGCCAGTTCCCGTACATGATCTCGTTGACTTTGAGCCCGCTGTTGCCGAGGTAGCGATAGGTGACCATGTACACGATCCTAGCCAGCGGTCCCGGCGCCGCCTCCCGGAGGACCTCAGGGAGTCGGGGCTGCCTTCTTCTGGGGCCACTCGCCGCGCTTGTTCTGTGGCTTGGGCATCCGGAACCGGCGCAGCATGAAGATTCGCTGGAAGGCGTACGCGCCGGTCCACGGGGGGATCTCCGCGGGAGTGAATCGCCTGGCCAGGTGCTTCTTGAGGAAGTACACCATGAGGAAGGCGTCGATGATCGCCCCGAAGATGACGAGGTACATCAGGAAGGTGGCCGTGAGGGCCACCTCGGGGTACTGCCCGCCGATGACCATGACGAACAGGATCAGGAACGCGATCGGCAGGAACAGCTCGCCCAGGGACCAGCGGGCGTCCACGTAGTCGCGGGCGAACCGCCGGGCGCGCCCCTTGTCGCGGACGGGGAGCCACCGGTCGTCGCCGGTGACCATCGCCTGCTGCTGGCGGGCGAACGCCTCGTCGCGCTTCGCCCGGGCTGCCTTCTTCGCGGCCTTGCGGTCGGTCTGCACGATGGGACGCTGGCGCGCCGCCTGTGCCTCCTTGCGCGTGGGCGTGGCACGGCCCTTCCCGCGCGGTTCGTTCTGGGATGGACTGGTGGAGCTCACGGAACCATCCTAGTCGGCGCGCGGAGGGGGCCTGCCGTGCGGGATAGGCTCAGGACATGGTCGGTATCGAAGAACTCAGGCAGCGCGTTTCAGACACCTTCCCGCAGGTGGTGGCGGACCTCGAGGCGCTGATCCGCATCCCGAGCGTCTCCGCCGACGCCTTCGACCAGGCCCGGGTGTCGGACAGTGCCGCTCTCGTCCGGGAGATGTTCGAACGGGTCGGCGTGCCGGCCCGTGTGTCCGCGGCGCCCGCCCCGTCCGGGCGCGCGGGGCGGCCCGCCGTCCTCGGCGTGCGGGAGGGCGACGGCGGCGCCCCCGTCGTCCTGCTGTACGCCCACCACGACGTGCAACCGCCGGGACAGCCCGAGGAGTGGGACCAGCCGGACCCGTTCGAGCCGGTCATCAGGGCAGGGCGCCTGTACGCCCGGGGGAGCGGTGACGACAAGGCCGGCATCGTCGCACACGTCGGTGCGCTCCGGGTCCTTGGCGACGACCTGCGGGTGGGGGTGCGCTGCTTCGTCGAGGGTGAGGAGGAGATCGGGTCGCCGTCGTTCGCGGCGTTCCTGCGGCAGCACCACGCGGACCTGCAGGCGGACCTCATCGTCGTGCTGGACTCCAGCAACTGGAAGGTCGGGGAGCCGGCCCTCACGACGTCGTTGCGCGGCCTGGCCGAGTGCCAGGTCGAGGTCAGGGTCCTCGACCACGCCCTCCACTCCGGGATGTACGGCGGCCCGGTCATCGATGCCACCACGCTCATGTGCCGGTTGCTGGCGACGCTCCACAACGAACGTGGCGACGTCGCGGTCGCGGGTCTGGCGCGACCGGACGCGGCGCCGGTCGAGTACGGCGAGGAGGACTTCCGGCGCGACGCGGGCGTCGTGGACGGCTACCGTCTCGCGGGGACCGGTTCGCTCCCGTCCCGGCTCTGGACGTACCCGGCGATCGGCGTCGTCGGTTTCGACGCCACATCCGTGGCGCACCGTTCCAACACGATCGCGCCGAGTTGCAGGGCGGCGCTGTCGCTGCGCGTCCCGCCGGGGCAGGACCCGGCGGAGGCGTACGAGGCCCTCCGTGCCCATCTCGAGGCGAACGCGCCCTTCGGCGCCCAGGTCACCGTCACACCCGGTGAGCTCGGCGAGCCCTTCCTCGCCAGGCCGAGCGCCGCCACCGACCTGGCCCACTGGGCGCTGACCACCGCGTGGGGGACCCCCAGCGTCGAGATCGGAGTGGGCGGCTCCATCCCGTTCATCGCCGAACTCGCGCGCGAGTTCCCCACGGCGGAGATCCTGGTGACCGGTATCGAGGACCCCGACACCCGCGCCCACGCCGGGAACGAGTCCGTGCACCTCGACGACCTGCGGAACGCGGTCCTGGCGGAGGCGCTCCTGCTCGCACGGCTCTCGGGGACGCTCGACCAGTGACGCCGGCGTCAGCCTCCGGCGGACTCCTCGGTGGGTGGGGGACTGGTCGGGGGCTCGTCGGTGACGGCCGGCCCTGGAGTGGCGGCATCGGCCACGTCGACGACGATGTCGAACTCGACCTCCCCGGTGTCGCGGTCCACGGCGGTCACTGTCGCGACGGCCACCAGGGGCTGGGTGACCTCGTCGGATGTCGCGATGGTGCAGGTGACGCTGGCACCGACCTCCGAGGGCAGGTCGGCGGGACAGGAGACGTCGGCGGCGACTCCCACCTCCTGCTCCACCTGCGTGCTGATCTCCTGCTCGAGGCGTGCCGCTGCCACGGGCGGGACCTCGGTCTCCGCCTGCGCGCAGCCCGTGAGGAGCGCCAGGGCGAGGAGCGTGGTGGCGGGTCTCGCTGTACTCCGCATGGGTACCAGAATGGCACAGCCGCCGTCCGGCCGGTGGCCGGGCCGGGGGTGTCGCGATGAGGGTGCTCGTCGTGGCCACGCCGCTCGCATCACTGTCCGCGGCGGCCGTGACGGGCGCAGTCGCCGCCGGGTGGCGTCGTGCGGCCCCGTCTGACCAGGTCAGCACGCACCTGCTGGCGACGGGTACGAGAGGGTTGCGGGAGGTGCTCCCTCCCGGCGTGGCCGTCATCGAGGCCGTCGACGTGCTCGACCACTCCGCGCAGGCCTTCATTACGGGAACGACCGCGCCGCTCGGTGAGGCCCTCCTCAGGGCACTTCCGGGCGAGTCGCGCGTCGTCGTGGGAGCCGGCCTGACCCGCGTGCACGACGGCGGCCGTGGGTTCGCGGACGTCCTCGTCCGCCGCTGGGGGTCGCTGCGCACTGCCCACGAGGCGCTGCACGGGGTTGAGCTGGAGCTGGTCGGCGCCGATCCGGCGCCACTGCTCGGCCTCCACGGCGCGGGAGCCATGCGCGCCGCCGAGGTGGGTGCCGCGGCAGCCCAGGGGCGGGAGCGGGAGGTGGCCGCCTTCGCCGCGGAGGTGGAGGCGCAGCTGGGCTCCCCGGACCCCGACACCGGTCGTCCCGTGCGGTGGGCGCGGGCCCCGTGGAGCGGTCTCGCGGGTGGGGCAGGCTTCGTGCTGCTCGCGCTCGGTGCCAGGGCGGCGGGCGGCGAGGAGTACACGGCCGCGGCGACCGGCCTCGGCGCGGCGGTCGGGGGTGCCGACCTCTGCGTCGTCGTCCTCGAGGAACTCGACGAGGTGGCGCTCGGACGTTCCACGCTCACCGCCGTGGCGCCTGCTGCGCTCGAGGCGGCGGTCCCGGTCGTCGTCCTCAGCGGGGAGGACCACACCGCGCGCCGCCATCGGGCCGGCCTGGGCGTCGTGGGTTCCTACACGTGCAGCCTGGAGGCCGATGGGCTGCGGGAGGCCGGACGTCGCCTCGCCCGCACCTGGTCGCCGCACTGACCTGCGGGATCCCTGTTCGCCAAAGGGTGCGTCCGCACCGTACCCTCGTACCTACCGGAAGGAGACCCGACATGACACAGACGCACGAGACGAAGACCCACAACGTGGTGCTGACCGATGGTGCCGCCGCCAAGGTGAAGAGCCTCCTTGAACAGGAGGGCCGCGACGACCTCCGCCTGCGGATCGCCGTCCAGCCCGGGGGCTGCTCGGGCCTGATCTACCAGCTCTACTTCGATGAGCGCTTCCTCGACGGCGACGCCACCCGGGAGTTCGGCGGTGTCGAGGTGATCGTCGACCGGATGAGCGTCCCCTACCTCGACGGCGCCACGATCGACTTCGCGGACACCATCGAGCAGCAGGGCTTCACCATCGACAACCCGAACGCGGCCGGCTCGTGTGCGTGCGGTGACTCCTTCCACTGAGCGGTGACTCCTTCCACTGGCCGGCGGCCCGCCCTGCCGGGCGCGGGGCCGCATCCATCCCGGGGATCGCTCATCCGTCTCGCCCCCGTCGCCCTGGCCGTCGCGCTCGCGGCGTGCGGCGCGGGGACGACGGACTCGCTGCCCGGGGTCGCGGGCGTGTGGGGGCGCGACGCGACGCTCACGTTCGGTGACCAGGAGGCGCCCACCGACCTGACCGTCGACGTCCTCGAGCCTGGTGACGGCACGGAGATCTCCGCCGGTGACTACGTCGTCGCGCACTACATCGGTCAGGTCTGGGGAGCCGACGAGCCGTTCAACGACTCGTTCACGGGGGGCAGCCCGCTGGGTTCTCGCTCGACATGGTGATCCAGGGCTGGCGTGAGGGTCTGCCCGGAACCCACGTGGGCGACCGCGTGCTGCTGTCGGTGCCCTCCGAGCTCGGGTACCCCGACGGGAACGAGGACGCCGGGATCGCCGCCGGCGACACCCTTGTCTTCGTCATCGACCTCCTCGGCGCGTTCGGCGCCGACACGGTGAGTGCCCAGCCTGACGCCCGCGAGACGGGGGAGGCCGCTGGCCTTCCCGTGACGGTCGGCGGGGAGCTCGGCGGGCCGGCCACCGTCCAGGTCAAGGCCGGGAGCGCTCCGCCCACCGAGGTCTCCACGACGACGATCGCGGAGGGCGACGGCGAGCCGGTCGGTGGGGCGGGGACCGTCGTCGTGTCATTCGCGGCCACGGGGTGGGACGGGACCCCGGGGGGTTCCACATGGGACCTCGGCGCCCCCGAGGCGATCCGCCTCGGTGCGGGGACCGTTTTCGACGACCTCGTGGGGCGCCCCGTCGGCTCGCGGGTCGTCACGCTGATTCCCGCGAGCGGTGGCACGCCGGCGATCGCCGCCGTGGTTGACATCGTCGGCTGGGTGCCGCCGGTGGAGTGAGCGGGGGCGTCCCGATTCTGGCGCAGCGCGTGACACCGGATGGTTGTACGCTGTGGGACGAGGACCAATGTCCTAGGTCTGGTTGTCGTCGGAAGGTGTAACCCGGTGCGAACCCCCTCACGTTCCCGGCCCTGGAGGATGGCGGCGGTTGCGGCTGGAGTCGCGCTCGTCGCGTCCGGGTGCGCCACGGATGTCTCCACGGGATTCCTGCCGTCCGATACCGGCGTGACGAACCGGACCGGGGAGCTCATCGCCCTGTGGAACGGATCATGGATCGCGGTCCTCGCCGTCGGCGTCCTCGTCTGGGGCCTGCTGCTGTGGGCGATCGTCGCCTACCGCAAGCGCAAGGACGACAACCAGCTTCCCGTCCAGCTCCAGTACCACGTTCCCCTCGAGCTGATGTACACCGTCATCCCGATCGTCATGGTCGGCGTCCTCTTCGTGTTCTCCCAGCGGACCGTGGGCAATGTCCTCGACGTGAGCGAGGAGCCCGACCTGACGATCGAGGTCTACGGGAAGCAGTGGAGCTGGGACTTCAACTACCTCGACTACGACGTGTACTACTCCGGCGAGCGTGTGGCGCTCACCGGTGAGGAGGGCGTGGCCGAGCAACTTCCGACCCTCTACCTGCCCGTGGACCAGAACATCCAGTTCGAGGTGAAGTCGCGGGACGTGCAGCACGCCTTCTGGATCCCCGCCTTCCTCTACAAGTCGGACATGATCCCGGGACGGACCAACACCTTCCAGGTGACGCCCACCCGGGAGGGCGTCTACATGGGCAAGTGCGCGGAGATGTGCGGTGAGTTCCACTCCGAGATGCTCTTCCGCGTGGAGGTGGTCTCCGAGGCGGAGTTCGAGGATGAGATGGCCGCGCTGCGCGACGCGGGCAACGTCGGGCGGCTCGGCGACGAGCTGAACCGGTACGGGCAGCCGACGGAAGGAGCGGAGGGCTGATGGCCGCCACCATTGACCGAGTCGAGGTCGTCCCCGGGCTGGCACCCTCACGCCAGTCGCTGGGCCAGACCGTCGTCTCGTGGATCACCTCCACGGACCACAAGGTCATCGGGTACATGTACCTGTACACGGCCTTCTTCTTCTTCATCCTCGCGGGCATCATGGCGATGATCATCCGGTTCGAGCTCTTCGCCCCGGGGATGCTGCTGCAGTCGAAGGACCAGTACAACCAGCTGTTCACCATGCATGGCACGGTCATGCTGTTCCTGTTCGCCACGCCGCTCTTCACGGCGTTCGGCAACATCATGGTTCCGCTGCAGATCGGGGCACCCGACGTCGCGTTCCCGCGGCTCAACATGTTCGCGTACTGGCTGTTCCTCTTCGGCGGCCTCATCGCCGTCGCCGGGTTCCTCATGCCCGGAGGTGCCGCCTCGATGGGGTGGACGGGCTACGTCCCCCTCTCCCTGTCGGCGTACACGCCGGGGGTGGGGGTGAACCTGTGGCTCGCCGGTCTCGCGATGACCGGTTTCGGCACGATCTTCGGGTCCGTGAACTTCATCGCGACGATCATCACGATGCGGGCCCCGGGCATGACGATGTTCCGGATGCCGATCTTCACCTGGAACACCCTCATCACCTCCCTCCTCGTGCTGATGGCCTTCCCGGTCCTGGCGGCCGCCCTCTTCGGGATCCTGTTCGACCGTGTCTTCGGCGCTGGCATCTTCGCGGTGGAGAGTGGGGGACCGGTTCTCTACCAGCACCTGTTCTGGTTCTTCGGGCACCCGGAGGTCTACATCCTGGCGCTGCCGTTCTTCGGGATCATCTCCGAGGTGATCCCGGTCTTCTCGCGCAAGCCGATCTTCGGGTACAAGACGCTGGTGTTCGCGACCATCGCCATCGCGGCGCTGTCCATCTCGGTCTGGGCGCACCACATGTACACCACGGGCGCCGTGATGCTGGGCTTCTTCTCGCTGCTCACGATGGCGATCGCCGTGCCGACGGGCGTGAAGATGTTCAACTGGCTCGGCACGATGTGGCGGGGCAAGATCACCTTCGAGTCGCCCATGCTCTTCTCCCTCGGGTTCCTCTTCACGTTCCTGTTCGGCGGACTGACCGGCGTGATCCTCGCCAGCCCCGCGATGGACTGGCACGTGCACGACTCGTACTTCGTGGTCGCCCACTTCCACTACGTGATCTTCGGGACCGTGGTGTTCGCGATGTTCGCGGGCTTCTACTTCTGGTGGCCGAAGTGGACAGGCCGCATGCTCGACGAACGCCTCGGGAAGATCCACTTCTGGCTGCTGTTCATCGGGTTCCACACCACGTTCCTCGTCCAGCACTGGCTCGGGGTGGAGGGCATGCCGCGACGCTACGCCGACTACCTCGTCGAGGACGGCTTCACACTGCTGAACCAGGTGTCCACCGTGGGGGCCGTCCTCACGGCGGTCTCGACCCTGCCATTCCTGTGGAACTTCTACAAGACCCAGCGCGGTCCCCGGACGGTGTTCGTCGACGACCCGTGGGGCTTCGGGGGGTCGCTCGAGTGGGCCACCGCCTGCCCCGTCCCGCGCCACAACTTCACCTCCATCCCGCGCATCCGCTCGGAGCGTCCCGCCTTCGACCTCCACCATCCCGAGGTCGCGGCTCTCGACAACCTCAGCCTGGTGCAGCACGAAAGGATCACGTCGTGACGGTGCGCCCTCCCTCCCTCCCCGACACCGCGGACTCCCGCGTGAGCAGGCGGAACGCCACGCCGCTGCGTGCCGAGTTCCTGTTGTTCGCGGGCCTGCTCGTGTTCTTCGTGATCGTGGGAACCGTCTACCTGTTCGTCGCGGATGCCGAACCGGTCGGGACGACGGCGTTCTACCTGGTGGCCGGGCTCGCCGGTATCATCGCGGGCTACCTCTGGGTGCTGTCGCGCCGCATCGAGCTGCGTCCCGAGGACGACCCCCTCGGCGAGATCTCGCAACGGACCGGGGAGATCGGGGTGTTCTCGCCCCACTCGTGGTGGCCGCTGGTCCTCGGATTTGCCACGGCGCTCATCTTCCTCGGCCTGGCAATCGGCTTCTGGATCATCGTGCCGGGAGTGATGCTGGGACTCATCGGGCTCGTGGGCCAGATCTTCGAGTTCTCCCGCGGCCAGCACGCGCACTGACCGATCCACGGATGAGGGGCCCCCACCACAGTGGCGGGGGCCCCTCTCGCGTGATCAGGCGTGCGTCACGGCACGATCAGACCGGACGCCTGCGCCGTCGCCCGGCTGAGGCGCGCGGCGACATCCTCCCAGTTGACGATGTTCCAGAAGGCCTTGACGTAGTCAGCCTTGACATTCAGGTAGTCGAGGTAGAACGCGTGCTCCCACATGTCGAGCTGCAGCAGGGGCACGGTGCCGACGGGCACGTTGCCCTGCTGGTCGAAGAGCTGGAACGTCACCAGCCTCCCGGAGATCGAGTCGTACGCCAGGATGGCCCAGCCCGAACCCTGGATCGAGGTTGCGGCGGCGTCGAACTGGCCCTTGAAACCGGCGAAGGATCCGAACGAGTCCGCGATCGCCGCGGCCACCTCACCCTCCGGCTCCCCACCGCCAGTGGGGGACAGGTTCTGCCAGAAGATCGAGTGGTTGATGTGGCCGCCGAGGTTGAACGCCAGGTCCTTCTCGAGCTTGGGAACGGTGGCGAAGTCGCCGGACTCGCGTGCGGCGGCGAGCTTCTCCAGCGCGGTGTTGGCGCCGTCCACGTATGCCTTGTGGTGCTTGTCGTGGTGCAGCTGCATGATCTTCGCGCTGATGTGGGGTTCGAGTGCCGCGTAGTCGTAGGGCAGGTCGGGAAGCGTGTAGACCGTCATGTGTGCTCCTCTGTGGGCGTGTCGGCGGATGGTCGGGGACCATTCCAGATTAGTGGGACGCCGGCGGACGGGCATCCCGGGGGGCGAGGCGCGGCTGGCTGGCCGGGGCTCCCAGGGGGCGCTCGGCGCTCAGCGGACGGCACCCTCCAGCGCGGGCCGCTCCGCCGCAGGGAGTGTCCCGTGACCGCTCTGTGCGGCCTCGAGTTCGGCGGGTGTGACGGGCTCAACGCGGTCCTCGTAGAAGAACTGCGAGAGGCGCTGGCGCCGGCGATCCTTCCTGTAGCCAGGTCGCGGGATACCGTTCGCGTCCTCCGCCGGCTCGATTTCCAGGGGCTTGTTGTCCGGATAGGACACGAGGATCCAGCGCTCGTGGGGCGTCAACGGACGGTGGACCTCCTTGAACTCGCCGTTCTCGAGCTGGACCAGCCTGCCGGTCTCGTGACCGTGGAGCACGAGTTCGCGATCACGGCGTTGGAGGGCGAGCGCGATGCGCTTGGTGAGGATGAAGGCGGTCACCGGAAGGACGAACACCGCGATCCGGAAGAACCACACGACGTGGAACACGTCGAGGTGGAAGTGCGTGGCGATCAGGTCGAGGCCTCCCGCCGCGGCCAGCAGGATGAAGACCGTCAGCAGCGCCACTCCCAGCGCGGTCCGGACCGGCACGTTCCGCGGGCGGTCGAGGAGGTGGTGCTCCCTGCGGTCGCGCGTCGCGGCAGCCTCGATGAACGGGTAGAGCGCCAGGAAGCCGAAGAGGATACCGGGCACCACCATCGCCGGGATGATCACGTTGAGCGACAGCGTGAAGCCGAAGATCACCACCTCGGCGAATCCGGACATCAGTCGCAGCGCGCCGTCGAGGAACAGCATGTACCAGTCAGGCTGCGATCCGGCGGAGACGGGTGAGGGATCGTACGGACCGTAGTTCCACACCGGGTTGATGGAGAGAAGGCCGCCCATCAGGGCGAGGACGCCGAAGACGATGAAGAAGTTGCCGCCCATCTTGGCGATGTAGATGGGGAACAGGGGGTAGCCGACGACGTTCTGGTTGGTTCGCCCGGGGCCGGGGAACTGGGTGTGCTTCTGGAGCACCATCAGGAAGAGGTGCGCGGACACGAGGGCGATGATGAGGCCCGGGATCAGCAGGATGTGGAGTGTGAAGAACCGGGGGATGACCGTGGTCCCGGGGAACTCGCCCCCGAAGATCGCGAGCGAGCTCCAGGACCCGAGGATCGGGAGGGACCGGGTGATGCCCTCGGTGATGCGCAGACCGTTGCCGGAGAGCACGTCGTCCGGCAGCGAGTAGCCGGTGAGGCCCGCCACGAGGCCCAGGAGCAGCATGCCGAGGCCGATCAGCCAGTTGAGCTCACGCGGCTTCCGGAACGCACCGGTGAAGAAGACGCGCATCATGTGGGTCACGGCCGCGGCCATGAAGAGGAGCGCCGCCCAGTGGTGGATCTGCCGCATCAGCAGGCCACCCGTCACGTGGAAGGAGATGTTCAGGACGGAGGCGTAGGCGCGCGACATCTCGACGCCCTGCATCGTCACCGGGAGTGCGTCCTCCGGGTAGTGAGTCTCGGCCATCGACGGGTCGAAGTACAGGGCGAGGAAAACCCCGGTGAGGACGAGCGTCACGAACGAGAAGAGTGCGATCTCGCCGATGAGGAACGACCAGTGGTCGGGGAACACCTTGCGGGCCAGTGCCTTGACGGCCACGCCGATGGTGGTGCGCTGGTCGAGGTAGTCCGCTGCCTTCGCCACGCGGGGGCCGCCGGGTGTCTCGACGTTCGAGGTGCTGCTCACTTCAGGCGCTCCCAGTAGCTCGGGCCGACAGGTTCGGTGAAGTCGGACGTCGCGATGAGGTAGCCCTCGTCGTCGACCGAGATCGGCAGTTGCGGGAGGGGCCGGTTGGCGGGGCCGAAGATCACCCGCGCCTCGTTCGCGAGGTCGAACGTCGACTGGTGGCAGGGGCAGAGCAGGTGCTTCGTGTTCTGCTCGTAGAGGGCCACAGGACACCCGACATGGGTGCACACCTTCGAGAAGGCGATGATGCCGTGGTAGGACCAGTCCTCCCGGCCGGGCGAGATGGTCATCTCGGACGGATCCATTCGCACGAGGAGGACCACCGCCTTGGCCTTCTCGTTGAGGAACTCCTCCTCGCCCTCCAACTCCCCGAGGCGGTGCGGGATGACGTGGAACACCGAGCCGTTGGTCACGTCGGCGGCCCGGATGGGCACGTCGTCGGGGTCCGTCGCGAGGCGACGTCCCGGGGCGCCCTCCGGTTTGTTACGCCATGCGGTCCGGGCGAAGCGGGAGATGTCCCAGTCAGGGGTGAGGTTTCCGACCAGGGGAACCAGCACGGGCAGGGGCGCGAAAACGAGCGCCGAGGCGAGGGCGCCCTTCAGGAGCGGGCGACGCGCGATGCGGGTGTCGTCGAGTCCGGCCTCGAGGGCCGCGACGGCGGCGGCTCTCGTCGCCGGGTCGCTCCGCAGCGGGTGTCGTTCCTCCACCTGTTCGGTGGTGTTCATGAGCGCCTTGGCCCAGTGGATGGCGCCGAGCCCGATACCGAGGAAGCCAAGCCCGAGGCCGACCCCGAGCACCGTGTTACCGACGCGCAGCGTGCCGAGCGACACGCCTGCGGGGAAGAGGAAGAAGCCGGCGACCCCCACGATGGAGGCGAGCACCGAGACGCCGAACAGGGCAACGACCTGCAGTTCGACCCGTTTCGCCGCCGCCGGGTCCCGGTCGCTGAGCCGCGGCCGGTGGGGTTCGAGCCCCGGGTTCTCGAACCCCTCGGCGTCCGTGCGCCGTTGAAGCTGATGGTGGTCGCTCATGAGGACTTCGCTCCGATCCAGACGGCGATACCGATGAGGGAGCCGAGCCCGAGGATCCACGCCCACAGTCCCTCGCTCACAGGCCCGAGGGATCCGAGGGAGAGGCCACCGGGTGTGGTCTCGCGCTGCTCCATGAGGTAGGCGATGATGTCCCGCTTTCCCTCGGGGGTGATGGAGGCCTCGTTGAAGACCGGCATCGCCTGCGGGCCGGTGATCATGGCCTCGTAGATCTGGGTGGGGGTCGAGTCGTAGAGCGGCGGGGCGTACTTGCCCTCGGACAGCGCGCCGCCCGCACCCACGGCGTTGTGGCACATCGCGCAGTTCGTCCGGAACAGTTGCATGCCGTTGGCCGGGTCGCCGAGCGCCGGGTCGACCGCCTCTGCCGAGGGAATCTCGGGACCGGGGCCGAGTGAGCCGACGAAGGCGGCGAGTTGCCGTGTCTGCTCCTCGTCGAAGACCGGGGGCTTCCGCGGCGCCTGGGCGGAGTTCGCGGCCATCGGCATCCGGCCGGTGCTCACCTGGAAGTGGGCGGAGGCGGCGCCCACGCCGATCAGGGACGGACCGATGTCGGTGCCCTCGCCCGCCTGCCCGTGGCAGGTGGCGCAGTTGGCCTGGAAGAGCTTCTCGCCGGCCTCGACGTCCGCGGCCGAGCCGGCCTGTGCGTCCGCCGCAGGACTCACGAGCGCGTAGAGCGCCGCCGTGAGGAGCAGGGCCAGCATGACGAGGACGGTGGGTGCGTGGCGGCTGCGTCGCGCGGAAGCGTTCATGGTCTCGTCCTTGCCGTCAGCGGATGAAGTAGATGGTGATGAAGAGTCCGACCCACACCACGTCGACGAAGTGCCAATAGTAGGACGTCACGATCGCGGTGGTGGCCTCGTGGTGGCCGTAGCGCCTGGCGGCGAAGGTGCGGCCGAGGACGAACAGGAAGGCGATCAGGCCTCCGATCACGTGGAGGCCGTGGAACCCGGTCGTGATGTAGAACACCGAGCCGTAGGACGAGGTGACGTCCAGCCCGATGGAGTAGAGCTCCGCGTACTCGTACACCTGCCCGGAGATGAAGATCGCACCCATGATGAAGGTCAGGGTGAACCACTCGGTCACGCCCCAGCGGCCAACCTGGAGGAGTGAGCCCGTGCGATGGGGCCGGTACCGTTCAGCGGCCCACACGCCCATCTGGCAGGTCACCGAGGAGAGCACGAGGATCGTGGTGTTCACGAGTGAGAACGGGAGGTTCAGCAACTCGGTGTTCGCGGGCCACTGGTCCGCGTTGACGGACCTGTGCGTGAAGTACATCGCGAAGAGGCCGGCGAAGAACATCAACTCGCTCGCCAGCCAGACAATCGTCCCGACCGAAACCGGGTTGGGACGGTCCACGCGGAGGTGCAAGGCAGGGGCTACGGCGGATTGCGTCGACACGTTGGCCATTATTGCGCACTCGTGGCGCTTTTCACCTTCTGAGTGGGCCCAACGTCCTAGCTGTCTCATCGGGGCCCCTTTCGCCGGATGGGAGTGCCGTTGTCCGGGCGTCTCACGGGCGCCGGGCGTCGGGCCGGTCCCCATCGGGTGACACGCGTAGGATGACTGCGAGACCACGAGCGCAGCATGCTGCGCCCGCACCGCGGAAGGACGCCCCCGAATGCCTGAGAGTGACGAGTACGTGGACGTGCTGCTCTACAGTGACGACTCCTCGACCCGGCAGTCCGTGATGGCCGCCGTCGGACGCCGGGCCGCGAAGGGGCTCCCGCTGATCCGCTGGGACGAGACCGCCACGGGTCCCGCCGTCGTCAGCAAGGTCGAGAGGGAGCGCTACGCCCTCTTGGTGCTCGACGGTGAGGCCGCCAAGGTGGGGGGTATGGCGCTCTCCCGGCAACTGAAGCAGGAGATCTACCGGTGCCCGCCGATCCTCCTGCTGATCGCCCGGCCGCAGGACGAGTGGCTCGCGACCTGGTCTCTTGCCGATGGCGTCGTCTCCGCGCCCTACGACCCGATTGAACTGCAGGAGGCGGTGGCCCGCCTCCTCACGGCGGAGTGACTGTGGACGAGCCCACCTGGCCACACCTCATCACCTCGCTGATCAACCACGTCGACCTCACGGCGGCGGAGACCGGGTGGGCGATGGATCAGGTGATGTCCGGGAACACCACGTCGACGACGCTGGCGGGCTTCCTCACCGCGCTCGCCACCAAGGGCGAGACGGTCGAGGAACTGAAGGGCCTCGCCGAGGCCATGGTGCGCCACGCCCAGCCGATCGAGGTGGCCGCGGACGCGGTGGACATCGTGGGAACGGGAGGCGATCGCGCCCGCACGGTCAACATCTCCTCGATGGCCGCCCTCGTGGTCGCCGGCGCCGGCGTCCGCGTCGTGAAGCACGGGAACAGGGCTTCCAGTTCCGCATCCGGCTCCGCGGATGTGATCGAGGCACTCGGGGTGTCCCTCGCCATGCCTGTCACACAGGTGGAGCGCGCCCTCGACGTCGTCGGGATCACGTTCCTGTTCGCGAACCAGTTCCACCCCTCGATGCGCTACGCCGCACCCACCCGGCGGGAACTCGGTGTCGCGACGGCGTTCAACGTGCTCGGCCCCCTCACCAACCCGGCCAGGCCGCGCGCGAGCGCCATCGGCGTCTCGAGTTCCCGGCACGCGCCGCTCGTCGCGGGAGTGCTCGCGGAGCGAGGCAGCTCCGCCCTCGTCTTCCGCGGCCGGAACGGCCTCGACGAGTTGACCACCACCGCAGTCAACGAGGTGTGGCTGGTGGAGGGCGGGCAGGTCACCCGGGAGGAGATCGATGCCACCGCGCTCGGTATCCCTCCCGCGACGGTCGAGCAGCTGCGTGGTGGCGACCCCGAGTTCAACGCGCGGATCGCGAGGGAGGTGCTGGCGGGCTCCGGGGGCGTCATCACCGACACGGTGGTGCTGAACGCCGCGGCTGGTCTCGTCGCGTACGGGTTCGAGGGGACCCGGGAGGGATCCCTCCCGGCCCGGCTGGCGCGCGGCATGGACGTGGCGCGCGAGGCGCTCCTCTCAGGGCGGGCCGAGGGAGTCCTGCGGCGGTGGATCGAGTTCTCCCGGGCCGCGACCGCGTCCTGAACGGGCAGCCGGTCTCAGGGGTCCGGTCTAGTCGAGCCCGAGCTGGAATGCCGCGTCGAGGTCGTGGCGGGAGTACGCCCGGAAGGCGATGAAGGTACGGGTCTCGCGCACCCCCTCGACCTTGGAGATCCGATCCGCGATGACGTCCGCGAGTTCCTCGTGCGCGGTCACCCGGACCATCGCGATCAGGTCGACGTCCCCGGCGACGGAGTAGACCTCGCTGACCCGGTCGATGTCGGCGACCGCGGCCGCGACCTCGGGGATGAGGGCGGGGGCGGCCTCGATGAGGACGATTGCTGTGATCACGGTGACTCCTGTTCCTTCGTGACTCCATCATGCCGCCCGGCGCCGGGTGTCCGTGGCATCTATCCGCGCGGCGGAAGCGCCCACCGATGGGCTCCCCGCACCGGCAGCGCGATGCGCGCGTCGCCGGAGACCTCGACGAGGCGGGCGCCGCCCTCCTGACACCATCCGATCACGAGGTCCGTCTCCTCCGCGGGTGTGGCACCTCCGACGACGTTGGGCAGTGGGACGTGCTCGGCGGCCCGCCGCAGGTCCGCGAGCGCCGCGGCGGGGTCGGTTCCCGGCAGCAGCCACCCGGTGGCGGCAAGGCGACCGTGGCGCACGAGGATGAGTTCCCACCTCCTGGCCACCGGACGTGCTGCGATGAATTCCGGGACTCGCCCCCACGCGCGCAGCCGCTCCGCGCGCGCCCCGCCCACGAGCACGGCACGCAGGCGTTCGCGCACCGTCAGGGCGTCCTCGTAGCGCTGGGCGTCGGCCAGGACGGCGATCCGCCCGCGGAGGTGCTCGACGGTCTCTGCGAGGTCGCCGGCGAGGGCCCGGCGTGCGCGTTCGACGTCTGCGCCGTAGCGCGTCGCGTCGGTCGCGCCGACGCATGGCGCCAGGCAGGCGCCCACCTCGTGGGCCATGCAGGATCGCGCCCGTGGTGATGGTGTCCGTGGCAGACGCGCCGTGCAGGATCGCAGCGACGTCACCGCCTGCAGGGCCTCCACGGCGGCCCGGGCCTGCTCATGTGTCGTGAATGGACCCCACGCGACGTCGAGATCGGTGAGGGCGAGGTCCCGGACCACGGTGAGGCGTGGGAACGGTTCGGCGGTGAGTCGCACCCACGGGCGGCGCCGGGGCCGCCGTGACCTCCGGTTGTAGGGGGGATCGCAGTGCTCGATCAGCCGCAGTTCCCGGACCTGCGCCTCGAGAACGCTCTGGCAGGGGACGGTGCGGATCTCCACCGCCAGGTCTACCATCTCGCCGATCCGGCTGCGCTTCTCCGCCGCGGTGAAATAGCTGCGCACCCGCGTTCGGAGGTCGCTGGCGGTCCCGATGTAGAGGACCTCGTCGCCCGGCCCGATGAACTGGTACACGCCGGGCCCGTGCGGCACCGCGTCCGCGAGGGAGGACTTGCGGCGGCGGGCGGCCGGTACAGGGTCGACGATGGTGCGGAGGTCCTCGAGGTACTGCAGTCCCAGCGGAGCGAGGCGTTCGAGGAGCCGGTGGAGTACCTCCACGGTGGCCCGCGCGTCGCTGAGGGCACGGTGGTCGGGTGCGACGTCGGTCCTGAAGAGCTGCGCGAGTGAACTCAGCTTGAAGTTCGGCACGTCGTCCCTGGTGAGGGCCCGGCGGGCGAGCGCGAGGGTGTCGACAACGTGGGGGGCCGGCCACGGATACGACAGGTCAGCGGCCGCGGCCTTCAGGAAGGAGACGTCGAATCGCGCGTTGTGGGCGACCAGGACGGCGCCGCGGTCCAGGCCGGCGAACTCGAGGAACCGCGGGAGCGCCTCGTCGATCCGGGGGGCGGGCAGCACCATTGCTGTCGTGATGCCCGTGAGCACCGTGATCATCGGCGGAATGGGGACGCCGGGGTTCACGAGCGTCTGGAACTCCCCGAGCACCTCGCCGCCCCGCACCTTGACCGCGCCGATCTCGGTGATCGCGGCCGCTCCGGGCGCCTGGCCGGTCGTCTCCAGGTCGACGACGACGAACGTCACCTCCCGCAGCGGCGTCCCCAGCGACTCGAGTGTCGGCTGGACCACACCAGTGGCCACCGACGAGACACTGGCCGCGCCCCGGAGGAGGGATGCGGCGGCGGGGGCGAGGGGCATGTGCGCCAGCATAGGGAGGCGCACCGACACGAACCCGGGAAGGTCGCCGGGATGTCACTCCTTCGGGTTCGTCCCCGCGTAGATCGAGTCGATCAGGTCCTGGTAGTTGGTCATGACCTCGTGGCGCTTGACCTTCATGGAGGGGGTCAGCATGTCGTTCTCGATGGTGAAGTCGTCCGCGAGGATCCTGATCTCGCGGATGGACTCGGCTCGGGAGACCTTCTTGTTGACCCGGTCGACGGCCATCTGGATGTGTTCGCGGACGAACGGGTCCCGGGCCGCTTCCTCCACGGTCATCGGGGGCCGGTCGTGGGTCTCGAGCCAGCGCGGCAGAACCTCGGCGTCGAGGGTGATGAGGGCCGCCACGAACGGCTGCCGGTCCCCGACGGCCATCGCCTGGGAGATGAGCGGGTGGGTGCGCAGGGGGTCCTCGAGCTGGGCAGGTGCGACATTCTTCCCGCCTGCCGTGACGATGAGTTCCTTCTTGCGTCCGGTGATGGACAGGTAGCCCTCGTCATCCATCACGCCGACGTCGCCGGTGTGGAACCACCCGTCCTTCATCGCCTCCGCCGTCGCGGCCGGGTTGTTGTGGTAACCCTTGAAGACGCCGATGCCCCGGATGAGGATCTCGCCGTCCTCGGCGATACGGACGGAGGTGCCGGGGAGGGGCGGGCCCACGGTCCCGATCTTCGTCTTCCGGGGGAGGTTGACGTTGGAGGGGGCGGTCGTCTCGGTGAGGCCGTAACCCTCGAGCATGTGCAGGCCGATTCCCTGGTAGAAGTTGCCGAGCCGCTCGCCCAGGGGCGCACCGCCCGAGATCGTCCAGTGGAGGGTGCCGCCGAGGGCCTCGCGGAGCTTGTGGTACACGAGGCGGTCCGCGATGGCGTGCTTGGCCTTGACGTACGCCGTGGGACCCGACGGTGTGGCCAGCATGCGCGAGTAGCCCACCGAGGTCTTGGCCGCCCACCGGAAGATCGTCCGCTTCAGGCCCTTGCCCTGCTTGAGTTCGGCACCGTTGTAGACCTTCTCCCACACCCGCGGGACACTGAGGAGGAAGGTGGGCTTGAACGTGGCGATGTCGGCCACGGCCTGCTTGACGTCCGGCGTGTGGCCCATCGGCAGCTGGCCGACGAGCATCAGCACTTCCACGAACCGGGCGAATACGTGCGCCAGCGGGAGGAAGAGCAGCGAGTTCGCCCCGGGCTCCTTGACGATCTCCGGAAGCAGGTTGACTGCCTCCTCCGACAACTCCACGAAGTTCCCGTGGCTGAGCACCACGCCCTTGGGGCGCCCGGTCGTGCCGGAGGTGTAGATGATCGTGGCCGTGTCATCGAGGTGCACCCCGGCGACGGCGGCATCCGCCGTGGCCGGGTCGAGTTCGCGGCCCGCGGCGGTGAGCGTCTCCATGGCGCCCTCGTCGAAGACCCACACGTGCGTCACGCCGTGTCCGCCCTCCTCGGAGCGCGCCTCCTCGACGACGGCGGCGAGGGCGGTGGTCTCGGCGAAGACGCCTGTGGTCCCGGAGTCGGAGAGGATCCACTGTGCCTGGGCGGGTGAGGAACTCTCGTAGATGGGGACCGCGACGGCGCCGATGTGCCAGATCGCGAGGTCCGCGAGCGTCCACTCCAGGCGGGTCCGCGACATGATGGCGATGCGATCGCCGCGCCCGAAGCCCGCTGCCCGCAGGCCCAGGGCGATCCCGCGCACCACGGCGAGGGTCTTCGCCGCGGACCAGTCGACCCACGCGTCGCCGATCTTCTGCCGGTAGAGGACGGACTCCGGGTCCTCGGTGCCCCAGCGGATCAGGTAGTCGCTGATCGAGGTGTCAGGACTCACGGTGACGGCCCGCGGGACGGTGAACTCAGCCATCGGTCGCTCCTTCATCGACGGTGTGTGCGCAAGACTACAGGCCTGTGTGACGTGGGTCGCATCGAGGTGCGCGCTTTGCGGCGCGGGCCGGTGGCGTGGGTCGCGCTCAGACCTGGGCGCCGTCGTCGTCGCGGTTGGCGTGCTGTGGCAGCCGCACGACGAGGGAGATCAACCCACTGACGGCGACGGCGGTGCTGAGCACACCGAGGATCGTCGCGGCCCGCGTCGCGAACACCATGAACACCCCGAGGATGCCGAGGCCCAGGGCCAGCCAGCCCAGGACGGTCGCGGGGTCGGTGTGACCCAGCACCGGGTCGGGCTCCTCGAATCCCGTCTCGTCATCCGGCACCTCGTGGCCCCGGGGTCCGGGTGGAGAGGTGGGTACTGGTCCGGTTCCGCCGGCCTTCTCCGGGTGTTCGCCCTCCCGTGGCACGCCCAGGGGGCCGAGGCGGGACGTAAGATCGTTCCACCGGGCATCGAGTTCATCCGGATCGAATTCGTCGGGCGTGCGTGCCATGGCCTCGACTCTAGGCGGGTCCACCCGGTGCTGTAACCTGTGGCCCGTGCCTCAGACAGGGCCGACGTCGTACGGAGGTAGCCGCGTGTTCTACAGCTTCATGAAAGCGACACTCGGCAGCGCGATGAAGCTGTTCTACCAGCCCTGGATACGGGGCCAGCAGAACATCCCCGACGAGGGCCCGGCGATCCTCGCGTCCAACCACCTCGCCGTCATCGACTCCTTCTTCCTCCCGCTCATGATCCGCCGGGAGGTCGTGTTCATGGGGAAGTCCGACTACTTCACCGGGAAGGGCGTGAAGGGCAAGGCCGTCGCCGCGTTCATGCGCGGGGTCGGGACGGTCCCCGTCGACAGGTCGGGCGGAAAGGCGTCGGAGGCCGCGCTGAGGACCGGGCTGAAGCGACTCGCCGAGGGTGAGCTCTTCGGTATCTACCCGGAGGGCACCCGCAGCCCCGATGGCCGCCTGTACCGGGGAAAGACCGGCGTGGCACGCCTCGCGCTCGAGTCCGGGGCGCCCGTGATCCCCGTCGCGATGATCGGCACGAACATCGCGCAGCCGATCGGCCAGAAGATCCCGAAGCTGCATCGCATCGGCATCGTGATCGGTGAGCCGATGGACTTCTCGCGTTACGCGGGGATGTCCAGCGACCGTTTCGTGCTGCGTTCGATCACCGACGAGATCATGTACGAGATCATGCGGCTGTCCGGCCAGGAGTACGTCGACACCTACGCCGCGACCATGAAGGCGCGCATGGCAGCAGCGAAGAAGGAGAAGGAGGAGGCTCCCGCGGTGCCCGCCCCCGTCCGGGTGGGGGCGCCGGGCGGCCGGCCGGTCCCCGACGTCGAGGTCCCCGAGCCCACCGAGGACGAGATCAAGGAGGCTCTCGAACGTCTCGAGACCGCTCGTGGTGAGGGTGGCCGCCCCGACGACGGACGCGACGACTCTCCGGGTAACGGCGCAGAAAGTCCGCCCGACTCCGGCGAGGGGTCGGAGCCGAGGCAATAGACTGGGCGACGACCCGGGCACACACCGGGTCCCAGCGATCACGGAAGGTGTGGCAATGGTTCGTCGCGTCGCTCTGCTCACGGCCGGGGGATTCGCCCCGTGTCTCTCATCCGCGGTCGGCGGTCTGATTGAGCGGTACACGGAGGTGTCGCCGGATACCGAGATCATCGCCTACCAGTACGGCTACCACGGGCTGCTGACGGGCACGCACGTCGTCATCGACGAGGAGGCGCGCCAGAAGGCGGGCAGCCTCCACCGCTTCGGTGGGAGCCCGATCGGCAACTCCCGGGTCAAGCTCACCAACGTGCGCAACCTCGTCTCCCGGGGCCTGGTGAAGGACGGGCAGGACCCGCTGGAGGTCGCGGCGGAACGCCTCCGCGAGGACGGCGTGGACGTGCTGCACACGATCGGCGGGGATGACACGAACACCACCGCGGCGGACCTCGCCGCGTACCTCGCCGGCAACGACTACCAGCTCACCGTCGTGGGTCTCCCCAAGACGATCGACAACGACATCGTCCCCATCCGCCAGTCGCTCGGGGCGGACACGGCGGCGGAGGAGGCCGCGGAGTTCGCGCAGAACGTCATCGGCGAGCACCGCGCCAACCCGCGGATGCTGATCGTCCACGAGGTCATGGGACGTAACTGCGGGTGGCTGACCGCCGCGGCGGTGCGCAAGTACCGTGGGTGGCTGGACACCCAGGAGTGGGTGCCGTCCGTCGGGCTGTCACGCGAGCGCTGGGACGTCCACGCGGTCTACGTGCCCGAGATGGGGCCCAACCTCGACACCGAGGCGTCGCGGCTCCGGGCGATCATGGACGAGATCGGCAACGTGAACATCTTCCTCTCGGAGGGTGCTGGCGTACCCGAGATCATCGCCGAGATGGAGCAGGC
>DBQX01000046.1:0-95177 GCA_002305415.1 Actinomycetales bacterium UBA1383 | reverse complement strand
CCCGCCAGTTCGCGGACCGGCTCGGGGCCGAGAAGGTGCTCGTCCAGAAGTCCGGATACTACTCCCGTTCCTCCCGTGCCAACGCCTACGACCTCGCCCTGATCCGCACCATGACCGATTTCGCGGTCGATGCGGCCCTGCGAGGAGAGCCCGGCGTGGTGGGGCACGACGAGGAGAACGGCGACGTGCTCTCGGTCATCCCCTTCCCGCGCATCAAGGGCGGCAAGGCCTTCGACGTGTTCGAGCCCTGGTTCCGCGAGACCCTCGACGCCATCGGGCAGCCGTTCAGCGCGCACGCCCACCCGAAGGCCCACTGACCTGCACGCCGGGTGCGCGCGCACCCGGCGTGTCAGACCACGGTGATCGTGACCGTCGATCCGAGCCGGGCCTGCTGTCCACCGGCGGGGTCCTGGAACCGGACCATTCCGAGCGAGCCACCCCACAGGCTCTCGACCTTCACCACGAAACCGGCGGATTCGAGCGTGTCGATCGCAGCCGCCCTGCTCAGGCCGAAGACGGAGGGGACGGTTGCGAACGGCCGGCCGAGTGACACCGTGACCGTCACCGTGTCACCCCGGTAGAGCTGTCCGGGCGGCGGGTCCTGTGTGATCACCGCGCCCTCCGGGACGTCGTTCGAGTACTCCTCGGCCGTGGCGACCACCAGACCGGCGCCCTCCAGGGCGCCGCGCGCATCGGCCAGCGGCAGTCCGGTGACGTCGGCGGCGTCGACCGGCTCGCGTCCCAGGGAGACGGTGAGCTCGATCGTGGCGAGGTGCGGCAGCACCTCGCCTGCGGCCGCGGAGGACGAGATCACGACGCCGGCGGGGACCTCCTGGTGGTATTGCTCCGTCACGACCGGCTCGGGGAAACCAGCCGTCTGGAGGTCAGCGCTCGCGGCCTCACGTGTCAGCCCCACGGTCGTCGGGACCTCGAGCATGAGGATGCCCTCCGAGACGAGGACCGTGACCTCGCCTCCCCGCCTCACCGGTTCGCCAGCTGCCGGTTCGCTGGAGACGATCTCGCCGGCCGGGACGACGTCGTCGTTGGCACGTTCGACGTCGACCGCGAGGCCGGCGTCGGAGAGGATCTCCACCGCACGCTCCTCCGGCAGCCCGACGACCGGAGGGACGGCGACCTGCGACCCCGGTCCGAGGAGGAACCACCATCCCGCACCGAGTGCGAGGGCGAGCGCGATGACGGCGACGATGACCCGTGGCGCGCGCGAACGGGACGGCGGTACGTCCTCCTCGGTGACCACTTCGCCGACGGGCAGCGCCACAGTGCCGTGGGATGGGCGGTCGTCGAGCGTCGTGGTGTCCCCGTCGGCGATCTCCGCGGGCGAGGCGGCCGCGCGCCGCTCCAGGAGGCCCTCGGGGAGCCCCGCGAGGACCTGGCGCAGGCGTGCCAGGGCGGCGTCGCCGTTCTCGAGCCGCTCGGCGGGATCGCGGGCGGTCATCGCGGCGAGAAGGTCGTCCACCTCGCGGGGGAGCCACGGGAGCTCTTCCGATGGAGGAGGGACGGTCGAGTGGACGTGCTGGAAGGCGACGTTGATGGGGATGTCGCTCGTGAACGGCTGGTGTCCGGTGAGCAGCTCGTGGAGGAGGATCCCGGTGGCGTAGACGTCCGACGCCGGCGAGGCCTGGCCGTGGGTGACCAGTTCGGGGGCGAGGTAGGCCACCGTCCCGAGGAGGGTGCCCGTGGAGGCCACCGTGGCCTCGCTCACGGCGCGGGCGAGGCCGAAGTCCGCCACCTTCACGACCCCGTCGCGGGTCAGCATGACGTTCTCCGGTTTCACGTCCCGGTGCACCAGACCACGCCGGTGGGCGACCGCGAGGGCGTCGAGGATCGCCTGGGTCACCGCGAGCGCCCGCCCGAGCGGGAGCGGGCCCTCGCGCCGCAGCACGGCGCGGAGGTCCTCGCCGTCGACGAACTCCATCGTGAGGTAGAACGAGTCCTGCCAGAGGCCCTGGTCATGGACCGCGACGACATGGGGGTGTGACAGGCGTGCGGCCGCCCGGGCCTCGCGGCGGAACCGGGTCACGAAGTCCTCGGACTCGGCAAGGTGCGGGTGCATCACCTTCACCGCGACCTCACGGTCGAGGCGACGGTCGAGCGCGCGGTACACCGTCGCCATGCCGCCCCGCGCCAGGCGCGCGCGCACCTCGTACCGGCCGTCGATGAGACGACCGATGAGGGGGTCGGTGACCACGGTGCTCACAGCGTGATCCTACTCAGGGCCCGGTCGATCTCCGGGGCTCGGGCACTGGGTGTCGCCCGGTCAGCCCCCGAACTGCGCCATGTACGCCTTCACCGAGGTCACATAGGACCGCGTGTCGGAGAACATGCCGTACCGCGCGACCGATCCGGCGCCCTGGTAGTAGGAGGCGATCGCGATGTCGAGGCTCGATGACGTGCGGACGAGCTGGCGGATGATCGCCACTCCCGCCGTCACGTTGTCGCGGGCGTCGAGGAGGTTCAGGTCACGTCCCACGAGCGTGGAGGCCCAGGCTCCTGACGACGGGATCACCTGCATCGTGCCGATGGCGTTGGCGGGGGAGACGGCCCGCTGGTCGAAGCCCGACTCCTTCATGGCGATGGCGAGTGCGAGGGCGGGGTTCACCCCCATCGACGTCGCGGTCTCCCGCACGATCTGCCTCATCTGGTCGCGCGACGGGACGTCCATCGCGAGCAGCGTGGCCTTGTTGGCGTTGGCGGCGCTCACGGTGGCGGTGGGGTAGGTGTAGTGCAGGAACGTGCTCGGCACCAACTGGGTGCTGGGCGGCGTGGGTGCGGCAGAGGCACCGGGGAGCGTCAACTGTTGTCCGACGTAGATGGTGGTGGACGTGAGCGCATTGGCGGCCATGAGTGCGCTCACTGTGGTGCCGTGCGTCACGGCCAGGCCGGACAGCGTGTCACCGGCGACGACGGTGATCGTGCGGGACGGTGACGCCGACGCGGGCGCCGGCGCGGGTAGGGGTGCGGGCGTGGCGGGAGTGGGTGCCGAGGCCGATCCGGGGAGGGTGAGGACCTGGCCAGGGTGGATGATGGTGGTACCCAGCCGGTTGGTGCTCATGAGTGCCTCGACCGTGGTCCCGTTGCGGGTGGCGATCGCCCAGAGCGAGTCGCCCTTCACCACGGTGTAGGTCGCGGCCCGGGCTGGGACCGGCGCTGGCGCCGGTGCGGGTGCGGGCGCGGCCGGAGTGGGTGCCGTGGCCGATCCGGGGAGGATGAGCACCTGGCCAGGGTGGATGAGCGTGGTGCTGAGCCGGTTCGCGGCCATGAGGGCGTCGACCGTGGTGCCGTTGCGGGTGGCGATCGCCCAGAGCGAGTCGCCACGGACGACGGTGTACGTGGCGGGTGCCGGTGCCGCGGGTGCCGCGGGAGCCGCGGGAGCCGCGGGAGCCGCGGGAGCCGCGGGAGCGGACACCGGGCTTGGGATCAGGAGCACTTGCCCGACGCGGATCGTGGCACGGGAGTCGAGGCCGTTCGCGGCGATGATGCTCTGGACCGAGGTTCCGGTGCGCAGCGCGATCGCGGAGACGGTGTCGCCGGCCACGACCTTGTAGGTGAGCGCGGGCGTCGCGGATGGTGCCCGGGCTGGGAGTTCGAGGGCGCGCCCGCGGGGCCAGGGCGGTTGTCCCGTCGATCGGGGTGGCGGCTGCGGGCAGGCCACCCGCCACCACGGTGCCGGCGGCGATGGCAGCGCTCATCGTGAGACGCGAGGGGAGAGACGGCATCATTGCTCCGGGTGGGTGAGGAAGTGACTGGTGAGGATGAAGTGGCGGATGTTACCAACTCGACACCCTAACGACTTCTCAGGCGCGCCGCACACCGGTTCGTCGCCGTCGGGTGGTATTTTTCGCGGGTGGACCTCCGCGCCCTGGACGACGAGTGGCTACCTCTGCCGGAGGTCGCCAATCGTCTGGGACTCCAGCCGCGGGAGGTCCGGGCCCTCGTCCGTGACCAGCGGCTCGTCGGCACTCGACTCGAGGGCGTCGAGGGGTACCGCGTTCCCGGTTCCTTCCTCGTGGGCGATCGCCTGGTGGACGGGTTGCGCGGGAGCATCATCCAGCTGCGCGACGCCGGCATGGATGACACGGCGATCGTCGAGTGGCTGCTGAGCCCGCACGCGGAACTCGGTGAGGCACCCATCAGGGCACTCGAGGCGGGCCGGACGCACGCCGTCCGGCGAGCCGCCATCGCGGACTAGGTGTCGCGTCGCGTGAGGGTGTCCGCGACGCGCCGCAGCGATGTCCGGATGTCCTCCGGGATGGGAGCCGTGTCGATGGCAGTGAGTGCCTCGGCACGCCTTCCTTCGATCAGCTCCTCGTGCCGCGACACCGCGCCGGACGCCCTGAGGAATCCCCGGATCCGCTCGATGGCCTCCGGCCCCAGGGACCGGTCGCCGAGGCTCTGCCGCAGGAACGCCGCGTCGTCGGGCGTGCTCATCTCGAGGCCGAGAATCACGAGGGGGGTGCACTTGCCCTCGATCAGGTCATCCCCAGCAGGTTTGCCGGTACGCGCCGGGTCACCGAAGACGCCGAGATCGTCGTCGCGCAACTGGAAGGCCTCGCCGAGCGGTAGGCCGATCGCCGTGAGCGCGTCACGGAGTGCGGGTGATGCGCCAGCGAGCGCGCCGCCCAGCACGAGAGGGTGTTCGACCGAGTACCGCGCCGACTTGTGCCGGATCACCTGCAGCGAACGGTCCATGGCGGCCACGGACCCGTCCCCGCCGCACCCCTCGATCCCGCCTCGCACGTCCAGGTACTGCCCGACCGCGACCTCGGCGGTCATCCTGTCCCAGATCTCGTCCACCACCACCGGGTCGGGCGCGTGCGCGGTGGCACGGCGCATCTCCCTGTGGGAGAGCACCAGGAGCAGGTCCCCGAGGAGGATCGCGGCGTGGGTCCCGTACGCCGCTGAGGCATGCGCCGCGGGGTCGCCGGGGGATCGCCGCGCGAAGTGGATGTGGGTCGACGGGTGCCCGCGCCGGGTGTCGGCGTTGTCGATGATGTCGTCGTGCACGAGGGCGGCGGCCTGGAACAGCTCCAGCGCCGCGCCGGCGTGGACTGCCGCCGCACCGGGTGTTCCGCCCGCCGCGGACCACCCGAGTGCGAGCAGCTGGGCCCTCATGCGCTTGCCGCCCCGCAGGAGGACGCGGGCGGGTTCGAGGAAGGTCTCCAGGGCCGGGGCGACGTCCGGAAGGTCCGAGATGGGCTCCTCGACCACCAGCGCGCACCGCTCCGAGACGGCCGTGACGAATCCCTGCAGTGCATCCACCGTCCCAGCCTAGGAGGTCCGCCGGGTGCCGACGCGGCGACCGCCCACAGGCTGGGGTGGGTCTCCGGTGTCCACAGCCTGCGCCTCGGGGCGACGCGCGCCGTCGCCGGCTCGGGTGGGATGCCGGCATGGAGAACTTCGAGTCCTGGACCGTGGCGAATGAGGTCATCGCGTCCATCCCGTTCACATTCGGCTACTGCCCGCGGGAGTCACTCGTCGTGACGTGCTGTTCCGTCGAGCCCGGGGTCCTGCGGATCGGGGCGTCGGCGCGCCTCGACCTGGGTGCCGCCGTCGGCCCTGGCGCCGCTGACTCCCTGGCCCAGGTGCTCGCGGTGCTCGCCCGCACGAACGACGACGCCGCGATCGCAACCGTCTTCACGGACCGCGAGCCGGGCCGGTGGGTGCGAAACGTCCTGGAGGTGCTGTCAGAACACTGGCCGTTCACGTTCCACGGAGGCTGCTACGTCGTGAGTGGGGAGTGGATCCACGGGTTCTCCGCTGATGGCGTGTCGCTCGGCGTGGAGGATGCGCTTGAACTCGCCACCACCACGATCGCCATGTCACACCCCGCGTGCGAGTTCGTCCAGTCCCCGGAGGACTATCGGTTCCGTCGTACGGTCGAGGGCACGACGACTGCCATGATCGCCGCGGACCTCGGGACGCCGGCGGACACGGTGAGGGCGAGCGCGCTGTTCCAGACCGAGCTTCGCCGCGGTGGGCCCACCACGACAGCGGACACGGCGATCCTCCTGCGTGCGCTCGAGGACGTGGCGTTCCGGGACGGCGTGCTCGCTTGGCTCCTCGCGGGCCAACCCGCCGACGTTGAGGACTTCTCCGCCGTCGATGTGGAGGCAGCCCTCGGCACGTCGTCCCGCCCGGACTCCCAGCTCCTCGAGCGGGCCTACGGCGCGCTCTCCCGGATCGCCCGCTTCGCCCCCACCGGGCGAGCCGCCGCGCCCCTCGCCCTCGCCGCCTACCTGGCGTGGTACGCGGGTGACGGGACGCGCGCCCGCATCCTGTCGGAACAGGCGATCGGGGAGGATCCCGACTACGCGCTCACCCGTCTCGTGGCGCGGGCCCTGGCGCACGCATGCCCACCCCCGTGGTTTGGAACGGATGCGGCCTGAACGCGGGCTCTGGCTGGTAGTTTTGGTGCTAAATCTGAAGGGAGCTCGCCCGTGAACCTTCACAGTACCCCGCTGGCGCGGATCCATGAGCGGCTGGGTGCCACCCTCGTTCCTTTCGCCGGTTGGCAGATGCCTGTCCGGTTCACCTCGGACATCGCCGAACACCACGCGGTTCGCACGGCGGTCGGCATCTTCGACCTGTCCCACATGGCGCAGCTCGAGGTGAGCGGGCCGGACAGCCCCGTCGTCCTCGACCGGTCGCTGGTGGTGGTGTCGAGCGCACTGCGGGTCGGAAAGGCGAAGTACTCGCTGATCACCGACGACGAGGGACGCGTGCTCGACGACCTCATCGTGTATCGGCTCGCGCCTGAGGAGTACCTCGTCATCGCGAACGCGGCCAACAGGGAGCGGGTGGCGGGTGCACTCACCGAGCGCTCGGCGGGTTCCCAGGCCCAGGTGGTCGACCACACCGTCAGCCGCGCAATGGTGGCGTTGCAGGGTCCGAAGGCTGCGGACGTGCTCGCCGGCTTGTGCGACGCGGACCTTGGCTCGCTGCGGTACTACGCGATCACACCGGCCAGCGTGGCCGGGGTCCCCGCGCTCGTGGCCCGGACGGGATACACGGGTGAGGACGGTTTCGAGATCATCGTCCCCGCCTCCAGCGCGGAGGAAGTGTGGGAGGCCCTGGCGTCCGCGGGCCCCGCCTCGCCGCTGCCCTGTGGGCTCGCGGCGCGTGACACCCTGCGCCTCGAGGCCGGGATGCCCCTGTACGGCCACGAGCTCACGGAGGATGTGAGCCCGTGGGAGGCCGGCCTCGGGAGGGTGGTCAACCTCGACCACGAGTTCATTGGCCGGCCTGCCCTCGCGCGGATGGCCGCCACCCCGCCGCTGCGCAGCCTCGTCGGGCTCGTGGGGGAGGGTCGGCGCGCCGCCAGGGCTGGATCGCCGGTCCTGCGGGATGGCGAGGAGATTGGCGTCGTGACCTCCGGGGCTTTGTCACCCACGCTCGGCGTGCCTATCGCGCTCGCCCTCGTCGCAGCCGCACACGCGGAGGCCGGCGCCGTCCTGGACGTCGATGTCCGCGGCCGTCCCCAGGCCATGTCCGTCACACCGTTGCCGTTCTACCGCAGGCCAGCCTGAGGAACACGAGGAGGAGAAGTGTCGATCCCGACCGACCGCAAGTACACCCGCGACCACGAGTGGTTGCTCACCGACGGCGCGACCGGGCGAGTCGGCGTCACGGCCTATGCCGCCGACTCCCTGGGTGACGTCGTGTACGTCGACCTGCCGGATGTCGGATCCCAGATCACGGCGGGCGAGCCGTGTGGGGAGATCGAGTCCACCAAGTCGGTCTCGGACCTGGTCGCCCCCGTGTCGGGCCAGGTGACGGCTGTCAACGCGGACGTCGTCGAGGCTCCCGAGTCGGTCAGCGCCGACCCGTGGAGCGCATGGCTCTACGAGGTGATCTTCGATGACGACTCCGAACTCATCACGGCCGACGAGTACCGCGAGTTCGTGGAGGGTCTCGACGCGTGACCTTCGCCGACCGCCACATCGGACCTCGTGCGGCGGACACCGCGGCGATGCTCGCCGCGCTCGGGGTGTCCGACGTCGAGGAACTGCTCCGGCGGGCGGTTCCGCCCGCGATCCACGAGAACGAGGCGCCAGCCGGCCTGCCCGACCCGGCTTCGGAGTCCGAGGCTCTCGAGGAGCTTCGCCGCATCGCGGCGCGCAACGTGGTGCGCGTCTCGATGATCGGCCAGGGGTACTACGACACGGTGCTGCCCGAGGTGCTGCGCAGGAACCTCCTCGAGAATCCCTCCTGGTACACCGCCTACACGCCGTACCAGCCTGAGATCTCCCAGGGCCGCCTGGAAGCACTGCTGAACTTCCAGACCATGGTCTCGGACCTGACGGGCCTCCCGATTGCCGGCGCGTCGATGCTTGACGAGGCCACCGCGGTCGCGGAGGCGATGCTGCTCTCGCGCCGTGCGACGAGGTCGAAGGGGAATCTGTACCTCGTGGACGAGGACCTCTTCGCCCAGACGCACGGAGTGCTCGCGACTCGTGCGGCAGCCGTCGGGATCGAGCTCGTCCGTTTCGACGCCGCGGCCGGGATGCCTGACCTCACGGGGGCCTTCGGTGTCGCGCTCCAGATCCCGGGAGCCTCCGGACGCGTGCTCGAGCGCGAGCAGGTCACTGCACTGGTGGCCGCCGCCCATGGTGCCGGGGCGCTCGTGACCATCGTCGCCGATCTGCTGGCGGCTACGCTCATCGCGCCACCCGGCGAACTGGGGGCGGACATTGCCGCGGGCACGACCCAGCGGTTCGGTGTCCCGCTCGGCTTCGGCGGGCCCCACGCCGGATATCTCGCGGTCACGGAGGGCCTGCTCCGCCAGATGCCGGGACGGCTCGTCGGTGTCTCGCGTGATGCCGATGGCACTCCCGCCTACCGCCTCACCCTCCAGACGCGTGAACAGCACATCCGCCGGGAGAAGGCGACGTCGAACATCTGCACCGCCCAGGTGCTCCTCGCGGTGATCGCCTCGATGTACGCGGTGTGGCACGGACCGGACGGTCTCCGCGCGATCGCGCGGCGCATCAACGCCACGACAGCGCAGCTGCGCCGCCAGCTGGAGGAGTCCGGGGTCCCGGTGGCCAACGCCACCTACTTCGACACCCTCACCGTTCACGTCGACGACGCCGGGAGCGCCGCTCGCGACCTCCTCGAGAGGAACGTGACGGCGTGGAGGCAGGACGCGACCACGCTGCGCCTGAGCGTGGACGAGGTCACCACGGAGCGCGACATCGCCGCGGTGGTCGAGGCGCTGCGGGAACACGCCGTCGGCTCGCCGGGCGAGGCGGGAACCGACGTCGGCATCCCCGGGGGCATGGTTCGGAGCGGCGAGTTCCTCACGCATCCGGTGTTTAACAGCCACCGCTCGGAGACCGCGATGATGCGTTATCTCCACCGTCTCGCCGAGAAGGACTACGCCCTCGACCGCGGCATGATCCCCCTGGGGTCGTGCACGATGAAGCTGAATTCCGCGGCCTCGATGGCCCCCATCACCTGGGCCGGGTTCGCGCGCATCCACCCGTTCGCGCCGGCAGAGGACGTCCAGGGGTACCGGGAACTCATCGAGCAACTCACGGGCTGGCTTCTGGCGGTCACCGGTTACGACGCCGCGAGCCTGCAGCCCAACGCCGGTTCGCAGGGCGAGCTCGCCGGCCTGCTCGCGATCCGCGCGTACCACCGCGCCCAGGGTGGGGACGATCGGACCGTGTGCCTGATCCCCTCCTCGGCGCACGGGACGAACGCCGCGTCGGCGGTGCTGGCCGGCCTCCGGGTCGTCGTCGTTGCCTGTGACACCGCCGGCAACATCGACATGGCCGATCTCCGTCGCCTCGTCGAGATCCACCGGGACTCCCTCGCCGCGATCATGGTGACCTACCCCTCGACGCATGGCGTGTACGAGGAGTCGGTCGTCGAGGTCTGTGACCTCGTGCATGCGGCGGGCGGCCAGGTGTACATCGACGGTGCCAACCTGAACGCGCTCGTCGGAGTGGCGCGACCAGGGGCCTTCGGCGGCGACGTGTCGCACCTCAACCTCCACAAGACGTTCGCCATCCCGCATGGTGGGGGCGGACCGGGTGTGGGTCCGGTCGTGGCGCGCGCCCACCTGGCCCCCTACCTGCCCGGCCACGCCCTCGACCCGTTCGGCGGGCGTGAGGACGGCGCGGTGAGCGCGGCGCCCCACGGCTCGGCGTCGATCCTGCCGATCTCCTGGGCGTACATCCGGATGCTGGGAGCCACCGGTCTCCGCCAGGCGACCGGTGCCGCGGTGCTCGCCGCCAACTACGTGGCCGAGCGGGTCTCGCACTCCTTCCCGATCCTCTACCGCGGTCCCGGAGGGCTGGTGGCCCACGAGTGCATCGTCGACCTCCGGGAACTCAAGGCCGAGACGGGCATCACGGTCGACGACGTCGCGAAGCGGCTCATCGACTACGGCTTCCACGCCCCCACGATGTCCTTCCCGGTCGCGGGGACTCTCATGGTTGAACCCACCGAGTCCGAGGACCTCCGTGAGCTCGACCGCTTCTGTGACGCCGTGACGGCGATCGCCGCGGAGGCACGCGCGGTGGCGGAGGGTGTGTGGCCCGCTGGTGACAACCCCCTCGTGGGAGCGCCGCACACGGCGCAGTGCATCGCGGGCGACTGGGACCACCCGTACTCCCGCATGCGTGCGGTGTTCCCGGGAGGTGTGGAGGGCAAGTACTGGCCGCCCGTTCGCCGGATTGACGGCGCCTGGGGAGACCGGAACGTGGTGTGCGCGTGCCCACCGCTCTCCGCGTTCGATGACGGTCCCCGGGAATAGGAAGGCCTGAGCCGGCCGTTGTACCTAGGACGCGCGCACGTCCCGACGTGCGTGGCCCGCTTATAATGTGTGGGCGTCGGCGCTGAGCCGTGGCCCGCTCCAGACCGAATCCGAAGGGTGCTCCGTGTCTTCAACCCCCGCCGCCAAGAGTTCCTCGCGCCGCACGCAGCCTGCTCGCCCTGCGGTTTCCGAGGAGAAGAACGCGGAGGCGTCGCCCGTCGCTGACACGGCGCAGGAGGGCACGAAGAGGAAGCCGTCGCGCTCCCGGACCGCGCCGCAACGCTCGCGTTCCGCTGCCGCTCCCGCGGGTCCGCGGGACGACTCGTCCATCAAGCCGGCTGTCGGGGCGAACCCCGACGACGAGTTCGAGACTGAGAGCGACGCGGAGCCGGAAGACGTCGCCGACCTCGAGGTCGAGGGTGTCGACGTGGAGGACCTGGTGGTCGACGAGAGCCTAGAGGGGGAGGACGTCGCCACTCCCGACGACCACGAGGACGAGGACGTCTCCCCGGAAGCCGAAGAGGACGAGGAAGCAGAGGAGCACGAGGAGGCCGAGGAGGTCATCGACGAGGAGGCGGTAGCCTCCGCGCGGCGCCGCTCGGCCCGGCGCTCGTCGCGCGCCGCGGCGAGGGAGGACTCGGAGGCAGGCGCCGATACGGGATTCGTGGTGTCCGACTCGGACGACGACGACGCCCCGGTCCAGCAGGTCGTCACCGCTGGTGCGACCGCCGATCCGGTGAAGGACTACCTGAAGCAGATCGGGAAGGTGGCGCTGCTCAACGCCGAGCAGGAGGTGGACCTCGCGAAGCGGATCGAGGCGGGACTCTTCGCGGAGGAGAAGCTCGCCCGTGAGGGCGAGACGATGGACAAGAAGCTGAAGCGCGAGCTGCAGTGGATCGCCCAGGACGGCCGGAACGCGAAGGACCACCTGCTCGAGGCCAACCTGCGTCTCGTCGTGTCGCTGGCGAAGCGGTACACCGGGCGGGGGATGCTCTTCCTCGACCTCATCCAGGAGGGCAACCTGGGCCTGATCCGGGCGGTGGAGAAGTTCGACTACACGAAGGGCTACAAGTTCTCCACCTACGCGACCTGGTGGATCCGGCAGGCGATCACCCGCGCCATGGCGGACCAGGCGCGGACTATCCGCATCCCCGTGCACATGGTCGAGGTCATCAACAAGCTGGCCCGGGTGCAGCGGCAGATGCTGCAGGACCTCGGTCGCGAGCCCACCCCCGAGGAACTCGCCCGGGAGCTCGACATGACGCCGGAGAAGGTCGTCGAGGTACAGAAGTACGGGCGCGAGCCCATCTCACTGCACACGCCGCTCGGTGAGGACGGGGACAGCGAGTTCGGCGACCTCATCGAGGACTCCGAGGCGATCGTCCCCGCGGACGCGGTCAGCTTCACGTTGCTCCAGGAGCAGCTGCACCAGGTGCTCGACACCCTGTCCGAACGGGAGGCGGGTGTCGTGTCGATGCGGTTCGGCCTCACGGACGGGCAGCCGAAGACGCTCGACGAGATCGGCAAGGTCTACGGTGTCACCCGCGAACGGATCCGCCAGATCGAGTCGAAGACAATGTCCAAGCTCCGTCACCCGTCCCGCTCGCAGGTGCTGCGGGACTACCTGGACTGACCGGACGCTCTGGACTGCCTGACCGGGACGCCGCTGCGTCACGCCTCCGGCGTGCGCACGTCCTCCTCGAGGCGATCCGTCTCGTCGTGGATGGCGACGGCGACGCGGGCGAGGGCGTCCGCGTGCCGGCGGGCGTGGTGGGCGCAGAAGAGGAGTTGGCCGGTGGCCAGCTCGACACGGACGTACGCCTGCGCGCCACAGGCATCACACCGGTCCTGGGCGGTGAGTCGCGGGATCTCGAGTGATGTCGTCACACCAGCATGTAACCACGGGGCACCGACAGTCTCTTCCCCCTGGGGCGCCTCGTTCGCTGCCGGCGTAGGCGAGGGCCTCCGGCGATCCTGTCATTGCCGGACCGTAGGATGAGGGACGTGCCAGCCACCAGTCCCACGGACTACACCGCCCGCCACCTCTCCGTCCTCGAGGGGCTGGAGGCGGTCCGCAAGCGCCCCGGCATGTACATCGGGTCCACCGACTCCCGCGGACTCATGCACTGCGTGTGGGAGATCATCGACAACGCCGTCGACGAGGCGCTCGAGGGTCACGCCCGGCTGATCGAGGTCGTCCTTCACCCGGACTCGTCGGTCGAGGTACGGGACGATGGCCGCGGCATCCCCGTCGACACCGTGGAATCGGTGGGCCTGTCGGGCGTCGAGGTCGTCTTCACGAAGCTCCACGCGGGGGGGAAGTTCGGTGGCGGCTCCTACGCGGCCTCCGGTGGTCTCCACGGCGTGGGCGCCTCTGTCGTGAACGCGCTGTCCGAACGGCTGGACGTGGAGGTCGACCGCGGCGGGAAGACCCACCGGATGACCTTCCACCGCGGTGAGCCCGGCACGTTCGACGACTCGGCCGGCGTCTCGCCGGCCTCGCCCTTCACTCCGTTCACGACGGCGTCGCAACCCACCGTCGTCGGACGCGTCCCGCGGGCGCGGACGGGCTCACGGGTCCGGTACTGGGCGGATCGCCAGATCTTCCCGGTGACGGCCGACTTCAGTTACGACGAACTGGTCGAGCGCGCCCGCCAGACGTCCTTCCTGGTGCCCGGCCTCACGCTGCGGATCGAGGACCGGCGGACCGGGGGGGCTCCCCGCGTGGAGGAGTTCCGTCACGACGGCGGCGTCGTGGACTTCACCGGGTTCCTCGCGCCCGACCCGCCAGTGACCGCGGTGCTCCGCCTCACCGGGACCGGCACGTTCACCGAGACGGTTCAGCAGCTCGACGAGAAGGGCCACCTCCGGCCCCGCGAGGTGCAGCGGGACTGTGTGGTGGACATCGCCGTGCGGTGGGGCCGGGGCTACGACACCACCGTGCGCTCCTTCGTCAACATCATCGCCACGCCCAAGGGCGGAACCCACATCGCCGGGTTCGAGCAGGCGCTCCTGAAGACACTCCGGGCCGCCGTCGAAGCCAACAGCCGGCGGCTCAAGGTCACGGCCCGGGACGCGCGGATCGAGAAGGACGACGTGATGGCCGGCCTCACGGCAGTGATCACGGTGCGGTTCCCCGAGCCGCAGTTCGAGGGCCAGACGAAGGAGGTGCTCGGAACCGCGCCGGTGCGGGGCGTGGTCGCGCGCGTGGTGGAGAAGGAGCTGGAGGCGTTCCTCAGCTCGACCCGGCGGGCGGACAGGGAGCAGGCCGGGTTGCTGCTCGAGAAGATCGTCGGGGAGATGCGCGCCCGTGTCTCGGCACGGATGCACAAGGAGATCGCCCGGCGCAAGACCGCACTCGAGACGTCGTCCCTGCCCGCGAAGCTCGCTGACTGCCGCAGTGACGACGTCGAGCGCTCGGAGCTGTTCATCGTGGAGGGGCAGAGTGCGCTGGGGACGGCGAAGGACGCGCGGAACTCGGAGTTCCAGGCGTTGCTCCCGATCCGGGGGAAGATCCTGAACGTCCAGAAGACCTCCCCGACCGACATGCTGAAGAACCAGGAGTGCGCCTCCATCATCCAGGTCATCGGGGCGGGTGCTGGACGCACCTTCGACCTGAGCCAGGCCCGTTACGGCAAGATCGTGCTGATGACGGACGCCGACGTCGACGGCGCGCACATCAGGACCCTGCTCCTGACCTTCTTCTTCCGCTACATGCGTCCGCTTGTCGAGGCCGGCCGGGTGTTCGCCGCGGTCCCGCCGCTGCACCGGGTCGAGGTGGCGGCTGTCGGGAGGCGGGCCGGCGAGGTGATCTACACCTACAGCGAGGACGAGCTGGGCAGGGTCCTCACCCAGCTGCAGAGACAGGGGCGGCGCCACAAGGACCCGATCCAGCGTTACAAGGGTCTCGGCGAGATGGACGCCCACCAGCTTGCCGAGACGACGATGGACCCGGCGCGCCGGACGCTCCGCCGCATCACGACGGCGGACGAGGCAGCGGTGCACCGGGCCGAGTCGGTGTTCGAGCTGCTGATGGGGAACGACGTCGCCCCGCGCAAGGACTTCATCATCGCCGGAGCGCACCGGGTGGACCGCGAGAGCATCGACGCCTGAGCCCGAGCCCCTAAGATCGGAGGTGTGAAAGCTTCCGACGCGCCACCCATCGACGCGCTCGGGGGCCTGCCCGGTTCTCATCTGGGACTCACCTGGCAGCCGGTGGACGTCGACGGGATGGAGTCGCTGGAACGCCTCGTGCGGCGCTGCGAGGACTCGGACTCCGCCCTCGTCCGAACGCCGGCAGCGGTGCTCACCCGGGTGTTCCAGCCCCGTACGTCGACGCAGGTGGCAATGGTCGGCCTCGATGCGCGCGGGGAGGTGCGCGCGTGCGCGAGCGTGCGCGCCGCGGACCGACGGGACGCCGTCGCCCTGCGGGCGTCCATCGACCCGACCTGGCGGGGCCGCGGGATCGGCCGGGCGGTCCTCGCGTGGCAGGATCGCTGGAGCCTGGCGTTCCTCGGCGCCGCGAGCGGACCCGCGGTCATCGGCGCCCCGATCCCGTCGCAGCTCATCGACCGGCGCCGGCTGTACACCGCAGCGGGTTTCAGCTGCCACGCCCGTGTCGAGATCCTCGGTAGCGGCGTGCCCGTGGACGGCCCCGCCGGACACACCCTCGGCATCCGGCCGCTCGCTCACGATGACCGCGCGGCCGTCGAGGGTCTCGCCGCCCGCGCCGGGCACGAGCCCCTCGGCTTCATCGCGAACGCGCTCACGGTCGGCGAGCTCCTCGAGACCTCCGACCTCCAGTCATTCGGCGCGGAGATGGACGGCCGGCTGACGGCCGCGGTGCTCGGGCGGCGGGGCATGACGGCCGGGAACGAACCGATCGTCCACCTCCACACGCTGCTCCTCGAGCCCGGCACACCGGTGGAGGTGGCAGCACGCCTCGTCGGGGAACTGCTCGGGGTGGCGGCCCGCGAGGGAGTCCGTGCGCTGGCGAGCGTCGCCCCTGCCTCGATGCCGTGGCGTGATGCCCTGGCGGCTGCGGGCTTCGCCCCGGTGGCCGTCGACCTGCTCTACACCATCGAGCAACCATGAGCTTCCTCGACCTGCCGAAGCGCGGCGGTGACGATCGCCAGCGGAACCAGTACCCACGGGTTCCTGCAGACCTGCCGCTCGCGGTCCGGGCCGAGCCTCCAGCCCACATCCGGATTCCGGTCGGGCAGGCGCGCTGGCGTGCGCTGCACGAGGCCGATGTGGGCGCGATGGCGCGGCTGCAGCGCGTCGTCGAGGACCACGATCGCACGCCGTTCCGGACCACCGAGTCCGAGCTGGTGGACCTCTTCGAGCCTGACGTGCCGCACAGCGCGTACGGGGCCTTCGACGACGCCGGTGAGCTCGTCGCGTACGGCTACGTCCGGGTCCAGGTGACGGAACAGTCGGTGGTCCGCGCGACCTGCTCGGGCGCCGTCCACCCCTCCTGGCGCGACCGGAACATCGGGACGAGCATCGTCGCCTGGCAGCTGGACATCGCACGCCACCTCCTCGCGAAGTCCGGACTCGAGGGTCCCGCCCAGATCGCCCACTTCGCCGAGGAGACGGTGACGGGGATGATCGACCTCCTCGAACGGAACGGCTTCACGGCACGGCGGTGGTTCACGCAGATGCGGCGTGACCTGTCCGAGGAGATCCCCGACATCCCGCTGGGTCCGTACCTCGCCGTCGTGCCGTGGAGCGAGACGCTCAGCGACGCGGTCCGGCGCGCCCACAACCAGGCCTTCGCGGACCACGGTGAATCCGGGGCGCTGACCCCCCTCCAGTGGGAGCGGCTGATGGCCGACGTCGTACGCGAGTGGTCCTTCGTCGCGCTGGATCGCTCCACCGACCGGGCGCGGGTGGCCGGTTACATCCTCTCCTCCCGGTGGGAGGAGGACTGGCAGGCGCTCGGGTGGCGGGAGGGCTACATCGAGGCCCTCGGCGTCCTTGCCCCGTGGCGACGGCGTGGCGTCGCCCGGGCGCTGCTCTGCCACAGCATGCGGGCGTTCCGCGAGTCCGGCATGGACTTCGCCGGCATCGACGTCGACCTCGACGACCCCGCCGGCGCGCAGCACCTGTACGTGCAACTGGGATTCGAGCCCACGCACCGGACTGTGCTCTACGCGATCGACCTCTGAGGGTCAGCCGATCGCCGCCAGTGGGGTCGGAAGAGGCCTCCCGGACCCGTCGCGGCGCTCGTCGGGGGCGGGCAGGTCGACGGCCTGTCCGGCGGCGCCCACCGCGCGGGGGGCAGCGCCGACCCACGCGAGTTGCAGACGATCCTCGCCGCGCAGGAAGCGGTGGGCCCGCACCCCCATCGTGGCCCGGCCCTTGCCGGGGTAGAGCGCGAAGGGTGTCACCTTCACCGACCCGGCGACCGTTCCCGGCAGCGCCCCATCCGTCCCGGTGACGGTCACGAGGACTGCCTCCGGAACCCGCGCGGCGCCCACGACACCCAGGTGGATGACCTCTGCGCCGTCCGCGAGGGCGATGCCCGCCATCCCGCCCGCCGCACGTCCCTGGGGGCGCACCTGGGAGGCGGGGAAGTGCAGGAGCTGCGCGTCGGAGGTCACCAGCACGATCCGGTCGTCCTCATCCGGGGTGGTTCCGGCCCCGATGACCCGGTCGCCCTCCTTGAGCCCGATCACGCTGAAGGAGTCCCTGTTCTGGGGGAACTCCGCCGGGGAGATCCGCTTCACGACGCCGGCGGCCGTGGCGATCACCAGCGGGGGACCGGCGGGGTCGAGACCCACCAGCCCGACGACGTCCTCCCCGGGTTCCAGCGCCACCATCTCCGTCACCGGTGTGCCGCCACTCAGGCCCGGCCTCCCCTCCACCGGGGCGAGGGCGGGGATGTCCAGGACCGGCTCGCGCACCAGGCGGCCCGTGGAGGTCAGGACACCGATGTGCCCGTGCGTGGAGGCCACGACGGCGGCGCGCAGGGCGTCGTGGGCCCGGCGGGGGCCCGTGGACGCGACGCTGCCGTCCACCCTGGCGAGCAGGTCCGTCCCGGAGAGCATGATCGTGCAGGGACCGTCGGGCACCTCGAGCGGGACGGTGGCCGCGCGCGCCGCGGGCGCCGTCGGCGTTCCCGAACCCTCGAGGAGGATGGTGCGGCGCGGGGTCCCGAAGGTCGTGGCGACGGCCGCCAGCTCCTCGCTCACGACGCCTCGGAGCAGCGAGTCCGACTCGAGGATCGCGGTGAGGTGACCGATCCGCTCCGTGAGCTCCGCCCGCTCGGCCTCCAGTTCGATGCGCGAGAACTTCGTGAGGCGCCGCAGCCGCAGTTCGAGGATGTACTCCGCCTGCCGCTCGGACAGGTCGAACACCGCCATGAGCCGCGTCCGGGCCTCCTCGGCGTTCTCGCTGCTCCTGATCACCTGGATGACCTCGTCGATGTCGGCGATCGCCAGCAGGAGGCCCTCCACCAGGTGGAGCCTGTCGGTACTCGCGGCGAGCCGGTGCCGGGTGCGGCGCCGCACCACCTCGAGGCGATGGCCGACGTAGACCTCGAGGAGTTCCCGGAGCCCCAGGGTCCGGGGCTGGCCGTCGACGAGGGCGACGTTGTTGATGCCGAAACTCTCCTCGAGCGGGGTGTACCGGAAGAGTGCATCGAGGACCGCCTCAGGGTTGAAGGCGTTCTTGACCTCGATCACGAGGCGCAGGCCGTGCTCCCGGTCGGAGAGGTCGGTGACCGCGGCGATGCCCTGCACCTTCTTCGCGGTGACTGCGTCCTTGATCTTGTCGATCACCCGCTCGGGACCCACCTGGTACGGCAGCTCGGTCACGACGACGGCGCGTTTTCGGGCTGAGATCGACTCGATCCGCGTCTTCGCCCGGGTTCGGAAGGATCCCCGCCCGGTGGCGTACGCCTCCCGGATCCCGTCGAGCCCGATGATCTTCCCGCCCGAGGGCAGGTCGGGCCCGGGGACGAAGCGGACGAGTTCCTCGAGGGTGGCATCGGGGTGCGCGATCAGGTGCCGGGCCGCCGCCACGACCTCGACGAGGTTGTGCGGGGGCATGTTGGTCGCCATGCCGACCGCGATGCCCTGCGCGCCATTCACCAGCAGGTTGGGGAAGGCCGACGGCAGCACGGCCGGTTGCTGGAGCGACGAGTCGTAGTTGGGGACGAAGTCGACGACGTCCTCGTCGAGCGAGCGGGTGAGTTCGAGGGCGGCCGCGGTGAGGCGGACCTCCGTGTAGCGGGGTGCGGCCGGCCCGTCGTCGAGGGAGCCGAAGTTGCCGTGCCCGTCCACGAGCGGCACCCGCAGCGAGAAGGGCTGCGCCATCCGCACCAGGGCGTCGTAGATGGCGGCATCACCGTGCGGGTGCAGCTTGCCCATCACGTCACCGACGACGCGCGCGGACTTGACGTGTCCGCGGTCCGGGCGCAGGCCCATCTGGTCCATCTGGAAGAGGATGCGGCGCTGCACCGGCTTCAGCCCGTCACGAGCGTCGGGGAGGGCGCGGGCGTAGATGACGGAGTAGGCGTACTCCAGGAAGGACCCTTCCATCTCGGTCGTCACGTCGACGTCGACGATGCGCTCGTCCACGGGCGGGGGAGGGGTGCGCTTCGGGGTCATGGGGCCGATTATCGCCTGCCGCCCCGTCAATCACGGAAACCCGGCGGCTAGGCTGCTGGCATGCCCCACCGCTACCCGCGCCACTGGGAGGCCGACGTGGTGACGCGTGACGGCGCGACCATGCACGTGCGCCCCATCCTCCCCTCGGACGCCGACGCCCTCCAGCGGCTCCACCTCAGCCAGTCCGAGCAGTCCCGCGTCTTCCGGTTCTTCGGCGCCCGTGGTGCCCTGACCGCGGAGGAACTCGACCGCTTCACGCAGGTCGACCACCGCAGCCGCGTCGCCCTGGTGGTGACAGAGGGGACCAGCGGACCGCTGTGCGCGATGGGCTGCTACGACGCGGTGGACGGCGCGACGGCGGAGGTGGCGTTCTACGTCGGGGACGCCCACCAGGGCCGCGGCCTCGGCTCGATCCTGCTCGACCATCTCGCAGCCGCCGGCCGGGAACGAGGGTTCCGCCGGTTCACCGCCGAGGTCCTGCCCACCAACCGGCGGATGCTCTCCGTCTTCCGTGAGGCCGGCTACTCCACGACCGCCGTGGTGGACGAGGGGATCGTCGAGGTCAGCCTCGACCTCACGACGACCACCGAGGCGTGGCGGGTGATGACCGCCCGCGAGCAGTACGCCGAGTCCCGGTCGATGCTCCACCTCATGACCCCGGAGTCCGTCGTCGCCGTCGGGAGCGGCGCCGCGGGACGCGTCCTCGACCACCTCCCGGCGCTGCCCCGCTGGGATGGCGCACCGACCGGGGGGCGCGTCCTGGCGGTCGTCGCGGTCGACGACGACGCACTCGCCGGGACGGTGCGCGACCTGGGGCGGGCCGGGGTGCGCGCCGCCGTCGTGCTGAGTGGGCGGGACACCACCGATGCCGCGTGGCACCTCGCCCTCCTCAAGGCCGCGCGGTCCGGGGGGATGCGGATCCTCGGTCCAGGCTCGCTCGGCATCGCCAGCCCGGCCGCAGGCATCCTCACCGCCGTACCCGCCCCCCGCCTGGGCGGCGAGCTCGGCGTGTTCGCCCAAGGCGCCCGTTCCAGCGCGGCGATCCTCCGGCGGCTCCGCGCCCGCGGCATCCCGGTGGAGGGATTCATCTCGGCAGGCCACCGCATCGACATCTCCGGGAACGACGCCATGCAGTGGTGGAGTGGGGATGGGAGCACCCGGGTGGTCGCGCTGAGCCTGGACTCCATCGGGAACCCGCGGAAGTTCGCCCGCACGGCCCGGCACCTCGCGCGGACGCACACGGTCGTATGCCACATCGGGTCGCGGACGGGCCAGATGGCCCCACCGGGGCATGTCGTCCGCACCTCGCCGCTGCCCCGGGCCGTCCTCTCCGACATGCTCCGGCAGGCGGGCGTCCTCGAGGCGCGTGACCTCGACGAACTCGTCGACCTCGCGCAGGTCGCCCTCCGCCTCCCTCCCGCGCCACGGCACCGGCTACGGCTGGCGGCCACGACAGCCGCGGCCGCGGACCATGTCCGCCGGGTCGCCGCGGGACGCTTCGAGTGTGCCGACGACGGCGAGGTCGGCGTGGCGGTGGACCTGCCCCTGCCCGGTGACGAGGTGTCCGACCCGGGCTGGGCCGGTTCCCCCACCACCTGGACGCTCGCCATCCTGGACCGCGACCTCCCGCCAGCGCTGGCGGGCACGTTCGCGACCGACGACGCCGCGCGCGCGATCGACCTCGCCGGGCGTGTCGCAGCGGGTGCGCGGCCCGTGGACGACTCGCCCCTCGTGCACGCCGACGACGCCGTTCCCGGCCGCCTCGCCGCCCTCCTCGCCCGCGCGGCCGAGGGTCCTGTCGACGGCCCCCTGGCCGCGGAGATGCTCGCCTGCTACGGCATCACCGTGGAGCCCACGGAGTGCGCCGGCACGGAGGCGGAGGCCCTCGCCGCCGCCGCCCGCCTCGGCTGGCCGCTCGCCGTCAAGGCCGTCCTGCCCCACCTGCGCCACCGTGTCGACCTCGGGGGTGTCCACCTCGATGTCCATGACGCGGCGGACCTCTCCCATGCCGTCGCCGAACTCCGGGATCGCGGGGTCGCACTGGTGGAGCTGCAGCGCATGGTGCCGCCCGGTCCGGCGTGCGTCGTCACGGCGGTGGAGGACCCGCTGCACGGGCCGGTGGTGAGCGTCGCCCTGGCCGGGGACGCCGTCGAGATCCTCGGCGACGTGGCCTACCGGATCGCCCCGCTCTCCCGCCGCGACGTCTCCGAGCTTGTGCGCGCCCCGAAGGCCGCCGTGCGCCTGAGCGGTCACCGTGGCGTCCCCGCGTTCGACATCGCGGCCCTCGAGGACGTCGTCGCGCGCGTGGCGCAGCTGAAGGACGACTTCCCCGCGATCCGGCGTATCGAACTCAACCCGGTGGTCGTCGCGGCAGCGGGTGCGTTCCCGCTCGCCGCCCGCATCGAGATCGACGACACCCCGCGCGCCGACGGCGTCAGACGCACCCTTCCGACGCTCCCCACCGAGTGATGCCACAATGGACCGCGTGCCTGAGATGCTTCGAAGCGCGCTGCGCCGCGACCTGCAGCGTGGTGGCTACTACCCGGAACTGGTGGAGAGGGTGCTCGAGGTAGCGATCGGGGGCCAGGAGATCGTCTCCTACCTCGTCCACCCGGAGACCACGTTCGATGCGTCCGAACTGCGCCGTCACCTCACCGCCGTCGTCCTCACCCCGACGCGGCTGATCGGCGCCCATATCGACGACGAGCCCGGCCAGGACGGCCGGCCGCTCGCGATCGCCACGACGGAGGCCATCGCGTTGCGCCGCATCACGTCGGTGGTCCTCTCCCACGGGGTGCGGGAGGCGGCGAGGATCGACCACGCCGTGGTGGACGAGGTCACCATCGCGGTCCACTGGGGGTCGAACTCCCGGATCGAGCTCGAACCCGCCAGCTGCGGCGATCCGCAGTGTGAGGCGGACCACGGGTACACCGGCTTCGCCACCGCCGACGACCTCGTCCTGCGCGTCAGCGCCGAGGCCGACGGCCGCGCCCGCCTCGACCAGGCCACCCGCTTCGCCTCGGCGTTGTCGCGGGCGGTGGCCGAGAGCTTCCCGTGAGCCGCCCGGCCGACCTCGTCGTCCCCGCGGACGACGTGTGGCGCGGGACGCTCGCCGCCACGGCGGCCGCCGTCGGCATGGAGCGTTCCGCCGACGACGGCCAGTGGGACAGGTGGCGTGCGGCGCTGGGACTTCCGCGTGCTCGGCGCGCGTGCGTCGTGCTCGTCGACGGGCTCGGCGAGGCGCAGCTCACGGAACGCAGCGGCCACTTCCCCTTCCTCCGCCGGCGCCGGGAGGACGGACTGGTCCTCGACACGATCGTCCCCTCCACGACTGCTGCCGCGATCACCTCGTTCGGGACCGCCGCACCACCGGGGCGGACGGGCATGCTCGGCTACACGGTCCGCGAGCCCGCGAGCGGGCAGCTGATGAACCTGGTGCGGTGGGACCAGGACTTCATGCCGGTCGAGGACTGGCAACGTCGCAAGACGGTCGCGGAGCAGCTGGCGGACCGGGCGAGGTTCGCCGTCGTGGGTCCCGAACGGTTCGTGGGCTCGGGCCTCAACCGGGCGGCCTTCCGCGGGGCGCGCGACGTCAGTGGCGAGGACCTCGCCGACCGCGTCGACGCCACGGTCGCGGACCTGCGCGCGGGGCGTTCCGACGTCGTCTACCTGTACTGGGGTGAGGTCGACCATGTCGGCCACGTGTCCGGGTGGCGGTCGTGGGAGTGGGGTGAGGAGGCGTCGCGCACCGACCGTGAACTGTCACGGCTCGCCCGCCTGCTCCCGTCCGGGACGCTCCTGGTCATCACCGCCGACCACGGGATGGTGGACGTCGCGACGCGGACGGACGTGGCGGCCGTGCCCACCCTCGCTCGCGGCGTGGACCTGGTCTCCGGCGAGCCGCGGGCCATGCACCTGCACACGGACGGCTCCGGCGTCCTGGAGCGCTGGAGCGACTACCTGGGGGATCGCGCCTGGGTCATTCCCCGCGAGGAGGCGGTCGCCGTCTACGGCTCCATGGATCCGCGATTCGTCCCCGTGCTCGGGGACGTGGTGGTGTTCATGCGGGGCCGCGACGTCGTGGTCGACTCGCGCACGCAGACTCCCGGGTCCATCGGGCTGATCGGGGTCCACGGCTCGCTCACGCCTGCCGAGATGCGTGTCCCCCTGCTCCGGATGGTGACGTGATGGCCGCGCTCGTGTTCTTCACGGGGACGATGGACTGCGGCAAGTCGACCCTCGCGCTGCAGATGGACTACAACCACGCCGCCCGCGGGCGGCGCGGGCTGATCTACACCCGGCACGACCGCGCGGGCGCCGAGGTGCTGTCCTCCCGGCTGGGCTTCGCCGTCCCCGCCATCGAGGTCACCGACGACACCGACTTCTGGGAGGAGGTCACCCGCCGGAGGATGCGCGGGGAGCGCGTGGACTACCTCGTCTGCGACGAGGCCCAGTTCTTCCTCCCGGAGCAGGTGGACCAGCTCGTGATGGTCGTCGACGAGCTCGGCGTGGACGTCTTCGCCTTCGGGATCACCACGGACTTCCGCACCCGGCTCTTCCCGGGGTCGGCGCGGCTGGTCGAGATGGCGGACCGCATCGAACGCCTCCAGGTCGAGGCGCTGTGCTGGTGCGGCGAGCGGGCCACCCACAACGCGCGGACGCTGGACGGCGTCATGGTGACGGAAGGCGACCAGGTGGTCGTGGGCGACACGCGCGCCCAGGGCGCGGTGGCCTACGAGGTGCTCTGCCGGCGGCACCACGTCCAGCGGCTGACGTCGCGGACCGCGCGTGCCGTCGAGCTGTCCCCGCACACGCTCCTCGAGGACATGCCGGAGTCATCCGGCCGGTGAGCGGTCAGTCGGGCCGCGAGCCGAAGACGATCTCGTCCCAGCTGGGAACCGAGCGCCGGCCAGGCTTGCGGGGACGCCGCTCCGCAGGCGGTGTCTCCGCCGCGGCAGCGGGGTCCCGGCGGGGGAGGGGCAGCACGCGGGCATCGGTGGCCGACTCGGGGTCGGATGCGGCGGGATGCGCGCCCGGAACCGGTCCGGGCTCCTCCAGCCCACTCAGCAGGTCGTCGTCGAAGTCGTCGACGGGCCCCCGGGTGCCGCGGTGCGACTGCAGCGAGTCCAGCAACGAGTCTGTCGGCTCGACCTCCACCACGTCGCCGTCGTCCTCGACCTCGTAGACGTGCAACTCGCCCCGCTGGGGCGGGAGGGCGACGGCGTGGCGGCGCGCGCGCGGGGAGGAGGAGTCCGTCTCGGACAGCCAGCGCGACTCGTCGTCCAGGGCGTGGAGCGTGCGGGCGGAGAGATCCACTTCCCAGCGGGCCTCGAGGTCGGCGCCGTTGATCGGGAAGGAGACGCTGAGCTCCCACGGTGCGTTTCCCGACCGGGTCGCGTTCCAGCTCAGCTGATCGGTCCGGACCCTGCGGGTCGCGAGGCGGTTGATGACGAGTTCGCCGAGGGTGGGGGAGTCAGGCTGGTGCCCGATCGGGAAGCCCTGGGCCTGCTGCACCACCCAGGCCTGCTCTGCCTGGACAGGCCCCTCGTACCGCTGCACGTGCTCCACGGGGAGGCCGGACATCTCGGCCACCGCCTCGACCGTGGCGCCGGCGCGCAGCATCGCCTGGATCTCGCGCGGCCGGACCGGCTGCTGGGAGGCGCGGATCTGCTCCATCAGGGGCCGGTCGCGGCGCACCGCGGCCCGGAGCTCCTCCGTCACCGCGAGCGTGTATGTCTGGCCGTTCGCATCGGTGAGTGTGAGCCTCTCACCGTCCCGGTGCAAGCCCACCAGAGTCAACTCGACCATCACACCTCCCATCCGTCCATCTCCGAGAGTGCCACCTCAGCCCGGCCCGGGCGGTCAACCGGGACGGTGTGGCGAAAGGTGCACCACAATGATCGCATGACCGCTTCCCCCCGCCTCCTGGAGGAGCTGCACGCGCTGAGCCGCGAACTCGCGGAGGGCGCCGCCGGGATCGCGCGACGCCGGCGTGACGCGGGAGTCGCGGTCACGGCGACCAAGTCGTCGCGGACGGACATCGTCACCGCCGCGGACCAGGAGGTGGAGTCCTGGCTCCGGTCCCGCATCGCCGAACGGCGGCCTGCTGACGGCATCCTCGGCGAGGAGGGCGACGACGTGCCGGGACGGTCCGGGCTCACCTGGGTGGTCGACCCGATCGACGGGACCGTCAACTACCTCTACGGGCTGCCGCACTGGGCCGTGTCCGTCGCCGTGTGCGCTGGCCCGCCGGAGCCGGCCCGCTGGGACCTGCTCGCGGGCGCCGTGTGCGCACCCATGCTCGCCACCACGTGGCACGCCGTGCGCGGTGGTGGGGCCTTCCGGGGCGACCGCCGGCTGGCGCCACGGCCCGGCGTCGACCTCGCGCAGGCGCTCGTGGGCACCGGGTTCGCATACGTCGCCGACGTGCGCGCCCAGCAGGGCGACGTCGTCCGTGCGGTCCTCCCGGCGGTGCGGGACATCCGGCGCCTCGGGAGTGCCTCGGTCGACCTCTGCCTCGTGGCGGACGGCACGCTCGACGCCCACTTCGAGAGGGGCCTGAACCCGTGGGACATCGCGGCCGGCTGCCTGGTCGTAGCGGAGGCGGGCGGGGTGGTGCACGGCCTCGGTGGCGCCCCGCCCTCACGCGACATGGTGGTCGCCGGCGCCCGCGACACCGCCGCGCGTCTCGCTGCCCACCTCGAGGCGGTGGCCCGCTGAACAGACGTTGGCAACCTCACAGGAAACCGGCGCCCTGCTGAGGCGTGGGCCAGTGTAGAGTGCGTGCGTCTCAGACGACGTTGTCTGGTGCGGGGAATGAATCGCAGCTGAGGACGTTGTGTATGATCCAGAGACTTTTCGGGCCCACCAAGAACGAGCCGGGAGCGTGACGCCGGATGGCGACCGATTACGATGCACCTCGCAAGAACGAGGAGGACCTCAGCGAGGACTCCCTCGAGGAGCTCAAGGCGCGCCGCGCCGAGAAGAGCCTTGCCGTCGTGGACGAGGACGAGACCGAGGCAGCCGAGGGGTTCGAGCTGCCCGGTGCGGACCTCTCGGGCGAGGAACTCTCCGTGCGGGTCCTCCCGCGCCAGGCCGACGAGTTCACCTGCTCGCACTGCTTCCTCGTGCACCACAGGTCCCAGCTGGCGTACGAGGAGAACGGCCAGCCGGTCTGCGCCGAGTGCGCCGGCTGAGTCACGGCACAGCGATCAGTGAGCGCAGCGCCCCCGCCAGCTCCTCGGGGCGATTCGAGCTGACCAGCCAGTACGGTGTGGGGTCTCGCGGGTCGTCAAGCGTGACCTTCACGGCCCCCGCCGCCCACGCACGGTGGCACACCCAGGCGCGGGCGTCCGCCTCGACGCCGAGCGCGCGCCGCACGCCCTCGCGGTCCAGCACGTCGACGGTGCCGAGGAACCGGCCCTCGATGCGGGCGCTTCCAGCGCGGAAGGTGGACCCGTCCACCTCCACCGTGGGGCTCGATGCCACCGCGAACGCCACGCTCCCCAACCCGAGCAGTGCTGCCACGATGCCCGCGAGGGCGGGGGAGAGCGGGACGAGGATGAGCCCGAACGATGCCCCGGCCGCAGCCGCAAGGGCAAGGACGGGCACCGTTGGCTGGACGCGTTCGCGGTGTCGCACGGTTCCAACTGTGGCACGAGCCGAGAGCCGGCCGCACGTCCGCGGTGGGGGGTGGGCGTCGTAGCGTTGTACAGTGCGGGTGAACCACGGAGGAGACACAATGGGACTCTTTTCCCGGCGGCGGAACGAGGAGCCGGCGGCGGTAGAACCGGACGAGGCGCCGGCGACGAGCGGGCCGTGGGACTTCGACGACCAGCCGGAACTTGGTGACCGGGTCGACCTGGGTGCCCTGCGCATCCCGCGGCGGCCCGGGCTCCAGTTCGGAGTGGAACTCGACCGCGGGACCCGCCGCCCCGTCTCGCTGACCCTCACCCAGGGCGGGTCCGCCGTCCAGCTCCAGGTGGTCGCGGCGCCCCGGTCCGGGTCGTTGTGGGACGAGGTGCGCCCCGAGTTGCTGCAATCGGTCAGGGACCGTGGCGGCCAGTGCGACGACGTGCCGGGCGTCTTCGGTCGGGAGCTCATTGCCCGCATGGCCGTCACGACTCCGGCCGGCACGGTGACCCGGGCGGTTCGCTACGTGGGAGTGGACGGGCCACGCTGGATGCTCCGCGCCGCGTTCTCCGGACGCGCGGCCTTGGAACGTGAGGCCGCCAAGGCGCTCGAGGACGTCCTCCGCGACGTCGTCGTCGTCCGCGGTCCCCACGCCCGGCCCCCCCGGGAGGTGCTGCCGCTGACGCTGCCCGGCGCCGCGGCGCCGACGGAGACGGTCCCGTCCGACGATCCGCTCGGCATCCTGCGGCGCGGACCCGAGATCACCGAGACGCGCTGAGCGGACGGCGGGAGGAACGATGAGGACGTTCGGCGGATTCGCGGCGAACCGTGACGCGCTGCTCGCCGAGGACATCCGGCGCTCCGTCGCCGGCCTGGGGGCGACGCCGATCAGCGAGCTGCGCCCCCGGGCCCCGGCGTTCATCGCGGGGCGCGTCGTCTCGGTGACCTACCAGCCCAGGGGGGCGAAACCCGCCTTCACGGCCCGGATCAACGACGGCACCGCGACGGTTGGCCTCGTGTTCCTCGGCCGCACCGAGGTCCCGGGCATCGAACCGGGGAGGATGTTGACGGCGGAGGGCACCGTGGGCCTCGAGGAGGGCCTGCCCATCATCTACAACCCCCGTTACCGATTGCTCGCGGCATGAACCCGGACCCCGACGAGGAGGCCCGCGTCCCGGCGGTCCCGGCAGCCCCACCTGTCCCAGCGGTCGGATCCCGCGGGATCGGGCAGCTCGCCGCCGCCGAGTTCGACTTCATGGAGGCGGTGGGGGGCTGGCGCGGACTCGTCGAGTCGATCGCCCCCGGGCTGGTCTTCGTCATCGTGTTCCTCGCGACCGGTGACCTCGTGCCGGCGCTGGTCGCCGCCGGGTCCCTCGCGGTGCTCGCGGTCCTGGTCCGGCTGGCCCAGCGGACACCGCTCACCCAGGCGTTCGGGGGGCTGTTCGGCGTCGCGATCTCGGTGGTGTGGGCCTGGCAGTCCGGTGAGGCGGCGAACTTCTTCCAGTGGGGCCTGTGGGTTAACGCGGCGTACCTCCTCGGGTGCCTCGTGTCGATCCTCGCGCGCTGGCCCGTCGTCGGCGTCCTCGTCGCGCTCATCCGCGGCACCTGGGAGGGCTGGCGGGAGTCGCCGATGTTCCGCCGCTACGTCCTGGCCACCTGGCTCTGGGTCGCCCTGTTCGCCGCCCGGCTGCTCGTGCAGGTGCCGCTGTTCCGCGCCGACGACGTCGCGTGGCTGGGGACCGCGAAGCTCGTGATGGGAGTCCCGCTCTTCGGCCTGGTGGTCTGGCTGACCTGGCTGATGGTCAGGGAGCCAGCAGAGCCTGAACCTCCGCGAGGTAGTCCTCCGCACTAGCGTCGAGCACGAGCAGCAGCTCGTCGCCCGCCTCCAGCGTGTCATCGGCACCCGGCGGGATCGGCCGGTCGCCCCGGATGATCGCGGCGAGCACGGTCGCACCAGGCCACCTGATCGCGCCGACACGACGGCCGATGACCGGCGAGTCCGGCGGCAGCGTGATCGCGTGGATGGAAGCGCCGGACTGGTGGAACGTGAAGATCTTCACGATGTCGCCGACGCTGACGGCCTCCTCGACGAGCGCCGTCATGATCCGCGGGGTGGAGACCTGGACGTCCACTCCCCACGAGCGGTCGAACATCCACTCGTTCTTGGGGTTGTTCACCCGCGCCACGACGCGGGGGACGGCGAACTCGGTCTTCGCCAGGAGGGAGACGACGAGGTTCGCCTTGTCATCTCCGGTGGCGGCGACGACGACGTCGCTGCCGGCCACCTCGGCCTCGGCGAGGGAGGACAGCTCGCACGCGTCGGCGAGCAGCCAGTCGGCGTCCGCGACCGAGGAGATCTTCATCGCGGCCGGGAGCTTGTCGATCAGGGTGACCTCGTGTCCGTGGGACAGCAGCTCGCGGGCTATGGAACGGCCGACAGACCCGGCCCCGGCGATGACGACCCGCATCAGTCCTCCTTCTCCGGCTCGGCCTGGAACCGGCGCTGCAGCCGCGACAGCTCGTCGCTGGGAGCGATGACGAACACGAGGTCGTTCTCCTGGATGACGGTCGTGCCCGTGGGGACGAGGCCGCGGCCGAAGCGGGTGAGGTGGGCGATCCGCGCGCCGGTCGCCTCCTCCAGCCGCTGCACCGTGGAGCCGATCCACTGCGGGTGGTAGTCGACGCTGGCGAGGGACACCGCGCCGGAGGCGTCGCGGTACTCCACCTGAGACCCCTTGGGCAGGAGGCGGCGCAGGAACTGGTCCGCCGTCCAGCGCACCGTGGCGACCGTCGTGATCCCGAGCCGCTGGTAGACCTCCGCACGCCGCGGGTCGTAGATGCGCGCGACGACCCGCTTCACCCCGAACGTCTCGCGTGCCACCCGTGCGGTGAGGATGTTCGAGTTGTCACCGTTCGAGACGGCCGCGAGCGCGTACGCCTCCTCGATGCCCGACTGCAGGAGCGCGTCCTTGTCGAAGCCCATCCCGGTGATGCGCCGGCCCCCGAAATCGGGCGGGAGGCGCCGGAAGGCGTCCGGCTGCATGTCGATGACGGCGACCGAGTGCCCGGAGTCCTCGAGCTGGCCGGCAAGGGTCGCGCCGACGCGCCCGCAGCCCATGATCACGAAGTGCACAGGCCAGACGGTACTCCTCCGCCGGGACCAAGGGGACCCCAATGCGCTGGTTGCGGGCCTAGAGTGTGTTCTCGTGACCGACATCGCGATGGCCGTCAAGCGCCTGCTCGTGGGGCGGCCAATGCGTTCGGACATGCTCGGACACACCCTGCTCCCCAAGCGGATCGCCCTGCCCGTCTTCGCGTCCGACGCGCTCTCCTCCGTCGCCTACGCGCCCGACGAGATCCTCCTCACCCTCGCGTTCGCGGGCTTCGCCGCGGTCGCGGTCTCGCCGTGGGTCGCCGTCGCCGTGGTGGTCGTGCTCGGCGTCGTGATCGCGTCCTACCGCCAGAACGTGCACGCCTACCCCTCCGGTGGTGGCGACTACGAGGTCGCCACCGTGAACCTCGGGAAGCGGGCCGGCCTGGGCGTCGCCAGCGCGCTCCTGGTGGACTACATCCTCACCGTGGCCGTCTCGATCTCCTCGGGCTCCCAGTACCTCGCCGCGGCCGTCCCGTCCCTGCGGGGCCTCGAGGTCCAGATCGCCGTCGGCGTCGTCATCCTGCTCGCGCTCGTCAACCTCCGCGGCGTGCGCGAGTCCGGGACGGCCTTCGCCATCCCGACCTACGTCTACATGGCCGCCATCGGGCTGATGGCGGTGACCGGGTTCGTCCAGTTCTTCACCGGCAACCTCGGGGCCGCGGCGAGCGCCCCGTACGAGGTGGTGCCGCGGGAGGGCTTCGAGGCCGGCCTGACGGGCCTCGCGGGCGGGTTCCTCGTCCTGCGGGCCTTCTCCTCCGGCTGTGCGGCCCTGACGGGGGTCGAGGCCATCTCGAATGGCGTTCCGGCGTTCCAGAGGCCGAAGTCCCGCAACGCGGCCACCACGCTCCTCCTCCTGGGCCTCATCTCCGCCTCGATGATGCTGAGCGTCATCACCCTCGCGCGCCTCACGGGCATCAAGTACGTCGAGGACCCCGCCGAGCAGTTGCTGCTCGCCGGGCAGCCGGTGGGGGAGGAGTACCACCAGAGCCCGGTGATCGGTCAGATCGCCGCCACCGTGTTCTCCGGCTTCCCGGTGATGTTCTACCTCGTCACCTTCGTGACGGGCATGATCCTCGTCCTCGCAGCGAACACGGCGTTCAACGGTTTCCCGGTGCTCGGCTCGGTCCTGGCCCGCGACGGGTTCCTTCCCCGCCAGCTCCACACGCGGGGGGACCGGCTCGCCTACTCCAACGGCATCACCATGCTGACAATCGGCGCAATCGCCCTGATCGTGGCCTTCGACGCCCAGGTGACGCGCCTCATCCAGCTGTACATCGTGGGCGTGTTCATCTCGTTCACCACCTCGCAGCTCGGCATGGTGAGGCACTGGACGCGCAAGCTCCGGACGGAGTACTCGAAGCAGGAACGAATCCGCATGCAGCGGTCACGGGTGGTCAACTCGATCGGCTTCGGCATGACCGGGATCGTGCTCGTCATCGTGCTCATCACCAAGGCCCCGCAGGGCGCGTGGATCACGCTCCTCCTGATGGCACTGCTGTTCGTGACGATGCTCGGCATCCACACCCACTATGACCGAGTGGCCGAGGAGCTGCGCGTGGCCGACGCCCAGGAGGCCCGGGCACTGCCCTCCCGGACGCACGGCGTCGTCCTGATCTCCAAGCTGCACCAGCCCGCGCTCCGCGCGATCGCCTACGCGCGGGCCACCCGGCCGAACACCCTGGAGGCGGTGCACGTCGCCATCGACGACGACGAGGTGACGGAGTTGCGCGCGCAGTGGGACGAGATCTCCGTACCCGTGCCGCTCACCATCCTCTCCTCGCCGTACCGCGAGATCACGCGACCCATCGTCGAGTACATCCGTGGGCTGCGCCGGTCCTCGCCGCGCGATCTGGTGGTCGTGTTCATCCCCGAGTACGTGGTGACCCACTGGTGGGAGCAGCTGCTCCACAACCAGTCGGCGCTCCGCCTGAAGGGGCGCCTCCTGTTCATGCCCGGCGTCGTGATGGCCTCGGTGCCGTGGCAACTCGACCAGGTCACGGACGCGGCCGACGTTCCCGGGTCCCCCTGAGGTGGAGCTCCTCGACCTCGAGCTGCTGCGCGTCGCCCACGGCGGCTACTGCGTCGCACGGCATGGGGGGAAGGTCGTGTTCGTCCGTGGCGGGCTCCCGGGCGAGCGCGTGCGTGCCCGCCTGGCGCAGGACGGCGCGCGCCACGCCGTCGCCGACGTCGTCGACGTGCTGCTCGCCTCACCCGACCGGGTACCGCACGTCTGGCAGGAGGCTGCGGCCGCCGGGGTCGGTGGCGCGAGCCTCGGCCACGTCGCCCCGGCCGCCCAGCTGCGCTGGAAGGCGGAGGTGATCGCCGACGTGGTGCGGCGTATCGGCGGGGCGCGGGTGGCGGCGGAGGTCGGGCCGGTGGAGGTGCGGTCGCTCGGGGTCTACGACCGTGGCACCCGCACGCGGGTGCGGTTCGTCGTCGACGACGCCGGACGCCTGGCGATGCGCCGCCCCCGGTCGCACGGGACGGTGGCCCTGCACCGGATGCCCCTCGCCGTCCCCGCCCTCGGCGACCTGCACCTCTTCGGAGGTGGGTGGTCCTTCGTGCCGGGCGAGGAGGTGGCCGCCGTGGTCCCGAGCGACTCCCCACCCGTCGTGCTGGCGTCGGGCGGCACGTGGTCCGCACCCGGTGAGGGCGCGTCGCGACGCATCCGCGAACGGGTGGTCCTGGGCGGCAGGGAGCTGCGCTGGGTCCTCGACGCGGCGGGCTTCTGGCAGGTCCACCGCGACGCACCGCGGGTGCTCGCCGAGCAGGTGGTGCGCGCGGCCGCCCCGGCCCGCGGGCAGTCGGTCCTCGAGCTGTACTCGGGAGCGGGGCTCCTCACGGTGCCGCTCGCCGACGCCGTGGGCCCGCGCGGCCGGCTCGTCGCCGTCGAGGCCTCACCCACCGCGGTCGCGGACGCGACCGGGGCGCTCGAGGGCAGGCCACAGGCCCGGGTGCGAGTCGGGCGCGTGGACGCCCGCGCCGTCGGGCGGGGAGCCGTCGACGTCGTCGTGCTGGACCCGCCGCGGAGCGGCGCAGGCACCGCGGTGATGGGCGCGATCATGGCGCGGTCGCCCGCGCGGATCGTGTACGTGGCCTGCGACCCCGCCGCGCTCGCCCGGGACCTCGCACCCGCCCTGGACGCGTACACCGTCGGAGCGGTCACCGCCCTCGACCTCTTCCCGCACACCCACCACGTGGAGCTGGTGGTGCGGCTGGACCGGCGCGCGTGACGCTGCTCCTCCCGCACGCGTGGAGGCGGTTCACTAGGCTGGCCGTGTGCGGTGGACACCCCCAGCCCCGGACACTATCTTGATGTCGAGATAAATGTGGATGATAAGGAGAGCCGCCAGTGGACAGCTTCAACTCCAGGTCAGAGCTCACGGTCGGCGCGACGACCTACCGGATCAACCGGCTGGACGCCGTCCCCGGCATCGAGAGGCTGCCGTACTCGCTGAAGGTGCTGGCGGAGAACCTGCTGCGGACGGAGGACGGCGCGAACGTCACCGCCGGCCACATCCGCGCGCTCGCGGAGTGGGACCCCACCGCCGAGCCGGACACCGAGATCCAGTTCACCCCGGCCCGCGTCGTGATGCAGGACTTCACCGGAGTCCCGTGCGTGGTCGACCTCGCCACGATGCGCGAGGCCGTGGCGGAGCTCGGCGGCGACCCGAACCGCATCAACCCGCTCGCACCCGCGGAGCTGGTCATCGACCACTCCGTGGTCATCGACGTCTTCGGGCGTGCCGACGCCTTCGAGCGCAACGTGGACCACGAGTACGAGCGCAACCGCGAGCGCTACCAGTTCCTGCGGTGGGGCCAGACGGCGTTCGACAACTTCCGCGTCGTGCCTCCCGGCACCGGGATCGTGCACCAGGTCAACATCGAGTACCTGGCCCGCGTGGTGATGACCGACGGCGAGCTGCTGGCGTACCCGGACACCTGCGTCGGCACAGACTCCCACACGACCATGGTCAACGGGCTCGGCGTCCTCGGCTGGGGCGTGGGCGGGATCGAGGCCGAGGCCGCGATGCTGGGCCAGCCCGTCTCGATGCTCATCCCCAAGGTGGTGGGGTTCAAGCTCTCCGGGCAGATCCCCGCGGGGGCCACCGCGACGGACGTCGTCCTCACCATCACCCAGATGCTGCGCGCGCACGGGGTGGTGGGGAAGTTCGTCGAGTTCTACGGCGACGGGGTGGGTGCGGTTCCGCTCGCCAACCGCGCGACCATCGGCAACATGAGCCCCGAGTTCGGGTCCACCGCGGCGATCTTCCCGATCGACGAGGTCACCCTCGACTACCTCCGCCTCACCGGGCGGCCCGAGGAGCAGGTGGCACTCGTCGAGGCCTATGCGAAGGCCCAGGGACTCTGGCACGACCCGTCGCGCGAGGCGGTCTACTCCGAGTACCTCGAACTCGACCTCTCCACCGTGGTCCCCTCGATCGCCGGCCCGAAGCGGCCGCAGGACCGCATCGAGCTGTCCGCCGCCAAGCAGGCCTTCGCCGCGGTGCTGCCGGACTACGCCACCCACGAGGAGGCAGAACTCAGCGAACTCGACGAGGCCATCGCCGACACCTTCCCGGCCTCCGACCCCGTGTCCGCCGACGACGACCTCGACGACCACCTCTCCGGCCAGCACGTACGGCCAGCACGAGCGCTGCCGAGCCGGCGTGTCCCTGTCACCGCGGCGGACGGTAGCCGGTTCGAACTCGACCACGGCCGGGTCGTCATCGCGTCGATCACCTCCTGCACCAACACCTCCAACCCGTCCGTCATGCTGGCGGCCGGCCTGCTCGCACGGAATGCCGTGGACCGCGGACTGAGCGTCAAGCCGTGGGTGAAGACATCCATGGCGCCCGGCTCGAAGGTGGTCACCGACTACTACGAGAAGGCCGGGCTCTGGCCTGCGCTCGAGGCGCTCGGATACCACCTCGTGGGCTATGGCTGCACCACCTGCATCGGGAACTCCGGCCCGCTGCCCGCCGAGATCTCCGCGGCCGTCAACGAGAACGACCTCGCCGTCGTGTCCGTGCTCTCCGGGAACCGGAACTTCGAGGGCCGGATCAACCCGGACGTGAAGATGAACTACCTCGCCTCGCCCCCGCTCGTCATCGCGTACGCGCTGGCCGGGACGATGGACTTCGACTTCGCCACCGAACCCCTCGGTCAGGACCACGAGGGGTCCGACGTGTTCCTCGCCGACATCTGGCCCTCCGCCCAGGAGGTCGAGGACACCATCGCCGCCACGATCGACCGCACGATGTTCACCTCGGGCTACGACGACGTCTTCGCCGGCGACGAGCGCTGGCGCTCCCTGCCGACGCCCGCCGGCGACACCTTCGCCTGGGACCCCGCCTCCACCTACGTGCGCAAGCCGCCCTACTTCGACGGCATGACGATGGCGCTCACCCCGGTCGCGGACGTGCGGGGCGCCCGGGTGCTCGCCAGGCTCGGGGACTCGGTCACCACCGACCACATCTCGCCGGCCGGCTCGATCAAGCCGGATTCGCCCGCGGGGCGCTACCTCGCCGCGCACGGCGTGGAGCGCCGCGACTTCAACTCCTACGGCTCGCGGCGCGGCAACCACGAGGTCATGATCCGCGGGACCTTCGCGAACATCCGGCTGAGGAACCAGCTCCTCGACGGCGTGGAGGGCGGGTTCACCCGCAACTTCCTCACCGGGGAGCAGGAGTCGATCTACGACGCCGCCATGGCCTACCAGGAGGCGGGGGTCCCCCTCGTGGTGCTGGGCGGCACGGAGTACGGCTCGGGGTCCTCACGCGACTGGGCGGCCAAGGGCACGGCCCTGCTCGGCGTGAAGGCGGTCATCACCGAGAGCTTCGAGCGCATCCACCGGTCCAACCTGATCGGCATGGGTGTGCTGCCCCTGCAGTTCCCCGCCGGGGAGAACGCCGGCACGCTCGGCCTGGACGGCACCGAGGTGTACGACATCACGGGCATCGCGGCGCTGAACGACGGCGTCACGCCCCGCACCGTGCACGTGCGCGCCACCCGGGACGATGGCAGCGCCGTGGAGTTCGACGCGCGCGTCCGCATCGACACCCCCGGGGAGGCCGACTACTTCCGGAACGGCGGTATCCTGCAGTACGTGCTGCGGTCGCTGGTGGGGGCCTGAGGGCCCTTGTGGGAGCCTCGGCGGGGACGTAGCCTCCGCCCCATGAGAATCGTCGCCGTCGTCGCCATCGTGGCCACCACTGCCCTCGCCGCGTGCGGGGGCGGGGAGGCGGGTGACGCGCAGGTCCTCCGTGCCGACGTCGAGTACCGGCAGGTGGCGCTGCCGGACGCGCCGGCGGTCGCCGCCGTCGTCGCCGCCACGGACGAGTTCGGCCTCGGCGTGCTGCGGGCCGTGGACCCCGAGGAGAACCTCGTCTTCTCGCCGGCCTCCGCCGCGGTCGCCCTCGCCATGCTCGGCGAGGGGGCCACGAATGCGGGCGCCACAGAACTGGACACCCTGCTCGGCGCGTCCGGGGACGAGCGCAGCCGCGCGATCAACGCGCTGGTCGGGGTCCTGGCCCCCTTCGACGGCGATCCTGCGGGCGTGGACGACGAGGACCTCCCGGCCACGCCGCTCGTCCACGTCGCGAACAACGTGGTGCTGGACGACCAGGCGAGGGTGGAGGACACGTTCCTCGCCCGCCTCGCGGAGTTCCACGACGCCGGCGTCCAGGTGGCCGACCTCGCGAGTGGCTCCGGGAAGGCCGTGCTCGACGCCTGGGTGCGGGAACACACGGGCGGACGCGTCGAGGAGTCGGCCATCGTCCCCGCCGACGACCTGTGGCTGGTCCTCCAGAACGCCGTGCTGCTGGCCGCGCGCTGGCAGCAGGAGTTCGACCCCAACGCCACGGCGGAGGGTCCGTTCACCGGGGCCACCGGCGAGACGCAGACGGTCGACTTCATGAACGGGCTGCAGGAACTCGCCTACGCCGAGCACGAGGGCTGGCAGGCCGTCGAACTGCCCTACACGGACGGCTTCGTGGCGCGAATCGTCCTCCCGCCGGCGGGCGAGGACCCGGCTGCGATCGAGTCGGGCGCGCTGGCCGCCCTCGAGAGCGCTCTGGCGGGACCTGCCCTCCGGGTCAGCCTCTCGCTGCCGCGGTTCACGATCGACTCGTCCACCCAGCTGCGTGATCCGCTGGCCGCCCTCGGGGTGACCGCCATCTTCGACCCGGCCGCCCGCGCGCTCGAGGGCATCAGCCCGGGAGCCGACCTGTACGTGGGCCAGGCCGTGCAGCAGGCCACCATCACGGTTGGGGAGGAGGGGACCGTCGCCGCCGCCGTCACCGAGATCGGCGTCGCCGGGACCGCCGCCCCCGAGGTGGACGTCGTCCTCACCGTCGACCACCCGTTCCTGCTGGTGGTGGAGGAGACCTCCACGGGGTGGGACCTGTTCCACGCCCTGGTTCGCTCGATCGGCTGAGGCCTAGCCCTCGTCGGGCACGAAGCCGAACACCCGCCCGTAGAACCTGAGCTCGCGTACCAGTGCGTCGCGGGTGGTCTCCGCCCGCCGGAACCCGTGCCCCTCCCCGGGGTAGAGCACGAGTTCGACGTCTCCGCCCGCGGCCCGGATGGCCTCGGCCATCGCCTGTGCCTGCGAGGGTGGCACCACCCGGTCGTCCTCGCCCTGCAACAGGAGCACCGGCGCGCGGAGTGAGTCGAGGTGGAAGAGCGGGGAGCGCTCGCGGTAGGTCTCGGCGGCCTCGGGCCAGGGGCCCACGAGCGTGTCGGTGTAGTGGGACTCGAACTTGTGCGTGTCCTGCGCGAGGAGCGCGAGGTCGGCGATCCCGTAGCGGCTCGTCCCCGCCGAGAACACGTCCGTGGCGGTCAGGGTCCGCAGCACGCTGTAGCCGCCGGCGCTGCCACCGCGGATGGCCGTCCGTGCCCCGTCGATGAGGCCGCGTTCCGCGAGCGCCCGCACCCCGGCGGCGATGTCCGCGATGTCGGCAACGCCCCACTGGCCGTCCAGCGCCTCGCGGTACGCCCGCCCGAACCCGGTGGACCCGCGGTGGTTGACGTCGAGGACGGCGAAGCCGCGCGTGGTCCAGAACTGGATCGCGGGGGAGAAGCCTCCCGTCGTGGCGGTCGTCGGCCCGCCGTGGACCAGCACCAGGAGGGGCGGCAGCTCGCCGTCGGGCCCCACGACGTCGGGGTTGACCGGCGGGTAGAAGAACCCGTGGGCGACGCCGCCGTCCACCTCCCAGTCGACGGCCTCCGCGACCGAGACGTACGGCTCCGGCACCGTCTCGGGCGCCGTCGCGCGCACGGTCCGCGTGGTGGCGGTGGAGAGCAGGAGTTCCACCAGCGCCGCGGGCCGGGACTCGTGCGCGCCGACGAACGCGACGCGGCCGCCACCCGCGGCGACCTCGCTCGCCACCTCGAACCCGGTGACCCACTCCTCCAGCTCACCGTTGGAGATTCGCATCGCCCCCAGGGACCACCGGCCGTGGTGCGTCCAGCGGCACACCACGTGGTCCTCGTCGAGGAGGGCGAGTGAGTGGTCGAACGTCCACGGCGGGGCGGCGAACTCGGCGTCCGCCGGGTGCAGCAGCCGGATCCGGGCCTCACCGAGCGGGTCCGTGCAGCGGTGCACGTTCCACCACCCACCGGGGTCGGAGACGTACAGCAACTCGTCGTCCCCCACCCAGAGGGGAGAGATCGCGCTGACCCGCGTCCCGCCCGCGACGGGCCGCACCGGCCCGATCCGGTCCCCATCCAGTTCTGCCACCAGCAGCGTCGTCTGGTCCCAGGGCATGTGGGGCTGGTTCCACTCGTACCAGGCCAGCGCCGTGCCAGCCGGGTTGAGGCGCGGGTTCGCCACGAAGTCCGCCTCATCGCGCAGCACCGCGACCTCACCGTTCAGCAGGTCCACCCGGACGAGCTGGTCACGGCCCCCGGTGGTCTCGGCGACGGCGAACACCGCGTGGCCCCACAGCACCAGGTCGGCGTACCGCGTGCCGTCGTCCGGGGTCACCGCGCGGGGATCGGACCAACCATCCTCTCCCCGCACCGTGACGTGGAGCCGGTCGTCCCGGCGCGCGGAGAAGACGCATACGTCGTCGGCCACGTCGAAGTCCCGGCCGCCGTACTCGTGGACGCGCGAGGCGACGTCGACCGGCTGGCCGTCCGTGAAGGTGGTCGTGACGACCTCGAGGCGGCCGGCACGGGCGGCCATGACGACGCCGCGTCCGTCCGCTCCCGTCTCCTTCCAGCAGGTCGCCTCCCCGTCGATCCGGGGAGGGGAGATGCGCACGGTGGCGGCGGTGACGACGTCGAGGGTGAGGGGGGATCTCCAGGAGCCGTGCGGGGCCCGCGTCGGGGTCATGGATCGAGCCTACTTGCCCCGCGGTGTGAAGTGGCGGGGCGCCGTCGTACAGTGGGGGGACCGTACCCGAACGCCGGAGGGCTTCATGGCGATCCTCGAGCGCATCACGCGCCCGCGCGACCTGCGCGGCCTCGTCACGGTGGAACTCGTCCAGCTCGCGGAGGAGATCAGGGAGTTCCTCGTCGCGAACGTGGCCCGCACCGGCGGCCACCTCGGGCCCAACCTCGGCGTCGTCGAGCTCACGATCGCGATCCACCGCGTCTTCGACTCGCCCCGCGACCGGATCGTCTTCGACACCGGTCACCAGGCCTACGTCCACAAGCTGCTCACCGGCCGCCACGACTTCTCCCAGCTGCGGCAGAACGGCGGACTGTCCGGCTACCCCTCACGCCAGGAGTCGGTGCACGACGTGGTGGAGAACTCCCACGCCTCCACCGCCCTGAGCTGGGGCGACGGCATCGCCCGGGCGAACCTGCTGCGCGGGCGGAGCGACCGGCACGTCGTGGTGGTCGTGGGTGACGGGGCCCTCACCGGAGGGATGGCGTGGGAGGCGCTCAACAACATCGCGGAGGGACCGGACCGCAACCTCGTGATCGTCGTCAACGACAACGGACGTTCCTACGCCCCCACCACCGGCGGGATCGCCCACCACCTCGACGCGCTGCGCACCACCCACGGCTACGAGAAGGCCCTCGACTGGGGCAAGCGCACCCTGCTGCGTGGCGGCACCCCGGGCCGGATGACGTATGAGGCGTTGCACGGGCTGAAGAAGGGCATGAAGGACGTGCTCGCGCCCCAGGGACTGTTCGAGGACCTCGGCATCAAGTACATCGGTCCAGTGGATGGGCACGACGTCGTGGCGATGGAGTTCGCCCTCACCCGCGCCCGGGCCTACGAGGCGCCGGTGATCGTCCACGCCATCACCGAGAAGGGCCGCGGCTACCAGCCCGCGCTCGACGACGTGGCGGACCGCTTCCACGCGGTCGGGATCATCCACCCCGAGACCGGCCTGCCCGTGGTGCCCGCCCGGTTCGGGTGGACGTCCGTGTTCTCCCAGGAGATCCTGAAGATCGCCCGGCAGCGCGACGACGTCGTCGCGATCACCGCGGCGATGCTGCAGCCCGTGGGGCTGGGCCCGATGAGCGAGGAGTTCCCCGACCGCGTCATCGACGTCGGGATCGCCGAACAGCACGCGGTGACGTCCGCCGCGGGACTGGCCTTCGCGGGGCTCCACCCGGTCGTGGCCGTGTACGCGACATTCCTGAACCGCGGCTACGACCAGGTGCTGATGGACGTGGGACTGCACAACCAGGCGGTCACCCTCGTGCTCGACCGGGCGGGCGTCACCGGCGACGACGGCCCGAGCCACCACGGGATGTGGGACATCGCGCTCCTGCGCACGGTGCCGAACCTGCGCCTCGCCGCCCCACGGGACGAGGACACCCTCCGGCGCGCCCTGCGCGAGGCGGTCGCGATCGACGGCCCCACGGCCGTGCGGTACCCGAAGGGGCCCCTCCCCGACCCGATCCCGGCGCTCGACACGATCGCCGGGCTCGACGTCATCGGACGCCATCCCGGAGAGCGGAACGTGCTGGTGGTGGGGGTCGGCGCGATGGCCGGGCGGGCCATCGAGGTGGGGCGGGCCCTGGACGCGCAGGGCATCGGCTCGCTGGTCATCGACCCCCGCTGGGTGCTGCCGGTGTCGCCCGCGCTCGTGGACCTCGCCGCACACTACGAGCTGGTCGTCCACATCGAGGACGGGCTGGTCGAGGGTGGCGCGGGCTCCGCCCTCCGCGACGCCCTCGCGGCTGCCGGAGCGCGGGTCCCGGTGCAGGCGCACGGCGTGCCGCGGGGCTTCCACCACCACGCCAAGCGGGAGGAACTCCTCGACGAGTTCCACCTCCGGCCGGCGGACGTCGCCCGGCAGGTCGCCGGGGCGCTGCTCGCACCTGACGTGGCGCGGCTCGACGAAGCCGCCCGGCTGCTCGCCCTCGAGGAACCGGAGTCCTGAGGCGGGCTCAGAGGCCGCGGGGGTGGAACAGCCCGCCCGTCGCGGCCGCGGCCCCCACCTGGTCGAGGTAGGGCGTGATGCCGCCGCGGTGCACCGGCCAGCCCGCACCCGCGAGCATCGCGAGGTCGATGGCCGCGACGTCCGCGACGCCGTCGGCGAGCATCAGGTGGATCTCCTCGGCGAGGGCCCGCTGCACACGTCCCAGGACCTGGGGAGCGCTGGCGGGCTGCGGGTGGTCCGGCACGAAGTAGCGGGCGATCTCCGGATCGTGCGGTGTGGCGGCGCCCGGCCGCCCCCGCAGGAAGGAGGCGCCGTCGCGCACGATCGCGTCGAGGCCGGGACTCTCGGGGTAGCGGTCCCCGAGTTCGCTCCGGAGGGTGTGGAGCACGTGCGCGGCGACCGCCGGGCCCACGAGCTGCAGGAGTTGCAGCGGGCCCATCGGCAGGCCCATCGGGTCGAGGGCGTGGGCGACGACGTCCACGGGGGTGCCGGCCTCCAGCTCCGCCAGGGCCTCCCCGAGCATCCGGACCAGCAGCCGGTTGACGATGAAGCCCGGCGCGTCCGCGACCTCCACGGTCGTCTTCCCGGCCGCGTGGGCGACGGCGTGGGCGAGCTGGAGGACAGCGGGACGGGTGTGGGGCGTGCGCACCACCTCCACCAGCGGCATCGCGGCCACCGGGTTGAAGAAGTGGATCCCGACCACCTGGTCCGGACGCATCAGACCCTCCGCCATGGCGGTCACCGAAAGGGCGGAGGTGTTCGTGGCGAGCACCGCGTCCGGGCGAAGCAGCGGCTCGATCGCGGCGAACACCGCCTTCTTGACGGCCATGTCCTCGAAGACGGCCTCGATGACGAGGTCGGCGTCCGCGAGTGCGGCGAGGTCCGTCCCCACGGTGATGGCGGCGGTGAGGGCGGCCGGATCCGCGACGCGGGGACCGAGTGCCTCCCGTTCCTGGGCGAGGAGTACGCGGGTACGCGCGCACCTCTCGTCGTCGACCTCGCGCATCGCCACGGGGACACCGAGCCGGAACGCCAGCAGGGTGGCGAGCTGGGACGCCATCAGGCCACCCCCGATGACGCCGACACGGCGAAGCGGCGCCGGCACCCGAGGAGGGCGGGAGTGGCGTAACAGGTCGACGGCATACAGGGCCGCGTGGAGTTCGGGTGTCGCGACCAGGTCCGCCAGCGCCTCGTCCTCCCGGGCGAACGCGGCGGCGCGGTCCGAGCCGTGTGCCGCCCGGAGCAGCGCGAGGGCCCGTCCGGGGGCGGTCCGGCCGCCGGCGACGAGTCGCTCCACCCGGTCGGCCACGCCGTCGAGCGCCGCCTGCCAGGTGGTGGCGTCGACGGCGGACGACTCCGGGGCCCGGGGGCGGACGGGGGTGTCGAGCAGGGCGGCGATCTGCTCCCGTGGGAGGCCCTCGCCGTCCCAGAGGCCGTCCACCAGTCCGATCTCGAGGGCCTGGGCGGCCGACAGCAGGGTGTTCGATCGGGCGGGATTCACGATGATGACCTCGGCTGCCGGTCCCGGCCCGATGAGGTGCGGCAGCAGGAAGGACCCGCCCCACCCCGGCACGAGCCCGAGATGGGTCTCCGGGAGCCCGAGCGCGCGCGTCGAGGAGTGCGCGAGCCGCATCGAGCAGGCGAGCGCGAGTTCGAGTCCCCCACCCAGCGCGGTGCCGTTGATGGCCGCGATCGTGGGGACGGGGGCGTCCAGGATGGCGGCCATCAACTCGTGGCCCAGCTGGCCGAGCCGGCGACCGTCCTGGGGGTCGTGCGACGCCTGGACCAGGGTGAGGTCCGCCCCGGCGAGGAAGGTCGAACCTGTGCCGGTGACGACGATGGCCTCGACCTCGCCGGCGCGCGCCTGGCGGACCGCGCCCCCCACGGCGTCGAGGATGAGCCGCAGCCCTGCCGGGCCGAGGGTCGCCGGCCCGGTGCCGTCACGCCGGCTCAGGGTGATGAGCGCGACGGGGTGCGACCCGCAGCTGACCGTCTCGAGTTCGGCGTGGGTGACCCGCTCCATGGAACCTCCGATGTATCCGGTACTCGCGGTATCACCCACGCTATCGGGCGTGTTCGCCACCTGCCACCGTTGGCCGGGAGAGCGCCTCGATCACGGCGGGCACCACCAGCGCGACCTGCCACGGCCGTGCGCCGGCCTGCCGCAGGATCTCGCGCGCGCGGCTGGCGTCCGGTTCCTGGAGGTCCCACGCCAGCGTGCGCTGTGCGGCGGGGGAGAGCAGGTTCTCCTGCGGGAGCCCCAGTGACTCGGCGGTACTCCGCACCGCCGAGCGGACGACGGTGAGCCTCGCCGCGGCCCGGGCGTTGACCCGTGGCCACTGGCGGGGGTCGGGAAGCCCGCCCCGCCCCGGACCCCGCCGGTCGGGCAGGTCGGTGTCCGGCAGGGCGAGGGCGCGGGCATAGGCCTCGCTCCAGGCCTGCGGCGCGTGCCGGCGCAGCTCCTTGAGCGGGGGGAGTTCCTCCGGCAGGGGCCGGCGGGCGGCCACCGACACGATCACGCGATCGGGCAGCACGCGGCCCGGAGCGATGTCGCGCGCGCGGGCGACGGCGTCCCGGGCCTCCCACAGCTCGCGGACGACGGCGAGCCCCCGGAGCGTGGCGACATCGGTGATTCGGGAGGTGCGTCGCCACGGCTCGCCCGGCACGGGGGGCGGGGATGCCGTCAGGACCGCCTCGAACTCCTGGAGGGCCCAGTCCGACTTGCCCTGCGACTCGAGCTCCACCGCGAGCCGCTCGCGTAGCTCGATCAGCAGTTCGACGTCGAGTGCGGCGTAGGTGAGCCAGTCGGACGGCAGCGGCCGCACCGACCAGTCGGCCGCGGAGTGCTCCTTCGCCAGCTCGAGGCCGAACTCCTCCGCGATCATGGTGGCGAGCCCGACACGGGGCCGGCCGAGCAACCGCCCGGCGAGTTCGGTGTCGAAGAGGCGGACTGGTTCGAGGCCCGCGTCCCGCAGGCAGGGCAGGTCCTGGGTGGCGGCGTGCAGCACCCACTCGTCCTCGCGGAGCACCTCCGCGAGCAGGTCGAGGCTGTCGAGTGCGGTGGGGTCGACGAGATGGGTACCGGATCCCTCCCGCCGCACCTGGATGAGGTAGGCGCGCTGGCTGTAGCGGTAGCCCGACGCCCTCTCCGAGTCGACGGCGAACGGCCCGCGGCCGGCAGCCAGCCGGTCGACGGCGCGCACCAGCGCGGCACGGGTCTCGACCACCGGGGGGACGCCCTCCCGGGGGGCGTCGAGACGCTCGCTCATGGTGTGCGACGGCCGAGCACCGTCACACCCTCGTCGACCGGCGCCAGGCCGCACAGCGCCGTCAGGAGACCGACCCACGCCTGCAGGTGCGGCCCGAGGTCCGTGGTGTAGGGAGTCCACGAGGCGCGGATCTCCATCTGCGTGGCGTTGGACTCCAGTGTCAGCCCGCCGAACGTCTCGGACAGCACGCGGGTCACGGTGCCGGAGAGGTGGTGGTGACCGGCGCCGACGTCGTCGAGCGCGTCCGTGAGCCAGGACCAGCCGGCCTCGCCCAGCACTGGGTCGAGCCCCATCTCCACCTCGACCTCGGCCTTCGCCATCACGATCACCCGGAAAGGTCCGTGCCACGCCGGTTGCCCGTCGGGATCGTAGAGCACCACGAACCGGCCGTGACCCAGCATGGTCTCCGGGTCATCGCCAGGATTCACCTCGGCGTTCAGCGCGAGCGCCCACGGCGCGATACGTGTGGGTGCGGGGATCTCCTCGAGGTGGACCTCGGCGCGGAAGCGGTGCCCGCGCAGGCTCGCGAGGGCATCCGCGAAGTCGGCGGGGATCGGGGAGGTCACGTCATCAGGCTAGGACCGGCCAGCCCGGTGGGGGAGGGGGCGCGCCGTATACTGCACGGGTGGCCCCGCTCGAAGGATCCAGCCCCTCCGGTTCGCTCGCACCCATCATGGTCGGATCCGATCTCGGGGTGTACTCGATGGCCCGGTCCTTCCACGAGCGCTTCGGCGTGCACTCCCACACGGTGAGCAAGCTGCCCCGCGGCTTCATCAACGACTCCTCGATCCTCACCCCGGTGCTGCTGGGCGCGGCGGCCACGCCCGAGGACCAGCGGAACGCCCTGGACCGTCTCTCCCGGGACGCCCGGGGCCGTGGCGACACGCCGGTCCTGCTGGTCAACTCGGACAGCCAGGTCGACAGGGTGGACGCCGACCGTCACTGGTACGAGGAGAGGTTCCTCGTCCTCGTCCCACCCGGCGAGTCCGTGCGCGCCGTGGAGGACAAGGCCCGGCTCGCGGACCTCGCCGGCGCGTCGGGTCTGGCCACTCCCCGGGAGCGGGTCCTCGACTTCACGGACCTCGCCGGCTGGCGGTCCCTCGCGGGCCAGATCGAGGCGCCCTACATCCTCAAGCCGGCGACCACCGGGGACTACGAGACGCTCTCGTTCCCCGGCAAGCTCAAGGTGTACGTCGTCGACGACGCCGCTGCCCTCGAGCCGATCCTCGAGCGGATCGCCGAGGCGGGGTACGAGGGCCAGATGCTCCTGCAGGAGCTGATACCGGGTGACGACACCTGCGGTTACGTCACCACCGTCTACATGGACCACACCGGGAGGGCCACGCTGCAGGCGACGGCGCGCATGCTGCTCGCGATCCACACGCCCAACCTCCTCGGCAACATGGCGATCGGAATCGTGCGCTGGTATCCCGAGATCGCCGAGCGGGTTGTCTCGCTGCTGGAGCCGATCGGGTACCGGGGCTTCGCGACCGTCGACGTCAAGGTGGACGCACGCACCGGCCAGCCCTACCTGCTCGACATCAACCCGCGCGCGGGGCGGTCCAACTACTTCATCAACATCGGTGGCATCAACCCGGCGGAGGTCGCGGTGGACGACGCCCGCGGCGTCGCGCGTGCGCCCGCCCACACCACGGCCGAGGGCATCTTCCGGATCGTACCCATGGCGCTCCTCCGCCACTACGTCCCCGATCCGGAGTTGCGTGCGGACGTCGCGCGACTGAGGCGCGCCCACGGCACCGTCCATCCCCTCGACTACGCGGCCGACGCCAACCTCCGCCGCACCTTCTACCGGCACGCCGCGAGCATCAACCACGTGCGGGCGTTCCGGCGCATCTACCCGAGGCGGACCGAGACCAGCTTCTGACGCGGTCCGCGCTCAGGCGGGAGGCCGGCGCAGCACCGCGACGCTGTGGGAGCCGAGGTTGACCATCCCGTCCGGCGTCACGGTGACTCCACCGAACGCGAGGACCAGCGCGCTGTCTCCCGGTTCCTCGACCTCGCGGGGGACGGCGCCAGTGGAGAGGACGACGCTGAGGCGCCCGCGCACCATCCGGAACCAGCCGTCGCCGTACCCCACCTCGACGTGCTGGTGGGCCGCGCCGTCGCCGAACTCGGCGCGCCTGAGTGCGAGCAGGTCGCGGTACCAGTGCAGCATCAACCCGTGCTCGGCGTCGTCGAGCTCCTCCCACCGCAGCCGTGAACGCTCGAAGGTCTCCCGGTCCTGGGGGTTCGGCACGTCGACGGGACCGCCGTAGAGCACCTCCCAGCCGTGCTCCGCGAACTCGGCGCGCCGGCCTTCGGCGATGAGGACGCCCAGCTCGGGATCGTGGTCCGTGAAGTACTGGAACGGCGTCCGCGTGCCCCACTCCTGACCCTGGAAGAGCATCGGGGTGAACGGGCTGAGCAGGAGGATCGCGGCCCCGGCGGCGACGAGACCCGGCGGCAGCGTCTGGTCCGGACGGTCGCCGAGTGCGCGGTTGCCCACCTGGTCGTGGTTCTGCGTGAAGGTGACGAAGCGGCGCCTGTCCAGGTCTGCGGGCACGGCCCGGCCCCAGGGGGTGCCGCGGAAGGTCGACCAGGTGCCGTCGTGCACGAACACGCGGGTCAGGGCGTGTGCCAGCACGTCGGGGGAACCGAAGTCCACGTAGTAGCCGAACGTCTCGCCGGTGAGGAAGGCGTGGAGGGCGTGGTGGACGTCGTCCGCCCACTGGGCGTCCATGCCCCGGCCGCCGGCGGCGGTGGGGAGCACCATCGTGGGGTCGTTCAGGTCGGACTCCGCCACCAGGAACAGCCGGCGCCCGAGCCGTGCCTGCAAGGCTGCGACACGGTCGGACAGCTCCGCGAGGATGTGGACGGGCGAGTCGTCGGCGATGGCATGCACCGCGTCGAGGCGCAGTCCGTCCACGTGGAAGTCGCGCAGCCACCAGATCGCGTTGTCGACCACGAAGTCGCGCACCGGCCGGGAGTCCGGGCCGTCGAAGTTGGGGCCGTCGCCCCACGGGGTCTGGTGGCGGTCGGTGAAGTAGGGGCCGAACTGCGCGAGGTAGTTGCCGGCGGGACCGAGGTGGTTGTACACGACGTCCAGGCACACCGCGAGACCGAAGCGGTGCGCCGCGTCCACGAAGCGCTGGAGGGCGGCGGGGCCACCGTAGGTCTCGTGGACGGCGTACAGGTCGACGCCGTCGTAGCCCCAGCCACGCTCCCCGGGGAAGGCGGCGAGCGGCATCAGCTCGACGACGTCCACACCCAGTTCGCGGAGGTGGGGGAGCTTCTCCACCGCTGCGTCGAGGGTGCCCTGCGGGGTGAACGTTCCGACGTGGATCTCGTACATCACCGCGCCGAGGATCTCGCGGCCGCGCCACGGCGAGTCGTGCCACGCGTGCGCCTGCGGGTCGAACGTGCGCGACGGTCCATGCACACCGTGCGGCTGCCAGGCGCTACGGGGATCGGGGCGGCCCTCACCACCGTCCAGGCTGATGAGGTAGTCCGTCCCGGGCGGCAGCGCGGCCGTGAAGTGGCCGCCGTGGGGCCTCATGGGGAGGCGATCGTCGCCGACCAGCAGGTCCGCCGTCGTCGCGTCCGGCGCCCAGACGGTGATCGTGACGCTCGTCATGCGTCCACCCGCTCGAGGACGGCGGCGGGGACGGCCCCGAGGATCTCGGTGATGCGGACCTCGCCGCCCGCGAACCGGGCACCGGACCGGATGTCCTGCCACTGCCCGTCGGGGAGTACCACCGTGTGCTCGCCGAAGCCGCCGCCCTTCTCCACGGTGCGGGACAGGCGTGTCGCGATCACGACGACGCCGGGGGTCGCGCCCCGGGCGAAGGCGACGACATAACCGGTGGAGGCCGCGAGCGGGCGGTAGCGTGCACGGGCACCGACGAAGCACTCCGGCCGCCGGGCCCGCAGCCGCAGGATCGCCGCGGTGAGGTCGAGCTTCTCGGTGGCCAGCGACTGGCCGGCCCGGCGCACTCCCAGCAGGCCGCTGAGCCGCGTCACGTCGAGGGGCGCCCGGTTGTCAGGATCGACGAGGTAGGTCTGGGTGGTCTCGCACCCCTGGTAGGTGTCCGCCACACCGAGGCAGGTGAGCTGGATGGCCTTCGTCGAGAGGATGGAGCTGCGCACCGCGTCGGCGGTGAGGCTCACCCAGCCCGTGAAGGCGTCCACGACGTCCGGGTCGGTGAGGAGCGCGGTCGCCTGGGCGACGAGCGACTCCTCCCGTGTGGTGTCGGGGTTGCCCCAGGAGGTCCAGAGCTTCTGTTCGCGGGCGGCCTTCACGAGGTAGCGGGAGAGCCTCTCCGCCGAGATCGGTCCGTCGGCGGTCCAGGTGCCGGCGAGGGTCTGCCACAGCAGGTTCTCGATGTGCCCCTCGACGTCCGTGAGCTTCTTCCGCAGGTGCGTGACCAGTTCACGCCACTGCGGCGCGAACTCGCTGATGACGCCGATGCGGCTCCGCACGTCCTCCGAGCGCTTGGAGTCGTGGGTACTGCCGAGGGTCATCGTGGCGGGCCACATCCGGGTCATGGCGCCACACCAGGCGTGGAAGGTGTCGGGGGCGATCCCGAAGGACCGGGGCGAGCCACCGACCTCGCACAGGCTGGTCAGCTGGGTCCAGCGGTAGAACGCGGTGTCCTCGACCCCCTTGGCGGTGACCGCGCCGCAGACCTGCTGGAAGCGGACCATCAGCTCGGCGCGTGGACCCTCCAGGGTTCGGCCGGCGGACCCGACCTCGTGCCCGAGGACCAGGTCCACGACGACGGCGAGCGTGTCGTGGAGGTCCTCGTCGAGGACGCGGCGCGCCTTGGCGGCGGCCTCGGCGATCACGGCCTCAGCCTCGGGCGGAGCCTGCTCGCCGGGCACGACGTACGCCCGGTACCGGTCGACGGCGACCACGAGTTCCACCAGGCAGGTCCGCAGTGACCGGAAGGTGTGGTCCCGCAGCCGGATGTCCCGGTCGCAGATGTCGGCGGCCAGCGTGGCGATACGGTGGACCTCCGCGTAGAGCGAGGACGTGATCACCTGCCGCTTGGACGTGTCGATCACGTCGGGGAGGAACTCGGGCTCCGTCATCTCGGAAGCCAGCCACGCGGTGTCGGTGGCCCCGTTGGGGTCGACCTGCAGCGTGGAGATCCGCCACGACGCGTCGTAGCCGGTGGTGCCCGCGACGGGCCAGTCGTACGGCAGGGACTCGTCCGGCTCCAGGATCTTCTCCGCCACGACCCACGCGCCATCCGTCGCCTCCGACAGCCAGCGCAGGTAGCCGCGGGGGTCGGCCAGGCCATCAGGGTGGTCGATCCGGAAGCCGTCGATGTGGCCCTCACGGTGGAGCTCCAGCAGGAGCGCGTGGGTGGCGTCGAACACCTCGCGGTCCTCGACGCGGACTGCGGCGAGGGTGTCGACGTCGAAGAACCGCCGGTAGTTCAGCTCCTCGTCGGCCACCTTCCAGTAGGCCAGGCGGTAGTGCTGGCGCTTGAGCAGGGCCGCCATCGGGAGGTTCTCGGTCCCGGGGCGCAGCGGGAAGACGTGGTCGAAGTACCGCAGGACCGGCACGGCGCCGTCGTCCTCGAAGCCCGGTACGACCATGGTCTCGAGGTTGAACTCGCCGGCCGCCAGGACTGTGCCGATGCGTGAGCCGAGCACGGGCATGAGGATGCCGTCCTCGGTGGACATGCCGTCGAACCAGTTCGCGTACCGCGAGTCCGGTCCCTCCTTCAGGACGGACCAGAGGGCCCGGTTGTGGTAGAGGGGCGTGGGCACGGCCATGTGGTTCGGCACCACGTCGACGATCACACCCAGGCCGCGGGCGTGCGCCTCCGTGGCGAGGCGTTCGAACGCGTCGCGGCCTCCCAGCTGATCGGAGACGCGGGTGTGGTCGACGACGTCGTACCCGTGCGTCGACCCGGGGGTCGCCTGGAGGATCGGGGAGAGGTAGAGGTCGGTCACGCCCAGTCGCTGCAGGTAGTCCAGCGCGGCGCGGGCGTCGTCGAACCCGAACTCCGGTTGCAGCTGGAGGCGGTAGGTGGAGACGGGCAGCCGCCGCCCGGGCGACGGCAGGTGGGTGTGAGTCTGTTCCGGCGGGTTCACGTCACCCCTCGATGTCGGTCGCCTTCAGCACGACGATTGAACGTCCCTCCACCTTCGCCTTCGAACCGGCGCGGCGCAACCTGTCGGGACGCGAGCGGAGCGGCCGGTCGGGCATCGCGGTGTCGAGGATGGGCTTCCACAACTGGCCGTACTCCTCCGGAGGCAGGATGAACTCCATCGTGTCCGCATCCGCGTTGAAGAGCAGGAGCATGGAGTCGTCGATGATGCGGCGGCCCCGGTAGTCGGGCTCGGGGATGGCCGCACCATTCAGGAAGATCATCACCGAGCGGGCGAACCAGGTGTGCCAGTCGTCATGCTCCATGTGCTCGGCGTTCGGCTTGAACCACGCGATGTCGCCGAGGTCCGACTCGCCGCCGTGGTCGGCCGTGCCGGCGAAGAACCGCCGGCGCCGGAAGATCGGGTGGTTCTGGCGCAGCGCGATCAGGCTCGAGGTGAAGTCACGCAAGGACTTCTCGTCCTCGTCAAGGTCCCAGTTGACCCAGGTCAGCTCGTTGTCCTGGCAGTAGCCGTTGTTGTTCCCGCCCTGGGTGCGTCCCATCTCGTCGCCGTGGCAGATCATGGGCACGCCCTGCGAGAGGACGAGAGTGGTGAGGAAGTTGCGCTGCTGCCTCAGCCGGAGGGCGTTGACGGCCGGGTCGTCGGTCTCACCCTCGACGCCGCAGTTCCAGGAGCGGTTGTGGCTCTCGCCGTCCTTGTTGTCGTCGCCGTTCGCCTCGTTGTGCTTCTCGTTGTACGAGACGAGGTCGCGCAGCGTGAACCCGTCGTGGGCGGTGACGAAGTTGATCGACGCGATCGGCTTCCGACCGGTGTGCTCGTAGAGGTCGGAGGAGCCGGTGAACCGGGAGGCGAACTGGTCGAGGGTGCCCGGCTCGCCGCGCCAGAAGTCGCGCACGGTGTCGCGGTACTTCCCGTTCCACTCGGTCCAGAGGGGAGGGAACCCGCCCACCTGGTAGCCGCCGTCGCCCAGGTCCCACGGCTCCGCGATGAGCTTGACCTGGGAGATCACCGGGTCCTGGTGGACCAGGTCGAAGAAGGCCGAGAGGCGGTCCACCTCGTGGAACTGGCGGGCCAGGGTGGACGCCAGGTCGAACCGGAACCCGTCCACGTGCATCTCCGTGACCCAGTAGCGGAGCGAGTCCATGATCAGCTGGAGCACGGCGGGGGAGCGCATGAGGAGCGAGTTGCCGGTGCCGGTGGTGTCGAAGTAGTGGGCGCGGTCGGAGTCCACGAGGCGGTAGTAGTTCGCGTTGTCGATCCCCCGGAAGGACAGCGTGGGCCCCATGTGGTTGCCCTCGGCGGTGTGGTTGTACACCACGTCGAGGATCACCTCGATGTTCGCCTCGTGCAGTGCCTTGACCATGGCCTTGAACTCCTGCACCTGCTCGCCGCGCTGGCCACTGGCGACATAGCCGTTGTGCGGCGCGAAGAAGCCGATGGTGTTGTAGCCCCAGTAGTTCGAGAGCCCCTTCTCCTGCAGGTACGTGTCGTTCACGAACTGGTGGACCGGCATCAGCTCCACTGCCGTGACCCCGAGATCCAGCAGGTGCTGGATCGTGCCCGGATGGGCCATGCCCGCGTAGGTGCCGCGCAGGGACTGCGGCACGTTCGGGTTGAGCATGGACATGCCCTTGACGTGGGTCTCGTAGATCACGGAGTCGTGGTACTGGTGCTGCGGTGGGTGGTCGTGCCCCCAGTCGAAGTACGGGTTCGTGACGACGCCGATCATCGTGTGCGGGGCGGAGTCGTCCTCGTTCCGCGTCTCGGGGTCCCCAAAGGTGTAGGAGTACAACGCCTGGTGGGGCTTCACCTGGCCCTCGATGGCCTTCGCGTAGGGGTCGAGCAACAGCTTCGACGGATCGCAGCGGTGTCCTGCCCCCGGGTCGTACGGTCCGTGCACCCTGTACCCGTACCGCTGTCGCGGCTGGATTCCTGGCAGGTAGCAGTGCCACACGTGGGCGTCCACCTCGGTGAGCTGGATACGCTCCTCCACCATCTCCTCGTCGAAGAGGCACAACTCCACGCCCTCGGCGACCTGGGAGAAGATGGCGAAGTTCGTTCCCGTCCCGTCGAACGTCGCGCCGAGCGGATAAGGGTGTCCGGGCCATTGCTGCATGGCCCCCAATATTCCACACATGCCCGCGGCAGCACGGGGAAGCCGTAAGCCTCGACCGGCGACAGCGGGCGTGGAATGATCGGATGCGCGAGTGAGGAGGCTCAGTGGGCGGCGTCATCTGGGAGGTCATCGGTTGGGCGGGCACGGGCCTTGTGGTCCTGTCGATGGCGCAGCAGCGCATCACCCGCCTGCGCATCCTCAACCTGGCGGGCTCCGCCATCCTGCTGGTCTACAACCTCATCCTCGGGGTGTGGCCGATGGTGGCGCTGAACGCCGCGCTCTCCCTCATCCAGATCTACCACCTGAACAAGCTGCTGCGCTCCCGGCACGATGAGGCGACCTACGCCGTCGTCACCGCGGACCCGACGGACGACGTGATCCGGCACCTGCTCGACCTCTACAGCGAGGAGATCCGCCGCTTCAACCCGACGTTCCGGCGACCGGAGGACAGCGGGATCGCCTTCGTGGTGATGAAGGGGGAGACAGCGGTCGGCCTGGTCCTCGCCCACCTGGCGGAGGAGGGCACCGCGGTGCTGGACGTGGACTACGTCACGCCCACCTACCGCGACTTCACCCCTGGCGAGTTCGTGTTCCGCCGGTCGGGCATCTGGCAGCGCCTCGGGGTCCGGCGGATCCGCACCGCGCCGGGCGGCCCGGAGTACTACGCCACGTCGAACCTGGGGTTCGTGCCTCGTGATGGGGTGTTCGAGCTCGAGGTGGCCCCCGCCACGGCCTGACGGGCCCCGGAGTGGAGGAGCCGAAGGCCGTCCCGACCGGGACACGTCCTCCGTGGGCGCGCTACGCCCCCGGCCTCCACCTCCTGGTGCACTACGACCGCGGCTGGCTGCGCGGCGACGTCCTCGCCGGCCTCACGGTCGCCGCGTACCTCGTGCCCCAGGTCATGGCGTACGCCGAGGTGGCCGGCCTGCGGGCGGTCACCGGCCTGTGGGCCATCCTCGTCCCGCTCGCGCTGTACGCCGTCATCGGCTCGTCCCGCCAGCTGTCCGTCGGCCCGGAGTCGACGACGGCGCTCCTGACCGCGGCCGCGGCCGGGGCTCTCGCGGGGACGGCAGGTGCCGACCGGTACGCCGAGGTGGCGGCGCTGCTGGCGTTCGCCGTCGGGGTGGTGTGCCTGCTCGCCTGGGTGGGACGACTCGGCTTCCTCGCGAACCTCCTCTCGCGCCCCGTGCTCACCGGCTACCTCTCCGGTATGGCCCTCCTGATGGTCGTCAGCCAACTCGGCAAGCTGACCGGCGTGGACGTGGCGGACGGTGAGCCGCTGGTCCAGCTGCGGTCGTTCCTCACGCTCCTGGACGCCATCCACGTTCCGACCGCCATCCTCAGCGTGGTGGTGCTCGTTGCCCTGTTCAGCCTCAGGCGCTGGGCCCCGAAGTGGCCCGGTCCCCTGCTCATCATGCTGGCCGCGGCGGGGGTGACCGCGGCGCTCGGGCTGGACGGGCAGGGCATCGCCACCGTTGGCGCGGTGCCGACGGGGCTACCCGCGGTGCGGGTACCGGACCTGGGTGACCTCAGCCTGCTGACGCTGTTCCCGTACGCCCTCGGGCTCGCCGTGGTGGGGTACTCGGACAACGTGGTGGAGTCCCGGGCGTTCGCCGCCCGTCGCCACCAGCGGATCGACTCCTCCCAGGAGTTGCTCGCGCTCGGGCTGGCGAACATCGGCACCTCCCTGACCCAGGGCTTCCCCGTCAGCAGCAGCGGCAGCCGCACAGCCCTCGGCGACCTCATGGGGAGCCGCACGCAACTGCACTCGCTCGTCGCGCTCTCGTGCGTCGTCGCGACCCTGCTGTTCCTCGGGCCGGTCCTCGCCGCGTTCCCCGCGGCCGCGCTTGGCGCGGTCGTGGTGTACGCCGCCTACGGGCTCGTCGACGTGCCCGAATGGCGCCGGATCGCCCGCTTCCGCCGCAGCGAGCTGATCCTCGGTCTGGCGACGACCATCTCCGTCCTCGTGTTCGGGGTGCTCACCGGTATCGGGATCGCGGTGGTGCTCTCCCTCCTCGACCTCATCCGGCGCCTGGCCCATCCGCACGACGGGATCCTGGGATACGTGCCGGGTTTCGCCGGGATGCACGACGTCGACGACTATCCCGGAGCGGTCCTCGTGCCCGGCCTGCTGGTGTACCGGTACGACTCACCGCTGTTCTTCGCGAACTCCGAGGACTTCACGAGCCGCGCGATGAGGTCCGTGGACGCGGCGGAGCCGCGGGTTGAGTGGTTCGTGCTGAACGCGGAGGCGAACGTCGAGGTCGACCTGACGGCGGTGGACACCCTCGAGCAGCTGCGCGAGGCCCTCGCCGCGCGGGGCGTGATCTTCGCCATGGCGCGGGTGAAGCAGGACCTGCGCGACCAGTTGCGTGCAGCCGGCTTCGTGGAGCTGGTGGGGGAGCAGCTGATCTTCCCGACCCTGCCCACGGCGGTCGCGGGCTACGCGCGCTGGTATCGGGAGAAGTATGGCGACCTGCCGCCCGGGCTCCCCCACGACCTGCCGCCGCTGGGACCCTCGCCCACCGCGACCTGAGGCGTACCCTGCAGCCGTGGAGGAGACGGAGACGGTTGAGCGGGTCGCGGGCGTGTGCGGTGAACTGGTGCTGCGGCGCCGGGGCGAACACCACGAAATCGTGGCGAACGGCACGTTCCTGATGGACACGCGGGGCGGGACGTCCGAGCGCCTGCTCGTCACCGCCGCCGCCGACCACATGCCCGCTCCGGGTCGCATCATGATCGGTGGGCTCGGGGTGGGTTTCTCGCTGGCCGCTGCCCTCGCCCACCCGGGCGTGAGCGAGGTCCACGTGGTGGAGCGGGAGCCCGCCGTCGTGCGGTGGAACTCGGGGCCGCTGGCGCCGGTGCACGGGGATGCCCTGCGGGACCCGCGCGTGCGGGTGCACGTGGACGACGTCGTCGCCTGGCTGGAGGGGGCGGCGCCGGCGTCGCTGGACGCGGTCTGCCTCGACGTCGACAACGGTCCCGACTGGCTGGTGACGCCGGACAACGCGCGGCTGTACTCGGACGCCGGGTTGGCCGCGCTCGTGCGGGTCCTGGCGCCCGGCGGCGTGCTGGCGGTGTGGAGCGCCCAGCCTGCGCCGGCGTTCGAGGCATGCATGCGCCTGCACCTCGACGAGGTGGAGGTGGTGGAGGTGGCGGCGGGGACGGCGCAGCCGGACGTGGTGCTGCTCGGCCGCCGGCCGCTGGAGAGTGTGCGGATTGAGTTGCGCCGGTCCGACCCCGGTCGGTGCCTTCTCCCGGGGTGGTGAGTGATCGCCGGCGGTTAGGCTCGTGGGATGGCCCTCCTGAGTTCGCTGTCGCTCGCTCTCGACACTGCCCTCGACCGGACTGTCGTGCCCGGTTTCTCGGCGATCGGGTACGCGGTGCGGCGGCGGCTCCCCACGTGGCCCGCCGATCCTGCCCCGGATGCGCTGGCGGGGGCGCATGTGGCCGTGACCGGGGCGACGTCGGGCCTCGGGGCCGCGACGGCGCGGCAGCTGAGTGGGCTCGGCGCACACGTCCACCTCATCGTGCGTGATGTCGGCAAGGCGGAGGAGATGTCCGCGGACCTGGTGGGACCGTCGTCGGCCTGGGCGTGCGACCTGTCCGACCTGGACAGCGTCCGGCGTTGCGCCCGCGACATCAGCGCGGCCGCGCCGCCGCTGACCGGTCTGGTCCACAACGCCGGTGCCCTGCCGGCTGAGCGCATCGAGTCGGCTCAGGGCCACGAGCTGACGATGGCCCTCCACGTCCTCGGGCCAGTCCTCCTGACGGAACTGCTCCAGCCGCTGCTGTCCGCGCAGCAGGCCCGGGTCGTGTTCGTCACCTCGGGCGGCATGTACGCCCAGCCGCTGCCGGTCGGGGACCCGGACTACACCCGCGGGGACTACTCGGGGGTTACCGCCTACGCCCGGAGCAAGCGGACCCAGGTGGAGTTGCTGGGCATCCTGGCCGAACGGTGGGCGGGGCTGCGGGTGTACGCGATGCATCCCGGCTGGGTCGCGACCCCCGGGGTGACGCAGTCGATCCCGACGTTCAACAGGCTCATGCGGCCGATCCTGCGCGACCCGGATGCGGGCGCCGACACCACGACCTGGTTGCTCGCGAGCGAGCCGCCACCGCCCGCCGCGGGACTGTGGAAGGACCGGCGCGAGCGGCCCACCACCATCTTCGGACGCTTCGCCCCCACGGAGGAGCAGCGGCAGCGGATGTGGCAGTGGGTCGCCACGGCGGCGGGGATCGCCTAGCCCGTCTGTGCGGACGTACCGGGGGCGCTTTCTGACGGTTCGGCGGGCGCGAATCCGTCGGTTGGGGACGTGAGTGGGCTCGCGGTCGGGGCAGAACGGGTCATGATAAGGGTTTCTGTACGGTGGATCGTGATCTGCAGCCACTTGGGCTCCCGGCGACACCCAGAAGCCCGCCGGTTCGCTGCCGCTCCACTGAACCGGAGGCCTCCACACCTGTTGTGCACCCCGGTTGGGACCCTCCACACCCGTTGTGCACCCCGGCTGGGACCCTCCACACCCGTTGTGCACCCCCTTTGAGGCACTCAGCACCTGTTGTGCACCCCCGGTGGGACTTTGCACCCCCTCCATAAGGGGTGTAAAGCTTCAAACGGGGTGCTGATCACGCGTTCAGGAGCGCTGGGCGCCTTCCCGACCAGCCCGGATCGACGATGATCTCCAGTCAGAAGCAGTGCCTCCGCACCCGCGATTGGAGCAGTACGCCGCGTGGTTGGGCCGGCGGTGGGCGTGTGGCACGGCGACGTCGGCGAGACCGACCGGCGGCGCACACTGGGCGAGCAGCCGGACATCTTGCTGACGGACACCGGAGTCGTTGGAGGCGATACTGATCTCCGCCCGGGTGGACCATCGGGCGATGTTCGCTCAGGTGCAGGTGGTGGTGGGCGAGTTGCACGCCTTCGCCGGTGGCCAGCGAGACCATGCCTCGAGTCTTCACCTGTCGTGCGGCCATTACGGCACCCCCTTCGCATCCGTTCCGGCGCCGGACCAGCTGTGCGATCACGGCTTGCTGGGGCGCTCTCAATCGGGAGTGCCACGCAATGCGCACCTGGCCACTCGACGAGAAGCTGAGAGCACGTGGACAGCACGCGCTGGAACGAAGAAGCCCCCGATCTGCGGTCGATGCAGGTCAGGGGCCTAACGGGATGGTGGGCGATACTGGGTTCGAACCAGTGACCTCCTCGGTGTGAACGAGGCGCTCTACCACTGAGCCAATCGCCCGATGCGGCTTCCGATGCTAGCGCACCGGGCCGCTCCCGGTGAAATCCCGGCGGGCCCCCGCGCACCCTCCGGCGATTGGACGTTGCCGCCGCGGCTGGGCTAAAGTCTTGTCCGCGGCGGAAACGACGCAACGCGGATGTAGCGCAGTTGGTAGCGCATCACCTTGCCAAGGTGAGGGTCGCGGGTTCGAGTCCCGTCATCCGCTCGGAGGCACCACCACCACGTGGCCCAAGGCCTCATTGGTGGCGTGGCCGAGAGGCGAGGCAGCGGCCTGCAAAGCCGTATACACGGGTTCGAATCCCGTCGCCACCTCCATCCCCACCTTGGGCGGTTGGCGCAGTGGGAGCGCGCTTCCTTGACACGGAAGAGGTCGCTGGTTCGATCCCAGTACCGCCCACCCGGAACCGCCGCAGCCCACGGGCTGCGGCGGTTTACTTTTCCACCCGGCAGTGACGGAGGACATGCATGGACGAGAGAAGTCGCAAGGCGCTGGTCGCGATCATCGTGGTGGTCGCCATCGGGGCGTTCGTCGCGTGGGCGGGTTCCCAGGGGAGCGCCGCGCTCGGGGGTGTTCCGCTCTTCGCGGCCGCCGTCGCGATGGCCTACGTGATCCAGTGGCTGGTCTTCATCCCGTCATGGGCGCAGCGCACCGAGAAGTACTTCGACCTGACCGGGAGCCTCACCTACATCACCATCACGGTGGCGCTCGCGCTTCTCACCCCGGGGCTTGACGCGCGTGCCCTCATCGTCGCCGCTCTGGTCGTGGTCTGGGCCGGCCGGCTCGGCTCGTTCCTGTTCCGGCGCATCCACCGCGCGGGGCGCGACGACCGCTTTGACGAACTGAAGAAGACCCCCCTCCGCTTCCTCAACGTCTGGACGATCCAGGGGCTCTGGGTCACGCTGACGGCCGCAGCCGCATGGATCACCATCACTTCGGCGACCCGCCGTGACCTCGATGCCTTCGCCGTCATCGGCGGAGTGCTGTGGCTGGCGGGCTTCGGCATCGAGGTGGTCGCGGACCAGCAGAAGAGCCGGTTCCGGGCCGACCCCGCCAACCGGGACCGCTTCATCAACACCGGGCTGTGGTCTCGCTCACGGCATCCCAACTACTTCGGCGAGATCCTCCTCTGGGTGGGTATCGCCGTGATCTCCATCCCGGTCCTCAGCGGCTGGCAGTGGATCGCCCTCGCCACGCCCGTCTTCGTGACGCTGCTGCTCACGAAGGTGAGCGGCGTGCCGCTGCTGGAGGCGAAGGCGGAGAAGAAGTGGGGCGGACAGGCTGACTACGAGGCGTACAAGCGTTCCACGCCCGTCCTGGTCCCGAAGCTCCGCTGACGGCCGGCAGGCTTTGGCCCGCGTCATTTCGCGCGAGTACCCTGAAGTGACACGCCCATCCCAGGAGGATCCCAGTGACCACCGTGCAGCACGCCGACCCCGCACCCCGAACCGTGGGCGAGCGCACGACGGGTACCGCCCTGTTCGCGGGCCAGCGTGACGTCGTCGCGATGCGGGTGAACGGCGAGCTCAAGGACCTCTTCGTCGAGATGGAGGCGGGCGACGTCGTCGAGCCGGTCACCGCCGATTCCCCGGACGGCCTGACGATCCTCCGTCACTCGGCCGCCCACGTCCTCGCGCAGGCGGTGCAGCAGGTCAACCCTGACGCCAAGCTCGGCATCGGCCCGCCGATCACCGATGGCTTCTACTACGACTTCGACGTCACGGCTCCCTTCACCGCCGAGGACCTCCGGGCCCTCGAGAAGGCCATGGCCAGGATCGTGAAGGAGGGCCAGACCTTCCGACGGCGCGTGGTCACCGAGGCGGAGGCGCGCGCGGAGCTCGCCGACCAGCCCTACAAGCTCGAACTGATCGGCCTGAAGGGCTCGGCCGGCGCCGCCCAGACGGAGGGCGCCTCAGTCGAGGTGGGAGCCGGCGAACTCACCATCTACGACAACGTGCGCCGGAACGGCGAGGTCGCCTGGAAGGACCTCTGCCGGGGCCCCCACGTCCCCTCCACGAAGGTGATCGGCAACGCGTTCCAGCTGATGCGGTCGGCGGCCGCGTACTGGCGGGGGAGCGAGAAGAACCCGCAACTCCAGCGCATCTACGGCACCGCGTGGGCGTCCAGGGATGACCTCACCGCCTACACCACCCGCCTCGCGGAGGCGGAGCGCCGCGATCACCGGCGGCTCGGCAACGAACTCGGGCTGTTCTCCTTCCCCGACGAGATCGGCTCCGGTCTCGCCGTCTTCCACCCCAAGGGCGGGATCGTCCGCATGGAGATGGAGGAGTACGCGCGTCGGCGGCACATCGAGGAGGGCTACGAGTTCGTCTACAGCCCCCACATCACGAAGGCACAGCTCTTCCAGATCTCCGGGCACCTCGACTGGTACGCGGAGGGCATGTACCCCGCGATGCACCTGGATGAGGAGCGGGACGCGGAGGGGAACATCCGGCGGCAGGGGCAGGACTACTACCTCAAGCCCATGAACTGCCCCTTCCACAACCTGATCTTCTCCGCGCGCGGGCGGTCCTACCGGGAGCTGCCGCTGCGGCTCTTCGAGTTCGGGACCGTCTACCGGTACGAGAAGTCCGGCGTGGTGCACGGCATGACCCGCGCGCGCGGCTTCACCCAGGACGACGCGCACATCTACTGCACCCGCGAGCAGATGAAGGAGGAGCTCGCGAAGCTCCTCACCTTCGTCCTCGACCTGCTCCGCGACTACGGCCTCGAGGACTTCTACCTCGAGCTCTCGTCCAAGAACCCGGACAAGTTCGTCGGCGACGACGACGCCTGGGAGGAGGCCACCGAGGTCCTCCGCCAGGTGGCCGAGGCCTCGGGCCTCGAGCTGCGCCCTGACCCGGGCGGCGCCGCATTCTACGGCCCCAAGATCTCCGTGCAGACCAGGGACGCCATCGGGCGCACCTGGCAGATCTCCACCATCCAGCTGGACTTCAACCTGCCCGAGCGGTTCGAGCTCGAGTACACCGCCCCGGATGGTTCCCGCCAGCGCCCGGTCATGATCCACCGCGCCCTTTTCGGCTCGATCGAGCGGTTCTTCGCGATCCTCGTGGAACACTACGCGGGCGCGTTCCCGGCCTGGCTCGCGCCGGTGCAGGTGGTCGCCGTCCCCGTGGCGGAGCCGTTCAACGACTACCTCGCCGACGTCGTCGCGCGGCTTCGTGCCGCGGGCATCCGTGCCGAGCTCGACGACTCGGACGACCGTTTCGGCAAGAAGATCCGCAACGCCGCGACCCAGAAGGTGCCGTTCGTCCTCATCGCCGGGGGCGACGACGTCGCCGCTGGTGCCGTCTCGTTCCGGCTGCGTGGCGGGGAGCAGCGCAACGGCGTGCCGGTCGATGACGCCGTCGCCGAGATCGTGGAGCATGTCCGCAGCCGGAGGAACGATGGATGAGGCTGAGGCGGCGGACGCGTTCCCGGGCACGCCGGACGCCTTCCAGCGGCTCTGGACGCCCCACCGCATGGTCTACATCGACGGCCAGGACAAGCCGATCGACGCCGGCAAGGCCGAGTGCCCCTTCTGCCGCGCCCCCGGGCGGAGCGACGAGGACGGGCTGCTCGTCCACCGCGGCACCCTCGCGTACGTGGTGCTGAACCTGTACCCGTACAATCCCGGCCACCTTCTCATCTGTCCCTACCGCCACGTCGCGTGGTACACGGACCTGACGGACGCGGAGCGGGACGAGATCGGGGCGCTCACGGCGCAGGCGTTCCGGGCGCTCACCGCGGCCTCCGCCCCGGACGGCTTCAACACCGGCATGAACCAGGGTGTCGTCGCGGGCGCCGGCATCGCAGCGCACCTGCACCAGCACGTCGTCCCCCGCTGGAAGGGCGACGCCAACTTCTTCCCGATCCTCGCCCAGACGAAGGCCGTGCCCCAGGTCCTTGGCGACACCCGGGACCGGCTCGCGCGGGTGTGGGAGGGCTGATGGTCCTCGGTCAGCGTGGGCGTGGCTTCAGCGCGACGGCGTTCGGTCCGGTCGCGCGCTTCCTTGTGAGCCGGAATGTATCGCCGGACGTCGTCACCGTGGCGGGCACCCTGGCGACGGCGGCACTCGCCTTCGGGTTGCTGGCCCGCGGGCACCTGGTCGCCGGGCCCCTGCTCCTCGGCGTCGTCCTCCTGACGGACTCGATCGACGGGCTGATGGCGCGGGACATGCGCCGCAACTCGGCGTGGGGCGCGTTCCTGGACTCCACGATGGACCGGTTCGGCGACGCGGCCATCTACAGCGCGATCGCCGTCCACGCCGTGACGATTCCCGGCACGCTGGGGGACTGGACCAGCGGGTTCGCACTCGCGCTGCTGCCGCTGGCGCTCCTCGTCTCCTACGCGCGGGCACGCGCCGAGGCAGTCGGGTTCACCGCCGCCGTGGGAATCGCCGAACGGACTGACCGGCTGATCATCAGCCTCCTCGGATGCCTCCTCGTCGGACTCGGGCTGCCGGTCTGGGTGCTCACCGTCGCCCTCGGCTACACCGCCCTGGCCAGCTTCATCACGGTCATCCAGCGGATGGTGGCCGTCCATCACCAGGCGGTGGCCCATGCGGATTGACAGCGGAGTGGCGTTCCGGGTGGCGTGGCGCGTCATCCCCCGGCTCCCCGAGTGGCTGACGCGGTGGCTGTTCACCCGCGGGGCCGACATGGCCTGGCGGCACAACGGACCAGGCGTCCGCCAGCTCGAGAAGAACCTCGCCCGAGTCCGGCCCGAGGCCACCGCCAAGGAGCTGCGGGAACTGACCCGTGAGGCGATGCGTTCCTACGCGCGCTACTACGCGGAACTCTTCATGATGCCCGCGCTGCCCACTGACGAGATGGACGTGCGGGTGCGGCCCCACATCCCCGAGCAGATGCGGGCGGACCTCGAGGACGGCAGCGTGGTCATGGCGCTCGGCCATGTCGGGAACTGGGACCTCGCCGGCGCGTGGGCCACGCGGAACATCGCTCCCGTGCTGACCGTGGTGGAGCACCTCGAGCCGGAGCGCGTGTTCCGGGACTTCGTGGCGCTCCGCGAGGCCATGGGCGTGGAGATCATCCCGTTCGAGAAAGGTGGCTCCGTCTTCCGGGAACTCGTGCGACGCGCCACGTCCGGGACCCGGCTGGTCCCGCTCCTCGCGGACCGGGACCTCTCGGCGTCCGGCGTCGAGGTCACCCTGTGCGGGCAGCCGGCCCGGCTCGCCGCCGGCCCCGCCGCGCTCGCCCTCGCGATCAGGCGGCCGCTCTACTTCGTCGCGATCCGCGGCGACCGGATCGAACAGCTGCACGGTCCCCGCAAGTGGGGCATCGACCTCGCGTTCATCGGCCCCGTCGCCGCCCCTCCGCCAGGCCCTGACGCCGTCGAGCGCTACACCCAGGCGTGGGCGGACCTGCTGACGGCGCACCTCACCGAGCACCCGGAGAGCTGGCACATGCTCCAGAAGGTCTTCGTCGCGGACCTCGACCCGTCCCGCAGGCGCGGAAGGGCGACGGCGCGGTGAGGATCGGGATCGTCTGCCCCTACTCCTTCGACGCACCCGGAGGCGTGCAGTTCCACATCCGGGACCTCGCGTCCGTGCTGATCTCCTGGGGCCACGAGGTGTCCGTGCTGGCCCCCGCCGAGGAGGGCACGCCGTTGCCGGACTTCGTGGAGTCGGCGGGCGGGTCCGTGGCCGTCCCCTACAACGGGTCCGTGGCCCGCCTGAGCTTCGGTCCCGTGGCCTCGGCCCGCGTGGCCCGGTGGCTCTCCGACCACGACTTCGACATCCTCCACATCCACGAGCCGCTCTCGCCGTCGCTCGGGGTGCTCGCCCTGTGGCAGACGCGGATCCCCACCGTCGCGACGTTCCACAGCTCCCTCGAGCGGTCACGGATCCTCATCTTCTTCTCGCCACTCCTGCAGACGTCCATCGAGAAGATCGACGCCCGGATCGCCGTCTCCGCCGAGGCGCGCCGCACGGTCGCCGACCACCTCGGCGGGGATGCCTTCGTGATCCCCAACGGCATCTTCGTGGAACGGTTCCGCGACGCCGTCCCGGACGAGCGCTGGCAGGGTGTCCGTCGCGGGGGGCCGGCCCCGACGATCGCCTTCCTCGGACGGCTCGACGAGCCCCGCAAGGGACTGCCGGTCTTCGCCGGCGCGGTGCCCGCCGTCCTCCGCGGGCGGCCCGACGCCCGCTTCCTCATCGCCGGCCGTGGTGAGGCGGGAGAGGTGCGGGACCAGCTCCGCGACCACCCTAACGTCGAGTTCCTCGGGCCGATCAGCGACGCCGAGAAGGCGACCCTGTTCGCGTCGGTCGACGCGTACGTCGCCCCGCAACTCGGGGGGGAGTCCTTCGGGATCGTCCTCGTCGAGGCGATGGCCGGGGGCGCGCACGTCATCGCCAGTGACATCCCGGCCTTCCGTGCCGTGATCGACGACGGGCGGGCGGGCACGCTTTTCGGCGTCGGGGACTCGGCGGCGCTCGCCCGGGCGCTCATCGCGGCCACCGCCGGCGACCCCGGCCTCCTGCGGCATGCCGCGACCTGGGTGCAGCAGTACGACTGGGAGAGGGTGGCGCGCCAGGTGTTGGACGTGTACCGCACCGTGCTGACCGCCAAGGGCATCTCGGTTCCCGAGCCGGGACGCGTGGCCCGCTTCCTGAGGCGCAGGGAGAAGTAATGGACGCCTCCCTCTGGTGGATCGTCGGCCTGGCGCTCGCGATCATCGCGTTCGCCGTGGTCGTGTCCCTCGCCACCCGCACGGATCGCCTCCACAACGAGGTCCTCCGGTCTCGTGCGACCCTGGAGCGGCTCCTGCACGCGCGCGCGACGACGGCCCTCGAGATCGCCACCAGCGGGCGCCTCGACCCCGCGTCCGCGGTCATCCTCGGGGACATCGCGACCCGGGCGGTGGAGAACCCCAACGCCCTCGTGCCGGATGGCCTCGACCCGAACTGGGAGGCGACGCCGGTCATCGGCGCCGTCGAGACACGCTCGCGGGCGCTCGTCGAAAGCGAACTGTCACGGGTGCTGCGCGTGATGGTTCCCCAGCTGAAGGCCGAGCGCCCGGACGACGCGCGGCTCGCGGAGCTCCTGGCACGCCTCGAGGGGCAGTGGTACCGCGCGACGATCGCGCGATCCCTCCACAACACCCGGGTGGTGCAGAGCCGCGAACTGCGGATGCGGGCGCCCGTCCGCCTGCTCCGCCTCGCCGGGAAGGCACCCATGCCGGTCACGTTCGACATGGACGATGCACTTCCGGGAAGTTGAACGGCATGGGTACGGGATCTAGTGTCGGTGGCATGTCCCAGCCGCCCGGCACACCGGTGATGCACCGCTGGGCCCCGGTACCGCCGCGCAACCGGACCACCTGGGTGCTCGAGATGATCGGCATCGCCCTGGGCTCGGTGGGCGCGCTCGCCATGCTCACGCTCATCGCGCAGATGGCAGGGGTCGCCGGCACCGTGACCGCCGGGATCCTCGCGTTCCTGCCCCTCGTCGTCGTCCTCCTCGGGATCCGCTGGATCGACAAGTGGGAGCCCGAACCACGCCTCACCCTCGTCGCGGCGTTCCTGTGGGGTGCCGGCGTCTCCACCTTCATCTCGCTCGCCTTCAACTCGGCGTTCGCGGCGCTGGCCGCCCAGACGTCGCTCTCGCCGTTCGGGCAGCTGGTGCTGGCGACGACCGTGGTGGCGCCGATCGTCGAGGAGACCGTCAAGGGCCTCGGCGTGCTCGGGATCTTCCTGCTCCGGCGCCGCTTCTTCGACGGGCCGGTGGACGGCATCGTGTACGCGGCGACGGTGGCCGCGGGATTCGCCTTCGTGGAGAACGTGCTCTACTTCGCCCAGGCCCCGGAGGCGCTCGCGGCGGTGTTCATCGGACGCGCGGTCATGTCACCGTTCGCGCACGCGGTCTTCACGGCCATGACGGGCATCGCCCTCGGCATCGCCTCGCGCCAGCAGACTCATCTCGCCTGGCTCTGGCTGTTCCCGCTCGGCCTGGCGTGCGCGACCCTGCTGCACGCCCTCTGGAACTTCTCCACCCTCTCGGTGTCCTACATCTTCCTGTACTTCGCGCTGCAGGTACCGATGTTCCTCGGACTGGTCGGCCTCGTCTCGTGGCTCCGTTCCCGGGAGTCCGCGGTGATCCGCCGCCGCCTAGGGGAGTACGCCGCCGCGGGCTGGCTCGCGCCGCACGAGGTGGCGATGGTCGCCTCCTTCAGCGAGCGGCGGCGCGCCCGGGCGTGGGCGTCCCAGTACGGTCGCGGCCCCCAGATGACCCGGTTCCAGCGGCTCGCGACCGACCTCGCCTACGCCCGCGAGCGCGCGGCCTCCGGGCGCGTGGGCCCCACCAGTGCGGCCGAGCAGGCCCACGCCCTCGAACTCCTCACCCGTGCCCGGCAGGCAATCTACGCCGGGCTCACCTGACGACCCAGGAGGAAACATGGACAACGCGACCCCGGGGACGACCCGCGTCAAGCGCGGGATGGCCGAGATGCTGAAGGGCGGCGTCATCATGGACGTCGTGACCGCCGAGCAGGCCCGGATCGCCGAGGACGCCGGCGCCGTCGCCGTCATGGCCCTCGAGCGCGTCCCGGCGGACATCCGCGCGCAGGGCGGCGTCGCCCGCATGTCGGACCCCGACCTGATCGACGCGATCATCAACTCGGTCTCGATCCCGGTGATGGCCAAGGCCCGGATCGGGCACTTCGTCGAGGCGCAGGTGCTGCAGGCGCTTGGGGTGGACTACATCGACGAGTCCGAGGTCCTCACCCCGGCGGACTACGCCCACCACATCGACAAGTGGGCGTTCACCGTGCCGTTCGTCTGCGGCGCCACCAACCTCGGTGAGGCGCTGCGCCGCATCACCGAGGGCGCGGCGATGATCCGCTCGAAGGGTGAGGCAGGCACGGGCGACGTCTCCAACGCGACCACCCACATGCGCACGCTCCGGGACGAGATCCGGCGCCTCACCTCGCTCCCGGAGGACGAGCTCTACCTCGCCGCGAAGGAGATCGGCGCGCCCTACGACCTCGTGCGTGAGGTCGCCGAGACCGGCAAGCTTCCCGTCGTCCTGTTCACGGCCGGGGGCATCGCGACGCCCGCGGACGCCGCCATGATGATGCAGCTCGGTGCCGAGGGCGTCTTCGTGGGCTCCGGGATCTTCAAGTCCGGGGACCCCGCGCGCCGTGCCGCCGCCATCGTCAAGGCCACCACCTTCTACGACGACCCGGCGATCATCGCGGAGGTGTCCCGCGGCCTGGGCGAGGCGATGGTTGGCATCAACGTGGACGAGATCCCCGCGCCCCACCGCCTGGCCGAACGCGGGTGGTGAGCTACTTCTCCGACGAGTGGGTGCGCGGACCCGACGGGCTGCTGCACCGGCACGGGGCGCGCGTCCTCGTCTTCGACGGCGCCGGGCGGGTGCTTCTGCAGCGCGGGCATGACATCGACGAACCGTCGCGGCACTGGTGGTTCACGCCGGGCGGCGGGATCCGCACGGGTGAGGACCCGCGTGCCGCCGCGGTGCGGGAGCTGGCCGAGGAGACGGGCATCGTGGTCTCGCCCGGCGACCTCGAGGGACCCGTCGCCCGGAGGTCGGCCATCTTCGACTTCGCGCGCGAGTGGGTGCGGCAGGACGAGGTCTTCTTCGTGGCGCGGATCCCGGGCGGCAGACTGGACGACTCGGGGTGGAGCGACGCGGAGCGCCTCTTCATGCTGGAGCAGTTGTGGGTCGCCGTGGACGCGATCGCCGCGCTCGACGGGGAGCTGTTCCCGGAGGAGCTGCCGGCGTTCGCGGCCGCGCTCCTGGCCGGGTGGGACGGGACGGTGCGGGAGCTGGCGCGGGAGGACACCAGGACCTCGCCGCCGGCCGAGGGGGACGCCCGATGACGGTGACCATCGGCGTCCTCGCCCTCCAGGGCGACGTCCGCGAGCACGTGGCCGCCCTCGAGTCCGTGGGGGCCCGCGGCGTGCCCGTGCGGCGGCTGGGCGAGCTCGACGCCGTCGACGGGCTGATCCTGCCGGGCGGGGAGTCCACCACGATCGACAAGCTGTTGCGCGCCTTCGGGCTGTTCGAGCCGCTCCGGGAGCGCATCGCCCGGGGACTGCCGGTCTACGGCTCGTGCGCGGGGATGATCCTCCTCGCCGAGCGGGTGATCGGCGGCCGGGAGGACCAGCGCACACTCGGCGGCATCGACATGACGGTGCGCCGCAACGCCTTCGGACGCCAGGTGGACTCGTTCGAGGCCGACATCCACGTCGCCGGGTTCGGGCCCGCGCCGTTCCGGGCCGTCTTCATCAGGGCACCCTGGGTGGAGCAGGTGGGGCCCCGTGTCCGGGTGCTGGCGCGGGTCGCGGCGAGGGCGGGGGAGAGCACCGGTAGGATCGTGGCAGTCCAGGAAGGCACCCTGCTGGCAACGTCGTTCCACCCGGAGCTGGGCGCGGACAATCGGATGCACGCCCACTTCGTGCAGATGGCGAGCGGTAACAACACGAGGAGAACCTGATGTCCGGCCACTCGAAATGGGCGACCACCAAGCACAAGAAGGCAGCGATCGACGCGAAGCGCGGCAAGCTGTTCGCGCGCCTCATCAAGAACATCGAGGTCGCGGCGCGCACCGGTGGCGGGGACCCCGCCGGCAACCCGACCCTGTATGACGCGATCCAGAAGGCGAAGAAGAACTCAGTGCCGGCCGACAACATCGACCGGGCGGTCAAGCGTGGCTCCGGGGCCGAGGCCGGCGGGGCGGACTACCAGAGCATCATGTACGAGGGCTACGGACCGGGCGGGATCGCCGTGCTGGTGGAGTGCCTCACCGACAACCGCAACCGGGCGGCCTCCGAGGTGCGGGTGGCCTTCACGCGCAACGGCGGCTCGATGGCGGACGCGGGGTCTGTCTCCTACCTCTTCTCGCGCAAGGGCGTCGTCGTGGTGCCGAAGACCGGCGGGCTGACGGAGGATGACGTGCTCGCGGCGGTCCTCGAGGCGGGCGCCGAGGAGGTCGAGGACGTCGGGGAGGCCTTCGAGATCCGCTCCGAGGCCGGCGACCTCGTGGCCGTTCGGAGCGCGCTCCAGGAGGCGGGACTCGACTACGAGTCCGCCGAGGCCCAGTTCGTGGCGGCGACCGAGATCGAGGTCGACGTCGAGGGGGCGCGGCGGATCATGAAACTCATCGACGCGCTCGAGGACTCCGACGACGTGCAGAACGTCTACGCGAACTTCACCGCGTCCGACGAGGTGCTCGCCGCGCTCGACGACGACCTCTGATGCGCGTCCTGGGCATCGATCCCGGCCTGACCCGCTGTGGCGTCGGCGTCATCGACGCCGGTCGTCCCCCCGTCCTCGTCGCCGTGGGGGTCATCCGGACCGATGCCGGGGATGCCGCGGACCAGCGGCTCATGCGGATCGCCACAGGCGTGGAGGAGTGGATCGAGCGCTACGGTCCGGACGTCGTCGCCATCGAGCGGGCGTTCGCCCAGCACAACGTCCCGACCGTCATGGGTGTGGCGCAGGTGGCCGGCCTCGCCATGGTCGCCGCCGCCCGCCACGGGATCCCGGTGGGCCTCCACACGCCGTCCGAGGTGAAGGCGGCGGTGACGGGTTACGGCAATGCCCCGAAGGCCCAGGTGCAGCACATGGTCGCCCGGGTGCTTGGCCTCACCGAGGCGCCGCGGCCCGCCGATGCCGCGGACGCCCTCGCCCTTGCGATCTGCCACTCGTGGCGCCAGGGCGGCCCGACGACGGGCGCGACGTCGCAGACTCCCGCACAGCGGGCGTGGGCGGAGGCGGAACGCGCGGCACGCCGCCCTGCCAACGCCTCCCGGGGCGACTACCTGCGTTAGTCTCCTCGTACACCTGTTCTAGGGAGGAGACTCAGTGATCGCCTCGCTCCGCGGCTCCGTGGCATCGCTCGGGCTGGACCACGTGGTCCTCGAGGCCGGCGGTGTGGGCTTCGCCTGCCTCGCCACCCCCACCACGCTCGCGCACCTGCGCGTGGGGGAGGTCGCGCGGCTCGCGACCACCCTCGTCGTCCGGGACGACTCGCTGACTCTTTACGGCTTCCGGGACGACGACGAGCGGGAGGTCTTCCTGGCGGTGCAGACGGTGACGGGGATCGGGCCCCGGCTCGCCATGTCGATCCTCGCGGTCCTCACCCCGGACGAGCTGCGGCGCGCAATCCGCGGGGAGGACCTCGGCGTCCTGCAGCGCGTGCCCGGGATCGGCAGGAAGGTGGCGCAGCGCCTCGTCCTCGAACTGGCCGGCAAGCTGGGGGAGCCGCATGGCGAGGTACCCGAGGTGCCGGCCGCGGGCCCCGACGAGGACATCGTGGCGGCCCTGGTGTCCCTGGGGTGGCCGCAGCGCGACGCCGCCGCCGCGGTGGCGGCGGTGAGCGGCGAGGGACGGAGCCGGGCCGAGGTCCTGCGCGCCGCACTCCAGCACCTGGCGGCCGGCCGTGGCTGAGGAACGGATCATCGACCCCGGGGCGCAGGAGTCCGAGCGGGCTGTCGAGGCAGCGCTCCGGCCGCGCGTCCTCGCCGAGTTCATCGGGCAGCAGAAGCTGCGGGACCAGCTCTCCCTCGTGCTGCAGGCAGCGCGCGCCCGCGGCGCCGCTCCCGACCACGTGTTGCTCTCCGGCCCGCCCGGGCTCGGGAAGACCACGCTGGCGATGATCGTGGCGGCGGAGAGCTCGGGGTCGTTGCGCCTCACCTCGGGCCCGGCCATCCAGCACGCCGGGGACCTCGCGGCAATCCTGTCCTCGCTGCAGGAGGCCGACGTGCTCTTCATCGACGAGATCCACCGGCTCGCGCGGGCCGCGGAGGAGATGCTGTACCTTGCGATGGAGGACTTCCGGGTCGACGTGGTGGTGGGCAAGGGGCCCGGTGCGACCTCGATCCCGCTGTCCCTGCCCCGTTTCACCGTGGTGGGGGCGACCACCCGCGTCGGCCTGCTTCCCGCACCGCTGCGCGACCGGTTCGGACTGACCGGGCACCTGGAGTTCTACTCCGACGGCGAGATCGAGCAGGTGCTGCGGCGCTCGGCCCACCTCCTCGGCGTCCCCCTCGAGTCGGACGCCGCGGCCGAGCTGGCGTCGCGCTCCCGGGGTACTCCCCGGATCGCCAACCGGCTCCTGCGGCGCGTCCAGGACTGGGCCGAGGTCCGCGGGACGGGCCGCCTGGACCTCGCCGCCGCCCGCGGGGCCCTGGAGCTGTTCGACGTCGACCGGCGGGGGCTGGACCGCCTGGACCAGGCAGTGCTCACGGCCCTCTGCCGTCGCTTCGCCGGTGGTCCGGTGGGCCTCGGGACCCTCGCGGCGTCGGTGAGCGAGGAGCCGGAGACGGTGGAGACCGTCGTCGAGCCCTTCCTGGTGCGCGAGGGCCTCATGAGCAGGACTCCCCGTGGCCGGGTCGCCACCCCTGCCGGTTTCGCCCACGTGGGGATGCGCCCGCCGGCGGAGGGTCTGCTCTTCACATGAGGCCTTGTCCGGACGGCGGTTCGGCCGCCCCTGCCGCATCACCTACAATGACCGAGGACCAGAGACTGTCGAGGAGTGAACCGTGGACGTGGACCCCTTCCTGTTGATGCTGATCTTCATGCTCCTGCTGTTCCTGGCGATGAACTGGTTCGGCAAGAAGAAGAACGCGGAGCTGCAGAACCAGCGCCTCGCGGCCGTCCAGGTCGGGAACCATGTGCGTACCCACTCCGGCTTCTACGGGAGGATCGTCGACGTCGACGGTGACGCGGTGACCCTCGAGTCGCCCTCCGGGGTCGAGACGATCTGGCACAAGAACTCCATCGCGGGTCTCGGTGACCCGCCCTTCGCGGTGCAGGCCGACGAGGAGCCGGCCGAGAACACCGGCGACGAGGCCGGCTCCCAGGGCCAGCCCGGGCGCGCGTAGCAGCCCCCGAAGGCCCCGACCATGGCCGCGCCCCGCATCCGACCATGGCGCCCGCTCACCGGGCTCCTCGTCGTCATCGTCGTCCTGATCGTCGCGCTCGTCGTCGGCGCACGCGTGTCCGACGCGAGCCTGACCCCCAAGCTCGCGCTCGACCTCGAGGGCGGTACCCAGCTCATCCTGACCCCCCGGACGGTCGACGGCTCGGAGGTGAGTGAGGAGGACATCGCCCAGGCCATCGAGATCATCCGCCAGCGTGTCGACGCGTCGGGCGTCGCCGAGGCGGAGATCACCCGCCAGGGCCAGCAGAACATCGTCGTCGCGCTGCCCGGCCAGCCGGACCAGGCGACCCTCGACCTCGTGCGGCAGTCCGCCCAGCTGCGCTTCCGGCCCGTCATCCTCGTGGGTGCGCCGACCCCGATCGATCCCGCCGCGCTCGAGGCCCAGCTGAACCCGGACACGGGGGATCCGACGCTGACGGACCCGTCGGCGGAGCCGACCGCACCCCCCACCCCGGAGGAGATCGAGGCCGCCGCACGCACCGCCGCGGACCTGGACCAGGACGGCACGATCTCGGCGGAACCTGCCGCGACCCCGCCCGACAACTCCTCGCAGCTCTGGTTCACCGAGCAGCTCGCGTTCGAGTTCTACGTCCTCGACTGCACCGATCCCGGGAACCTCGCGGGCGGCGACACGCGGGCGGCGGACGAGGCCGTGATCGCGTGCGCCGGGGACGGGAGCGCGAAGTACGTGCTGGGCCCAGCCGACGTCGAGGGTACCCAGATCACCTCGGCCGCCTCGGGGCTCGAGACGACCAGCACCGGCGCCACCACGAACAACTGGATCGTGACGATGAGCTTCGACAGCGACGGCCGTGCCGCGTTCGCCGACGCCACGCAGCGCCTCATCGACCTCCCCTCCCCGCAGAACCAGTTCGCCATCGTGCTTGATGGACTCGTCGTGTCCGCGCCGGTGGTCAACACACCCATCCTGAACGGCGAGGCGCAGATCAGCGGATCCTTCACCCGCGAGTCCGCCGCCACCCTCGCCAACCAGCTCAACTTCGGGTCGCTGCCGCTGAACTTCGAGGTGCAGAGCGAGGAGCAGATCTCCGCCACCCTCGGTCTCGAGCAGCTCGAGCGCGGCATCCTGGCCGGCTTGATCGGCCTGGGGCTGGTGCTCATCTACATGCTGTTCCAGTACCACGCCCTCGCGCTGGTGACCGCGGCGAGCCTCATGGTCGCCGCCCTGCTCACCTACCTCACCATCACGCTCCTCGGTTGGACCACCGGCTACCGGCTGTCGCTCGCGGGCGTCGCGGGCCTCATCGTGGCGATCGGCATCACCGCCGACTCGTTCATCGTCTACTTCGAGCGCATCCGGGACGAGGTGCGGGAGGGACGGGCCCTCGCTGACGCGGTCGAGTACGGCTGGCTGCGCGCACGCCGGACCATCATCGTGTCCGACGCGGTGAACTTCCTCGCGGCCTTCGTGCTCTACTTCCTCGCGGTGGGCGGCGTGCGAGGATTCGCGTTCACCCTCGGCCTGACCACGGTGGTGGACCTGCTGGTCGTCACCGCCTTCACCCACCCCGTGATGCAGTTGCTGACGCGGATGCGCTTCTTCGGCGAGGGCGCGCGCTGGTCCGGCCTCGACCCTGAGCACCTGGGCGCGAGCCGCGCGACGTACCGGGGCCGGGGATCCTTCGCCAAGCGGACCGTTCCCGCGGGGGACACCCCCCGGACAGGCATGACGATCGCGGAGCGCAGGGCCGCCGAGGCCCGCGAGGCGGAGAAGGCCCACGCGTCGACTGGCGGGGAGGACTGATGCCGAGCTTCACGAGATTCGGGAACGAGCTCTACACCGGGGCCAGGTCCTACGACATCGTCGGCCGCAGCAGGGTGTGGTACGCCGTCGCTGCCACGATGATCGTCCTGTCCCTTGCCATCCTCGGCTTCAAGGGCATCAACCCCGGCATCGAGTTCCGGGGAGGTTCGGAGTTCACCCTCTCGAACGTCGCGAACACCTCGGGGGATGCGGCCCGTGAGGTGCTCGCCCAGCAGGGCATCACCGAGGCGGCGCGCATCACCACGGTGGGCTCGAACTCGCTCCGGATCCAGACGACCGAGATGGACGCCGAGCAGGTGGCGACCGTGCGCTCCGCCCTGGCGGAGGCCTACGACATCGAGCTCACGAACGTGACGTCGACCTTCATCGGGCCCACGTGGGGCCAGGACGTCACCAACAAGGCGCTCCAGGGCCTCGTGATCTTCCTGGTCCTCGTCTCCGTGGTAATGGCCGCGTACTTCCGGACCTGGAAGATGTCCGCCGCCGCCGTCACGGCGCTCATCCATGACGTGATCGTCACGGTCGGCCTGTACGCGCTGGTGGGCTTCGAGGTCACGCCCGCCAGCGTGATCGGCTTCCTCACCATCCTCGGCTACTCCCTGTACGACACCGTCGTCGTGTTCGACAAGGTGCGGGAGAACACCGCGCGCATCTTCGACCAGGACCGGGTCACCTACGCGGAGGCGGCCAACCTGGCCGTCAACCAGACCCTCGTCCGGTCCATCAACACCTCGGTGGTGGGTGTCCTGCCAGTCGCCTCGATCCTCTTCGTCGGCACCATCCTGCTCGGCGCCGGGACCCTGCGGGACATCGCCCTCGCCCTCTTCATCGGCATGATCGTGTCCACCTACTCCTCGATCTTCATCGCGACGCCCCTGCTCGTGACGCTGCGGACGCGCGAGGACAAGGTCCGCAACCACACCGGTCGCGTCCTCCGCAACCGGGCCGAGCGTGCGGCCCGCGGGGAGGGTACCTCCGACCTGATGGCCGCGACGGTGCTGGGCACCACCGTGATTCCCGGGGGCCACCTCGGGCAGGCAGCGCAGCCGAAGCGCAGGAAGCGAGATCAACGATGACCCATCCGCTCACCGACCTGGCAGACATCGTCCGGGAGAACATCCGCGAGATCCCGGACTACCCGAGCCCGGGTGTCCTCTTCCGTGACATCACCCCGTTGCTCGCCAACGGCCCCGCCTTCGGAGCGCTCATCGATGCGCTTGCGGAGCACTACGAGGGCCAGGTCGACGCCGTCGCCGGCCTGGAGTCCCGGGGATTCATCCTCGCGGCGCCCCTCGCGCTCCACCTGGGGGTCGGGATGATCACCGTCCGCAAGGCCGGCAAGCTTCCCGGTCCCGTGATCGGTGTGGACTACGCGCTCGAGTACGGCACCGCGCGGATGGAGTTGCGGCCGGATTCGATCCACGAGGGACAGCGCGTCCTGATCATCGATGACGTGCTCGCCACCGGGGGGACGGCGCGTGCGTCCGTGCAGCTCGTGGAACAGGCCGGCGGGGTCGTCGTCGGACTCGCGATGCTGATGGAGCTCACGGACCTGGCTGGCCGGGACCGTCTGGCGGGCTACACCGTGGAGTCGGTCCTCGCCTACTGAACCGCCCGGAAGGCGCGGGACGCCGGACCGTGGTCGTACCATGGTCCAATGGCGGACGACCTTCGGGTTGAGATGGATGCCCCCGGGCCCAGCATGCTGACGAGGCTGATGCGGTTCGGCGCGCGCGCCCACCAGGTCCCCCTCGCCATCGAGCCGCTCATCTCCGCGCTCTGGGCCAACCATCCGAAGGCCGACATCAGCGTCATCCTGAAGGCGTACGAGATCGCAGAGCGGGCCCACAGCGGTCAGAAGCGACGGAGCGGCGACCCGTACATCACGCACCCCGTGGCTGTCGCGACGATCCTCGCCGAACTCGGCATGATGCCCCCGACCCTGGCGGCCGCTTTGCTGCACGACACCGTCGAGGACACCGGCTACCCGCTGGCGAAGCTCCGCGCGGAGTTCGGCGACGAGATCGCCAACCTCGTGGACGGCGTCACGAAGCTCGACAAGGTCACCTACGGTGATGCCGCCCAGGCGGAGACCGTCCGGAAGATGATCGTCGCGATGTCACGCGACATCCGCGTCCTCGTGATCAAGCTGGCCGACCGTCTGCACAATGCGCGGACGTGGAAGTACGTCTCGGGCGAATCGGCGGCGCGGAAGGCGCGGGAGACCCTCGAGATCTACGCGCCGCTCGCCCACCGGCTCGGCATGAACACCATCAAGTGGGAGCTGGAGGACATCTCGTTCCAGACGCTCTACCCGAAGGTCTACGACGAGATCGTGCACCTGGTGGCCGAGCGCGCCCCGGCCCGGGAGACCTACCTCGCGACCATCCGGTCGCAGATCGAGCACGACCTCGCGGAGGCGGGCATCCGCTGCACGGTGACGGGCCGGCCCAAGCACTACTACTCGATCTACCAGAAGATGATCATGCGGGGCCGGGACTTCGACGACATCTACGACCTCGTCGGGGTCCGGGTGCTGGTCGACACCGTCCGGGACTGCTACGGCGCCCTCGGGATCATGCACGCGCGCTGGCGCCCGTTGCCGGGGCGGTTCAAGGACTACATCGCGATGCCGAAGTTCAACATGTACCAGTCGTTGCACACGACGGTGCTCGGACCCGGCGGGCGACCGGTCGAGATCCAGATCCGCACCCATGACCAGCACCGGCGCGCGGAGTACGGCGTCGCGGCCCACTGGAAGTACAAGGAGAACCCGAGCAAGTCCCAGAAGGTCGATCCGGGCGACGTCAAGGAGATGACCTGGCTCCGCCAGCTCGTCGACTGGCAGAACGAGATGGCGGACCCGGCGGAGTTCCTGGACTCGCTGCGCTACGAGATGGCCGGCACCCAGGTGTACGTCTTCACCCCCAAGGGCGACGTCATCACCCTGCCCAGCGGCGCCACGCCCGTCGACTTCGCCTACGCCGTCCACACGGAGGTCGGCCACCGGACGGTGGGCGCCCGCGTGAACGGCAAGCTCGTGCCGCTGGACTCGAAGCTGGAGAACGGCGACACCGTCGAGGTCTTCACGTCCAAGGCCGAGGGCGCCGGCCCGTCCCGCGACTGGCTGACCTTCGTCGCCTCGCCACGAGCACGGAACAAGATCCGCGCCTGGTTCACCAAGGAGCGCCGCGAGGAGGCGATCGAGGCCGGCAAGGCGCAGCTCGCCCGCGCGATGCGCAAGCAGAACCTCCCGATCCAGCGGTTGATGAACCACGAGTCCCTCACCGCCCTCGCCGACGAGATGCGTCTCGCCGACGTGGCAGCGCTCTACGCCGAGATCGGCGAGAACCACATCGCCGCGAGCACGATCGTCTCCCGCCTCGTGCGCATGGTGGGAGGCGACGCCGGCGCCGAGGAGGACCTGGCGGAGGCCACGATCCCCGGTACCCGGCGGCAGAGCCGCCGGCAGGGCACCGACCCGGGCATCATCGTGGAGGGCATGAGTGCCACCGACGTCTGGGTCAAGGTGGCGCGATGCTGCACCCCGGTCCCCGGCGACCCGATCATCGGGTTCATCACACGTGGGTCCGGCATCTCGGTCCACCGCCAGGACTGTGGCAACGTGGAGCAGCTCCAGAACGAGCCGGAGCGCATCATCCCGGTCCGCTGGAGCAAGGAGGGCTCGGGGGTCTTCCTCGTACAGATCCAGGTGGAGGCACTCGACCGGACGGGCCTGCTCTCAGAGGTGACCCGCGTGCTCTCGGACAACCACGTCAACATCCTGTCGGCGACGTCGACGACGTCCCGCGACCGGCTCGCGACTCTGCGGTTCACCTTCGAGATGGCGGACACCGATCACCTCGGCCACCTCATGGCCGCGGTGCGGCGCATTGACGGCGTCTTCGATGCCTACCGCATCACCGGCAACCGGAAGCGGCAGCCCGCCACACCATCGACCTGAGGTGCCCGGCACGGGCCGCGCCAGGTGCCGCGGCGTGCACCTCCAGCAGCTCGGCGAAGTCGGACCTGGACACCCACTCCCGGGCGTCGACCAGTGCCTGTGCCGCCACCTCGAGTGGCGCGAGGCACGCGAGGTCGAACACCGTCCGCACCAGCGTGGTGCACCGGACGGAACCGATAACGGTGAGCTCGCACGCCCGTACCGCCAGCGGGAACGTCCGGGTGCCGGCGACGGCGTCGCCCGTGTCGCCCACGAGGTCGAGGGAGAGGGTGGCGGTTCCGGTGTGGAGCGCCCACGCCGTCGCCATGCACACCACGGCGCCGGGGGGAACCACGGCACGGAGGACCCCGGCGCGGGTGAGGTCACGGGGAGTGCGGCCGCCGGGATCCACGGAGCCGTCGCAGTGGGCGTACCGGAGCAACCGGTCGCCGTCGTCCACGTCAGTCACCGGGCCGCCGGGTTCCATCCGCATCCACGAGAACATGCGCCCAGACTCCCAGAAGCCGGGCGGGTCCCGCCCGGCTCGTCCACAGGGGTGGGGGGCCTACTGCGCGGAGCGCCTGATCTGGTCGAGCCACGCCCGGCGCGCCTCCAGGGCCTCCTGCGCGGAGCGGATGGCCCTGGCGTCACCGGAGGCACGGGCCGCGGCGAGTTCCTCCTCGAGCGCCGCGATGGCGTTCTCGAGCTGGGACGTGGCCCCGGCGACGCGCGCACGGGTCTCCGGGTTGGAGCGCCGCCACTCGTGGTCCTCGACGTCCTTGATGGCCTTCTCGACCGCCCTCATCCGAGCCTCGATACGTGCGAGCTCCGTCCGCGGGACCCGCCCCGCGGCATCCCACCGGTCCTGCAGGGTGCGGAGGGCGGCGCGGGCCGCCTTCGCGTCCTGCACCGGGAGGAGCGCCTCGGCCTCCTCGAGGATCGCGAGCTTGACGCTCAGGTTCTGCGAGTACTCGGCGTCGAGGACCCGGTTCTGGGAGTCGCGGTTGTCGAAGAAGCGCTGCTGGGCGGCCCGGAACCGCTCCCACAACGCGTCATCGTCCGCACGGCGCGCGCGGCCGGCCGCGCGCCACTCCGTCATCAGTTCGCGGAAGAGCCCGGAAGTGCGGCCCCACTCGGTGGAGGTCGAGAGCTGCTCCGCGCGGGCCACGATGTCCTCCTTCGCCCGGCGCGCCGCGTCCTGGGCGGCGTCGAGCTCGGCGAAGTACTGCCGGCGGTGTCGGTCGAACGTGGTGCGGGCCTTGGAGAAGCGCTTCCACAGCTCGTCCTCGCGCGGCTTGTCGATGCGCGGGCCGGTGTGTTGGGCCGCCTTCCACTCGTCGAGCAGCCGGCGGAGTTCCTCGCTGGAGGACTTCCACTGGGTGGCGGAGGGATCCTGCGCCGCGATCGCCTCAGCCGCTTCCACGATCTGCTCGCGCGCCGCGAACGCCTCCTCCTTCGCGGCCTCGCGTTCGGCCTGGAGTTCCGCCCGGCGCTCGATCGCCCGCTCCTCGGCGAGCGCGAGCCGCTGGCGCAACCCCTCGAGGTCGCCCACCGCCTGTGGCTCCGCGAGCTGTTCCCGCAGCGACTTCAGCGTCTGGTCGATCTCCTTCGGCGAGATCATCGGGATGCGGGCCTCGAAGAGCTTCACCTGGGCGACGAGGTCGAGGAATCGGCGCACGTACAAGGCGAGCGCCTCGTCGGCCTGGACGTCGGGGAACTGGCCGACAAACCGTTCGCCCGACGACTCGCGTACCCAGACCGTGCCGTCGTCGTCCACCCGGCCCCAGCGCGCCGCCTCGGCGGCGTCGTGCGGGTCCATGGGGACCTGCTTGGGAGGCGCGACCTTGCGGACCGGGGGCCGGGGCCCTGCCGTCGGCTTCGGCGTGCGCGGCTTCTCGGCGGCGGCCCCAGGGGTGGGGGGAGCCGGCTCGGCGGGCGCGGACTCGACGGGAGCCTCGACGATGTCGGCAGTAGGTGCGGGAGCCTCGACTGGCTCCTCCGGGGCCGCGGCGGCCTCGACGGGCTCCTCCGGGGCCGCGGGGGCCTCGACGGGCTCCTCCGGGGCTGCGGACGCCTCGTCCGCCTCGACGGCTGCGGGGGCCTCGACGTCCGCCGGTTCGCCCTGCTCTGGGGCCGTCACGACGTCGGGAGCGTGGTCCTCCTGCTCCTTCGGGCTGGTCGGGGAGGTGGGCGTCTCGCTCACTTCTGCTCCTTCGGTGACGGGCGGCGTCGCGCCGCCCGAAGAGGCATCGCGGTCGTGGCGCGGCTGGCGGCACCACAGAGGACGAGTCTATTGCACGGTCCTGGGCCCCCCGCCACGGGAACGGGCGGGCGATGGGCGCCCGTTCCCGGGTCAGGGGACCCCCCAGCCCGCCCGGTAGACTCGGGCGGGTGATCCTCGAACGCGTCGGATCCGCCCTTTTCGACGAGAACTGCTACGTGATCGCCGCGGGGACGGGCCAGCCTGCCGTCGTCGTCGACCCCGGGGTCGGCAGCGCCGCGGCCGTCGCGGCCGTGCTGGCGCGCCACCAGCTGTTCGTTGGGGTCGTCCTGCTGACCCACGGCCATCCCGACCACGTGTGGGATGCCGCCGCCGTCGCGGGGGAGGGCCCTGTCCTCGTGCCGTCCCCTGACCTCTACCGCATGGACGATCCCCTGGCGGGGCTGGGCGCGCTCGGCGACCTCACCGGCATGCTCGGACCGTGGCAGCGGCCGGTTGGGATCGAGACGATCGCCGACGGGCTGTTCCACGGTGGCGGTGCGGAGGTGGTTCCCGGCGTCGTCGTGCGGTCGCTCCCCGCACCCGGCCACACCGAGGGCTCCACCATCCACTTCCTCGCGGGCACCTGGCCCGACGACGGCGCCGCCTGGGCCAACGCCACGGGCGGCCGGGAGAACCAGGTGGTCGCGCTGACCGGTGACGTCATCTTCCGCGGCTCGGTGGGGCGCACCGACCTGCCCGGTGGTGACGACGACGTGATGGCGTGGACGCTGCGCACCCTGCGGCAGGTGATCGAGCCGGGAACCTGGCTCCTGCCGGGACACGGGCCCGCGACGACCATGGCGCACGAACTCGCCACCAACCCGTTCCTCGCCACCCGGCGCTGACCCACGGAAGGATCCCGATGGCCCGCCAGTCCCTGTCCGGCTTCCCCGAATGGACGCCCGCCGGGCGCGTGGTCGAGCAGCACCTGCTGGACCACGTGCGGCGCACCTTCGAACTGCACGGCTTCGCCGGCATCGAGACCCGCGCCGTCGAGCCGCTGGAGGACCTGCTCCGCAAGGGCGAGACCTCCAAGGAGGTCTACGTCCTGCGGCGCCTCCACGACGAGGGTGACAGTGCCCGTGAGCGCCAGCTCGCCCTCCACTTCGACCTCACCGTGCCCCTCGCCCGGTACGTGCTGGAGCACGCCGGGGCGCTGCAGTTCCCGTTCAAGCGCTACCAGATCCAGAAGGCGTGGCGCGGGGAGCGGCCGCAGGACGGCCGCTTCCGGGAGTTCACGCAGGCCGACATCGACGTCGTGTGCCAGGACACCCTCCCGTTCGAGTTCGAGGTGGAGATGCCGCTCGTCGTCGCCGAGGCGCTCGACGGGCTCCCGCTCCCCCCGTTCCGCATCGGCATCAACAACCGCAAGGTGTCCCAGGGCTTCTACGAGGCCGCCGGGATCGCGGACGTCGAGGGGACGCTGCGCACCATCGACAAGCTCGCCAAGATCGGTCCCGCCGGGGTCGCCACCGAACTCGTGGAGGTCATCGGCACCACGAGCGGCCAGGCCGACGCCGCACTCGCGCTCGCCTCGATCTCCGCCGCCGACGAGTCGTTCGCCGACTCCGTCCTCGCCCTCGGCCACCGCAGCGCACTCCTGGACGAGGGCCTCGAGGAACTCACCCGGGTGGTCGCCGCCGGCCGGCAGCACATGCCGGGACGTCTCGTGGCGGACCTCAGCATCGCGCGCGGGCTGGACTACTACACCGGCACGGTGTACGAGACGACCTTCGTGGGTCACGAGGGCCTCGGCTCGGTGGCCTCCGGGGGGCGCTACGACTCGCTGGTCTCCGACGGGCGGCGCACCTATCCCGGGGTCGGGATGTCGATCGGTGTCTCCCGCATCATGTCGCGCCTCCTCACCGAGGTGACCGCGTCCCGTCCCGTGCCGACGGCGGTGCTGGTCGCCGTGGTGGACGAGGCGACGCGCCACGAGTCCGACGCCGTCGCCCGCGCCCTGCGTGCCCGCGGCATCCCCACCGAGACCTCACCGACAGCTGACCGGTTCGGCAGGCAGATCCGCTACGCCGACCGGCGGTCCATCCCGTTCGTGTGGTTCCCCGGGACCGGCGAGGTGAAGGACATCCGGTCCGGCAATCAGGTGGCAGCCGACCCGGCGGTGTGGGAACCTCCGAAGGAGGACTGGTGGCCCCGAATCGTGGCCAACCACTGATCGGGGAGGCGCGGCAGGTGAGTCACGGGGCGGTCGTGAGGCTGCGCGCGCTGCGCGACCTCCTCGACACGATCGCCTTCCCGCTGCAGATCGACCGAGTGGCCCAGGCCCGGGGAGCCGCCGACCACGTCGTGAACCAGCTGGACGACTACGTGCTCCCGCGGTACGAACGCCTCGACGCGCCGCTGCTCGCCGTCGTGGGCGGGTCGACGGGCGCCGGCAAGTCCACTGTGGTCAACTCGTTGCTGGGCGCCCCGGTGGCGGCGTCGTCCGCGATCCGCCCGACCACCCGCCGTCCCCTGCTGCTGCACCACCCGGCGGAGGCGTCGTGGTTCGACGACGACCGCATCCTCCCGTCGCTGGCGCGCGTCCGGGTCGCCGCCGACGCGCCGCCGTCGACCGCCGTCGTCGACGCCGGCGTCCACACGGAGCTGGAGATCCGCGCCTCCGGACGCCTGCCGCAGGGCCTGGCGATCGTGGACGCGCCGGACGTGGACTCGATCGTCGACGAGAACCGCCTGATCGCCGCGCAGCTGCTGGCCGCGGCGGACCTGTGGCTCTTCGTGACGACCGCGGCACGCTACGCCGACGCCGTCCCGTGGGACCTGCTGTGGGATGCGGCGGCCCGGAACGTCGTCGTCGCCATCATCCTCGACCGGGTTCCTCCCGAGGTCGTGGACGAGGTGCGCAGCGACCTGCGGCGTCGCCTCTCGGAGGCGGGACTGGCCGGCGCGCCCCTCTTCACGATCCTCGAGTCCCCGCTCCAGGACGGCATGCTGCCCGAATCGGAGATCGCGCCGGTGCGCGGGTGGCTCACCGAGCTGGCGGCCGACGCCGCCTCCCGGTCCCGCGTCGCCCGGCAGACCCTGGAGGGGGCGGTCGAGTCGGTGCTCCGCCAGGCCACCGCCGTCGCATCCGCCGCACACGAGCAGGTGGAGGCGGCGGGCCGGCTGCGCGCCCAGGCCGTCGACGCGCGCACGGACGCCCTCCGCCGCGTCCGAGCCGCCACGGCGGATGGTTCCCTCCTCCGGGGCGAGGTGCTCGCCCGGTGGCAGGAGTTCGTGGGGACGGGCGAGTTCCTCCGCAGCCTCGAGGCCCAGGTTGGCCGCATCCGGGACCGGGTCTCCGCGTTCGTCCGCGGCCAGCCTCAGCCGGCACGCCAGGTGGAGGAGGCGATCGAGGAGGGCCTGCTCACCCTGCTCGAGGCGGAGGCGCAGCGCGCCGCCGCGGACATCGACCATGCCTGGCGCTTCGAGGGGGGCGGACGGGACCTGCTCGGGGCCGCGCTCAAGTCGCTCCCCACCGCCGGCCGCCTCCACGAGCAGGCGTCGCGGCACGTGGTGGACTGGCAGTCCGACCTCCTCGACCTCGTCCGCAACGAGGGCGCGGACCGGCGCTTCACCGCACGGATGCTCTCCCTCGGCGTGAACGGCCTCGGCATCGCCCTCATGGTCCTGATCCTCGCGACGACCGGCGGCGTCATCACCGGGGCGGAGGTGGCCGCGGCGGGCGGCACCGCCGTCGTCGGACAGAAGCTGCTCGAGGCCGTGTTCGGCGAGGATGCGGTGCGGCGGATGGCGAAGCAGGCCCGCGTACAACTGCACGGCCACGCCGAGCAGCTGCTCGACTGGTATCTCGCACCATTCGTCAAGGCCGTCGACGACCTGCCGATCCGTTCCGACGTCGCGGCCGCGGTGGCCGCCGCCGTCGCCGAGGTCCGCGCGGCACAGGGAGGCGCGGAGTGAAGGCGTCCACCCTCGCCGAGGAGGTCGCGGCCCTCACCCGCGCCGTCGACCTGGCCGATGGGAGGCTGGCGGACGCGCCCCTGACGGCGGCACGCGAGATGCTGGAGAAGACCGGGGCGCGGTCGCTGCTGGCCCCCGACCGGACCGTCGTTGCACTCCTCGGGGCCACCGGTTCCGGCAAGTCGTCCCTCTTCAACGCGCTGGTCGGCGAACCGCTCGCCCGCACCGCGGCCACACGGCCGACGACCCGGAGGCCACTTGCCGCCTCGTGGGGCGAGGGTGCGAGCGAGCTCCTCGACTGGATGCAGGTGCCCGACCGGGCGACCCGGCCGGACGACGGCTCCGGACTGGTGCTGATCGACCTGCCCGACATCGACTCCACCGAGCTCGACCACCGCGAGATCGCCCGCCGCATGTCCGAGGTCGTCGATGTCCTCGTGTGGGTGCTCGATCCCCAGAAGTACGCCGACGCGGTGGTCCACCACGAGTACCTCCGCCCCCTCGCGACCCACGCCGACGTGACCATGGTGGTGCTCAACCAGGCGGACCGCGTCAGCCGCACGGAGGTCGACTCCATCCTCCAGGACCTGCGGCGCATCCTCCGAGCGGACGGCATGCAGGGCGTCGAGGCCGTCGCCGTCTCGGCGCGCACGGGCGAGGGAGTCCCCGAGTTGCGGACCCGCATCCAGCAGGTTGCCGCGTCGAAGAGGGCCCGCGTGGCCCGGGCCCACGACGACCTCCGCCGCGCCGCACTACACCTCCGTGAGGCGGCCGACGGCGCCGCCGCCCCCGCCGGCGGCATCACCAGCGACGCCCACGGCCGGCTCCTCGAGGCTGCCTACCGCGCCGCCGGGATCCCCGCCGTGGCGCAGGCCGTCCGGGGTTCCCACATCCGCCGCGCCCGCGCCCACGTGGGATGGCCGCCCGTGCGCTGGCTCGCGCGCTTCCGCCCCGACCCCCTCCGCCGGCTGCACCTGGACCGGACGATCAGCGATCCCGCCCTCGCCCGCACCTCGCTCCCGGGGCCCACGCCCGTGCAGGAGGCCGCGGTGCGGTCATCCGCCCATGCGCTGGTCTCGGGGGCGACCCACGACCTGCCCGACATGTGGCGCTCCGGCATCCTGCAGGAGGTGGAGGCACGCGTCCCCGCCGTGGTGGCCAGCCTCGACACCGCGGTGGCCGCCGTCGACTACGAGCGCGAGAGCCGGCCCCGGTGGTGGCTGGTGGTGGGGACTCTTCAGGTACTGCTCATCGCCGCCGCGATCGCCGGCGCCGTCTGGCTGACGGGCCTCTACGTGATGGACTACCTGAAGCTGCCGCCGCCCACCACGCCGATGCTGTGGGAGATCCCCTGGCCGAGCGCCCTCATCGTGTCAGGACTGGTCCTCGGTGCCGTGCTGGCACTGCTGTCGATGGTGCTCGCCCGCGTGGGTGGCACGCGGAAGGCCCGGCGGGTGTCCCGCCGGCTGCGTGAGGCGGTCGCACGCACGATCGACCGCCAGCTCGTTGCGCCGCTGCGCACCGAGATCGAGGACTACGAGTACTTCCGGGCGGCGCTCGCCACGATCCTGGGCCAGCCCCGGCCGCCTCACACCGTCTAGTCGAAGCGCCGGCGGTCGCCGCGAGGCCGCTCGCCCCGGTAGGGCCGGTCGGCGCGGTGGGACCGCTCCGGCCGGTGGGGGCGCTCGGTGCGGGGACCGAGGTCGGGCGCCATGCGCAGGGCACGTCCGGCCACCCGGCTCTTCTGCAGGCGGCGGATCGCGTCGTCGGACGGCTCGGACTCGAGCTCCACGAGGGAGAACGACGGATAGATGTCGATACGGCCGATGGCGCGCCCGTCGATCCGGCCGTCGCCGGTGAGCGCCCCGACGATCGCGCCGGGCTTGACTCCGTCGCGGTGGCCCACCTCGATGCGGTACCGCAGCGTACCGCGCGTGAACTCGCGCGGCTCGCGCCCACGGCCGGCCCGCGGCGCCTTGCCCTCGACGCGGGAGACCCGCGGGTCCCCACGGCCCTCGAAGTGCGCCGAGATGAAGTTGCCGTGCTCGTCCAGGTGCTCCTCGCGGCGCGCCCGCCCGCCCGGGCTGACCGGCTGGGGCGCGGTACCCACCGCACGTGCCAGCAGGGCCGCGGCAAGGTCGACAGGATCGGCGCCGGTGGCCAGCACCGCGTCACGGAAGCTGGCGAGATCGCCCATCGGGAGGGTGGCGAGGACGCGCTGCACGCGGTGCGCGACGACGTCGTCCGGCGTCGGCACGGTCACCTCGGTCAACTGGGTGTGGGTGAGGCGCTCGATCGTGCGGAGGCGGTCGTGCTCCTTGGGGGTGAAGAAGGTGAGCGCCCGGCCCTTCCGGCCAGCGCGTCCCGTGCGGCCGATGCGGTGCACGTAGGCCTCCGCCTCGCGCGGCACGTCGTAGTTCACGACGAGACCGATGCGTTCGACGTCGAGTCCCCGGGCGGCGACGTCGGTGGCCACCAGCACGTCGAGCGCGCCCTGGCGGAGCCGCTCGATCAGCTTCTCGCGCTCTGCCTGTGCCACGTCCCCGGAGATCGACGACGCCCGGACCCCGAGGGTCGCCAGCGCCACCGCCACCTCCTCGGCGGTGGAACGGGTGCGGACGAACACGAGGGCAGCTTCCTCGCGCCACACCGAGAGCACCCGCGCGAGCGCCTCGACCTTGAAGCGGAACGGCACCACGGCGTACAGCTGCTCCGTGTTCTCCACGGTGGAGGCGGCCGGGGTCACCTCCACGCGCAGCGGATCGCGCAGGTGGGTGGCCGCGACCCGCGCGATGGGGTCCGGCATCGTGGCCGAGAAGAGCGCGGTGATCCGTTCGGTGGGAATCGAGGCAGCGATCGTCTCGACGTCCTCCGCGAAGCCCATCCGCAGCATCTCGTCAGCCTCGTCGAGGACGAACACCCGCAGCTGGGACAGGTCGAGGGCGCCACGCTCCATCAGGTCCATGACCCGGCCGGGAGTGCCGACCACCACCTGGGCGCCGTGCTTCAGCGCCCGAAGTTGCGGCAGGTAGCTCGCCCCGCCGTACACCGGCACCACCTCGACGTGGGTGTGGGCCGCGAAGGACGCGATCGCATCCGCGACCTGGATCGCGAGTTCCCGGGTCGGCGTGAGGACCAGGCCCTGGACGTGCCGTTCCTCGGGCGTGACCTGGGCGAGCAGGGGCAGCCCGAACGCCGCGGTCTTGCCGGTGCCGGTCTGCGCGATGCCGACGACGTCCCGCCCGTCGAGCAGGGCGGGGATCGCGGAGCGCTGGATGTCCGTGGCCTCGGTGAAGCCGAGGTCGGCGACGGCCCGCTGCAGCGGGTCGGGGAGCGCGAATGAGTCGAAGTGGGTCACGAACAAGCCTCTGTGCCCGCGGGGGGCGGTTGGGGCGCCCGGTGGGGCGGGACGGTGCGCGGCGGGCGCGATGCACCGGGCGGACGCCCGACGCGGGGAGGGGCGGCGTGCCACCCATGCCCCTTCAGGCTAGTGCCCGCACCCGTCCCGCTGGTCACCGCGGCCCGGTGAGCTTCGGCACACGGGTGGCGGCCAGGACGGACAGCAGCGCCAGGAGCACGAGGGCGGCGAATCCGGGGGCGTACGGGTTCGCTCCGCTGTCCAGCAGCGCCGTGAAGGTGGCGCCCACGAGCGCGAGGCCGAGGGCGGCCCCGGCGCCATCCGCGATCTGCAGGGCGGCGGAGACCTCCCCGTGGCTCTCCTGCGGGGTCACCGCGAGGGCGAGGACCGCCATGGCGGGGAAGACGAGGCCCATCCCGAGGCCGGCGAACACCCAGCCGACGACGGCGACCGCGGCGGGGACGGCGTCGAGGACCACGAGGGAGGAGACGGCCGTGCCGAGCGCCACCAGCGAGCCGCCCACCCAGGCCGCGCGGTGGCGGGCGTGCGGATCGGTGAGCCGGCCCTGCAGCCACGAGCCGATGGCCCAGGTGACGGAGCCGACGGTCAGCACCAGTCCCGCGGGCCCGGGGTCCCAGCCGCGCTCGCGCTGCAGCAGCAGGGGGAGGAACGACTCCATCGTGATGACGACGCCGTTGACCAGCAGGCGGGTCGCCACCACGGCGGCGATGCCCCGGCGCAGCCGGAAGGTGCCCGGGGGGAGGAGCCGCGGCAGGAACGTGGCGACGACGACGAGGGCCACGGCGGCGGGGATGAGGCCCGCGGCCGTGGAGACGGACCCCTGCAGCACGGCGATCGCCGTCGCGACGACGGCGGCGGGCAGGAGCGTGCGACGCACCTCGCGGCGCACGCGGGTGGGATCCGGGGTGCGGCGGGCCGCGACGTCCTCGGCGATCGGCAGGAGGGGTCGCAACATCCCGAGAGTGGCGACCGCGAGCGGCGCGACAGCGAGGAACACGAGCCGCCAGGAGAGCGACTGGGCGATGAACCCCGCGAGCGGCGGGCCGATGAGGGAGGGCACCACCCACGCGGCCGAGAAGGCCGCGAAGAAGCCCGGGCGTCTCTGGGCGGGCACGATCGCGCCGACGGCGGCGTACAGCGAGACCGTCAGGAGACCCGTGCCGAGCCCGGTCACGCCCCTCCCGAGCGCGACCAGGGCCATCGTGTCGGCCAGCCCTGCCACGACCAGCCCGAGGGAGAAGAGGCTCACGCCCCACAGCAGGGGCCCCCGCAACGACCGGGCGTCGATCCACACCCCCGCGGCGGCGGTGGCCGCGATGTGGCAGGCCAGCGGCAGTCCCAGCGCGAGGGCGTAGAGGCGCAGCCCGTCGAGTTCCCGCGCGACGACCGGCATGATCGTGGTGACCGCCAGGTTCTCGAAGGCCCCGAGGGAGATGAGCACCACCGAACCGGCCATGAGGAGCTTCAACACCTGCCCGGAGACGTCGGCGGAGCTTCTCGGGGTGGGCGGCACGATGCGATTGTCCGGGCGCGGTCCGGCTAATATCAAATCGCCCACGCCTGTCTCGCGTGTGGCACCCACAAAGGAAGGGGCTCCCGTGCATCGCACCCACCCGGCAGGTTCGCTGTCCACCGCGGACGCAGGCTCCGTCGTCACCCTCGCGGGGTGGGTGGATCGGCGGCGGGACCACGGGGGGGTGGCGTTCATCGACCTCAGGGACGCCTCCGGCATCTCCCAGGTGGTCATCCGCGAGGACGTGGCGCATGAGCTGCGCTCCGAGTTCGTGATCCAGGTGCGGGGCACGGTCGCGCTGCGGCCGGAGGGGAACGCGAACCCCAACCTCGCCACCGGCGAGATCGAGGTGATCGCCGACGACGTCGTCATCCTCAACACCTCGGCCCCGCTGCCGTTCCAGGTCTCCGAGCACGCGGAGGAGCAGGTGGGGGAGGAGGCCCGCCTCAAGTACCGCTACCTCGACCTGCGGCGCCGTGGCCCGGCGAGCGCTCTGCGGCTGCGGGCGAAAGTGAGCCAGGCCGCGCGGCGGGTGCTGGACGACCACGGGTTCGTGGAGATCGAGACCCCGACCCTCACCCGCTCCACGCCCGAGGGCGCACGCGACTTCATCGTGCCCGCGCGCCTCTCTCCGGGGAACTGGTACGCCCTGCCGCAGTCCCCGCAGCTGTTCAAGCAGCTCCTCATGGTGGCCGGGATGGAGCGGTACTACCAGATCGCCCGCTGCTACCGGGACGAGGACTTCCGCGCCGACCGGCAGCCGGAGTTCACCCAGCTCGACGTCGAGATGAGCTTCGTGGACCAGGACGACGTGATGGCCGTCTCCGAGGACGTGCTCGCCGCGCTGTGGGAGCTGATCGGCCACGAGATCCCCCGCCCCATCCCGCGCATGACCTACGCCGACGCCATGGCGCGCTACGGAACCGACAAGCCCGACCTGCGCTTCGGCCTCGAGCTGACCGACCTCACCGCGTACTTCGCGGGCACGCCGTTCCGCGTGTTCCAGGCCCCGTACGTGGGCGCCGTGGTCATGCCGGGCGGCGGGTCGCAGCCGCGGCGTACCTTCGACGCCTGGCAGGAGTGGGCCAAGCAGCGCGGCGCCCGGGGCCTCGCCTACGTGACCGTGGGGGAGGACGGCACGCTCGGCGGGCCGGTGGCCAAGAACATCAGCGAGTCGGAGCGGGACGGGCTCGCGGCCGCGACCGGCGCGCAACCCGGCGACTGCATCTTCTTCGCGGCCGGCCGGGCCACGGACGCGCGGGCGCTCCTGGGCGCGGCGCGACTCGAGATCGGCCGGCGCGTGGGCCTGATCGACGAGGACGCGTGGTCCTTCGTGTGGGTGGTCGACGCGCCGCTGTTCAAACCCACTGGCGAGGACGACGACGTCGCCGTCGGTGGCGGCGCGTGGACGGCGGTCCACCACGCCTTCACCTCGCCGACGCCGGAGTGGATCGACCGCTTCGAGGAGTCGCCGGGCGAGGCGCTGGCCTACGCCTACGACATCGTCTGCAACGGCAACGAGATCGGCGGCGGGTCCATCCGTATCCACCGCCGCGACGTGCAGGAGCGGGTGTTCCGGGTCATGGGCCTGGGGGCCGAGGAGGCCCAGGAGAAGTTTGGCTTCCTCCTCGACGCGTTCAAGTACGGCGCGCCGCCCCACGGCGGCATCGCGTTCGGCTGGGACCGGATCACCGCGTTGCTCGTCGGGGCCGACTCCATCCGGGACGTCATCGCCTTCCCGAAGTCCGGCGGCGGCTACGACCCGCTGACCGGTGCCCCGGCGCCCATCACGCCGCACCAGCGCCGTGAGGCCGGGGTGGACGCGAAGCCGAAGGCCGCGGCACCGGCGGCGTCGGCGGCAGCCGGGGAGGCCGTACCGGGCGCCGCCCGCTGATGGTCGCCGACGCGTTCGCCGCCGTCGTCGCGCGGGAGAGGATGGTGCGGGCAAACAGCGGCCGCTGGCGTCCGGACCTCGTGGTCGACACAGGTGACAGCGCACTGCTGCGGGTCCCGCGCGACCACGGCTGCATGGTCGTGGGCGTGGGCGATGTCGGCGAGGTCCTCGCCCTCGTCGAGGACCATGCGGCCGACCTGTCGGGGGCGCGCTTCCTGATCCTGCCCTACGGGATCCTGCACGCCCACCCCGGGCGGGTGGAGGCGGCGCTCGGTGTGGAACCACTCGGCGCGTGGGAGTGGATGTGGTGCCGGACCGCGCCGGCACGGCAACCGGGGGAGGAGCACGTCGGGCCGCTCGGCCACCGCACCCCGGAGGAGATCGACCGGCTCGTCGAGGCGGCGAACCCGCAGACGCACGTGCGCGGCGACCGATCGGTGTCCTGGTGGGGCTACGAGCGCGACGGCGACCTGCTGGGGGTGTGCGGGCTCGCCCTGCCGGGGCCCGGCTTCGAACGCGAGAACGGCCTCCAGCTCGCGGGCCTGGGTGTGCACCCGGACGCCCGGAGGCAGGGGATCGGGGCGGCCATGATGGCCGCGATCACCCGGTGGGGGATCGCCCGGTTCGGCCTGGTGCACTACGGGGTGTGGCTGGACAACGATCCGGCGCTGCGGATCTACCGGCGCCTGGGCTACAACGCCGGCTGCTGGGTGCAGTCCTACACCCGGCCCTGAGCCTCTCCGCCCGCCTCAGGGTGCGGGGTTCCGGGCGTCGTAGCGCAGGAACCCGCTCTGGAACCGGGCCAGCAGCAGCACCGCCACCACACAGGCCACCCCGCCGATCACGGCGGCCCACTCGACCGTGAGCTCCCCGAGCGAGCCCGCCACCACGTCCCCCAGGCGGGGCCCGCCCGCCACCACCACGATGAACACGCCCTGCAGGCGGCCCCGCATGTGGTCCTCCGCGGCGCTCTGCAGGATCGTGTTGCGGAAGACCATCGAGACGGTGTCCCACGCGCCGGCGAACGCCAGCATCACGAAAGCGCCCACGAGCGCGGTCCCCGGCTCGAGCACGCCGAACGCGGCGGCCGCCACGAAGCCGCCGAAGCCGGCCACGCTCGTGCCCCAGCCGGCGACGGCGACCACCACCGCCCGCCCCTGCCACACCACCGTCGAGAAGCGGCCCGAGAGCAGGGACGTCACGAGGGCGCCGACGGCGATCGCGGCCGAGAGCAGGCCCACGGTCCGGGCGCCCCCGCCGAGGGCGACTGCCGCCACCGCCGGGAACAGCGCGCGCGGCATGGCGAGGATCATCGCGCAGAAGTCGGTGAAGAAGGACATGCGCAGGTTCGGGCGATGGGCCAGGTAGCTGAAGCCGTCGATGACCGACCGGAGACCGGGCACCCGCCGGGGGCCGTCGCCCAGCGGTGGCACCGGCGCGAGCCGCCACAGGCCCCACAGAGCGAACAGGAAGAGGACGGCGTCGGCCGCGTAGGTTGCCACATACCCCACCCAGTCCACGAGCAGGCCCGCCAGCATCGGCCCGATGAGCATCGACGTGCCCATCGCGAGGGACCCGAGCGAGTTCGCCGCGGGCAGCAGTTCCCGCTCCAGGATGCGCGGGTAGATCGCCTGCCGGGCCGGTGAGACCACGCCGAAGGCCGCCGAGTTGAGCGCCACGAGCCCGTACAGCACCCACTCCGAGGTGTTGCCCAGGGCGGCCTGCAGCACGTTCAGCAGGGCGACCAGCCACATCACCAGCGAACCCCAGATCGCCACGGCCCGCCGGTCGAAGGTGTCCACCACCGCGCCACCGTAGAGTCCGAGCGCGACCAGCGGGATCAGTCCGAACAGCCCCACGAGGCCCACCGAGAAGGGACTGCCGGTCAGGTCGTAGACCTGCAGGCTGATGGCGGTGGCGGCGAGGTTGGCACCCACCCCGGCGAGCGCGTTGCCCACCCACAGGCGCCGGAAGTCCGCATGCAGCCGCAGCGGTGTCAGGTCGACGAGGAGCCCCATCAGTGCCGCACGCCGAACCTGTCGTGCAGGCGGCGCAGCGGCCCGGGGGCCCACCAGTTCCACGCCCCGAGGATGGTCATGGTGGAGGGGACGAGCAGCATCCGCACCAGGGTCGCGTCCACGAGCACCGTCATGAACAACGCGAAGCCGGCCTCCTTCACCGCGATGAGTTTGCCGACGATGAGGCCGGCGAACACCAGCAGCATCACGAGCGCGGCGGAGGTGATGATCCGGCCGGATTTCTGCAGGCCCCGCTCCACCGCCACGTCGTTGTCACCGGTCGCGTCCCAGAACTCCTTGATCCGGGCCAGCAGGAACACCTCGTAGTCCATCGCCAGCCCGAAGCCGAAGGCCACCGCCAGCGCGAGGATCACCAGCTCGATGCCACCCAGCGGATCGAAGTCCAGCAGTCCCGCGAGGTGGCCCTCCTGGAAGACCAGCACGGTCACGCCCATCGAGGCCGCGAGCGAGAGCAGGTTCACCACCAGCGCCTTGGCGGGCACGACGATCGAACCGGTCATGAGGAACAGCAGCACGAACACCGCGACCACCACGAGGCCGAGGGCGTAGGGGAGGCGGGAGAGGAGGGAGTCGGCGAAGTCGATGGTGGTCGCGCCGGCACCGCCCACCCAGAAGTCGAAGCCGCGGTCCTCGGCCCGCAGGTCCCGCACCACCTGCAACCCGGCATCGGAGGCGCTGTCCACACCGAGCCGCATCGAGATGAGGTGGCGGTCACCGGACTCGGTCACCGGGTTGACCCGTTCCACGTCGTCGCGCTGCGCGATGTCCGCGGCCCACGCCTCGGCCTCGTCCCGGTCGGCGTCCACCACGATGAACACGTCCGGGAACTGCAGGGCCGGGAACTTCTCGTCCACGATGTCGAGGTACTGGCCCTGGACGCTGTCCCGGGGCACGTAGTCGAGCGCGTCCGCCCGCAGGTTGATGCCGCTGAGTGGGAAGGCCATCGCGCCGAGGAGCCCGAGCGTCGGCACGAGGACCAGCCACGGCCAGCGGTGGACGAAGCGCGCGAGCCGCGAGAACACGCCGTCGTCGGGCGCCACGTCCCCGATGGCGTGCACGTGCCGCCCGACCAGCGGGAGGCGCGAGAGCACCGACGGGCGCAGGAGGCGGCGGCCGAACAGGGCGAGGTGCGCCGGCACGAGGCTCACCGCGCTGGCCACCGCCACGAGCACGACGGCGACGCCGGCGATGCCCACCGTGCGCAGGAGCGGGGCCTCCATCAGCAGCAGCCCGCTGATGCTGATCGCGATGATCAGCGCCGAGAAGAGCACGGTGCGGCCCGCCGTGTCGAGGGTCAGCTCCATCGCCTCGACGACGGCGGGATCCACCCGCCGTCGTCCCGGGCGCTCCCGGTGCCGCTCGGCCGCCTTCGTGAGCTCCTCCCGGAAGCGCGAGACCACGAGGAGCCCGTAGTCGATCGACAGCGCGAGGCCCATGATGGAGAGGATGTTCACCACGTAGGAGTCGACGTTCAGGAAGTGCGCGGCACCCCACATCGCAGCCATTCCGAGGCCGATCGCCGCGATGGCGCCGACCAGCGGCATGCCGGCGGTCAGGAACCCCCCGAAGACCACGACCATGACGAGCAGCGAGAGCGGCAGGGTGAAGGCCTCGCCACGCTTGAGGTCCTCCACGGTCTGGTCGATCACTGAGGCCGTGATCAGGTCGACGTTCGAGACGATCCCCTGCGCGCCCTCCACGCCGAGCTCCCCGACGACGTCGCCGAGGCGGTCCTCGACCGCGACGCGTGCGGTGTCCTGTGCCTCCTCGTCGAGTCCGTCCTCGAGCTCGACCCGCACGATGAACCCGTCCGCATCAGTCGACAGCAGGGGAGCGGCCCGCGGGTCGGCCGGGCCCGTGGGGAAGGCGAAGGGGTCGATGACGGCGGCGACGCCGTCGATGTCCGCGAGGTCCCGGCGCACGTCCGCCAGCGCCGCCCCCACATCGACCATCTGGGCCTGGTCGGTGAGGTCGAGACCCCACAGCACGAGGTTGACGGTGTACGGCGAGTCGTCGGCCTCCTCGACCATGTCGGAGGCGATGCCGCTCTCCGACGTCGGCACGGAGGGGCTCTCGGACTGGAGCCGGTCGAACAGGCCGTCACCGAACACGCCCAGCGCGAGGGCGAAGCTCCCGAGCACCGTGACCAGCCACACGAGGATGAACCGGAGCGGGTGGCGAGCGGTGAGCCGACCCAGGGCCTTCAGCATGGTGACAATTGT
>DBQX01000009.1 GCA_002305415.1 Actinomycetales bacterium UBA1383 | reverse complement strand
TCCCAAGCTCATGGCAGGCGACAGGGAAGATGCCGACGACGTCGGTGCGCCGGCGGATCTCGCGGTTGAGCCGCTCGTTGGGGTTGTTCGACCAGATCTGGCGCCACACCTCCTTGGGGAAGGCGGTGAACGCCAGGATGTCGGCCCGCGCCTCCTCCAGGTGGTTCGCGACCGCGGGCAGCTTCTCGGTGAGCGCGTCCAGGACCCGGTCGAACTGGGCGTGCACCGACGTGGCGTCGGGCTGGTCGTACACGCTGTGCAGCAGCGCCTTGACCCACGGCCAGGAGGACTTGGGGGTGGCGGACATGAGGTTGGCGGCGTAGTGGGTGCGGCACCGCTGCCAGCTGGTGCCGGGCAGGGTGACGCCGATGGCCTCGACCAGGCCGGCGTGGGCGTCGGAGGTCACCAGCCCGACCGGCCCGGCTGCGGTGAGGCCGCGGGCGACCAGGTCGCGGAAGAAGCTCAGCCAGGAGGCGGTGCTCTCACCGGTGGCGACCTGGATGCCCAGGATCTCCCGGTAGCCCTCGGCGTTGATCCCGGTCGCGACCAGGGCGCTGACCTTGACCACCCGCCCGCCCTCACGGACCTTCAGCACCAGGGCGTCGGCGGCGACGAAGGTGTACGGGCCACCGTCCAGGGGCCGGGTGCGGAAAGACTCGACGTGCTCGTCCAGCTCGGCGGCCATCGTGGACACCTGGGACTTGGACAGGCCGGTGATGCCCAGGGCGGTGACGAGTTTGTCCATCCGCCGGGTGGAGACACCGAGCAGGTAGCAGGTCGCCACGACCGTGGTCAGCGCCGCCTCGGCGCGGCGGCGCCGCTCAAGCAGCCAGTCGGGGAAGAACGAGCCCTCGCGTAGCTTGGGGATCGCCACGTCCAGGGTGCCGACGCGGGTGTCCAGGTCCCGGTGCCGGTACCCGTTCCTGCGGTTGGACCGGGTCTCGGTGCGTGTGCCGTAGTCGGCGCCGCACACGGCGTCGGCCTGCGCCGAGAGCAGGCTGTTGATAAAGGTGCCCAGCAGCTCGCGCATCAGGTCCGGACTGGCCTGGGCCAGCTGCTCGTGCAGGAACTGCTCGGGGTCGATAATGGGGCTAGCGGCCATCGTGGTGCTTCTTTCTCGAGTTGGTTGTGAGAGATCACTCGAAGGATCACACCGCTGGCCGCGCCTACTTCAGCAGGACACGCTCACCCGGGTGCTCGTACACCACTCTGCAGGACTCCACTCAACACAGGAGTATCCCGAAGCTTCAGCCTCGCCCGGTGCTGTGTCCGCTCGGCTGTTCCCTGCCAGCGGACGCTGCACCGTCCCGGGAGTGACTCCAGCGAGGCGCGACGGTGTGAGGGGAGCGGTGAAGGGCACCCGAGCCGAGTAATACGGTGCTCGATTCTGTGACGCACCGTGTGTTTCACCGCGACAGCGCCGACGTGGGTCCGACCGCTTAGGTCGGAGGGCACCATGCCGAATGCCCTACTGCGGATGAGTGTCAGTGGTGGTAGACAGTATGTAGCCACGACAAGTTGGCAAGGAGGTCCCATGTCACCCACCATCACGGTGCTGACCGCCGCACAGATCCGCCAGCGTCGCGCTCAACTGATCGCGGACTCTGGCTTGGACTACGACACGCTGCGTGAGCGGGGCGAGCAGTACATGCTCTCTCCTGAACAGGCCGCGATCCTTCACGAGCTCGAGAACCTGGACTTCTTGGCCAGTGCCTGACGGTAAGGAGGGTCTGGACACAGAGTTACTCAGCCAGGTCGACGTCTTTGCGGGAGACATCCACGATGTCCTCACGCGGGTGCTGCCAGTTAAGGTCCAACCCCTCACGGTCACAGCAACCGCAGGGAGCCGCCCACACGTCGTGATCCAGCAGAGTGAGAGTTCCGGCGTCGAGCTCACCGCCGACGGCACGCCGGTGCTACATCTTTCCTTCCGGTTCTGGTGCACATGGGACTCCGCTGGCAGCTACCTCGCTGTCCGGAAGTCGGAAGTCGGAGTGAACTCCGTGGTCAGTGACACGCCGCTCTTCCATTACGACTACATAGCGGAATCCTCAGAGGACGTGGCGTCCGCGCACCTGAACATCCACGCGCATCGCGACGAGGTGGTCTTCGCCATGCTGGCAGCGGGCCGAACTCACCGTGGCAAGACACGCGACTATGCCGTGCGCAAGGGGACGATACCGAGGGTCTCCTCGCTCCACTTCCCTCTTGGCGGGCACCGCTTCCGGCCCTGCCTTGAGGATGTACTGGAGTTCCTGATCCGGGAGTTTGGCCTCGACACCAAGGACCAGTGGCGCGACGTGTTGCAGACCAGTCGCCGGACGTGGCGAGAGCGCCAACTCAAGGCCGCTGTTCGTGACGATCCAGATTCAGCGGCGGCAGCTCTCCGGGCACTGGGCTATTCGATAACCGTGCCGGAGAGAACTCCCGCGCGGCGTCTTGATCGCCTGAATGCTCTGTGATCGTGCGAGCGTCTGCTATTCAGCTCCCGAGAGGTGTCTCACGACTCGCCGCAAGGCGTCGTCGCAAGGCTGCACACAGTAGTCTGACCTGTGGTCAAAAAAGGGAGACAGGGTGGAGGAGAATCGCGGGGGTATTGTCCAGCAGAAGCTACTGCAGGGCATCGACGTAGCGCTGCAGAAATCGGGCGAGATCACCCTCTCCTATGTAGATTCCATTCGCCGGCGCCGACCGAACGCCTCACCCCAAGAAGTGGCACGCTCGCTCGAGCAGACCTTCCTCAGGACTGTCACCGGAAGCGGCGCAGCAGTCGGGGCCGCGGCTGCAGCCCCGGGTGTCGGGACTGGTGCCGTGCTGGTCATCAGTGGCGGCGAAGCCGTCGGATTCATGACGGCCGCTTCCGGATTGATCATTTCTCTGGCCGGGGTTCATGGCATCGAGGTCCATGAGATCGAACGACGGCGCACCCTCCTGATGGCCACGCTCCTCGGGAACAGCGGCACGGAGTTCGTCCGCAGGGCAGCTGACCGGACTGGCGCCCACTGGGGCCGGTTGGCAGTCGAGGCCATCCCGATGCAGCACATTCGTGCCATCAACAAGGTGCTCGGCAAGAACTTCGTCACGAAGTACGGCACGAAGCAAGGCATCTTGGTGCTCGGGAAGGCCGTCCCCTTCGGAATCGGATCCGCGATCGGCGGAGTGGGCAACTACGCGTTCGGCCAGGTGACAGTGCGTGCTGCCCGAAGCGCTTTCGGGGAGCTCCCGGACGAGTGGGCTTGGTAGCTCAGGCGGGCTGATCAGTCCCCAGGTTCAGCTGCTGTGGCATCGGACAAGATGTTGCTCTTCTTCCCGCTCCAGGACACCGCCAGCTCGTCCCGCGCGCGGGTGGCAGCGACGTAGACGAGTGACCGTTCCCGCAGCAAAGCATCGGACGCGGCCGCGTCGTCGTACTGTTCCTCCCGGAGCGCGGCAGGAACACTGCCCTCACTGACGCCGAACAGCAGCACCCGGGAGAACTCGGTGCCCTTGGCCCGGTGCATGGTCATGACCACGGGCTGGCCCGGCTGGATCTTCTCCCGATCAACGGCGCGTACCACCACGCCGCGGTCGCCGAGCCCGTTGACAACCTGGTCGGCCTTCCACCGATCGCGCACGAGCACGGCGATCGTCTCCGGCACCACGCCGGCGTCGAGCCACGCGCGCAGCAACCCAGCCGCGTTGTCCAACTCCTCCCCCAGCCCACCAGCCGGCAACAACCGCGGCGCCGGACCCGACCGCGCGGAGCGGTAGTCGCCGTGCTCCTCGGCCCCGTCCTCGAGGTCCACGTACTCGCCCCCGGAGAGCACGCTCATCGCGTATCCGAGGTTCTGGGCGGTGGTGCGGTAGTTCAGCGTCAGCCGCCGGGACCTACCCACGATCGCGATCCCGTACTGCGAGAGCGTCACCTTCTGCCCGTATATCCGCTGGTGCGAGTCCTCCGCGATGAACAGGTCGTTCGCGTGCTCGCCGGCCAGCGCGCGCAGCAGCATCCAGTGAGCCGGCGCGAGGTCCTGCCCCTCGTCCACCAGTACGTGGTCGGCCACGTGCCCGCCACCCTCCGCCGCGACGCGCCGCAGGTGCACCGCCGCGATCGCCGCGGCCTCGTGGAAGTCGATGGTCTCGTCCATCCGCGCCTTGGCCCGGTAGGACTCGATCACGTCCCACACCGCGGCCCGCTTCCCCCGGTCCAGCGCCACCCCGCGCCCGGTCCGCCGCGCCCGGAAGTACGCCTCCCGCGTGGTGATCAGCTGCGGCAGCACCACCGCGGAGTACTCCGCGGCGAAGAACGACGTCGACCGCAACGCCTCCGGCAGTCCCCCACCGTGGTCCTCGATCGCGTCCCGCCACACCTCGTGCGGCGTCCGCCCGGCAAGCCGAGTCGACCCCACCCCGAGCACCGTCTGCGCGTCCCGCTCCACGTCGGCCCCGGCGGCCCGCAGCACCGCCGACGCCAGCGCATCGATACCGGTCACGTGCACCCCCGCACCGCCGAGCTGGTCAGCTCGCGGCAGCCCAGGGTCCAACCGCTCCAGGTCCCGGGACATCGCCTCGGCCAAGTTCTTCGTGAACGTTGTCAGCACGATCCGCGCGCCCGGCTCCCGCCGCGCCAGGTTCCGGGCCCGGTGCAGCAGCACCACCGTCTTGCCCGTCCCGGCCCCACCGGACAGCCGGAACGGCCCGTTGTACTCCTTCTCCGCGTACTGCCGCTGCTCCGGGTGCAGGAACACCCGCCACGCCCCGAAGTCGCCGCCCTCGATGACGCGCCGCAGCTCCTCGCTGTTCTCGATGTACGTGAACGACATCTGCGCCGCCGGATGCCGCAGCCCCTCCAGGATCGCCTCGTCGTCGGTGCCGGCGGGCGCGGGCGCCGCCCCGATGCCGAGCTTGTCCTTCACCTCGTTCACCGTGTGCCCGGCCGCGAGGTCCAGCAGCGCCAGGCCCTGCCACTCCACGGCGTTGCCGGCGATGTCGAGGAGCTCGTCCTCGCTCCGTGTCCCGACGGCGGCTCGCGCCACCCCCGCCTCGATGCCGAGGTCCTCGGTCAGGGCGGTGACGTCGACGCCGTCCAGCGGGCCCGTCACCGGCCCCACCTCAACCGGCACGGCCTCCTCCTCGACCGGTGCGGCCTTCTCCGCAACGACGCGTTCCGGCTCCGGCACCGGCGCCACCACCGGCGGCGCCAGTTCCGCGGGCGTCTCGATCGTCCGGACCTCGGCCACCCCGTTGACGGGGTTCAGCGACAGGACGGTCTTCTTGGCCACGGTGATGGCGTCGTCGTGCGGCCAGATGCCGTGGACCACGTAGGACGTGCCCTCGGGCGAGGTCATCTTGAACAGCACGGCCCGGAAACCCGCATCCACCCGGCCGGTGCGGACCTTCGTGTCCGCTGACCCGTTGATCGGCTCGATGTGCAGCCCGGGCGTGGTGTCGTCCTCGGCAAGCTTCTCCAGGAACGCGAACGCCTTCTTCTTCAGGCTGGGGTCCAGCTTGGACGCCAGCTTGGTCATCACGATCGTGGGCATCAGGCCACTCCTGCCTCGCGGGCGGCAAGCGCCGCCGTGATCTGCTCGGCGTCGGCGGGCAGGAACGTCCACCCCTGCGCCTCCACCTCGGCCCGGTCCTCCTCCGCCAACTCAACCGCGACGGCCACCCGCCGATCCGGCCACGCGAAGTCCAGCGGGATGCCATCCACCTCGTACCCGACCTCCGGGGCCACCGGCACCCCGCCGTCGGCGAGGCCGAGGGCGATCTCCTTCTCCAGCCCGTAGGCCAGGTCCACGACGGCCTGCCACTCCGGCGCCAGTACCCGTGTTTCGGCCGACGGCGCCGCCGCCGTGACCTGCCCGGCCAGGATCTCGCTGACCGCGGCGATCGTGGTGGGCTGCTCCCGCAACGCCAGCGCGTTGGAGATCCGCAGCCACTCGGCCCACGCCTCCCGGTGCCCCACCCCGTCAACGGCACCAGCACGGTCGTCCAGCACCAACGCCACCTCGATCGCCTGCGAACCCGGAGCCACCTGCCGCGCCAGCAACCCCACAGCCCCGAACCGCCACCACCACCCGGCAGCCGCCCCGGCCTCCGCCGGTTCCCCGTCCAGCAGCCCCGCCGCCACCCGCGCGAGGTCCGCACCCGCCGGCAACGTCAGATGCTCGGACGTGGGCGCGAAGAAGAACGGCAACGCCCCGGCCAGGGCCCCGGTCTCGGGGACCTCTGGCTTCTGCAACCACGCGGCGAGGAACGCGAACGGCCCCTGCCGCACCGCGGTCACGGCCTGCGGGGTGAAGGCGTACATCCCGGAACTGAGCAGGTGCCCCACCACCTGCTCGTTCCACCACGGCGGATCCACCAGTGCCGAGTCCTGGGCCGCACGCACATCCGCGGCCGTGATCCCGAGAACCACGTGCCCGGCGTCGCGCAGGTCCTGCCGCTTGGCGGCGTCGTCCGCGATGCGGTTGTGCGCCGCGGAGGCGTGGTAGAGCCACCCGTCGGTGAAGATCACGACGTCCGGGATCGCGGTGTCCTCGGTGGAGAGCACGAAGTCCGGCTTCGAACCGCCCATGAGCACCTGGGGCGCGAGCTTCCACTCCCGCCGCAACCCGGGGAACGTGATCCGCAGCGTGTTCCCGGTGTGCCCGGGCACCTCCTTCACCGTGGCGCCCAACGCCTTGACCCGCTCGGTGAACACCTGGCGGAAGTGCAGCTCCAGGTGGGACTCCATCGTGTCCACCCCTGGCGGTTCCTCGGTCAGCTCCCAGTCGCACGCCTGCGGCACCGCCGCATCCGGCACCCCCGCCGTCAGCAACGCCCGCAGGTGCCGTTCGGCGGCCTCCCGGGCCACGTGCTCCACCTGCCAGGGCGGGGCGAAGGGCAGCAGGCAGCGGTGGCACGCGAGCCGGCCCTGCCCGCCACACTCGCAGGTGGCCACGATGCGCCACGCCCGGTACAGCAGGTCCCACACCCGGTCCGGGTCGGCGAGCTCGGCGAGGTACCCGGTGCCGCCGGGCACGGTGTCGTGCAGCAGCAGCGCCTCAGCCACATGCCCGCCCCCGGGCGTCAACACGGGGTCGGTGATCTCGGTGACCTCCAGGTGGTCCGGGTTGCCGCCCATCTGCTCCCGCAGCCCCAGCAGCAGCGCCGCGGACAGGGACGGGATCGCGAAGGAGTCCCCCAGCGTGACCGTGGCGGGCAGGCGCACCACCACCCCCTGGGTGTGCAGCGTCCGCGTCAGGCCCACGGTGACGGCGTGCTCCTCGGAGGAGCGGCGGTAACGGCACCACGCCCGGTGCTCCTCGGGACGGTTGGTCTTGGTGTTGCGGTCCAGGCGGCCGCAGCCGCGGCACACCCGGAACAGCGGGGCCGGGCGGGCCTCCCCGGCGATCTCCCGGGCGGGCCCGTGCCCGGAGCGCGGCCCGGCGTTGATCCACCGCACGTCGAGGTGGCGCAGGTAGCGCACCCCGAAGTCGTACCCGGCCACGAACCACTGCCGGGCCACGTTGGCGGGGTTGATGTCCGCGGCGGTGAACACCGTGAACGTCTCCCGACGGCGGTCGTCCCGCCGGTCCCCGATCGCGGCCTCGTCGCGGCGCATCTCGGCCGAGACCCGGGTCAGTTCCACCACGTCCAGGCGCTGCTTCGCGTCCGCGATCCCCCCGCCCCCGCAGCGTGGGCACACCGACACCGGCGGCATCCCGCCGGCCCCACCGGCCGGGGTGGCGTCGGTGGTGTACCCGCAGTCCGGGCAGCACGCCCAGGTGCGGATCGCGTCCCCGTCCCGGCCGAGGTCGATGGAGTCCACCTCGATCTCCAGGCCGCGGGCGTAGAACGTAGCCCCGGGCGCGAACTCCCGCAACGCCGAGGCCGCCCCCCGCGAGATCGACGTGGGCTCGGAGCGGAACTCCCCGGTGTCCGGGTCGATCCACGTGAGCGCCACGTCCAGGGTCACCGAGTCATCCAGCAGGGTGTAGTTCGGCAGGATCCCGAACTCCTCCAACACCTGGATCCAGTACCGGCCCCGCAGGTCCTTCAACTGGGCGTTGATCAGCTTCCGGGAGGCCCGCGCCGAGCGGTACGCCCGGGTGTCCTCCTCCGACGCCGCCGGCAACTCCGAGCGCACCTTCAGGTCCGGCAGCGCCGCCTCGATCGCGGCCCGCCGATGGGACAGTTCCTCCACCGTCGCCGACCACCGCAGGGAGGCGGCGAACAGGTGCGCCGCCAGTCCACTCGTGCCCGGCCCGTCCGACGGCGTCGCCCACGCCCGCACCGCCGCCACCGCCGCCGCCGACAACCCGGTGAAGGTGCCGAGGAAGCGGTCCAGGTGAGCGGCGGCGTCGCCCTCGGCGTACTCGATCAGGTCCCCCAGGAACGTCCCCGGACCGGCGGACCCGATCGCACCCTTCGCCCGGCGCGGGTGCTTCCGGTTCGCGTCCCGGGCGAAGACGTCCACAAGGTGCGCCACGTACTGCCGCTGCAGGATCTCCTCCGCGGACAGGTAGGTGGCCGGTGGGCGCACCGCCCCATTGATCACCGAGAGCGGCTCCTCCAGGCGCGGCAACTGCTCACCCCGCCCGGTCGCGAACGCCACCTCCAGGGCGTTGCCCGTGAGCCGGCCGGCCCGGCCCACCCGTTGCAGGTAGGACGCCACCGTGCGCGGCAGCGAGGCCAGCACCACGGTGGACAGGTCCCCGATGTCGATGCCCATCTCCAGGGTCGGGGTGGCCACCAGCACGTTCGGGGCCGAGGGGTCCCCGTCCGCCCGCCGGAACCCGTCCTCGTACTCCAGGCGGGTGACGTCGTCGAGGATCGAGGAATGCTCCCGCGCCACGATGCGGCGCATGTCCGCCGAGGCGTACAGCTCCCGGTAGTAGTTCGGGGCCTGCGGCCGGCGGACCAACGTGCCCGGGCAACGCACCAACAGGCACGGCGCCCCGGCCAACTGGGAGACCACCGTCGCCGACCCGTACGTCCGGTTCGCGCACACGTCACACACCAACAGGTGATCCCCGGCTGCCAGCCCCGCGTCCGTCGTCGGCGAGACCACGACGGCGGAGGCCGGGATCGCGAACACCGTGGCCCCGCTCGTGGTCTGGACCGAGGTGAGCACCCCCTCCTTCACCAGCCGCTCCAGCAGCACCCGGGCGAGCTTGGCCCCGTACCCCGGGGAGATCCCGAGCAGGCGGGCCGCCCAGCGGGCGTACCACGACTGTGGGGACGTCACCGAGTCCAGCAACTCCGAGCCCTTCACGGTCCCCACCCGCGGGAACGCGGGCGCGGACCTGTCCTTCGGGAACGCGGGCATGCCCTGCCCCTTCGGCCGGCCACCCCAGATCCACCACCGGGCACCGTCCTCTTGGAGGTAGCGGCGGAACCACTCATGCTCGATCCCGCCCTGCAACCGCAGGTGCACCAGCACTCCGCGCACCCACGCCACCAGCCGGGCGTCGGCCACCCCGGCCACCGACTCCTCCAGGGTGTCCTGCACCGCCGTGGATGCCAGCACGCCCCGGGCGATCGCAGCGAGCTTCGCGCCCTGCCCGGCCTCCACCTCCACGCCCACGGACCCGGTGGCCTCCAGGGTCCGGCCGAACCGGCCCTGCAACCCCACTTCCATCACGGCATCGAACAGCAGGCGCCTCTTCACCCGGGTCCGCACCGCTGCCGGCACCGTGTCCTTCTGCCAGAACGGCGCGAAGGTGTCCCGGTCCGCCAGCGACGGCGGGATCAACCGGTACCGGCGCGCCGGATCGGACCCGGCGAGCTGCAACGCCCGCTCCACCACCGCGTCCAAGGGTTGCGGCTCGTCCCCCGCCGCCTCGCGCAGCACTGCGCGCAAGGTCAGCACGTGGGAGCGGGACTCCACGAAACCGGCCCGGTGCGCGGCGTCCTGCACCGAGTCGGTGAACACCAGGGCCTTCTTCTCCCCCGCGTCCAGCTCCTGCGTGCCGAACAGGGTGGACAACGCCACCGACAGCAACGTGGCGATCGAGGACCCCAGGAACCGGATCCCGTCCCGCTGCTGGCAGGACGGGCAGGTGTCCGCCGCGGACTCGTCGTCCGCCTCCGCCCCGGTCAGCATCAGCACCGGCAGCACCCACCCGTCCCGGAAGTCCGGGTCATCGTCCGGCGGTGGGGTGGTCAGGATGGTGCGCTGCTTCACCGAGAACCAGCGCAGGCCGTCGATCTCGGCGTTGCCCAACCAGGCGTGCTCCGCCTCCCCCGACGCGGTCAGCAATGCCCGGAAGCGGCCCTCGTGGGTGGCGTGGTTGCGGCGGATCGCGGCGTCGTCGGTGGCCAGGTCCAGGCCCACCGGTCCGAGCCCCACGCCCCAGCCGGAGCGGCCGCAGTGGCGGCAGTACACCGCGGGGAATGCGGGCCGGCCCGCGGACTCGAACGGGTCGTGCGACTCCCCCAGCACCACGCCCCCGTCGTCCGACCACAGGAACGCCGCCTCCGCTGCCGCGACCCGGTCGATGCGGGACAGCTCCCGCACCCACAGGTGCAGGTCCACCGTCGCCGCGTCCCGGCCGGCCACCGCCCGCACGTGCGACAAGCACGCCGCCAGGTGCACCAGGAACCCGGCCGCCTCCTCCTCGCCCTCAGCCCCGTCCGGCAACACCGCCGCAGCCAGGTCATCCAGGGAGACGGCGTCCGACGTCACCTCCACCACCCGCCGCACCAACGGGTGCGCGCGGGCCACCGCCAGCAACCGGGCCGGGTCCTCCCCCACCACCCTGGCGACGACGTCCGCATCCGTCCCGTACAACGCCGCCAGCACCGTCAACGCCAAATCACGAGCGTCACCACCCACGGTGGCAACGCCGTCGTTCACCGCTGCCAGGTCGGAGCGCACCAGCGGGGCCGGCTCCAGCCCCCACCCGGCCACCTGGTCCGGGGCGTCCCCCACCCACTCGTCCAGCGACAGGCGGGACTCGGTGATCACCGACTCCGGGTGGAATGGCTCCCCGAACACCGTGGAGGCGAACTGCACCATCGCGGCCGGGTCCCCCTTGTCCCCCAACGTCGCCGAGGTGGCCACCGGGGTGATCCGCCCCAACGGGCGCGCCCACTCCTCCGCCGAGAAGTCAGCGGGATCCCAGTAGGACTTCAGCGCCAGCCCGAGGCGGCGCAACAGCATGGAGACGTCGGTGCCCTGCGCGCCGTCATAGGTGTGAAACTCGTCCAGCACCAGGTACTGCAACGAGTTCGCGGACTGGGCCCACAGCCCCTGGTCCTCGTGGCGGAGGAGGAGCTGGTCGAGCATCTTGTAGTTGGTCAGCAGGATGTCCGGCGGGGTGTCCCGGATGATGGCCCGGTCCGTGATCAGGCCATCCGGGGTGACGGTGGTGCGGGTGGGGCCCTCCTGCCCGGTGTACAGGGCTGCGGTAATGCCGGCGAGTTCCTCCCGGGAGGTCAGCAGGGTGGCGAGGCGGGCGGCCTGGTCGTTCGCCAGGGCGTTCATCGGGTACAGGATCAGCGCCGTCATCCCCCGGTGCCCCGCGCGGCGGGCCCGCATCGCATGATCCAGGATCGGATACAGGAACGCCTCCGTCTTGCCCGAGCCCGTCCCCGTGGTCACCAGCGTCGGGTCCGGCCGGCGGAACCCACCCTCCGGCGTGGCCGACGACAACCGGGCGAACGCCGCCGCCTGATGCCCGTACGGCGTGTACGGCAACTCCCACGAGAGGTGCCGCTCCCACCCCGGCTCCGCCGCCCGGAACGGCAACCGCGTCCGCAGGAACGGCCCCTTGAACATCCCCGCCGCTTGTGTCAGGAACTCCCCCAACGCCCGCTGCGCGTCCACATCCGCCAACGCGAACGTGGTGGTCAGGTAATCCAACAGGCCCTGGCGGATCGCCCGAGCCTGCAGCGTGGGCAGCAGCTCACTCATCGAGAGTGGTTGCTTCGGGGGTCAGGTGGAAGACGAGCTCATCGGTGTCGAGGCCGAGGTGGTGGAAGAGCTCCCGAAGGATCCACATCTTCGATGACGTCGAGTTGGCCGTGTAGACGTCGATGCCGGGCACCACCTCGGAGTAGCCGCTCTCCACCTTGGCGGCGTGGTCGTGTCGAATCTTCCACCAATCACCGCGGGAGGCACGTCGGTGGATTCCTGCGGAGTCCTGCTCGGCGAGCATTCGCGCCACCTGGATGAGCATCGCCTTCCACGTGGTGACGGGGTTCTGCGCTCCTTGGTACTCCCACGCGCGGATCGAACGGCCCGTGAAGTCGGTGTCCTCCCCCATGGGTTCCACGTCTCGGAGATCCGGCTCCGGTTCATAGGCCGAGTCTGGGGTGGGCCAGTACGCCAGGGCTATCTGCACCAGGGAGTCGGCCCGTTGCTGCAGCTGTTCCTCACCCCACGTGGCCGCGTCACGGAGGAGGGCGTTGAGCCGGTAAGGCGAAGCCCTGAAGCCGTCCGCGCGGTCCCGCTTGTGGGTGAAGGTCGCGTTCGAGTAGCTGGCGTTGTACCCGGTGACCGTCAGGTTCGCGAGCCGGTGGAGCCAAGTGCCGTGGATCCGCTCGAAGTCCGGGCCCAGAGTCTCCCGCCACTCCGGGGTCAGGGTCTGCGGCATGATGTGCTCGATGCTGATGGCACCGGAGCTCAGCGCCCCTGCGATGTCGCGGATGTCGTTCGAGTTGCCGTTCTCGAGGCACTCGAAGAGGTAGCTCCGCTGCGGCATCGAGACGTGGTAGAAGTCCTTGGTCCGCAGCGCGTCCTCGAACTCCTGATCGGTGGGGAACGTGCCGGTGCCCTGCCTGCGGGTCAGCAAGAAGATCATGACGTCGCTGAACCTGTCACCCGGACCGCGCCGCTTCGCAGCCTCGCGATAGAGCAGTGCGAAGATCTTGTTGAGCGCGTTCGTGGGGTACCCGCAGACAAAGCGTCGGGTGAGGTAGGTGTCGACAGTCCTGATGACGTCTCCCAGGTCGTCGGCGGTGACGGTGCCGGCACGGAATTCGGCCACCACGGGCAGCAGGAGCGGGAGGGTGACATCCCGGTCGATCAGGTTGTAACGCCGGAGGAGGCGGTCGACTGCGGGGACCCCGGTCGCGGCGTCGCGGATCGTTCGGTAGTGCCGGGAGTAGTCCCGCATGTCGGCGAGAACAGCCGGCACCTCGAGCTGATTCCGCTTGACGTACTTCTTGAACTCCTCGTACAGCTCATCGATTCTCGGAGTGCGGCCGAGCTTGGCGGTCATGTAGTGGCGGATGAATCGGGAGGTGTCGTAACGGACGTTCTCCTCCATCCGGTTCCAGAACTGGTCGTAGAGGATCTCCTGGTCCTGCGGCAGGAGGCCCATGAGGACGAAGTTGCGGATGAGATCTGCCTCGGAGAGGTCGAGGCCGGTGGAGTTCAGGCTCTCGAAGATCAGCTGAGCATTGTCCGAAGCCTCCAGCTGCAGCTTCATCACCTGCAGCTTCCTGATCGCCTCGAAGAGTTGCTGAGCCGTCAACTCGCCCGCGGCCACCCGCCGGAGGAAGTAGCGGTAGTTCGCCGTGATGCGCGAGTCCTCGTCGAATGAGTCGGGCCCCTTGAAGAGCCGCGAGTACGCATCCGCATCCGCCTTGACCGGCTTCAGCTTGAGCTTCTGCTTCGACGCCGCGTACTCGGAGTGCAGGTACTCCTTGAAGATGCGTTCGGCGAGACCGGATTCTCCCTGGATGGTGCCGTTGTTGAGTGCGTCGCGAAGGGCGAGAAACAGGAGGTTGACGGTCGTGAGTCGCTGCTGCCCGTCGATGACGGTGAACTCGCCGACGGCACCCTCGACCTTGTAGACGATCGACCCGAAGAAGTGGGTGGGCCGGTC
>DBQX01000117.1 GCA_002305415.1 Actinomycetales bacterium UBA1383 | reverse complement strand
CCTGGCGGTTTGGAGGCTCCTTCGGGGGAGGGCCCGAGTCGGGGGCGCCGGGGAGGGAGCTTCTCAGAGGGTTGTGAGCCGGTCGACGATGTTCGGCACCAGGAGGAACAGCAGCAACGCACCGTGCACCGCGACAGCCCACCACGCGAGCTTCCCTGCCCCCTTGACCGCGCCGAGCACGCCGAGCACCAGCCCCACCACCAGCGGCGCGACCCACAGCAGCGTGACCACGAGCCACGGACCCCAGGCCTCGATGTAGAAGGCCTCACCGGGCTCACTGGGGCCCACGCCGAAGAGGGACCGCACGATTGGCTCGGAGGCGAAGATGTAGATGATCGTCCACACCGCGAAGACGGGCAGCATCCACCACGACAGCCGTGCAAGCCGGCGGGCGCGGTCGGAACCAGTGCCCACATGGGCGTGTGTCGTCGGACCCACGGCAGCATGGTCCACCCGGCCGCCACGTCCCGGCGCGAGTATCGCCACCTCCCCGCGCGAGTATCGCCACGTCCTCGCGGCGCTTTCGCGCCCGCCCCCCGCGCATGCTTGCATGGGGACATGACTGAACTGGTCGTGCTCGCGGACCCCGACGGCCACCGCATCGGCACCATGCCCAAGTCCGAGGTCCACCACGGCGACACCCCACTCCACCTCGCGTTCTCCTGCTACGTGTTCGACCCCGCCTGCCGTCTCCTCGTCACCCGCCGCGCCCTGGACAAGGCCACCTTCCCCGGTCTGGAGACCAACACGGTCTGCGGTCACCCGGCCCCGGAGGAGCAGCTGCCGGACGCCGTCGTGCGGCGGGCCGCCCACGAGCTCGGCCTGACGCTCGAGGACGTCCGCCTGATCCTGCCGGACTTCGCCTACCGGGCCGAGTTCCACGGCGTCGTCGAGCACGAGCTGTGCCCCGTGTTCGCGGCGTTCGTCGGCGGGGACGCGCGCCTCGAACTCGACCCCACCGAGGTGGAGCGCGCGGTGTGGGAACCCTGGGAGCGCTTCGCCACGGAGGTCCTGAGCGGCGCGCGCGACGTCTCGCCCTGGAGCCGGGAGCAGGTCGGCCTGCTCGCGATGCTCGGCCCGGACCCGCGCGACTGGCCCACCAGCCCCCTCAGCGAGCTGCCGCCGGCCTTCGACCCGGACCGGCCGTGACCACGGTCAGCGTCGTCATTCCCGTGCTCGACGACGCCGCCCACCTCCGGCACTGCCTCGCCTCCCTCGCGGCGCAGACCCGCCTCCCGGCTGAGGTCATCGTCGTCGACAACGGCTCCGTGGACGAGAGCGCCGCCGTCGCGCTGGCGGCGGGGGCACGAGTGGTGGTCGAGCCGGTGCGGGGGATCCCGGCGGCCGCCGCCACGGGGTACGACGCCGCCACGGGCGATGTGATCGCGCGGTGTGACGCCGACTCCCGCCTCCCCGCGGACTGGGTGGAGCACCTCGTCCGCGTGTTCGAGCGCAACCCTGACCTCGACGCCGCGACCGGGCCCGGGTGGTTCCACGACCTTCCCTGGGGGTCCCGGCACCTCGCCGGCGGCTGGTACTTCTGCGGGCTGTTCGCCGGCTTCGGCTCCGCGATCGCGAACGTCCCGCTCTGGGGGTCCAACATGGCGCTGCGCGCCCGCACCTGGGAGCGGGTGTCCGCGGCCGTCCACCGCCACACGCCGGGGATCCACGACGACCTCGACCTCAGCTGTGTGCTCGGGCCCCGAGCCCGCGTTCGCCTCATGCCCGGGGTGACCGTGGGCGTGGCGGGACGGATGTTCGCCTCGCCCACCGCGGTACGCCAGCGGCTGGGGTGGGCGATGGCCACGCTGCGCCTGAACCGCGCGGAACTCGGCACCGTCGAGCGGTGGGCCATGCGCCTTGGCCTGCGCTGACGCCGTCTTCCGGTTGCTGATGCGACGGCGCGTCGTTACCGTGGAGGTGGCGCAGCCACCCGCGCCGGGCGTCGCGGGGGCGACGCAGGAGGGGAGCCATGACCACACCCGCCCACCGGCCCGCCCTCGGCGCGCCGCACGCCGACTACCTCCACGCCGTCGAGAGGACGCTCGCGGACCGGCTCGGTGAACTCACCCACGACTTCCGCGAGTTCTCGCCGGACAGCCCGGCGCTCGGCCACGCGGACCTCGTCTCGCTCCTCCGCACCCAGGTGCACGCCGGCGGCAAGCGGCTCCGTCCCACGATGGCGTTCCTCGGATGGACCTACGCCGGGGCGCCGGGAGAGACCGCCCCAACGCTCGTCCGCCTCGGGGCGGCACTCGAGATGCTGCACGTCTTCACCCTGGTCCAGGACGACGTCATGGACCGCTCCGACCGGCGGCGCGGCACACCCACCGTGCACGTCCTCGTCGCGGAGTCCCACCGGGCCGCCGGGGCCCGGGGCGACGCACGCCTCTTCGGGGACTCCATCGCCGTGCTGGTGGGGGACATGGCGCACGCCGCGGCCGAGCACATGGCGGCCACCTTCCCGCGTTCCGTCCAGCGGGTCTGGCGTGCCATGGTGCTGGAACTCGTCGCCGGCCAGGCCCTGGACCTCGCGGGCGCGGCGGACCGCCGCCGGGACCTGGGGCACGCCCGCCGCGTCGCCGCGGTCAAGTCCGGCGCCTACAGCATCCAGCGGCCCCTGACGCTCGGGGCCACGCTCGCCGGGGCGCCGCCCGAGGACGTGTCGGCGCTCCACATCTACGGTGACCACCTCGGCCGCGCCTTCGCGCTTCGCGACGACGTGCTCGGCGCCTGGGGCGATCCCCAGGTCACCGGCAAGCCGGTCGGGGACGACCTGCTGGACGGCAAGCCCACCGTGCTGCTCGCGCTCGCGGACGAGCGGGTCACGGGGGCGGGCCGTGCCCTCCTCGACCGCGTCACCGCCGGCGTCCTGGAGCCCGCGGAGATCCCCGCGGTCCAGGAGCTGCTGGACACCTCCGGGGTGCGTCTCGCGGTGGAACGTATGATCCACGAGGAGGTCGAGGCGGCCTGTGACGCCCTCGACCGGCGGGAGGCGGCCGGGGCCCTCCTCGAGGTCGCACACCGGATCGGATGGAGGCAGCAATGAGCAGGGTCGTTGTCATCGGGGCCGGTCTCGCCGGACTCACGGCGGCCTGCCACCTGGTGGGCCGCGGCCACGAGGTCACCGTGCTCGAGCGTGAGGACGGGCCCGGCGGCCGCGCCCGCTCCGTGACCCGCGACGGCTTCACCTTCGACCTCGGCCCGGTGGTCATGACGATGCCCCAGCTGGTGGAGAGCGCGCTCGCCGCCGCCGGCAGCTCGCTCGCCGACCTGCCCATGCGCCGGCTCGACCCCGCCTACCGCGGGGTCTTCGCGGACGGCAGCGAGATCCTCGTCCGCTACGGGCACGACGCCATGCGGGAGGAGATCCGGGAGAAGTCCGGGGAGAAGGACGCCGCGAACTTCGACTCCTTCGTGGCGTGGCTGAAGCAGCTCTACGACGTCGAGATGGGCAACTTCATCGACAAGAACTTCGATTCCGCGCTCGGGCTGGTCGAGAAGCCCACCGCCGGGCTCACCCTCCTGCGGCTGCGCGCCCTCGGCAAGCTCGGCCCCGCGGTCCGCCGCTACTTCGACGACACCCGCCTCCACCGCCTCTTCACCTTCCAGGCCCTCTACGCCGGCCTGCCCCCCGAGACCGCGCTGTCCCTCTACGCCGTGATCACCTACATGGACTCCATCGAGGGCGTGTGGTTCCCCGACGGCGGCATGGGCGCCATCCCCGCCGCGCTCGAGCGCGCAGCGAAGGGAGCGGGCGTCGAGTTCCGCTACGGCACCACGGTTACCGGGCTCACCTGCCGTCCCGGTGGCGCCGTCGCCGGCGTGGTGGTGGGCGACGACGTCGTGCCCGCCGACGCCGTCGTCGCCACCCCGGACCTCCCGATCGTCTACGACCAGTGGCTCGCCGACGTCGCGCCCCCGCGCGCGGTGCGGAAGGGGACGTACTCGCCATCCGCCGTGGTGTGGCACGTGGGGGCGAAGGGGCGCCCGGTCCCGCACACCGAGCACCACAACATCCACTTCGGGGACCAGTGGAACGAGTCCTTCGACGCGCTGATGGGCAGCAAGACCCTCCAGCCCGACCCGAGCCGCCTCGTCACCGTCCCCACGCTCAGCGAGCCCGGCATGGCGCCCGAGGGCCACTCCACCCTGTACGTCCTCGAGCCGGTGCCCAACCTGCAGGGGCCGCTGGACTGGCGCCGCGAGGCCGGGCCGATGCGGGACCGCCTCCACGCCTTCCTCGGCGCGAACGGCTACCCGACCGAGGTGGTGGCCGAGGAGTTCGTCACCCCGCTCGACTGGCAGGCCCAGGGCATGGCCCATGGCACCCCGTTCGCCCTCGCGCACACCTTCGCCCAGACGGGGCCTTTCCGCCCGTCCAACGTGGAGAAGCGGGTCCCGGGTCTCGTCTTCGCCGGCTCGGGTACGATCCCCGGGGTGGGGGTCCCGATGGTGCTGGTCAGCGGGAAGCTCGCCGCGGACCGCGTGGACGAGCACACCCGCGGGCGGCGCCGGTGACGGCGTTCGCCGGCGAGAGCCCGCTCCGCGGAGACCCGGCCTCGCCGGAGGTGATCGCCGCCGGCTACCGCCGCTGCGCCCGCATCACCCGCCGGCACGGCACCACCTACTACTGGGGTGCCCTGCTCCTGCCGCCGGCCGACCGGCGGCACGTCTACGCCGTCTACGCCCTCGCCCGCCTCGCGGACGACATCGTCGACGCCCCCGGCGCCACCCAGGGCGACGTGGCGGCGACGGCGGCCGGGTTGCGCGCCTTCGAGGAGCGGTTCTTCGCGGCACTCGCGGACCCCCGCGAGGCCGGAAGCCCGGAGATGGCCGCCATCGTGCACGGGGTCCGCACCGCCGGCATCGACGAGGAGCGCTTCCACCGCTTCTTCGGCGCCATGGAGATGGACCTCACCCGCGACTCCTACGAGACGTGGGAGGACCTGTGTGGCTACATGGAGGGCTCCGCGGCCGTGATCGGCGAGATGATGCTGCCGGTGCTGCGCCCCACGTCGCCGGCCGCGTTCGAGCCGGCCCGCTCGCTCGGGCTGGCCTTCCAGCTCACCAACTTCCTCCGGGACATGGGCGAGGACCTCGAGCGGGGGCGGGTGTACCTGCCGCAGGAGGACCTGCGCCGCTTCGGGGCGGATCCCTGGGCCCGGCGCGTGGACGAGCCGTGGCGCGAGTTCATGGCCTTCGAGTTCGCCCGCAACCGCGAGCTCTACGCGCACGCCGACGAGGGCCTGCCCCACCTGCCGACGGCGTCCCGCAAGTGCGTCCACACCGCGCGCATGCTCTACGCGCGCATCCTGGACCGCATCGAGGCCGTGGACTACGACGTGTTCTCCTCCCGGGTGCGGGTCCCCACCACGGAGAAGGCGGCGCTCGCCGCGCGGGCGCTCGCGGGGTCGGCCGGGTGAGGTGGCCGCACCGGGAGCGGGAGTGCCGCTGATGGCGCTCGCCTACCTCACGGCACTGCTGGTCTCGATCGTCTGCCTCGGCCTGATCGACCACCGCTGGCGCCTCGCCCTCTTCCGGGACGCCCGGGCCACGCTCGTCACCGTGGCGATCGGGGTGGCGTTCTTCCTCGCGTGGGATCTCGGCGGGATCGCGCTCGGGGTCTTCTTCCGCGGGGAGGGGCCCTGGATGACCGGGCTGCTGCTCGCGCCCGAGCTCCCGCTGGAGGAGGTCTTCTTCCTCATCCTGCTCTGCTACAACACGCTGGTCGCCTGGCGTGGGGCCGAGGCCTGGCTGGCCACGCGGGCGCACGCCGCCACCCGCTCGGGGGAGCGGTCATGACGTACCTGGCGCTCAACCTCGTGTTCCTGGCGCTCGCCGCGGTCGGGACGGGCGTGGCGCTCGCCGTCGCCCGGCGACGCGGAACGGCGCCGCGCCCGCGCGCCGTGCTCCTCGCCGCCGCGGTGATGCTGGTGCTCACCGCCGTGTTCGACAATGTGATCATCGGGACCGGGCTCGTGGACTACCACCCGGAGGCGCACCTGGGGCTGCGTCTCGGCCTGGCACCGATCGAGGACTTCGCCTACACGATCGCCGCGCTCGCGCTGCTGCCGGCGCTGTGGTCCGCGATCCACCGGGAGGAACGATGAGCGAACACGTGGGCGCCGCGCGGGCGGAGCAGTCCTGGGCCGCGATGGTGCGGGCCCTGGTCATGTCCTCCCGCCCGATCAGCTGGGTGAACACCGCCTACCCCTTCGGCGCGGCCTACCTGTTGGCCCGTGGCACGCTCGACGCGCCCGGCGTGGTCGGCATCCTGTTCTTCCTGGTCCCCTACAACCTGCTGATGTACGGGATCAACGACGTGTTCGACTACGAGTCCGACCTCCGCAACCCCCGCAAGGGCGGGGTGGAGGGCATCCTGCTGGACCGACGGCTGCACCGGCTCACGCTCTGGGTATCGGTGCTGCTGCCCCTGCCGTTCGTCGCCCACCTCGCAGCCGCGGGCGACGCCGCCGCGAACGCGGTGCTCGCGGCCTCCCTCTTCATGGTGGTGGCCTACTCCGCGCCGGTGCTGCGGTTCAAGGAACGCCCCGTGCTGGATTCGATGACGTCGAGCTTCCACTTCGTGAGCCCGGCGGTGTACGGCGTGCTGCTGGCCGGGGCGCGGCCCGGCCTCACCGTGTGGCTCGCCCTGGCCGCGTACTACCTGTGGGGCATGGCCTCGCACGCCTTCGGGGCGGTGCAGGACGTGGAGGCGGATCGCGCGGGGGGCATCGCCTCCGTCGCCACCGTCATCGGCGCGCGGGCCACCGTGTGGTTTGCCCTCGCCCTCTACGTGGCCGCCGGTGTGCTGCTGCTCCCCGTCGGCTGGCCCTGGGCACTGGCCGCGGCGCTGGTCCTGCCGTACGTGTGGATGGTGTGGCCCTTCCTGCGGATCACCGACGAGCGCTGCCAGGAGGCCAACCGCGGGTGGCGGCGCTTCCTGTGGATCAACTACCTCGTCGGGTTCCTGCTCACCCAGCTGCTCATCTGGGGAACCATCCTGCGGTGACGCCCGCTGCCGGTTCCGTTCCCGCACCGGCGACGTACCATGTGCGCATGACGCTCACGGAGTTCCTCCTCGCACGCCTCGCGGAGGACGAGGCGGCCGCCCTGGCGGCGAACCTCCGACCGGGGGACCCGGACTGGCAGGCGTTCGCCGTCGGCACCGGCGCCCCGCGGCGCTTCACCGTGCGGTCCCGCTACTGCCACCGCGTGGTGGCGCGGACGCAGGACATCCCCAGCGTCGACGGCTGGGCCACCCCGCCCACCGAGGATCCGACCGGCGTGCTCGACGGCGCCGCCGTCGCCGCGCACGTCGCGCGCTGGGACCCGGCGCGGGTGCTCGCGGAGTGCACGGCCTGGCGGATCGCGGTGGGCGCGGGCGACGACGCCGTCCTGCGCGCGCTCGCCGCCGTGTACTCGGACCACCCGGACTACCGGCCGGAGTGGTCGCCGGGGATACCGGCATGAGGCGTGGCGCGGTCGCCCTCGCGGTGGCGGGTGTCCTGGGCGTCGCCGGCTGCGCCGGACCCGGGACCGCGCCGAGTGTCCCGCCGGGTACATCCGCGGCCACCACCCCGCCGGCCACCACCCCGTCCGCCGCGGCCGCGCCGGACGGGACGACGGCGTCGCCCCGGGTCCCGGACCGGCTCGCCCCCAGCGACTGGGTGGCCGGCCTGACCACCCCCTGGGGCCTGGACCTCTTCGCGGACGGCTCCGCGCTCGTGACGGAACGGGACACCGGGCGGGTGCTGCGGGTGGACGCCGCGGGAACCGTCGTCGAACTCGCCACCGCCCCCGAGCAGGGCTCGGGGGAGGGTGGGCTCCTCGGTGCCACCCTCAGCCCCGACGAGACGGCGCTCTACCTCTACTACTCCACCGCCGCCGACAACCGCGTGGTCCGCCACTCCCTCAGCGGGAACACCCTCGGCCCGGAGGAACTCGTGCTCGGCGGCATCCCCGTGGCCACCTTCCACAACGGCGGCCAGGTCCGCTTCGGCCCGGACGGCTTCCTGTACGTCTCCACCGGCGACGCCGGGGACACCCGGGCCGCGCAGGACCCCGAGTCCCTGGCCGGCAAGATCCTGCGCCTCACCCCGGACGGCGCGCCGGCACCGGGCAACCCGTTCGGCACGGCCGTGTGGTCGCTCGGCCACCGCAACGTCCAGGGGCTCGCCTGGGACTCCGAGGGGCGGCTCTGGGCCAGCGAGTTCGGGCAGAACAGCTGGGACGAGCTCAACCTCGTCGAGCCAGGCAACAACTACGGCTGGCCGCTCGTGGAGGGGGAGGGGGAGGTCGCGGGGATGACGCCGCCGGTGCTGGTGTGGCCCACGTCCGCCGCCTCCCCGAGCGGGCTCGCCTACTGGCGGGGCTCGCTGTGGATGGCGGGGCTGCGGGGTGAGCGCTTGTGGCAGGTGCCGGTGCTGCCGGCCCCGCCCGAGACCACGCCGAGCCCGGGTGCGTCGCCCACCGGCGACGTCGCCGCGCCCCTCGTGGGCGAACCCGTGGCCCACTGGGTGGGCGAGTACGGCCGGCTGCGCGCGGTCGCCACCGCCGGGGACACCGCCCCGCTGCTGGTGGGGACCTCGAACACCGACGGCCGCGGCCGGGTACGCGCGGGCGACGATCGCCTCCTCCGCGTGGGGTGAACCCACAGGACGCCGAAACACCCCTCACAGGGAACTCATAGCCGGGGCTGGCTGACTTGGAGCATGTCCTTCACCCCCGAGGAACTCCTGATGAACGCCACCCTCTTCCTGGCGGACGCTCTCGCCATCGGCCTGTTGGTCTTCGGCATGTTCGTGCCCCGCCACCGCCGTCGTGACATGGTGGTCGCCTACCTCGGCGTCAACATCGGTGTCCTGGCCGTCTCGGCGGCGCTGGCCTCGTCGCTCACCACGCTCGGCGCCGGCGTCGGCCTCGGACTCTTCGGCGTGCTGTCGATCATCCGGCTGCGCTCCGAGGAGCTGAACCAGCGCGAGGTCGCGTACTACTTCTCGGCCCTCACCCTCGGTCTGCTCGGCGGCCTCGGCACCACCTCGGTATGGCTGACGGTGTCGCTGATGGCCGCCGTCGTGCTGGTGATGTACGTCGCCGACCACCCGCGGCTGCTGCCCCGGCTCCGCCACCAGGTGATGGTGCTGGACCGCGCCGAGACCGACGAGGTGGTCCTCATCCATCGCCTCGAGCGACTGCTCGGCGCGACCGTCCACGGTGTCTCGGTCATCAAGGTGGACCTCGTCAACGACACCATGGTGGTGGACGTCCGCTTCGCGGCCCCCGACGCGGACGCCCTGCGCACCGCCGAGGGCAGCCCTGTGAGCCCCGTCAGCCCCCGCAGCGACGGTGGTGCGCGATGACCGCGCTCGCCCTCGCCGCCCTGGCCCCCATCAGCCTCCCCGATCTGGACGCCGTCGCCGCGCTGCAGACCCGCGTCGACCGCAAGTACGTCCTCTCGGCCGCCTGCTGCACGGGCCTCCTCGCCGGCCTCACGCCCGACGCCCGCGTCCTGGAGGTCGACGGAATGCGCGAGTTCACCTACGACTCGCTCTACCTCGACACCCCCGACCTGGCCGCCTACCACCTCGCGGGGCGGCGCCGCCGCCGGCGGTTCAAGGTCCGCCGCCGGACGTACGTCGACTCCGGGCAGACCTGGCTCGAGGTCAAGACCCGCCGTGCCCGCGGGGTCACCGCCAAGCACCGGACCCGCAACGACAACGGCCTCGGTCTTTCCGGTCTCTCCGGGGCGGAGGAGCCGTTCGTGGCGGCCAGCCTCGAACGCGAGGGCATCGCGGGCATCGACCCGGCCACTCTGTGGCCCACCCTGCGCACGACCTTCCGGCGCACCACCCTCCTCCTGCCCACGGACGGCGCCCGCGTCACGGTGGACCGGGACGTCGTCGTCGCCGACGACGGCACCATCCTCTGGTGGGAGGGCATGGTCATCGTCGAGACCAAGGCGGGCCGCGCGCCCACGGCGCTCGACCGCCGCCTCTGGCACGCCGGTCACCGCCCGGTGAGCATCTCGAAGTACGGCGTCGGGCTCGCGGCACTCCGGCCCGGCCTTCCCCCCGAGAAGTGGCACCGCACCCTGGACCACGACATCCCCCGAGCCCTGGCGGGCTGACCGGCCCGTCGCACCATCAGAGAAGAGACTCTCCCATGCGTATCGCCCGCCCCGTCCTCGCCGCCGTCGCCGTCGCCGCCCTGCTCGCCGGGTGCGGCACGCGCACCGCCACCGACGCCGCCACCACCGCCGCAGGGACTGCCGCCGCGGAGACCGCCGACACCGCGACGGTCGCCGAGGTGGCCACCGCGTCCGTCCCGCAGACCGTCGCCGAGGCCCTCGCCGCCCGGCAGCAGCCCCACGTCGTGGACGCGACCTGGGACGCGGCGGACGTCGTCGACGTGACCCTCGACGGCCCGACCGCCTCGGCCGACGGGGCGGGCGTGCTCGTCGCGGACGGGACGGTCACCATCACGGAGGCGGGCGCGTACCGGCTGTCCGGCACGCTGGACGGGCAGGTCGTCGTCGACACCGCGAGCACCGGGACCGTGCGTCTCATCCTCGACGGCGCCACGATCACGTCGTCGACCACCGCGGCGATCGCGATCGTCCAGGCCGACGAGCTGGCCATCATCCTCGCCGACGGGTCCCAGAACGCGCTCACGGACGCCGCCATCTACGCCGACACGTCCACCGACGCTCCCAACGCGGCGCTCTGGTCCGCGGACGACCTCACCATCACCGGCAGCGGCGCACTGACCGTCACGGGCAGCGCGAACGACGGCATCGCCGCGAAGGACGGCCTCGTGATCGACGGCGGCACCATCACGGTGACGGCCGCCGACGACGGGATCCGCGGCAAGGACTACCTGGTCGTGAACGGCGGCACCCTCACCGTGGACGCCGGCGGGCACGCGCTGAAGAGCGACAACGCGGACGACGCGACCGTCGGGTACGTCGCGCTGCTGGGCGGGACGCTCGACCTCTCCTCGAGCGGGGAGGACGGCGTCAACGCGCAGGCGATCCTCGTGGGCGAGGCGACCGTGACGATCGGCGTGGCCGACGACGGGATGCACGCGGACGCGGACATGGTGATCGGCGGCGGCAGCATCACGGTGAGCGCCTCCTACGAGGCGCTCGAGGCCGCGACCATGGCGATCTCCGGGGGAGTCCTCGACCTCACCTCCGACGACGACGGCATCAACATCGCCGGCGGCGCGGACTCCTCCGGGCTCGCCGGGCCGGGCGGCGGCGACCAGTTCGCGGCGAATCCCGACCAGTGGGTGGACATCTCCGGCGGCTCCATCACCATCCACGCCCAGGGCGACGGTTTCGACTCCAACGGTTCCGCGACGGTGTCGGGCGGGACCCTCGTGATCCATGGCCCGACCAACGACGGCAACGGGGCCATCGACGTGAACGGCACCTTCGAACTCAGCGGCGGCAGGCTCGTGGCCGGGGGCAGCGCGGGGATGGCCGAGGTCCCGGACTCCGCGCAGGGCTGGGCCTCGGTGACCTTCGGCGGCACGGTGGCCGCGGGCACCACAGTCGAGCTGGTGGCCGACGGCGCGACCGTGGCGAGCTACACCGCCGAGAAGGTGTTCGCCTCCGTGGTGTTCGCGAACCCCGCGATCGAGACCGGCGCGGAGTACGAGGTCCTCGTGGACGGCGTGTCGGTGGGCTCGATCACCGCGGGCGTGCACGTCGGGGGCATGGGACCGGGCGGTCCGCGGGGCTGACGCCGCCCCCGCTCCCCACCGGTGGGTAGCATGGGCCCATCTCGCGCGCCTGCACCGGGAGGGCTGATGGAGAGGGCATGGCACGGCGTCGTGCGGCCGAGCCGGTCGGTGCGCGCCCGTGTGCTGCTCTGGGTGCTGGTGATGGCGAGCCTCGGGCTGGCGCTCACCGGAACGACCATGCTGGCGATCTAGGCGCGCACGATCGACACGGCGGCGGACCGCTCGCTCGAGCGCGAGTACGGCGAATTCGTCAACCTCGCGCGGTCAGGCGTGGATCCCGCGACCGGCCAGCCGTTCGACGACGTGGCGCGGCTCCTGCGCGTCGCCCTGCAGTATCGCTTCCCGGAGCGGAACCTCACCTACTTCACGATGCTCGACGGCCAGCCGTACCTGTTCAGCGGCGGCGCCCGCTTCGTCAGGCTCGAGGACGAGCCGGCCGCGCTCGCCGCGATCCGCGCCCACGGCGAGGCGACAGTGCTGGTGGACGACGTGATGACGTCGGTCGGTGCGGTGCGGATCGCCGTCGTGCCCGTGCCGGTGGCCGGGTCACCGGAGACGGGGACGTATGTGATGGCGTACGCGATCGGGCTGGAGAAGGAAGGGGTCGCCGCGATGGCACGGCTGTACCTCCTCCTCGCCGCTGTCGCGCTCCTGCTGATCGGCGCGGCGGGATGGTTCGTCACCGGCGAGCTCGTCCGTCCGCTCGCGCTGCTGCGGGCGGCGACCGCGAGGACCAGCGCCACCGATCTCCAGGCCCGGATCCCCGTGACCCGCGAGGACGAGATCGGCGACCTCGCCCGCAACTACAACGCCATGCTCGACCGCCTGACCGAGTCCTTCGAGGCCCAGCGTCAACTGGTGGACGACGTCGGCCACGAGCTGCGCACCCCCGTGACGATCGTCCGGGGTCACCTGGAGGTGCTGGACCCGCGCGACCCCGACGCCGTCGCCGAGACGCGGGCACTGCTGCTCGACGAGACGGAACGCATGGGACGGCTGGTCTCCGACCTCATCACGCTCGCGAAGACCGGGCGGCCGGACTTCCTCGCGCCCGGGGTGGTCGAGGTGGAGGAACTGACCCTGGAGGTGTACGAGAAGGCACGCGCGCTGGGGGAGCGGCGTTGGGTCGTTGGCGACGTCGCCGACCTGCGGCTCGAGGCGGACGGGCAGCGCCTCACCGAGGCCTGGCTGCAGCTCGCGGAGAACGCCGTCGCGTACAGTGCTCCCGGGACGGCGGTCGCGATGGGCAGCAGCCTCGCCGGTGCAGAGGTGCGACTCTGGGTCAGGGACGAGGGTGTGGGGATCGCGCCGGACGACCAGGCGCGCATCTTCGAACGGTTCGCCCGCGCCGACACGCTGGTGGATGGTTCCGGGCTCGGCCTGACCATCGCCCGCGCGATCATGGAGGCACACGGCGGCCGCGTGGACGTGGTCTCGACGCCCGGCGTGGGGTCGACGTTCACGCTGGTGCTCCCCGTTCCGGCGGGCGCGGGTGAGCAGGCACGAGTCCGGGAGGGTGTGGGGGCGACGTGAGCCGGATCCTGATCGCCGAGGACGAACCGCGCATCGCCGCGTTCCTCGAGCGGGGGCTGCGCGCCCACGGCTTCGTGACGTCGTCGGTCCCGACGGGATCAGCGCGTACGAGGAGGCGAGCGGTGGCGGGTACGACCTGCTCGTCCTCGACATCGGCCTGCCCCTCCTCGATGGCTTCTCGGTGCTGCGGCGGCTGCGCGCCGAGCGGAACGCCATCCCGGTGATCGTGCTGACCGCCCGGTCCTCGGTGGCGGACACCGTCTCCGGGCTGGAGGGGGGCGCGGACGACTACATCTCGAAGCCGTTCCACTTCGAGGAACTCGTGGCACGGGTCCGGGCGCGGCTCCGCGCGGGACCGGCGGCGGAGCCAGTGGTGCTCACGTGCGGGGGGCTGTCCCTCGACCTGCGGACCCGGAGGGCGACTGCGTCCGGCCGCTCCGTGGAGCTGACGTCCCGGGAGTTCACGCTCGCCGAGATGTTCCTGCGGAATCCAGGGCAGGTGCTCTCCCGGGAACAGCTGCTCAGCCGTGTCTGGGGGTACGACTTCGAGCCCGGCTCCAATGTGGTGGACGTCTACGTGCGCCACCTGCGGGAGAAGCTCGGCCACGAGCGGTTCACCACGGTGCGCGGCATGGGATACCGGCTGGAGGAGGTGCCGTGAACGGCGGGGCGGGACCCGGCGGGCGGCTGCGTCCACCGGTGGTCGTGATCGTGGCCGCGGTGGCGGTGCTCGCCGTCGCCGGGCCGCTGGCGACCGCCTTGGTTCCCGCTGACCGGTGGACCGGGGGCGAGCCGGGCGTGGTGCTGGACTCGCTCAGCCGGGTGGAGACGGCGCCAGCTCCGGCAGAGTCAACCGGGGATCCGTCGCCGACCGCCGGGCCCTCCGCCGTGTACGCCGAGCCGGGCTCCGGCGGCGGCCTCCCCGGGAACGTCCCGGTGGACGTACCTGAGGACACCGACCCGGAGCCCGAGCGATCAGCGGCCACCCGGGGCTCCGGGGGTGATCCCCCGCGGACGGCGCCCCCCTCCCGCCGTTAGGGCCCCACTTTCATGAACGAACGCTCATGCTGCGTTCCTCGACGCTTCATGAACCGTCGGCACACTGGGAGACAGGTCCCACTGTGGTTCAAGGAGGAATCGGGATGCGCAGGTCGAAGAAGCTGGCGGGCCTCGGACTGGCCCTCGTGATCGGTGTCGGCGGGATGGGCGCGGCCTACGCGGCCGACGCGGTCCAGGAACGCGCCCAGGAGGCGAAGGCGGTGTCGGCGCCCGCGGACGCGCAGGTGCGCCAGCAGTCGGGCGATTGTGCGGAGAGCCCCGAGGCGGCCCCCTCCGCAGCGGTCGACGCGCCGGTCGCGGCCCAGGTCGCCGCGGAGGTCGCGAACGCGGGCGAGGTGCCGCAGGTGCGTGCCTCCACCCAGGAGAGCACGTGGGCGGGTGCGCGTGTCGCGGCAAAGGAGCCGGTGCGCGAGCAGGCGTTCACCGGTGAGGCAGCCCAGTCCCAATCGGGCAGGTAGGCCTCACCAACCCCGCTGCCCCCACCTCCCTCGGGCGGCGGTCCAGGAGGGCGTCCCGTCTCCCCCACGGGGCGCCCTCCTCGCATGCTCCCGCAGCGCGTCCGCGGTGAGTGCCCGCCGAACCCGCTGACGAGGGTCGCCTCTCGTCGTATGTTCGTAAAAGGGAAGGAGAGCCACGTGAACGCTGAGCAGTTCGAGAAGATGAGGAGTGGCGCGGGCTTCATCGCCGCGCTGGACCAGAGCGGGGGCAGCACGCCGAAGGCGCTGCGCCTGTACGGGATCGACGAGGACCAGTACAGCACCGAGGCCGAGATGTTCGACCTGGTGCACCAGATGCGCACCCGCATCATGACGAGCCCGGTCTTCAACGGTGACCGCGTCATCGCCGCCATCCTCTTCGAGGACACGATGGATCGCGAGATCGACGGACAGCCCACGGCCGACTACCTGTGGAACGTCAAGCGTATCGTCCCGATCCTCAAGGTGGACAAGGGCCTCCAGCCGGAGAACGAGGGCGCGCAGCTGATGAAGCGCATCCCCGGGCTGGAGGAGCTGCTGGAGCGCGCCACCGGGAAGCACATCTTCGGCACCAAGATGCGCTCCCTGATCAAGCTGCCGGGGCACGGGGTGGAGGCCGTGGTGGCGCAGCAGTTCGAGTTCGCGAAGCGGATCCTCGCGGCTGGACTCGTCCCGATCATCGAGCCGGAGATCGACATCCACTCGCCGGGCAAGGCGGAGGCCGAGGAGCAGCTCCGCGCCGCGATCGAGGCGCACCTCAAGGACCTCGGGCCCGACGAGTACGTGATGTTCAAGCTCACGCCGCCCGAGGAGGACGACTACTACGCCGACCTGGTGGCCCACCCGAACGTGCTGCGCGTGGTGTTCCTCTCCGGCGGGTACTCGCGCGACGAGGCCAACGCCCGCCTCGCCCGCAACCACGGCGTGGTGGCGAGCTTCTCCCGGGCGCTCACCCAGGGACTCACGGTGCAGCAGAGTGACGAGGAGTTCGACGCGCTGCTGGACGAGTCCATCGCGAGCATCTTCGCGGCCTCCGCCACCTGACCGCCCGGGATGGAGCTGTTCCTCGACTGCCTGCCGTGCCTGTTGCGGCAAGTGCTCGAGGCCGCCCGGATGGCGAGCGACGACGAGGCGGTCCAGGCGCGCATCATGGACGACGCCGTCGCCACGCTGGCACGGCACGGCGAGTTCGCGACGGCGCCGGCCATGGCGGCGGAGATGCACGGCCTGGTGCGGCGGCACACGGGGCTTGACGACCCCTACGCGGCGATCAAGGCGCGGGACGTGGCCGCCGCCCTCGGATTGGTGCCGCTGCTGGAGGAGTTCGTGGGTGTGGCGGTCGATCCGCTGGCCGCGGCGGTCAAGGTGTCCGCCACCGGCAACGTCATGGACTCCGCGCTGTTCAAGGACCTCGACATCACGGCCGTGGTGCGCGCCGAGCTGGAGCGCCCGTTCGCCGCGGCGGATCTGGCGGAGCTTCGGACCGCCCTCGCCGGGGCGCGGACGGTGCTCGTGATCGGGGACAACGCCGGCGAGGCGGTGTTCGACACCCTGCTGCTGCGCGAGCTGGCCCGGGAGCACGAGGTGGTGTTCGCGGTGCGCAGCCGGCCGATCATCAACGACGTGACGGCGGACGAGGCGCGGGCGATCGGCGTGGACCGGTACGCCCGCGTGGTGGCGAGCGGCTGCGGGGCGCCGGGGCTGATCCTCGCGGAGGCCGACCCGGTGTTCCGGGAGCTGTTCGACGCCGTGGACGTGGTCATCTCCAAGGGGCAGGGGAACTTCGAGGCCCTCTCCGACGCCCCTCGGGACGTGTTCTTCCTGCTCAAGGCCAAGTGCGCGAAGATCGGCCACGCCCTCGACGTGCCGGTGGGGGCGTACGTCCTGCGACTGCACGCCCCCACCGGGGTTGTCATGAGGTGATGGTCACCACGTAACATGCACTTGGTCTGAACAGGCTGTCGTCGAGCCCGTCTCGCAGACCATGTAGGTCGCAGAAGTGGTGGACTTGGAGACCTTGTCGGAGTAGCTGCCGTCGTTGGCGGTGACGATCTTCGTCGTGTCGCGCCACACGTCGACATTGGCGCCGGTTGCGCCCGACCAAGTGAGATCCGCGAACTTGTTCGGGCCAGCAGCGCGGGTGGTCACGAACAGGGTGATCTCTCCGGTGGATGCCGCCGTAACGGTGACGTCCTGTGACGTGGTGCCGGTGGCGCCGTCGTCGTCCGTGACGGTGAGCGACACGGTGTAGATGCCCGTGGCGGTGTAGGTGTAGGCCGGGCTCGAGGCGGTGGAGGTGCCGCCGTCGCCGAAGTTCCAGCTCCACGAGGAGATGGTGCCGTCGGAGTCGCTGCTGGTGTCGGTGAAGGACACGGTCAGGTCCGACGTGGTGAAGGAGAAGCCAGCCACGGGCGCCTGGTTCTCGTCCGGGTCCGGATCCGTCTCGCCCACCATCACCGGGTCGAAGGTGCTGACGTCGAGGAGCGGCTCCTGGATGCCGTCCCCTGAGTCGTCGGTCCAGTTGTAGTTGCCTGTGCTCTTCACCTGGTTGTAGAGGGCATACACGTCGGTTGCGTTCCCAGGATTGCTGCCGCTCGCCAGCAGGGCCAGGGCTCCTGCCACGTGCGGGCTCGCCATGGACGTGCCGCTGATCGTGCCGAGCCCGGTCGCCGTCTTGGTCAGCGGGTAGGTGGACAGGATGCACCCACCCGGCGCGGTGATGTCCACCTCGGGACCCCAGTTGGAGAAGTAGGCGAGGGTGTCGTCGACGTCGGTGAAGCAGCCCGAGGACGCGAGACCGCCGGGAAGGCCGTCCCAGTCGGCCAGCGCGCTGACGGACAGGACGTTGTCGAAGCCACCGGGGCTGTAGTTGTTCGCGTCGTCGTCCTCGTTGCCCGCCGCCACCGCGAAGGCGACCCCGGCGTTGACGGCGCCCTGGATCGCGTCATACTCCGCCTGGCTGAAGCCCGGCCCGCCGAGGCTCATGTTGGCGACCTCGATGGTGGCGGCGCGCGCGGTCACCCAGTCGATGCCGGCGACGATGCCGTCGGTGGTGCCGCTGCCGCGGCGGTTGAGCACCTTGACGGCGTACAGCCGCGCCCCGGGGGCCACGCCGACGACGTGGGTGTCGTTGTCGATGGCGGCGATCGTCCCGGCGACATGGGTGCCGTGGTAGTGGTCATCATCGCCGTTGCCGGAGCAGGTGCTGGTCAGGCAGGTGATGCCGTCGACCACGTCCAGGTCGGGGTGCTCGCGGTCGATGCCGGTGTCGATGACGGCGACGTCCACGTCCACTGCCCCGCCGTCACCCCCGATGCCGATGTTCTCGTTGCCCGTGGCGAAGATGCGCTGGATGCCGGTGGGTACCTGCTGCGCGTCGATGCTATGCTCGCGCACCTCCTCCACGTACTTCACCCGCGGGTCGTGACGGAGGGCGTTGAGCCGGCCCTCCGGAACTTGCGCGGACATGCCCTTCAGGGCGTGCTCGTAGGTGAAGCCGACCTGCAGGCCGTAGGCCTTGGCAACGTCGGGCACGGTGGCACGGGCGTTCACGGTGTCCTCGAACACCACGATGTAGGAGCCCATGACCGCGGACTGGGCCGGTACGGCCATGAGCACGAGGCTGGCGAGCACCCCCAGGACCATGAGCTGGACGATGCGGACCTTGTGCTTCATTGCTGCCCCCTCTGGACGGCGGGCCCTCGATGCCCGATGGCGGAAGCGTAGGCCCGGGCGCCGTCGTCGGATCGCCGAACCACGCGCTGGTCTCGCCGCTTGGTACGCGAGATGCCCTGTCCAGCCCTCGGACGGCCGGGCTACCCTAGCCGCATGCCTGAACTGCGCTCCCGCACCACCACCCACGGACGGAACATGGCCGGAGCCCGCGCGCTCTGGCGCGCCACCGGACTGAGGAACGAGGACTTCGGCAAGCCGATCATCGCGATCGCGAACTCCTTCACCCAGTTCGTGCCCGGTCACGTGCACCTGAAGGACATGGGCCAGCTCGTGGCGGGCGCGATCGCGGAAGCTGGGGGAGTGGGCCGCGAGTTCAACACCATCGCGGTGGACGACGGCATCGCCATGGGCCACTCCGGCATGCTCTACTCGCTGCCCAGCCGCGAGATCATCGCGGATTCCGTGGAGTACATGGTCAACGCCCACCAGGCCGACGCGCTGGTCTGCATCTCCAACTGCGACAAGATCACCCCGGGCATGCTGCTCGCCGCGCTGCGGCTCAACATCCCCACCGTCTTCGTCTCGGGCGGCCCCATGGAGGCCGGCCGCGTGGTGGTGGGGGAGGACGGCACCGTCCAGAGCCGTCTCGACCTCATCGACGCGATGGTCCAGGCCGTGGACTCCTCGGTCTCCGACCAGCAGCTCCAGCTCATCGAGGAGAACGCCTGCCCCACCTGCGGCTCCTGCTCCGGCATGTTCACCGCCAACTCGATGAACTGCCTCATGGAGGCGCTCGGCCTGGCCCAGCCGGGCAACGGCTCCACCCTCGCCACCGCAGCCGCCCGCAAGGACCTGTTCCTGAACGCGGGGCGCCTCGTCGTCGACCTCGCCAGGCGCTGGTACGAGGACGACGACGCCTCCGTCCTCCCGCTCTCCATCGCCACCAAGGCCGCGTTCGCCAACGCGATGCGGTTGGACGTGGCCATGGGCGGCTCCACCAACACGGTGCTGCACATCCTCGCCGCGGCTAACGAGGCCGGGGTGGACTTCACCCAGGACGACATCGACGCCATCTCCCGCGTCACGCCCTGCATCTGCAAGGTGGCGCCGAACACCCACAAGTACTACATGGAGGACGTGCACCGCGCCGGCGGCATCCCCGCGATCCTGGGGTCCCTCCACCGCGCCGGACTGCTCGAGCCGGCCCACGCCGTGCACGCCCCGGACCTCGACACGTGGCTCGGGGAGTGGGACATCCGCTCCGGCCGCACCTCCGCCACCGCGCTGGAGCTCTTCCACGCCGCGCCCGGCGGGGTGCGCACCACCGAGGCGTTCTCCTCGACGAACCGCTGGGCCACCCTCGACACCGATCCCGTCGACGGCTGCGTCCGCGACGTCGAGCACGCCTACACGAAGGACGGCGGCCTCGCCATCCTGAAGGGCAACCTCGCCCCGGACGGCTGCATCGTCAAGACCGCCGGCGTGCCCGAGCACCTGTGGACGTTCCGCGGGCCCGCGAAGGTCACCGAGTCCCAGGAGGAGGCCGTCGAGGCGATCCTGGGTGGGCGGATCGAGCCGGGCGACGTCGTCGTCGTGCGCTACGAGGGCCCCAAGGGGGGGCCGGGCATGCAGGAGATGCTGTACCCCACCTCCTACCTGAAGGGGATCGGCCTCGGGCCGAAATGCGCGCTCATCACCGACGGCCGATTCTCCGGGGGCTCCTCGGGGATGTCCGTGGGGCACGTCTCTCCGGAGGCGGCGTCCGGCGGCGCGATCGCCCTGGTCGAGGACGGGGACATGATCTCCATCTCGATTCCGGACCGTTCCATCACCCTCGAGGTCGACGACGTCACCCTCGCCAAGCGCCGCGCGCGCGCCGACGCCGCAGGCTGGAAGCCCCGCGACCGGCACCGTGAGATCTCAGCGGCACTCCGGGTGTACGCCTCGCTCGCGCTCTCGGCGGACAAGGGCGCCGCGCGGCACGTGGACTGACGGGGTTCCAGCCTGTTCGCGCGACTGGGGTCTCCAACCGACGGTTTGAGCCCCGTCAAACCGGCGGTTGGAGACCCCAGTCGCCTGACCTCGCCGCACCGAGGGCGCCAACCGACCGTTTGAGCCCCGTCAAACCGTCGGTTGGAGACCCCAGTCGCCTGACCTCCCGCACCGAGGGCGCCAACCGACCGTTTGAGCCCCGTCAAACCGTCGGTTGGAGACCCCAGTCGCCTGACCTCCCCGCACCGAGGGCGCCAACCGACCGTTTGAGCCCCGCCAAACCGTGCAAAGCCACAAAGGGGGTGCGCAACGGGTGTTGAGTGTTCCAGTAGGGGTGCACAACGGGCGTTGACGGTCCTCTAGCGGCCGCGGGGCTTGGACCTCGCCACCGGCTTCCCCCGGGAATCCACTCGCTGGGACGTTCCCGCGGCACTGCCCTGCTTGGTCCCCGTGGTCCCCTTGCTTTCCGAGGGTCCGCCCTGCTTCGTGCCCCCGTGCGCCGCGCCAGCCAGGGCGGGCCGCTTCTGCTCGGTGCCGATGTGGATGCCCAACCGTGGCAGGACCACGCGGTGCAACAGCAGGACGAGCAGGGTCGCCGCCACCGCGATCCCGAACACGGTGAGCGCACCGCCAACCGTGCTCATCACCGTCGGGTCGATGATCATCACGATGGCCAGGGTCAGGAGGAGCATCCCGCCGACGAGCTTGAGGACCCGGCCGTGCTTCTCCTCGAGCTTGCTCGCCTTGAGGGACACCACGGCAACCCCGAAGATGGCCAGCTCGTCGAGCTGGTAGATCAGCATGTAGAGCAGCAGCAGGCCGAGGAACACGCCCACTCCGACCCCCTGGTCGGTGAGGAGGTTCGTCCACAGCACGGGGAAGCCGGCGGTGCAGGCGAGTTCGATGGTGGAGACTCCTGCGGCCAGCACGATCGTGCCGCCGATGAGGGCGGGCATCGAGTCGCTCCTGGCCATGAGGGTGCGGATACGCCGGTAGATTCCGGGCTTCTTGTCGTCCGGGATCGTGAAGGAGATGCCCTCCCGGAACCAGAAGTAGTCCTTGATGTTCACCGCCGCGAAGCCCAGCGCCACGAGCGCCACGAGGACGCGGACCCAGGGCGCCACGTTCACCACGGTGAACACGGTGAACATCCCCGCGATGAACAGCGCGTATACGAGAGCGGTGACGAAGATGAAGACGAGGCCCACGATCACCGTCTTCCGCCGGGAACCGGACCGGAGGGTGAGGGCGAGCAGCACCGAGAGCACCCACAGCGAGCACGGGTTGAAGCCGTCCACCAGCGCGATGAGCGCCGTCGTGACGATGAGGGATTGGTGGGCGACGTCGACACGCCCGAAGATCGGCAGGTCGATGGTGCCGGGTTCCGGATCAGGGTCGACCACTGGCGGGGTGGGGGAGGCGCTCGGAGCGGGTGCCGTGGGCTCCGCCGTCTCGACCGGCGACACGATGCCCGCACCGGCGTCCGGGCACCCCGAGGCCAGGCACGTCGTCACCGCCGCCTCGAGCTGCGGACCGGTCACGGTCTCGGAGAACCCCACCCAGTACTCGTCGCCCATGATGAACGTTGGGACGCCGGTGACCTCGAACCCGGTGGCCGCCGCCATGGTGAAGAGCAACTCCTGGGCCGCCATGTCGTTGTAGACCTCGTAGGACCGCACCTCGAACCCGGGATACCGTTCCTCCAGTTCGGCGAGGAACGGTTTGGCCGCGGCGCAGTGGGGGCAGCCCTCGCCCCAGAAGAAGTACATGATCGCCGGGTTCGGGTCCGTGTCTGACGGTGCCGGGCGTGCGGCGGCGGGAGCGCTCGCGAGGAGAAGCGTGAACAGCACCATGGCGAAGGCCGCGATCCACCTGCGCACCAGACATCACCTCGGTTGGCGTAGTTCGGGCGGTCAGCGATCCGGCCCTTTCGGGAGGCTAACACGCAGGTGGGCATGCCTCGTGGGACGTTCCGCGTGGCCCGGGGGCGGACCCATCCGCACACGCCCCTACCGATGGCGGCTGCAGGGTGACGGCGAGGAAAGCAGTGGCGTCGTCGAGAGTGGCGGCGCATTTCTCGTTACCGGAATCCACCATCCGGCCGTGCCCGCGTGCACGATTGAGCAATGGACGAGTCGTTGGGCAGCATCGTCGCGAGCCGCGAGTGGCGAGGGGGCGCCGTCGTCGACGACGACGTCCGGCTGGACGAGATCCCGGCGGCGGTGCGTGAGCCGGAGGGCGTCGTCTGGATCGACCTGCTCCGGCCCACGGCGGAGGACCTCGGCCGGCTGGCGGGTGAGCTCGGCCTCGCGCCGACGCAGGTCGAGGACGCGCTCGCCCCCTACGAGCGTCCGAAGGTGGTGCGGTACGAGTCCCACGTCTTCTTCACGGTGTATGCCACGTGGCTCCTGCCCCGCGACCCGGAGAGACCAGAGGCGGCCCGCCTCCGCGCCGCTCGCGTCTCGGGCGTGGTCATGCCCCGTGCGCTCGTCACCATCCGGATGGACGAGGACTTCGACATGGCGCCCGTGCTGCGGCTGTGGGACGAGAATGCGCACCTCCTCCGGCACGGCTCCGGAGCGCTGCTGCACGGGCTCCTCGACTACGTCGTCGACGGGCACTTCACCACCATCCAGCAACTCGACGACGTCGTCGAGGAACTCGAGGACGTGCTGTTCGAGGAGGGTCGCACCGGTCCCGCGTTCGCCCGTGACGTCTTCGTGTTGCGCCGCGACCTTGTGGAGCTGCGGCGCATGGTGCTGCCGATGCGTGAGGTGGTCAGTGGCCTGCTCCGGCGCACCCCGGGGCGCGGCACGGAGCTGGACGCCTGGTTCGACGACCTCTACGACCACGTGCTGCGGGCGTCGGAGTGGACCGAGTCGCTGCGGGACATGGTCACGTCCATCTTTGAGACGAACATCGCCCTCCAGGATGCCCGCCTCAACGAGATCATGAAGAAGCTCGCTGCGTGGGCTGCCATCATCGCCGTCCCCACCGCGATCACTGGCTGGTTCGGGCAGAACGTCCCGTATCCCGGCTCCGAGGCCACGAGCGGGCTGTGGATGAGCGCGTCCGCGATCCTCCTGCTCTCCGCCGTGCTCTACCTGAGCTTCCGCCGCCGGGACTGGCTGTGACGGATCGCCACAGGGGGCCTCGCCTCAGGGCTTGTCCCAGAGGTGCACCGGCTCGTTGGTGTGCCCACGGGCGACGTACTCCAGGGTCATGCGCCGCAGGGCCTCCCACCGCTCCACCCCGCGCCGTTCGAGGGCGTGCACCGTGTCCACCTGCCAGCGGGCGCCGTTCTGCCCGGAGGTGCAGCGGCCCTCGATGACGCCGAGGAGCCGCTCACGGATCTCGTGGTCCACGCCCCAGGCGCGCAGGCCTTCGTGGGCCAGCGGCAGCAGGTGGCGCAGCACCAGTTCGGAGGCCGGGACCCGGCCCATCCCGGGCCAGTAGACGGTGGCCTCGAGCCCGCGCTGGGCCGCCGAGGTGAAGTTCTCCTCCGCCGCCCCGAACGACATGCGTGACCAGATCGGGCGGTCCTCGTGCGCGAGCGCGCGCAGGGCGCCGAAGTAGAACGCCCCGTTGGCGAGCACGTCCACGACCGTTGGCCCCGCCGGGAGCACCCGGTTCTCCACCCGCAGGTGGGGGCGGCCGCGGACGACGTCGTACACCGGCCTGTTCCAGCGCCACACCGTGCCGTTGTGGAGGCGCAGCTCCGCGAGCGACGGCGTCCGGCCCGCCGCCAGTTCCGCGACCGGGTCCTCCTCCTCCACGACGGGCAGGAGGGCGGGGAAGTAGCGGAGGTTCTCCTCGAAGAGGTCGAAGACGCTGGTGATCCAGCGCTCGCCGAACCAGACACGGGGACGTACCCCCTGTGCCTGCATCTCGACCGGACGCGTGTCCGTGGCCTGGGTGAAGAGGGCGATCCGGGTCTCGCGCCACAGTTCCTTGCCGAGGAAGTAGGGCGAGTTGGCGCCCAGCGCCACCTGTGCGGCTGCCAGGCACTGGGCGGCGTTCCAGGATGCGGCGAACTCCTCAGGGCTCACCTGCATGTGGAACTGGACGGAGGTGCAGGCCGCCTCGGGCGCGATCGAGTCGGCCCAGGTTTCCAGCGTCTCATGCTCGCCCCGGATGTCGATGTGCAGGTCCTCGCCGCGGGCGAGCAGCATCTGTTCGTCAAGGAGTGCGTAGCGGGGGTTGCCGCTGATCGTTTCGTGGGTGAGGTGCTCGGGCCGCAGGGTCGGGAGGATCCCGATCATCACCATGCCCGCGCCGTCCGTCTGGGCCTTCTCCTCGGCGGTGTTCAGCTGGTCACGCACCTGGCGCTCGTACCGTGCGGCGCCGTCGCCGGTCAGCAGCTGCGGGGGGATGTTGATCTCCAGGTTGAACCGGCCGAGTTCGGGAACGAACGCGGGGTTGTCGATCCGCTCGAGTACCTCCGCGTTGCGCATCGCGGGTGCCCCGTCGCGATCCACGAGGTTGAGCTCCACTTCCATGCCCGTGAGGGGGAGATCGAACTCGAAGAGTTCGCGGTGCAGCATCTCGGCGAAGACGTCGAGGCAGCGGTGCACCTTGTCGCGGTAGCGCTGCCGATCCTCGCGGGAGAAGGTCCGGCTGCCCACATCCTTGCCCATGCGCCAAGCGTGCCGCACTCGTGGCCCCGAGTCGACATCTGGTCAGATCCGGTGAGTCTGGTCAGATCCGGTGAGGGTGGTGGGGGTGGGTGCCTGGGGCGTGGCGGGCGTCGCGGACTGGCCGTGCCGTGGGTGGTGCCGCACCCCTCGTACCACGGCGAGGGAACTGGCCCGCCTGTGGCTGCTTCGCATCCACGCGACTCTCCCGGGGCGGCGCCTCGCGTGCACGGGGCGGTGGCCTGTCAGTTCGTCCCGGTTGCGGTCCGTTTGTTCCGGGTGGAGTGGGTTGGTCGCGGCGGCTGCGTCGCCTCCTCAGCGTGGGGTGTGGTGTGGGTTGTCCACAGGGGTTGGCG
>DBQX01000030.1 GCA_002305415.1 Actinomycetales bacterium UBA1383 | reverse complement strand
CCCTCCTACCGCCAACGCGGGCGCGTCACCCTTGACCCCAAGACCGAGGCCCACCATGCTCACTAACACCACCAAGTGGTCCCATGCTGCTGGCAATCACGTGGTCCCATCACGCTGGCAAGCGACAGATGTGCCCGGCGAGACCCCAGGTGAACAGCACCATCACAGTCATCACGACCGGAAATAGGAACTTCTTGGTCGGGATGGCGTCCCGGGCGACGAGGCGAGCGTCGGCGTCTCGTCGCAGTGAGTCGAGCACCCGCATGTCATAAGGCGAGGGCGCTGCAGCCGATTCTTCTCGAAGAAATGTCGCCCAGCGGCGGATCCGTGCCCCTGCGGTGATCTGGTCAGCCGCGACAAGAATCGCAAACAGTGCTGCGCCGGCGCTGATCACGGGTACGAGCACGGATGTCAGAAGATCCATGCGGGCACTCTATTCGGGACCACTGTCGAGGAACTTGGTGCCGTGGCAGGAAGTCCGATCGGCGATCACTCGTGGTGCTGAGAGTGCGCCTGGGACTGTCGCGGCTGCGGAGATTGCGGGGAGTGTCGCCGGTTTCCCGGGCGGAGCGCGGCGCGGTTGGCACCGGCGGGTGCCTGTGGATGGCCCCGGCGGGGTGTCGTTGGGTCGGGTTACTCTGGCGCCGACACCGAGCAGGAGGGGCTTCATGTCGAGGACGACGGGGTATTTGGATGTGTTGTGGCCGGAGTTGTATGCCGGCCTGGACGACCACGCGCGTGATGGGGTGGTGTGGGCGCTCGTTGTGCGCCGCGCCCACGGGCTGACGGTGACCCGGGACGTGGTCGCCGAGCTGACCGCGCGGGCCCGCAGGTCACGCCAGGTGGCGGTGGCATGAGTGCGGCACCGAAGGCCTCGTTCACCGAGCGGTGGCCGGAGCTGTTCGAGGGCTTGGGGGAGCGTGAGGTCTCCGCGACGGTCCGTGCGCTGTCCTCGATGGGGGAGGGCGGCTGGGAGGTGGGCTTTGAGGAGGTCAAAGCCCTGACCGACGTCTCCCGCGGCGCACTGTCCCGGGACGGGTACGTGGAATGGGCCCGTGCCCGCGCCCACACCCTGGCCACCGGGGAAGACTGACCGAGATGGCAGGGGGGTCCTGGTCGGACTACACGTACGACCCGCCGTTCGACACCACCCTCGTTAACTTGCCGGGCATCCGGGACCCACGCGAACTGGCCCTGGTGGAGAAGTTCACGGTGGCGCTGCGGGTCCGGGACCTGCACGCCGGCGACATCGCCTACCCGGCGTACGGGGATGTGGAGTCGCTCCGCAATTTGCATCTGGCCCTCTACCAGGATCTTTACGGGCACGCGGGGGAGCTGAGGACCGTCGAGGTGGGGGTGGAGCACCGCGACCGGATCGCCACCGTGGCGGAGGTCCGCCCCGTGCTGGAGGCGGCGTGCGCGCTGGCGGGCGACCCGGCTTGGCACCGCATGGACCCGGAGGACTTCGCGTGGCGGGCCGGCGAGGTCCACGCGCTGGTGGAGTACGCCCACCCGTTCGTGATCGGCAATGGCGTCACGTCGCGGGAGTTCCTCGCCGACGTCGTCTCCGTCGGCCCGTACAGCCTGGACGTGGCGGCGATGGGGTGGCCGTCGGGTCCGTTGGCGGTCTCGGCGGTGTCCCGGGAGACGGACGGGACCTACCGGGCGTACCCGGGACCGGGGGTCGCGGTGGCGATCCACCGGGCGTTGTCCGTCGACGGGGAGGCGCTGCAGGCGGCCCGGGACCGGGCCGAGCTGGCTCCGACCCGGGAGGTGCTCGCCGCCGTCGGCGACCCCGGCTCGGTGCAGGTGTTCGCGGATCGGCGGGCGGTGGAGGACCAGTGGTGGCGCGACCGGGTGTGGGCCAAGCAGGGCCGCACCGCCCCCGGGATCAGCCGATGACCGGAAATGCGGTGAATGCTCCCAATGCTGTGAATGAGGTGATTGGTAGCAATCACAACAATCGCGGCAAGGCCATCGGCGGCGACGGGGTGAGCGCTGAGGGCGTCTGGGACAACATGGCCGCCGCGGAGGGGCCCTGGTGGGGTGATTCGGGTTCGCTGAGCGGCCCTGAGAGGGTCAAACGGTCCCGAAACGGGACGAATTCCGGTCGCGATTATGGCGTGGTCGGCAAGGGGGAGCAGACGTATGGTCCGACGAGTGGCAGCGAAGGCCGATCAGTTGGCCTTCGACCTGGAGGCCCTGTGGGGAGCGAGCGAGGAGATTCGGGATGAACAGGTACGGCAGGATCGCGATGACCCACTGGCGGACGTGGCGACCGGAGGCCTACCGGGCTCTGCCGAATCCCGAGGACTTCTTTTCGACCTTGGGGGATTCGTTGATGGAGGAGATCATCGACCTGGCCGACGCGCTCGAGGAGCTGGACCGGCCGGGCGAGAGCTACCTGGAGAAGGTGGGCCGGCTGAACATGGACCGGTTGATGGCCGAGGAGAAGATCCTCGGGGAGCGGGTGTACGCGATCCGGGAGTTCGACGACGAACCGGACCAGGACCCCGAGGAGACGCCCACCCCGTAGCCGACGTCCCCGACATTGCCGACGCCGGTGATGTCGTCGAGGGCAGGTTTGATCGCGCTCAGGCGCCGTCGTTGGTGGGGGTGGGGGAGGTCGGCCGCGCCCGCCGCAACATGGAATCCCTGCGCACCCTCCATGCACTCGAGGACGGCAGTCGGCCGCGCACCCCGGAGAACCTCACGACGGTGGCGGGGTGGACGGGGTGGGGCGCGGTGCCGCGGTTCTTCGACGACGCCGACCCCAGGTGGGCGGCGGAGCGAGACGAGCTGCGCGCGCTGGTGGGCGAGGACGGCTATCGGGCGGCGCGGCGGACCACGATCAACGCGCACTACACCGGCCCCGCGTTCGTGGACGCCATGTGGCACACCCTGACCGACCTCGGCCTCCACCAGGGGCGGGTCCTCGAGCCCGGAAGCGGGTCGGGGAACTTCCTCGGCGTCGCCCCCCACGGGTTCCAGGTCACCGGGGTCGAGCTGGACCCCACCACCGCCCGCATCTCCCGGATGCTCTACCCGGACGCCGAGGTCCGCACCGAGTCCTTCGCCGACACCCGCCTCCCGCGCGGCTTCTTCGACGGGGTGATCGGCAACGTCCCCTTCGGCGACATCACCTTGCACGATCCGACGTTCAACGCCGGCGGCCACTCGCTGCACGACCACTTCATTCTCAAGTCCCTCGCCCTCACGCGCCCGGGTGGGGTCGCCGTCGTGTTTTCCTCCCGCTACACCCTGGACGCCACCAGCCCCGCAGCCCGGCGGGAGATGAACGCCCTGGCGGACCTGCTCGGCGCCGTTCGCCTCCCCACCGGCGCCCACCGGCGCACCGCCGGCACCGAGGTCGTCACCGACGTCCTCGTCTTCCGCCGCCGCGAACCCGGCCGTGAGCCGGTCAGCACGGCGTGGGAAACAGTCGGCCCCCACCAGGTCGGCGACCAGACGGTGCGGCGGAACCACTACTTCGACTTGTTCCCCGAGCACGTCCTCGGGGAGGAGTACGTGGGCCATGGGATGTACGGGGAGAACACCTACGGCCTCACCGCCACTCCGGACGCCGAGGTCGCGGACCAGCTGCGCGCGTCCCTGGCCGCGCTGCTGGAGTTGTGGGACGGTGCACAGCGCAAGGCTTGGACAGCGGCGGAGCCGCCCCGAACGGCGCGCCGGTTCACCGGCGTGCCGTTCGATTCCGACGCCAGGCAGGCGAGCGTTGACAAGAGCAGGAACCCGCCCGGGCTGAGCCGGGCGGATTCCTGATGCGTGAAGCGCGGAAACGGCCTCGGTGTCACTCCAGCAGGGCGGCAACGTCCACGGTCGGCGGAACAAGGACCGTGTCGATGACGTGGATGACGCCGTTGGAGGCCTCCACGTCCGTCGCCACAACGGTGGCGTCGTTGACCATCACGCCGCCGCCCGTCGTGATCGAAACGGTGGAGCCCTCGACAGTCGCCACCTCGCCGGCGCTCACGTCAGCCGCCATGACCTCGGCGGGCAGGACGTGGTAGGCGAGGATGGCGGTCAAGGCGTCAACGTTCTCCGGCGGCAGCAGGGCGTCGAGCAGGCCCTCCGGCAGGGCGTCGAAGGCGTCGTCCGTCTGTTCACGTCCGCCCTCGGCGGCACGACGGCGACTCGGCGAAGCGGGTTACCGCCCCTACCGCCACCTCATGGTCATCAGGAAACCGGCCATGATGAGGCCGAATCCGATGGCGAGGTTCCAGTTCCCAATCCCGGGGATCGGGAGGTCCCCACGGAACAGGTAGGTGAGGACCACCCAGACGAGGCCGACCACCATGAGGGTCGAGAGGGTCGGCGCCCACCACTTCGGGCTCGGAACCGGCGCCGCCTCCCGCTTGACGTGGGGGGTGGTGGCCGTCTTCTTGCGCTTCCGCGACTCGGGCATCTTCTCTCCTCCGCGCATCCGGTGGACGCTCGCACTCCTGTCCGTCCTTAGCTTAGTGTTGACCGCAGCGCCGCCGTGACGGCGGGATCCGAGGAGGCCATGGCACAGCGACAGCGTCCCGAGTGGTGGCATCCCCGGGCGTCGTCCATCGGCCTGATCGTGGTGGCGATCGCCATCGGGCTGCTGTTCGCCACCAACGCCCGCCTCTTCGCCGGCGAGGATCGCGAGGTCCCGCAGGACGTCGGGGACTTCATCCGCAGCGAGTCCGCGCGGCTCGACGCGCTCGAGGCCGAGGTCGAGGGACTGCGGGCCGAGCACGCCGACCTCGTGGAAATGGCGGACGTCGCCGTCCCCGAGACGCCCGAGAACCTGCTCGTCGCCTCCGCCGGGACCGCGCTCCGCGGGCCCGGCCTGCGCGTGGAACTCTGGGACGCGCCCGCCGTCTCTGTCGATGGGTCCGCCTACGACGTCAACGACCTCGTCGTGCACCAGCAGGACCTCGAGGCTGTCATGAACGCGTTGTGGGCGGGCGGCGCGGAGGCGATGGCCGTGCAGGGCCAGCGGCTCACGATGACGTCGTCCGTCCGGTGCGTGGGGAACGTGCTCCTCCTCCACGGGCGGCAGTACTCGCCGCCCTACGTCATCGAGGCGCTGGGGAATCCCACACGGCTGCGTGCGGCCCTCGACGCCAGCGACGAGGTGCAGATCTACCTGCAGTACGTCGACGCCGTCCGGCTCGGCTGGCGCGTCACCGAACTGACCGCCACGACCCTGCCGGCCTACACCGGGCCTGCGACCCTGGCGTGGGCCGCGCCCATCACGCCGGACGACCGGCCGAACGACACCCCGGAGGACCAGTGACCACGCGCCGCCCCCGCCGGATCCTCGTCATCGACAACTACGACTCGTTCGTCTACACCATCGTCGGCTACCTCCAGCAGTTGGGCGCGGAGACCGTGGTGGTGCGCAACGACGTCGTCCCCGAGTCCCTTGACGGGTTCGACGGCGTACTCGTCTCCCCGGGCCCGGGCACGCCGAAGGAGGCGGGGGCGTCGATCGAGGTGATCGAGCGGTGCGCCGCCACGCGCACGCCCATGCTCGGGGTGTGCCTCGGGCACCAGGCGCTCGGCGAGGTGTTCGGCGGCCTCGTCACGCACGCGCCCACCCTGATGCACGGCAAGACCTCGATGATCGACCACGACGGCACCGGGCTCTTCGAGGGCCTGCCCTCCCCGCTGCGCGCCACGCGCTACCACTCGCTCGCCGTGGAGCCGGGCACCATCTCCGACGAACTCGTGCCCAACGCCCACGCGGACGGCCTCATCATGGCGATGCACCACCGCGACCTGCCGCTGTATGCCGTCCAGTTCCATCCCGAGTCCGTGCTGACCGAGGGTGGTCACCGCATGCTGGCCAACTGGCTCAAGGCGTGCGGCGACGACGACGCCCCGGCCCGCGCCGTCGGGCTCGCCCCGCTCGTGACCGCCTGAACGGCAGGAGGTGACAGCCCGGGGTGCGGTGCGGGCCGGGGCCCGCTAGGGGTTCGGCTCGGTCGGCGGCGGGGCAGTCGGCTGTGGCGGGGTCGTGGGCTCCTGGGTGGGAGCGGGACCCGTGGAGATGACGAGGCGCACAGTGGCGGTGACGTCCAGGGTGCCGGCCCCCGGATCCTGGCTGACAACTGCTCCGGCGGGCTGGTCGTTGGAGACCACCCGGTCGGAGATGGACCAGCGCAGCTCGAGGGAGTCGAGGTACGCGGTGGCGTCGGCCTCGCTCATGCCCACGACGCTGTCCACCTGGACGCGCCCCGTGGCGATGTAGAGCACCACCCGGTCTCCCTCGCGGGCGGTCTCGCCCGCCGCGGGATCGGTGCGCAGCGCGACATCCCTCTCCTTGCCGGCGGCATCCTCGGTCTGCACGCGGGAGACGATGAGACCGGCATCCGTGAGCAACTGCTGGGCCTGCGCCTGCGGCAGGTTCTCCACGTTCGGGATCGTGAACTCCGCCGCACCGCTGGAGAACCAGACGTCGATCGTCTCGCCTTCCGGCACCTCCGCGAGCGCGGCGGGGACGGAGCGCGTGGCGAGCCCGGCATCGAGGGTGTCGCTCGGTTCCTCGCCCGCGTAGTTGAAGTTCAGTCCCTCGGCCTCGATCAGGTCCGCCGCCTCCGCCTGGGTCCTCCCCCTCACGTCCGGCACGGCGATCAGGGTCTCGTCGGCCGGGCCGCGGTTCAGCAGCAGCGAGCCGATGCCGATCGCGGCGGCAAGTCCGACCAGCACCAGCAACCAGACCCACCAGCGGGAACCGCGCTCGGAGTCGTCGGAGAGGGGGCGCGAGGGGGGCATCGTCGTCGTCCCGTAGCGGGGGGCGCCGTCGGGCGTGGCGCTGACGGGCACGGTCGCCGCGGTGGCGCCGAGGACTGTCGTGGCCGCCGGAGCCTGCCACGCGCCGGCCGCGGGCGCCCCGACTGTGCCGCCCCGCAGCACGGCGAGCAGGTCGGCCCGCATCTGGTTGGCGTCGGCGTACCGTTCCTCCCGGTCCTTCGCCAGCGACTTCATCACCACGCGGTCAAGGGATTCGGAGATGTCGTCCGCGATGCTCGACGGCGTCGGCGGCAGTTCACGCACATGCTGGTAGGCGACGGCCACGGGGGACTCGCCGGTGAAAGGTGGGCGGCCGGTGAGCAACTCGAACAGCACGCAGCCGGTGGAGTAGAGGTCGGAGCGGGCGTCGACGACCTCGCCACGGGCCTGCTCGGGGGAGAGGTACTGCGCGGTGCCGACCACCGAGTTCGTGGCCGTCATCGTCGCGGCCGTGTCGGACATCGCCCGGGCGATGCCGAAGTCCATGACCTTCACCTGGCCGGTCGGGGTGAGCATGATGTTGCCGGGCTTGATGTCCCGGTGCACGATGCCCTCGTTGTGGGCGTACTCCAGCGCCCCGAGGATGCCCACCACGATCTCGATCGCCTCGTCGATCGGCACGGCCGCGCCGTCCTTCAGCAGCTCGCGGACCGTGTGGCCCTCCACGTACTCCATCACGATGAACGGCAGCGTGGCCTGCTTGCCGAGGGCGTCGGTGACCTGCTCCTCGCCGGTGTCATACACCGCGACGATCGCCGGGTGGTTCAGTGCGGCGGCCGACTGGGCCTCGCGCCGGAACCGCGCGTGGAAGGTGGGATCCTCGGCCAGGTCGCTGCGGAGGAGCTTGATCGCCACGGTCCGGGAGAGCCGGTTGTCGTAGCCGATGTGCACTTCGGCCATGCCGCCACGGCCGATGAGCTGGCCCACCTCGTAGCGCCCCGCCAGCACGCGCGGGAAACTGTCTACCACTGATCCTCCTCGGTGTGCCGCCTGCGGGGGCGATCGGAGGCGGAGCCGCCGCGGGCATCGCCTTCCAGCGTATCGGTCCGGCCTCCGGCGGCGGGAACGTTTCTCACGGCCGGCGAGAGGCGCGCCGTCGCCCCCACCCGCGCGGTGGTGGGCCGGTCCGCGGGGTCCTTGGCGAGCATGGCCCGCACCAGGTGCCGCAGGGGGTCCGGAACCCCGGGACCCAGGTCGGGGACCGGCTGGTCCACGTGGGCGAACGCCGTCTGCACCGGGCCCGTGCCCTGGAAGGGGAGCGCGCCCGTGAGCGCCTCGAACGCGCACACCCCGAGGGCGTACACGTCCGACGCCGGTGAGGCCGGGCGTCCCGAGGCGAGCTCCGGGGCCAGGTACTCCGCCGTCCCCATCACCCGCCCGGGCGCGGTGAGGCGAGCCTGCCCCACCGCCCAGGAGATGCCGAAATCGGTGAGGACCGCTCCGCGAGCGGACAGCAGGATGTTCGACGGCTTGACGTCTCTGTGCAGGACACCGGCCAGGTGCGCGTCGGCCAGTCCGTCGGCGCACTCGCCCAGGAGCCGCGCCACGTCCGCGGCGGGCAGGGTGCGCTGGCGCGCGAGGGTGGCGGCGAGGGTCTCGCCGTCGACGTACTCGATGACCAGGTGGGAGGGGCCGAAGGCGATGAACTCCGCGACGTGGCGGGAGCGGACGGCGGACAGGTTGTGGCCCTCGCGGGCCAGCCGCCGCCACGTGACGGTGCCCTCCTGGATCTCCTCGCGGGGGAACTTCACGACGACGTCGCGGCCGTCGCGGTCCCGTCCCCGCCACACCTCGGCCATCCCGCCGACGTGGAGGTGGGCGAGGAGCTGCCAGCGTCCCGCGACGACGTCGCCCGCCACGTGGGTCACGGCAGCACCGCCGCCTGCACGAGCCGCCGCACGATGGGCCCGGCGGACGAACCGCCGTACGCGGCCGAGCCGTCCCGCCCGCCGTTCTCCAGCAGCACGGCGACGGCGATCTGCGGGCTCTCCGCCGGGGCGAACGCGATCATCCACGCGTGCTGGTCCTGCTCGTTGCCGGTCTCCGCGGTGCCGGTCTTCCCGGCGACCGTCACGCCGCTGACCTGCGCCGGCGTCCCGGTACCGGACGCGACCACCGCCTCCATCAGTGTCGTGAGCTTCTCGGCGGTGGCCGCCGAGATGGGCTGGGAGAAGACAGTCGGATCGGTCTGGCCGATCACCTCGAGGTCGGCGTCCCTCTCGGTGGCGACGAGGTAGGGCCTCATGAGGGTGCCGTCGTTGGCGACCGCGGCGGCCACCATCGCCATCTGGAGGGCCGAGACGCGCACGTCGAACTGGCCGATGCCGGTGAGGGCCGTCTCCGCGTCCGACCGCGTCTCCGGGTAGATGGACGGCACCACCGGCAGGGGGATGTCCAGTTCCTGACCGAATCCGAACGCGGCGGTGACCTCGGCGAGGCGGTCGGCGCCCATGTCCATCGCGAACTGCGCGAACGTGGTGTTGCAGGACTCCTTGAACGCGTAGACGAGCTCGCCGGTGTCCGAGCTCCCGCAGGAGGAGCGGCCGGGGTTGCGCACGATGGCCGTGGACTGCGGCAGCTGCAGCTCCGCGAGGGTGGGGACGAGGCTGGTGGGGCCGCGCGTCGGGTCCTCCTCGAGCCACGCGGCCGTGACGAGCACCTTGAAGGTGGAGCCCGGCGGGTAGAGGATCGTGCCGGTCGCACGGTTCTCCAGTGGCTTCTCGGGATCCGCCCGCAGGGCGTCCCAGGCGGCGGTGGCGGCGGCCCGGTCGTGGGTGGCGACGCTGTTCGGGTCGTACGACGGCGAGGAGTACATCGCGAGGATGGCCCCCGTCCGCGGATCGAGGGCGACGATCGCGCCGCGCTGGCCCTCGAGGGCATCGGCGGCCACCTGCTGGAGCGCCGGATCGAGGGTCAGCTCCACGGACCCGCCCTGGGGCTGCCGGCCGGTGATGAGGTCCTGGATCCGGGAGAGCAGGAGCGACTCCGCGGTGCCGCCGAGGATGTCGTTGGAGTACCGCTCGATGCCGGTGGAGGCGTTGAAGGCGGTGGAGAAGTACCCGGTGGAGTGGGCGTACAACGCGCCCGGGTCGTAGCGCCGCTGGAAGCGGTAGACGTCGTCGATGGGTTCGGACCACGCCACGGGCTCGCCGGCCACCACGATCGGCCCACGGTCCCGGCCGTACTCGCGATAGATGGTGCGGACGTTCCGGGAATCGGCGTTGAGCGCCGGCGCCTGGACGAACTGCACGGAGGTGGTGGAGACCATGAGCGCCACCAGCATGAGGGCGATCACGGTTCCGAGGCGGCGCAGGGCGGTGTTCATCGCAGGTCCACCACCTCGGTGGGGTTCTCGTCATCCCCGGTGGGCAGGGGCCGGGAGTCCTCGGTGCGGATGGGCTCCGCCGCGGGGCGGGGCACCTCGATCCGGGAGAGGGTGCCCGTGGTGACGGGTGCCGGCTCGCGCGCCTCGTTGGAGATCCGGAGCAGCAGGCCCACGATGATCCAGTTGGAGAGCAGCGAGGAGCCGCCGTAGGCCATGAACGGCATGGTCAGGCCCGTCAGCGGGATGAGGCGGGTGACCCCGCCGATCACCACGAACACCTGGAAGGCCATGACGAACGCGAGCCCGGCGCACAGCAGCTTCCCGAAGCCGTCGCGCACGCCCACGCCGGTGCGGATGCCGCGGAGGAACAGCACGAGGTAGATCACGAGGATGGCCAGCAGGCCGGTGAGGCCGAGCTCCTCGCCCAGGGAGGCCCAGATGAAGTCCGAGTTGGCGTACGGCACCAGGTACGGGAAGCCCGCCCCCCACCCGGCGCCCGAGAGCCCGCCGGAGGCCATGCCGAACAGGCCCTGCACGAGCTGGCCCGAACCGCCCGGGTCACGGTTGTAGATCTCCGGGTCGAAGGCGTTCAGCCACACGTCCACGCGCGCCATGACGTGCGGGAACAGCAACGCGGCCACCGTGGCGGCACCCGCGAACAGGAGCAGGCCGATCACGAGCCAGGAGACCCGCTCGGTGGCCACGTACAGCATCGCCACGAAGAAGCCGAAGAACAGCAGCGACGTGCCGAGGTCACGTTGCGCGACCAGCACGATGATCGCCGCACCCCAGGCGAGCAGCAGGGGCCCCATGTCCCGCATCCGGGGCAGCTGGATGCCGAGGACCCTCGGCCCGGCGAGAGCGAGGTTGTCCCGCGCCGTCACCAGGTATCCCGCGAAGAAGATCGCGAGGCAGATCTTGGCGATCTCGCCCGGCTGGAAGGTGAGGGGACCCAGCCCGATCCAGATCCGTGAGCCGTTGATGTTCTTCCCCAGGCCGGGCAGCAGGGGCAGCATCAGCAGCGCGGTGCCCGCGACGAGGAACACGTAGGTGTAGCGGCGCAGCGTGCGGTGGTCCCGGAAGAACCAGACCACCGCGGTGGCGGCACCCATGCCGAGGACGGTCCACAGCATCTGCCGGGGGGCGAACCCCGAGGCCTGCCCGCGTTCGTAGTAGGAGAGGTCCAGCCGGTAGATCATGGCCAGGCCGATCCCGGTGAGGGCGACCGCGGCCGGGAGGATCACGGGGTCCGCGTACGGCGCCTTCAGGCGGACCAGCAGGTGGACCGCGACGGCGAGACCCGTGAAGGCGGCCGCCTGGCCGGTGATGTGCGCGGGGACGATGCCGTTCATGGCGAGGCCGACCTGCACGTAGGCGAAGATGCCGATGCCGACCGCGAGGATCAGCAGCACCAGCTCGGCCCCCCGGCCGGTGCTGACCCGTTCGTGCGTGACCGTGGCCATCAGCGGTCCGGGTTCGGATTGGCGGGCGCCGGCAGGGGCGTCGCGGGCGAGGCGGTGGGTGACGGCGTCGCGGTCGGTGAGGCGCTGGGCTCGGGCGTGGGTTCCGGGGGCAGCGTCTCGCGGAGGTTCTCCACCACCCGCTCCGCCTCCGCCAGGGTGGAACGCGTGATCGGGCGGTCCAGGCGGTTCTGGGAGAAGCCGGGGAGGTCGGCGACGGCGATGTCGGTCCGCTCGTGCAGGGTGGCGAAGTGGACGGGCCCGATCTCCTGGGGGATCCCGCGGAAGATCGCCACGTACCCGTCCTGGGTGGCGACGTAGTACTGCGTCTGCGTCCAGCGGTACCCGGCCCACACCCCGCCTGCCACGAGGCCGAGGATCAGTGCCAGCCCGATCACCAGGCCGAGGATCCGGCCGGGCGACCGACGGCGGGCGGGCGGCTCGTCGTCGGGCTCGTGCTCCGGCCGGGGCGCCAGCGCGGCGGCTTTCGCCGCCGGGGTGGTGCCGGCGACGGCGGCCCGGGACTTGGCGAGGCGGTCCGTGGCGGCAGCCCCCACCACCTGGGGGACGGTGGGCGGCGGGTTGTCCCGGTCGATGTCCTCGGTGCGGATGACGTCCGCGATCACGACCGTGATGTTGTCCGTGCCCCCGGCCTTCAGCGCGAGGTCCACGAGCTTGTCCGCACACTCCCCGGGATCCGCGATCTCGTTGAGGGTCGACTCGATCGTGTCGCGGGCGACCATGCCGGACAACCCGTCGGAGCACAGCAGCCAGCGATCGCCGGGACGTGCCTCCCGGACGGACTCGTCGAGGAGCACCTCGCCGTCGGTGTCCCCGAGGGCCCGCAGGATCATGTTGCGCTGCGGGTGGTGCTCGGCCTCCTCGGCGGTGATGCGGCCGGTGTCCACGAGGTGCTGCACGTAGGTGTGGTCGGTGGTGACCTGCGTGAGGATGCCGCCGCGCAACAGGTAGGCGCGGGAGTCCCCGATGTGCACCATCCCCAGCTTGTTGTTGCTGCGCAGCAGCGCGATGCACGTGGTGCCGAGGCCGGCGAGCTCCGGGGCGTGCCGCGAGCGCTCCGACAGCTCGGCGTGGGCGGCCTCGACGGCGTCACGCAGCAGGTCGAGGAGGTCGTCGGCGGGGTGGACGTCGTCGTCGAGGGGGGCGAGGTGGGCGACGGCGACCGAGGAGGCGATGTCACCGCCCGCGGGACCGCCCATCCCGTCCGCGAGGACCAGGAGGTGGGGGCCGGCGTACCCGGAGTCCTGGTTGGTGGAGCGCACCAGCCCGACGTCCGACCGCGCGGCGTAGTTCAGCTGGACACTCACCGGCGCAGCTCCAGGACCGTCTGTCCCAGCCGCACCTGCATCCCGGGAGTGAGGGGTACCGGCTCCCCGCCGATGCGTTCACCGCCCACGAGGGTGCCGTTGGTGGAACCCAGGTCCTCGACGAACCACTGGTCGTCCTGGGGGAAGATGCGGGCGTGCCGGGAGGAGACGTAGTCGTCGTCGACCACGAGGGTGCACGACGGCGCCCGGCCGACGACGATCGCCGAGCGCCCGAGAGGCAGCGACGTGCCCGCCATCTTCCCNNCCCCGCCGTCACGACGAGACGGGACACCGCCCGCGTGATCGACTGGCGCTGCGGGCCACTGCCTGCGGTGCGTGGGGGCGCGGGGGGCGCGACGGCCGCGCCCATCGCGGCGCCGGGGGCGCCGGCGGCG
>DBQX01000010.1 GCA_002305415.1 Actinomycetales bacterium UBA1383 | reverse complement strand
CCGGACGAGGCCTTCCTCGTGGCGGTCAAGCGCCTCGGCACCCTCCACGACCTCTCCCGCGAGTTCGCCCGCGAGCACTCCGACCGCCTGTGGAAGCAGCTCGTCCTCGTCGACGACGACGCCGGGCCCTCGTCGTCGTCCCGGGGCCTGCTCGCCGCGCTCGCCGTGGCGGTGGGTGCCGGGCTCGCGATGCTCGCCCCGCGCCTGTTCGGCCTGGACCTCGAGACCGACGGCGGCTTCTACGCCCGCAACCTCGCCCTCCTGGTCCTGCCGTTCCTCGCGGGCTGGTTCGCCTGGCGCCGGCGGCTGGGGACGACGGCGGGGCTCGCCGTCGTCGGGATCTTCGCTGTGGCGGCGGTGGTGGCGAACGTCTACCCCTTCACGGAGCCGCACCAGACGGAGGGGCTCGTGGCGATCCACCTGCCGGTGCTGCTGTGGCTGGTGGTGGGCGTGGCCTACACCGGCGGGGACTGGCGGTCGAGCGCGCGACGGATGGACTTCCTCCGCTTCACCGGCGAGTGGGCGATCTACTATGCGCTGATCGCGTTCGGCGGTGGTGTGCTCGTGGCGCTCATGGTGGGGGCGTTCAGCTCCATCGGCCTCGACGCCGAGGACGTGGTGTTCGGGTGGCTCCTGCCGAGCGCCGCCGCGGGTGCCGTGATCGTGGCGGCGTGGCTCGTGGAGGCGAAGCAGTCCGTGATCGAGAACATGGCGCCGGTGCTCACGAAGGTGTTCACGCCCCTGACGGTGCTCCTGCTGCTGGTGTTCCTCGCGGCGGTGGCCGTGACCGGCAATCCGGTGGACGCCGAGCGGGAGTTCCTGATCCTCTTCGACCTGGTGCTCGTGCTGACGCTCGCGCTCCTGCTCTACTCCTACTCGGCGCGGGACCCGTACGCGGCACCGGGGCCCTTCGACCGGCTGCAACTGGTGCTCCTGGTGAGCGCCCTGGTGGTGGACCTGCTGATGCTCGCCGCGATGGTGGGGCGGATCTCCGAGTTCGGCTTCTCGCCCAACAAGACCGCCGCGCTCGGGCTGAACCTCATCCTGCTCGCCAACCTGTCCTGGGCGGCGTGGCTGCAGCTCGGCTTCCTTCGCGGCCGGCGGCGCTTCGATGCGCTCGAGCGCTGGCAGACCGGGTACCTCCCGGTCTACGCCGGGTGGGCGGCCGCGGTGGTGGTGGCGTTCCCGCCGGTGTTCGGCTTCGCCTGATATGTAGGGGTTCTTGTGAAGGGCAGGCGCGCGGACGCCGTCGTGCGGGATGCCCCTCCGAAGTAGGGTTGCGCTCATGACAGGCCCGCGACCGATGCCGTTCCGCCGCGGACTCGCGCGCACCGCCCTGAAGGTGACGGGCTGGCGGGTGGTGGGGGAGATCCCGACGAGCGGCATCCTCGTGGGGGCGCCGCACACCTCCAACTGGGACTGGGTGGCGACCCTCGCGCTCGCGTGGTCCGTGGGCGTTCGGCCGCGGGTGCTGGTGAAGAAGGAGCTCTTCGAGGGGCCGCTGGCGTGGCTCTTCCGCGCGACGGGCGGGATCCCGGTGGACCGGAAGCACCCCGGCCGCCTGGTGGAGAGACTGGCCGAGGAGGCGCGACGCGATCCGGGGTTCACGATCGTGCTCGCGGCGGAGGGCACGCGGTCCAAGGGGGAGTACTGGAAGTCCGGGTTCTACCGGCTCGCGCAGCAGACCGGGCTGCCCGTGGCACTCGGCTTCGTCGACGGGCCGAGCCGCACGATGGGGTTCGGGCCTCCGCTGGTGGTGACCGGTGACGTCCGGGCGGACATGGACCTGGTGCGGGAGTTCTACGCGGACAAGCGCGGCATCCGGCCGGAGAACCGTACCGAGCCCCGGCTGCGCGAGGAGGAGCGCGCCGCGCGGGAGGAGGATCCCACCACGCCATGACCGCCGACCCCACGCGCGAATCCCTGGAGGCCCTCGCCGCGGAGACCGCGTACTTCGAGGGCATCGACCACGCCCGCATCGCCGAACTCGCCGGGAAACTCGACCTCGACTCGCTCGCCGTCCTCGACCGCCTGGCGTCCGACGTCGCCAAGAGGGCGCTGCGGCAGGCGAGCATCACGGAGCAGCACCTGGCCGGGAAGGATCCGGTGTCCGCGGCGGCGTCGGCCGCGCACGCCAGCGCGTTGGCCGCGATTGCACAGGCGCTCACGGCCCGGGCGGCGTACATCGATCGGGTACTGGCGAGACTGGCCGAGGCCGAGGGCTGGCTCGAGGAGTGAGGGGCGGCGCGAGACCCGCTCGCCCTCAGGCCGCCGCAGCCAGCATCGTGCGCACCTGTTCGGTCAGGGTGCTGAAGCGCTCGGCGGCGTCGAGAGCGTTGGCCGTGACGTGCCTCCATCCAGCTGCCACCCAGAGGCGGTCGCGACGGATGTCCTTGGTCTGCTGCGTGGCGGTGAGGTGCGTGCTGCCGTCGTAGTCGATCGCGATCCTCGGGCCGCGGTACCCCAGGTCCGCGACGGGAGAGGCCCGATCATCGGGCGTGAGCTGAACCTGGAGTGCCGGTTCGGGCAACCCGGCGTCGATGAGGGCGAGCCGCAGGCGCGTCTCCATGACCGAGTCAGCCCCGACCCGGATTCGGGAGAGGGCCGCAGCGGCCTTCGCGGCTCCCGTGATGCGGGGATGCCATCCCAGGAACCTGCGCATCTCGGCGATCGTGGCGTGCGGAGTGTCCCGGCCCTCGAACCTCTTCCGCGGATGGCGGACCAGATGGTCACCGAACTCGATGAGCTCCTCCACCGTGAGGGTGGAGGCGAGTTCCAGCCACACTCGCGCAGGGGAGGAGGCGAACACCGTCTCCTCGATCTCCTCGATGGGAACCACCTCCCCCTTGAAGACGACAGAGCGGTGGCCGCGCACCGCCTTCGTCCGTGGGACGTTCGCAGGACGATACCGGGAGACGTGCGGTCGGGAGACATCCACGGATTCGGGAAGGTCCAGTCCCCAGACGAGGCCAGCAGTGCTGTGGGAGATCCAGCAGCGCGGCAACGACCGGCACACCGCCTTGGCGATGACAAGAGCGCCGTGTTCGACTCCCCGGACAGCGAAGATCTCACGCCCAAGACGCATGACATCCGGTCGGCGGAGGTCCGTGATCCCAGCGGTCACCGCCTCGCGGAGTGTGAAGACGCCGAGGGCGAGAATCGGCTCGGGGAGGGGGTCCATCGACATGGCGTCACTGTGCCGGATCGGCGAGGACGCACTCCTGCCCGAGTGCGGGCGCATGTGGAAAGGTGTGCAGCTTCGGACTGTGTGGACGCGAAGGCGCTGTGGGACATGCGATACAACCCCGGCGGGGGTGTATCGCATGTCCCACTCCCACTGACGTCACGGCCAGAAGTCCACCAGCGCTTTCGCGTCTCGTGGGGGGTGGTCTATCGGGGTTGAACGGCCGTTGTGCGATACACGGGCGCAACGGCTGGCCCGGACCGTATCGCATGTCCCGGGGTGGGAGGGTGATCGGGCGCCGGATCAGGGANNGGGAGGGGATCGAACCCTTACAGCAGACCCTCCACCAGCGGGAACGGAGTCCCGAAGCGGTGTGCCGTCACACTCACCGCCTGCTCCCGCACGAACGGCAGGATCTCCAGCCGTCCGGCCTCGGTGACCGGCCAGGAGTAGATGGCGATGTCAGGCAGGCCCTCGATCGCCTGGGCCAGGAGGCCCGCGGAGCGCCCTGTTCCCCCAGCGCCGTCCTCCGCTCCCACGAGCCGCACCCGCGCACCCAGCGGCCCGCCCTTCGCCCACGCGGCGGCATGCTCCAGCCATTCGGCGTTGGACTCGTGCCGCACCTCGATGCCCCCCGCCACGAGCTCGCGCGTCACCGGCCCCGGAATCCGGATTCCCGTGGAGAGCACCATCTCGGAACCCGCCACCAGCCCGGCGCACGCCACCCGCAGGGCGTCCACGAGCCGGGCCCGCTCGTCCACGCGGATGGTCACCGGAGTGGGCAGGTAGCGCAGCACGTTCCGCTCCACCCGCAGTCCGGTGGGGTCGTGCCCCACCCCGAACTCGCTCGTCCAGGCCTCCAGGTCGGACGCGGCCGCGCGCCGCAACGAGGCGAACTCCTCCCCGGTCAGCTCGTGCCCGGCCGCGCACACCACGGACCGCACGGGGGACGGGATCGCGGACCCCGCGCACTCACCGGGGGCCGGCACGTCGGACCTGTGCACCGGAACCCACGAACCCAGCCCCATCAGGTAGTTGGGCCCGCCCGCCTTCGCGCCCGCGCCCACCGCGCTCCGCTTCCACCCTCCGAACGGCTGCCGCCGCACGATCGCGCCGGTGATCGCGCGGTTCACGTACACGTTCCCGGCCTGCACGTGCTCCAGCCAGTACGCCACCTCCCGCGAGTCCAGTGACTGCAGCCCCGCGGTGAGCCCGTACTCCACCCCGTTCTGGATCTCCACGGCCTCCTCGAGTGTCTCGGCCGTCATCACGCCGAGGATCGGCCCGAAATACTCCACCAGGTGGTACTCGGACCCCGGACGCACGCCCGCGCGCAGCCCCGGGGACCACAGCGCACCCGTCTCGTCCAGTGCCCGCGGCCGCAACACCCAGTGCTCGCCCGTGCCGAGCACGGTCAGCCCCCGCCGCAGCTTCTCATCAGACGGCACCACCACTGGGCCCATCTGCGACGACGGATCCCGCGGCCACGCCACATGCAGGGACCGCACCGCGTCCACCAGCTGGTCCCGGAAGCGCCGCGAGGTCGCCATCGACCCCACCAGGATCACGATCGACCCCGCCGAGCACTTCTGCCCCGCGTGCCCGAACGCCGAGTAGGCCACGTCGCGCACCGCGAGGTCCGGGTCCGCCGACGGCGTCACGATGATCGAGTTCTTCCCGCTCGTCTCCGCCAGCAGCGGCAGGTCCGGCCGCCAGGAACGGAACAGCCGGGCCGTGTCGTAGGACCCCGTGAGGATCACCCGGTCCACCCGCGGGTGCGAGATGAGGTGCTTCCCCACCGCCCGGTCGGGCGTCTGCACCAGCCGAAGCACCTCGCGCGGCACCCCTGCCGCCCACATCGCCTCGGCGAGCCGCGCCCCCGACCGCCGCGCCGGCGTCGCCGGCTTGAAGACGACGCCGCTGCCCGCCGCCAGCGCGGCCACCACCCCGCCGGTGGGGATGGCGAGCGGGAAGTTCCACGGCGGCGTCACCACGGTCACCCGCGACGGCACGAACCGTGCGCCCTCCACGCGCTCCAGTTCGGGCGCGAGTGAGGCGTAGTAATGGCAGAAGTCGATCGCCTCGGATACCTCGGGGTCGCCCTGGTCGAGGGTCTTCCCCGCCTCCGACGCCGCCACCTCCAGCAGCTCCGCCCGCCGCAGCCCCAGTTCCACGCCCACGCGGTGCAGGACCTCGGCGCGCTCGGCCGCCGGCCGTGCCCCCCACGCCGCGCCTGCCTCGGCCACCTCGGCCAGCATCCGGTCGACCTCGTCCGGGGAGCCCACCACCGCGGCGTCCGCCTCCGCCATCCCGAGCGGCGACGCGGGGATCCGCTCCACGATCGCCCGCGCCCACGCGCGGTTCCCGGGCAGCACCGGGTCGGTGTCCGGGGTGTTGCGGAACACCCAGTTCCCGGCCTCGTCGCGCACGACGGCGGCGACCTCCTCCGCCGTCTCGCTCGCCCTGTCCTGCGTCCGCATGGGGGTGGGCACCGAGTCGTCGACGTCGGCGAGGGAGGCGAGGAAGCGGTCGCGCTCGCGGTCGAAGACCGTGGGGTCGGAGGCGATGTCGAAGACGCCGGACATGAAGTTCTCCGGCATCGCGTTCTCCTCGAGCCGCCGCACCAGGTAGGCGATCGCGACGTCGAACTGCTTCGGGTCCACCACCGGCACGTACAGCAGCAGCGAACCCACCTCGCGGCGCACCACCTCCGCGAGCCCGGTGGCCATGCCGGCGAGCATCTCGACCTCGATGTCGTCGCGCACCCCGCGGCGCCCGGCGAGCGCCCACGCGAAGGCGATGTCGAAGATGTTCTGCCCCGCGATGCCGAGGCGGATGTGCCGGGTGCGTTCCGGCGTCATCGCCCACTCCATGACCCGCTTGTAGTTGGCGTCCGTGGCCTGCTTGGTGGGCCACGTGGTGAGCGGCCAGCCGTGGACCTCGGCGTCCACCCGCTCCATCGCGAGGTTCGCGCCCTTCACGAGCCGTACCTTGATGCGCGCCCCGCCGGCCGCCACCCGCGCGGCCGCCCACTCCTGCAGTTCCATCATCGCTGCGAGCGCGTCCGGCTGGTACGCCTGGAGGGCGATCCCCGCCTCCACGTGCAGCAGCGCGGGGTTGTCCAGGAGCTCACGGAACACCGCGAGGGTGAGGGCGAGGTCCTTGTAGTCCTCCATGTCCAGGTTGATGAACTTGGGCGTGGGCGCGCTCGCCGCCTCGAGGTAGAAGGGCAGCAGCTGCGCGACGGCGTGCTCCACCACCTCGTCGAAGCCCCACGGATTGTGGGGCCCGGTGACGGCGGAGACCTTGAGGGAGAGGTAGTCGACGTCGTCGCGCGCCAGGAGGCGGGCGTTGGCCGCGAGGCGACGGGCGGCCTCGCCGTCGCCGAGCACGGCCTCGCCGAGCAGGTTGACGTTGACGTGGTTGCCGGCCGCGCGGATCCGCGCGAGGGCCTCGGTGAGGCCGTCGCCGGTGGTGTCGAGGACGAGGTCCCCGACGAGGCGGCGGAAGATCGCGCGCGCGGCGGGCACCACGGCCTCCGGCGCGGCCACGGCGGCGGGCCCGGCCGCCTTCAGTCCGGCGGCCAGGTAGGGCGGCAGGAAGTCGAGGTCCCGGCGGGCGAGGCGCGCGAGCGTGCGGGCGGCGACGCCGAGGTCCTGGGGCCGGATCACGCCGTCGACGAACCGGACGGTGAACTCCAGGCCGCCGGGATGGGCGAGGACCCGGGAGAGGAGGCGGGCGGCGTAGTCGGCGGGGGTTCCGGCGGACTCGGTCACCCAGCGACGGGCCAGGTCCACCGCCTCGCGTCCGGCGAGCTCCAGTTCGTTGCGGTCCATGTGTTGACTCCTCCGTGCATCCGCCGGGCCGCGCCGCCTCGTGGGCCGGGCCCGGGTCCGTGGGGCTCCATGGTGTGAGCCTCCCCACATCATCCCGCGGGAGAGGTGGGCAGCGCGCGAGGTTGGCGGGGCTCTCAGGACTCGCCCAGCCGCATCCACGACTCGCCCCGCGCCCGCAGCCACAGGGCGCCCGCACGGAACGTGATCCAGCCGCCGTAGGCCACCCACAGCCAGCCGAGGCCCGCGCTCGTCGCGTGGACCGTCAGCGCCAGCGGGGCATAGAGCCCGGTGGTGATCGCGCCGGCGAGCGCGAGGTAGCGGGCATCGCCGGCACCGATGAGGACGCCGTCGAGGGCGAAGGTGATGCCCCCGACGGGGGCGAACGCCGCGAGCACCACCAGGGTGACGGCGAGGAGCGCCTGGACGGCGGCGTCGGGGGTGAAGAAGACCGCGAGGAGCGGGCGGGCGGCCAGGATCACCACGCCGACGATCGCCCCGAAGCCCGCCCCCCACACCACGACGCGCCGGGTGAGGGCCCGGGCGGCGACGCCGTCGCCGGCCCCGAGCCGGAGCCCGACCATCGCCTGGGCGGCGATCGCGAGCGCGTCGAGGGCGAAGGCGGTGGTGGACCAGAGCGACGCCGTCACCTGGTGGGCGGCCAGTGCAGTCTCCCCGAGGCCCGACGCCGTGAACGTGGTGACCACGAGCGCGGCCTGCAGGGCGGCGGTGCGCAGCACGAGCCAGCTGCCGTCCCGGGCGGCGGTGAGGACGCCGGCGGGCCGGAACGCGAGCGGGGCGCCGGCCGCCCGGGCGCCGCGGAGGACCACGGCCGCGAGCACCGTGGCGCCCAGCCACTGCGAGATCGCGGTGCCGAGCGCCGCGCCCCCGATGCCCAGGCCCGCGCCGAGGACGAGCGCCAGGTTCAGTCCGATGTTGGCGAGGTTCATGGTCACGACGACGACGAGCGGGGTCCGCGTGTCCTGCAGGCCCCGCAGCACACCGGTGGCCGCGAGGATGACGAGGAGTGCGGGGAGCCCGAACCCCACGATCCGGAGGTAGGTGACGGCGTGGGCGGCGACGGCGTCGCTGGCGCCGAAGAGCCCGACGACGGCGGGGGCGCCGGCGAGCAGGGTGGCGGCCAGCACGGTGCCGAGGATCGCGCCGAGCACCATGCCGTCGACGCCCCCGGAGAGGGCGCCGGTGCGGTTCCCCGCCCCGAGGCGTCGGGAGACGGTGGCGGTGGTGCCGTAGGCGAGGAAGATCGACAGGCCCACGAGCACGCCGATGATGGTGGACGCGATGGTCAGGCCCGCGAGCTGCGGGGTGCCCAGGTGCCCGACGATCCAGGTGTCCGCGAGGAGGAGCAGAGGCTCGGCGAGGAGCGTGGCCAGGGCGGGGACCGCGAGGCGCAGCAGCTCGCGGGTGAGGGACGGGGTCACGGGCACGGGCCGTTCCATGAGCCGGCCATCGAGAAGGCCCCGGGATCGCGCCCGGGGCCCTTCTCGATGGGTGTCGGGGCCTTACGCCCCGGCGACCAGCTTGTCGGTGAGGTGTGCCGGAGCGGGCTCGTGGTGCAGGTACTCCCGTGAGAACACGCCGGTGCCGCGGGCGAGGGAACGCAGCGCGGTCGCATACCGCACCAGCTCGTAGGCCGGGACCTCGGCGGTGACCTTCGTCCGGCCGTTGCCGAGCTGGTCGGTGCCCTTGACGCGGCCACGCCGGGTGGACAGGTCGGACATGACGCCGCCCACGTACTCGTCGTCGCACTCCACGGTCACGGAGTCCACCGGCTCGAGGATCACGATGCCCGCCTTCTTGGCCGCCTCCTGCAGGCCGAGGGACCCGGCCATCTGGAACGCGGCGTCGGAGGAGTCCACCGAGTGCGCCTTGCCGTGGTACAGCGTGGCCCGGATGTCCACCATGGGGTAACCCGTGATGCCCTTGGCCATCTGCGCGACGATGCCCTTCTCCACGGACGGGATGTACTGCCGCGGCACGGCGCCGCCCACCACCTCGTCCACGAACTCGAACCCGCTGCCCTGCGGCAACGGCTCGAAGCGCAGTTCGGCGACCGCGTACTGCCCGTGGCCACCGGACTGCTTGACGTGCTTGCCCTGGACCTCGGCCTTGCCCTTCAGGGTCTCGCGTAGCGGCACGAGCACCGGCACGGTCTGGACCTCCACGCCGGAGCGGCCCTTCAGGCGGTCCAGCATCACCTGGAGGTGCTGCTCGCCCATCGTCCACAGCACGAGCTGCCCGGTGGTGGCGTCCACCTCCACGCGCACCGTGGGGTCCTCCGCCTGCAGCCGCTGGAGGCCGGACATGAGCTTGCCCTCGTCGCCCTTCTTGGCGGACTGGATGGCAGTGGGGAACAGCGGCTCGGGCATCACCCACGGGGTGATCACGGCGGGGTTGGCCGGGTCGGAGAGGGTGTCCCCGGTCTCGGCCTTGGAGAGCCGCGCCACGGTGACGATCTCGCCGGCGACGGCCTGGTCAACGGGGGTCTGGGACCCGCCGAGCGGCCGGCCGAGCGCGCCCACGCGCTCCTCGTCGTCGTGGTCCGCGTGCCACTGCGAGTCCGCGGGCCGGCCGGAGAACTGGGACAGGTGGCCGGAGATGTGCACGGTCTGGTCGGAGCGGAGCACACCGGAGTACACCCGGACCACCGAGATGCGGCCCACGAACGGGTCGGTGGTGGTCTTGATGACGGCGGCCACGAGCGGCTCGTCCACGGAGTGCCTCAGCGGTGCGCGCTCAGCCCCGGCGGGGGAGTAGATCGCGGGCAGCACGTGGTCGGCGGGCGAGGGGAACCCGATGCACATCACGCGCAGCAGTTGCGGGATCCCCAGGGCCGTGGGGGCCACGACCGGCAGCACCGGGAAGAACTGGGCGTTGGCGGTGGCCCGCTGCAGGTCCGCGGCGAGTGCCATGAAGCCGAGTTCCTCGCCCTCGAGGTACTTCTCCATGAGGTCCTCGTCGCCGGACTCGGTGATGACGTCCTCGATCAGGCGTGCGCGGAGCTCCTCCACCCGGTCCTGGTCGGCGGGGTCCAGGGGGGAGAGCCTCATGGTGGAGCCGATGCCCTCCATGAGCTGCGCGCGGATCACGGAGATGACTCGTGCGTTCGTGGGGTCGTTCGCCTCGTACGGCAGGTAGAGGGCGTGCACCCCGTCCCCGAACGCGGCCTGGAGTTCCTCGAGCGTGTGGTCGAAGTTCGCCCGCGGCTCGTCGACGTCGGTGACGACGATGGCGCGGGGGGCGCCGGCGGCGGCGCACTCGTCCCACACCCGGCGGGTGGCGCCGTCGATGCCGTCGACGGCGGAGATCACGAAGAGGGCGGCGTCGGCGCCGCGGAGGCCGGCGCGCAGCTCGCCCACGAAGTCGGGGTTGCCCGGGGTGTCCAGCAGGTTGAGGCGGACGGTGCCGGGGCCGCCGGTGAGGTCCGGATTGGTGATGTCCACCGAGGCCACGGCAAGGTTGACGGAGTAGTGCAGCCGCTTCTCGACGTCCTCGTAGTCCGAGACGGTGTTCCCGTCCTCCACGCGCCCGGCCCGGTTGATGACGCCGATCTCCTTCAGGAGCGTCTCGAGCAGCGTGGTCTTCCCGGAACCGCCCGGGCCGACGAGGACGACGTTACGTACTTCAGGGGCAGCGGAGCCCCCGCTCTGCTTTGAGGTCATTCCCATATCACACCCCATCGGGGCGCAATTTGCGAACTCGGTCACAGCGCGAGATGGACCACCCGGCCGTCGACGACCGTCATCGCCACCCGCATCTCCCGCAGCATCGCCGCGCTCTCGCGGGCGTCGCCGCGCGCCTCGGTCGGGTCGTCGTCGAGGAGAACGACGTCGCCGCGCGAGCCGGGCGCCACCGTCCCCTGTCCGTCGGTGGAGCAGGCGAGCGCCTGGGCGGGGGTGAGGGCCTCGGCGGCGTGCCACTGCTCCCGCTCGTCCGACCCCCGGAACACCGCCGCGGCCATCTGCAGCCACGGGTCCAGGCGCGACACCGGGGCATCCGAGCCGAACGCCACCGGGACCCCTTCCGCCACCAGCGCATGCGTGAGGAAGCAGCGGTGGTGCCGGTCCGGCCAGATCCGCATGGTGACGTCCCGGTCGTCGAGGAGGTGGGCGGGCTGCATGGAGGCGGTGACGCCGAGGTCGGCCATCCGGGGGATGTCGTCGTAGGCGATGAGCTGGGCGTGCTCGATCGAACCCCGCGCCCCGGTGGCGGCGAACGAGTCGAGCGCGGCCCGCACCGCGGCGTCGCCGATGGCGTGCACGGCCACCTCGATGCCCGCGGTGGTGGCCCGCCCGAGCAGGTCGTCCAGCTCGTCGGGAGGCACGTTGACCACGCCGTACGGGTACACGAGGCCGGCGGGGTCCGGGTAGGCCTCGAGGCACCATGCGGTGCGGGTGTTGAGGGAACCGTCGGTGATGACCTTCAGCGGGCCCATCGTGACGAGGCCGAGTTCGTCGAGGATGTCCCCGGTCCGCAGCCCCAGCGCGATCGCCTCGTCGAGGCGGTCCGGGTAGGTGGAGGCCCGCACCCGCAGGCTCACCGTGCCGCCCGCCACCCGCTCGGGCCACACCCGGAACGGCGAGTTGAACTCGAAGTCCGTGATCCCGACGACGCCGCGCCGCGCCGCGTCCGCGCGCGCCCGCTCGAGCCCGGCCTGTGTCTCCGCGCCCGGCAACTCGTTGAGGCGCGCGAGGGTGTCGAACCAGGGTCGCTCGACCATCACCTCCTCCCGCGGCGGCAGGCCGAGGAGGCCCAGGGCCCGGGAGTTCAGCCAGCCGTTGTGGGCGTCGCCCGAGACCACCACCACGGGGTGGCGACCGCTGACGGCGTCGAGCTGCGCGACGGTGGCGGGCTCGGACCAGAGCGCGGACCGGTAGCCGAAGCCGAGGACGGCGGCGTCGTCGTCGGGCAGCGCGGCGATGGCCGCCGCCATGAGGGCGACGACGTCCGCCGCGCTCCCCGCGCCCGAGACGTCCACGCGGGTGAGGGTCTCGGCCCACTGCTCCCAGTGCACGTGCTGGTCCCACAGCCCGGGGATGAGGAACCGCTCGTCGGCCTGGTGCTCCCGCTCGCCGCGCGCGGCGAGGTGGGCCCCGACCTCGTGGACGACGCCGTCGCGGATGCGGACGTCGACGGGATGGCGGGGCACGGTGGCGCGGTCGGGGGTGCGGCCGTGGCGGTCGACGCCGACGGGGACGAGCCGTGCGTTGCGGATCAGGAGCGAGCGGGCGGTGTCGGCGGCCATGGGAACCTCCTTCAGGACCCCGCCGGGGGAGGATCACGCTTCTGGCTATGCTCGAGCGCGTGACGTTCCTGCTGCGCCTCCTCCAGCTGGTGGCGGGGAACCTCATTCAAGGTATCAGCGTCGCGGCCCTCGTTCAGGCGAACCTGGGCCTTCCCGGCTGGGACGTCTTCCACCAGGGGCTGGCGCGGGTGTTCGGGGTTCCGTTCGGCGCGGTCGTGGTGGCGGTCTCGCTGCTGGTGCTGCTGCTGTGGATCCCGCTGCGGGAACGCCCGGGAATCGGGACCGTGGTGAACGCCCTGCTCGTGGGCACCTTCGTGGAGGTGGGCCTGGGGTGGATCCCCTCCTTCGAGCAGCTGGCGTTCCAGGTGGGGTCCCTGGTGGTGGGGACGGTGGCGTTCTCCCTCGGCACCGCGATGTACATCGGCGCGGACCTCGGGCCCGGGCCGCGCGACGGACTCATGACCGGCCTCGCCCGCCGCGGCGCCTCGGTGCGCGCCGCGCGGACGGCCATCGAGCTGCTCGCGCTGGTGGTGGGGTGGCTGCTCGGCGGGGTCGTGGGAGTGGGGACGATCGTGTTCTCGCTCGCAGTCGGACCGCTGGTGCAGGCCTTCCTGCCGTGGCTGGCCCACGCCCGGTGGTCCCGGCGCGGGGGGTGAGGGCTGCGAAGTGGGGGTGGGCGGGCGATCGGCGCAGGTGCGGCCCCGCGTCACGGGTGCGAAGGTGGAGCGATGCCGGAGACCAGCACCCGGATCGGGTATTTCGACTCCCTGCGCGCCTGGGCAGCAGTGGCTGTCATCCTCATCCACGCCGCCGCGCCGGAGTGGGGCAGCCTGCCGCCCACCGATCCGCAGTGGCAGGTGGTCAACGTGTTCGACGGCATGGCCCGCTGGAGCGTGCCGGTCTTCTTCATGGTTTCCGGGGCCCTGTTCCTGGACCCGGCGCGCGAGGTCACCGTGGACTCGGTGTATCGCAGGAGCCTTCCCCGCCTGGCGTACGCGTTCCTACCGTGGTCCGTGTTCTACGCCCTGCTCACGCGCACCGGGGATGGGGTGGGTGAGGTGTTGCGCCCCATCGTGATCGGGCATGACCACATGTGGTTCCTCTGGGCGCTCGCCGGCCTCTACGCCGCCACACCACTGCTGCGTCCCATCGCCGCCAACCGCCCCCTGGCCCGGTATCTCGTGCACCTCGGCCTGGTGGTCACCTCAGCGTTGCCACTCCTCGCAGCGATTCCGGGGCCCGACGTCGTGGGGCTGCCGATTGTCACCGCGATGCAGTTCAGCGTGGGGTACACGTTGTACTTCATGCTCGGCCACCTGCTCGCCACCACACGGCGGCCCATGCGGCTCTCCTGGCTGTGGACCGTGCTCGGCGTGGCGGCGACCATCCTCGGCACGTCCCTGTGGTCCGTGCTGTCCGGCGCGCCCGTCCACGTGCTCTACGAATACCTCATGCCGCCGGTGGTCCTCGCGTCCGTGGGGGTGTTCGCCGCCGCCCGGCGGCACCGCCACGCCTCCGGGTTGGTGCGGCTCCTCGCGGACCACTCCCTCGGGATCTATCTCTCCCACATGGCGTTCCTGCTGCTGTACGAGGCGGTGGGTCCGAAGACAGTCCCCATCCTCCAGGTCCCCATGGAGACGGTGTTCGCGCTCGCCTGCAGCCTCGCACTTGCAATGGTTGTCAAGCGCATCCCCCGCGTGGGGTCCTACCTTGCCTGACGTCTCCCTCCCGCCCGCACTCCCGCCTACCCTTGAGCGATTCCGTGGGAGATGGCACGATCGGTCGCCACGGGCCGCGGGCGTGCCCTGGAGGAGTGAACGATGAGTCCCAGCGGTACGACGTCGCGCCACCCGGCCGACTCCCACGACCTGATCCGCGTGCGCGGCGCGCGGGAGAACAACCTGAAGGGCGTGGACGTCGAGATCCCGAAGCGGCGGCTCACAGTGTTCACGGGAGTCTCCGGCTCCGGCAAGAGCTCGCTGGTCTTCGACACCATCGCCGCCGAGTCCCAGCGCATGATCAACGAGACCTACAGCGCGTTCGTGCAGGGCTTCATGCCCACGCTCGCGCGCCCGGACGTGGACCAGCTCGAGGGCCTGACCACCGCGATCATCGTGGACCAGGAGCGGATGGGCGCGAACGTGCGCTCCACCGTCGGCACGGTGACCGACGCGAACGCCCTCCTCCGGCTGCTTTACAGCCGGATCGCGGAGCCGCACATCGGCGGGCCGCAGGCCTACTCCTTCAACGTCCCCTCCGCCACGGGGACCGGCGCCATCACGGTGGAGCGCGGGGAGGGCAAGGACCAGCGGAAGCCCGCCACCTTCAGCGTGGTGGGCGGGATGTGCCCGCGCTGCGAGGGCATGGGCACGGTCTCGGACATCGACCTCGCGGAACTGGTGGATGAGGAGAGGTCCCTCTCCGAGGGCGCGATCCAGGTGCCGGGCTACACGGCGGACGGCTGGTACGTGCGGCTCTTCGGCGCCGTGGTGCCGCTGGACAAGCCCGTGAAGGACTTCACGAAGCGGCAGCGGCAGGATCTCCTGTACGGCGAGCCCCGCAAGGTGAGGCTCGAGAACATCAACATGACCTACGAGGGCCTGGTCCCGAAGATCCAGAAGTCCATGCTCTCCAGGGACCCGGACGCGATGCAGCCGCACATCCGGGCGTTTGTGGAGCGGGCGGTCACGTTCGGCACGTGCCCGGAGTGCGAGGGCACCCGCCTCGCCGCCCCCGCTCGCGGCTCGCGGATCGCCGGGAAGTCGATCGCGGACGTGTGCGCGATGCAGGTCAGCGACCTCGCGGCATGGGTCCGCGCCCTGGACGAGCCGGCCGCGGCGCCGCTGCTGGCCAGCCTCGGCCACCTCCTCGAGCAGTTCGTGGAGATCGGGCTCGGCTACCTCTCCCTCGACCGGCCCTCCGGCACGCTCTCCGGCGGGGAGTCCCAGCGGGTGAAGATGGTGCGCCACCTCGGCTCCGCGCTCACGGATGTCACCTACGTCTTCGACGAGCCCACCATCGGCCTCCACCCCCACGACATCGCACGCATGGACGAACTCCTGCTCCGACTGCGGGACAAGGGCAACACCGTCCTGGTGGTGGAGCACAAGCCGGAGGTCATCGCGATCGCGGACCACGTCGTCGACCTCGGTCCCGGTGCCGGCACCGCCGGCGGCGAGGTGGTGTTCGAGGGCGACGTCGCCGGGTTGCGCGCCTGCGGAACCGTCACCGGTCGCCACCTCGGCCACCGCGCCCGGCTGAAGGACGCGGTGCGGAGGCCGTCGGGGGCGCTGGAGGTGCGCGGCGCGAGGACCCACAACCTGCGGGACGTCGACGTCGACATCCCGCTCGGCGTGCTCGTGGCGCTGACGGGCGTGGCGGGCTCGGGGAAGAGTTCGCTGGTGGACGGTTCGGTGGCGGGGCGGGACGGCGTCGTCGTCATCGACCAGGCCGCGATCCGCGGCTCGCGGCGCAGCAACCCGGCCACGTACACCGGGTTACTGGACCACATCCGCAAGGCGTTCGCGAAGGCCACGGGCGCGAAGCCTGCGCTGTTCAGTGCGAACTCGGAGGGCGCGTGCCCGGTCTGCAAGGGCGCGGGCGTCATCTACACCGAGCTGGGCTTCATGGACACGGTGGAGACGCCGTGCGAGGAGTGCGGCGGCAAACGGTTCCAGGCGAGCGTGCTCGAGCTGAGGCTGGCGGGGAAGGACATCAGCGAGGTCCTGGACATGCCGGTGGCGGAGGCCGCGGCGTTCTTCGGCGACGGCGACGCCCGCACCCCCGCCGCGCACGCCATCCTGAGGAGGCTGGAGGACGTCGGGCTCGGCTACCTGACCCTCGGCCAGCCGCTCACCACCCTGTCCGGGGGCGAGCGGCAGCGGCTGAAGCTCGCCGCGCGGATGGCGGAGAAGGCGCGCGTCTACGTGCTGGACGAGCCCACCGCGGGGCTGCACCTGGCGGACGTGGATCAGCTGCTGGCGCTGCTGGACCGCTTGGTGGACGGCGGGACGTCCGTGATCGTGGTGGAGCACCACCAGGCGGTGATGGCGCACGCCGACTGGATCATCGACCTCGGCCCCGGCGCCGGCCACGACGGCGGCCGTGTGGTGTTCGAGGGCACCCCGGCGGAACTCGTGGCCGGCCGGTGCACGGTGACGGGCGAGCACCTGGCGGAGTACGTGGGGGAGTGAGGGCGGCCGGGGTGGCGGTTGGTGCGGTGTCGGTCTCCTGGACGCCACCGATGCGTGCCCCTGCTGGGTCCGGTTCTTCCCCGGGGAGATCTCGTTGCGCATGTGCAACGGTCCTTCCCCACGAGCAAAGGGGCCGGCGACAGCCGTCTGGGAACTCGGCTCCCACGGCCCGGCGGCCCTGCGAATTCGGCTCCTACGGCCCGGCCGCCCTGCGAACCCGGCGCGACGACGTCGCCGCCTCCCGACCGTTGCTCTCCAACGCGCTACAGGAAGACTCAATGGGAGGAGGTCGGCAGGTTCAACGGCAGTCAGGGTGTGAATGTGGTGATGGTTCGTACCGGGCTGGCTGGCCCCGGTGACGCGCGATGAAGACTGCTGGACACGGGGGACAATGATCCGATGAGCGAGCGCACGGCGATCTTCCTGGACTTCGACGGCACCTACGCGGACGGCGGCGTCGTCCCGCGTGGGCATGTGGCGGCCGTCCGCGCCGCACGCGCGGCTGGCCACATGGTGCTGCTGTGCACGGGTCGCCCGAAGTCGATGCTCTCGGACCACGTGCTGGAGGCCGGGTTCGACGGGATCGTGGGCGCGGCGGGTGGCTACGTCGAGGTGGCTGACGAGGTGCTGCTGGACACCCGCTTCCCGGCGGAGCTGGCCGCCGCGGTGCTCCGCGTCATGGACCGCTACGACGTGGCCTACATGCTTGAGGCCCCGGAGGCGGTGTACGGGCCGCCCGGCGTGGACCGGCGGCTCCGCGCGGTGCTCGCCGGCCACTTCGTGGACGCGCCGGGAGGGGGTGGGCCGCGGGACATCCTCGCGAACCTGGAGATGCCTGACGACCTGTCCGGTGCGCGCTTCGGCAAGGTGACGTTCTTCGATTCGCCCGTCCCGAGCGCCGTGCTGGCTGAGGAGATCGGCGAGGGGGTGGCGCTGATCGCCAGCTCCATCCACGGACTGGGGGAGTCGGCGGGGGAGTTCTACCTCCCAGGGGTGAACAAGGCCGGCGGGATGGCGGCCGTGGCGGAGAGGTTCGGGTTGGAGCGCCGGCAGCTCATCGCGTTCGGGGACGGTCTCAACGACGTCGAGATGCTCCGGTACGCCGGGATCGGGGTGGCGATCGAGGGTTCGCATCCCGACGTCGTCGCGGCGGCCGATCGCATCGCCGCCGGGCCGGAACGGGAGGGCCTGCTGGAGGCGTTCAACGCCCTCGGGCTCACGTGACCGGACGGTCAGGAAGCTCGGAGGCCGGTGGATGATGACGATCCTCCTGCTCGTGCTGGCGGCCATCCCGCTGCTGCCGATGCTGATCGCCGAACGGTGGGACTGGTGGCAGGCCTGGGTGGTGGCCGCCGTGTTCAGCCTGGGCTTCGTCATCAGCCGAGTGCTGGCCGACCGGCGGAACCCCGGCATCCTGTACGAGCGCAGGAACTACCTGCGTCACGAGGACACCCAGCGGTGGGATACGGTGCTCTCGCCGCTCACGGCCTTCGGCCCGATCGTCATCCTCGTGGTGGCAGGCTTCGACGCGCGGCTGGGGTGGCGGGGCGACTTCTCCCTCGCCGTTGAGGTCGGCGGGCTGGCGCTCGTCCTCGGCGGCTACGTGCTGGGGTCCTGGGCCCTGGTCGAGAACGCGTGGTTCTCCGGGACGGTGCGGGTGCAGGAGGAGCGGGGACACGCCGTCGTGGGCACCGGCCCGTACCGCGCGGTGCGGCATCCGGGCTACCTCGGCAGCCTGATGGCGGCGGTCGGTCTGCCGCTGGCGCTCGGTTCGGTATGGGCCTTCGTGCCGGCTGTGGCGTACGGCGCCGTGGTGGTGGCCCGCACCGCCCTCGAGGATCGGTTCCTGCACGCCAACCTCGCGGGATACGTGGAGTACGCGGGCCGGGTGCGACGTCGGCTCCTGCCGGGGATCTGGTGATGGGACCGGTGTGGGGCGCGCCGGCGATGTCAGCCGCGGCTGAGAGAGTGGAGGCATGGGAGAACCGAGTAGGGCCGGCGCGCTTCCGGAGGGCATGTACGACGCTGTCGTCACGCGATCCCTCCTCGAGCGGCTGACGGCAGCACACCTGGCACGCCACCTCGAGGACCTCGACGACGCCGACCAGCCCTCGGTCCTGGCGCGTCACGTCGCGCGGGCGATCGAGCGCGCACTGGACGTCCGGCGGGGCGAGCACACGCGTGTCGCGCTGGTGAACCGAGTCCTCGAGGTGGCGCAGGTGGAGGAGGACGAGCTCCCCGGCACCGCCCAACGGCTGGTGGCCTACCTCTCGACACCCGGTCCGGGGACGCCACCAAGGTACTCCGGGAGGCCGGTGACCCCTCTCGCAGAGAGTGCCCTCCTGACGAACGCTCGCGAGGAGCCGAGTCTCGGCAGCGAGATCAGGGGCGAACTCGCGAGCTCCGACAGTGTGGATCTCCTGCTCGCCTTCGTGAAGTGGACCGGCCTCCGGGTACTCGAGCGGGAGCTGTCGGGACTCCGCGAGCGAGGCGTTCGGCTGCGAGTCATGACCACCACCTACATCGGCGCCACGGAGCGGCGTGCGCTCGATCGGCTTGTGAAGGACTTCGGGGCGCAGGTGAGGATCAACTACGAGACCAGGCGAACCCGGCTGCACGCCAAGGCGTGGATCTTCCACCGGAACACCGGGTTCGACACGGCCTTCATCGGGTCCTCGAACCTCTCCACCTCCGCCCTGCTCGAAGGCCTGGAGTGGAATGTGCGTATCTCGCGGCACGCGAACCCTGAGCTGATGCGGAAGGCGGACGCCACCTTCGAGACCTACTGGAATGACCGCGCCTTCGAGGCGTACGACCCCGAGCGTGACGCGGATCGACTTGACCAGGCACTCCTGGTTGCGGGCGGCCGTCAGGCGCCGGCTGGGGTGACGGTCTCACTGTCCGGGCTGGACGTCCGTCCGTACCCGTTCCAGGAGGAGATGCTCGAGGCCCTCGAGGTGGAGCGGGAGGTCCACGGACGTCACCGCAACCTGATCGTGGCTGCCACGGGTACGGGCAAGACCGTGGTGGCGGCGCTCGACTACCGCAACCTCGCTGATTCCTGGGGCGGCCCATCGCGGCCGAGCCTCCTGTTCGTGGCGCACCGGCGCGAGATCCTGGAGCAGTCGCTCCGGACCTACCGCGAGGTGCTCGCTGATCCCAACTTCGGTGAACTCCTGGTGGGAGGGGAGCGCCCTCGCCGGTGGCAGCAGGTGTTCGCGTCCATCCAGTCGCTCCACCGTGACTTCGTCGACGAGCTGGCCGCAGCCGCCTTCGACGTCGTCGTCATCGACGAGTTCCACCACGCGGAGGCCGCCAGCTACAGGCGACTCCTCGCGAAGGTTCGTCCGCGGGAGCTGCTGGGTCTCACCGCGACCCCGGAACGTGGCGACGGCCTCGATGTCCGGGCGATGTTCGGGAACCGGACAGCGGTCGAGCTGCGGTTGTGGGACGCGCTCGAGGCCGAACTGCTGAGTCCGTTCCACTACTTCGGGATCGCCGACAACACGGACCTCAGTCGAATCGAGTGGAAGAGGGGCGGATACGATCTCGCCCAGCTGGACGCGGTCTACACCGCCAACGATGCGCGGCTCAGGATCGTCCTGAGGGAGCTCCAGGACAAGATCTCCGACATCCACGCGATGCGCGCCCTCGGCTTCTGTGTGAGCGTCCAGCATGCCGACTGGATGGCCGCCTCCTTCCGGGAGCGGGGGATTCCCGCGGAGTCCGTCACCGGCCAGACCCCCGAGGACGAGCGTCGCGCTGCCCTGCGAGGACTGGAGGCCGGCACCCTGAAGATCCTCTTCACGGTGGACCTGTTCAATGAAGGCGTCGACCTGCCTGACGTGGACACCATCCTCTTCCTGCGTCCCACCGAGTCTGCGACGGTGTTCCTCCAGCAGCTTGGCCGCGGGCTCCGCCGGACGAAGGACAAGGCAGTACTCACCGCTCTCGACTTCGTGGGCCACCAGAACAAGGAGTTCCGATTCGACCAGCGGTTCCGGGCGCTGACCGGCGCAAGCAGGAGTTCACTGAAGAATCAGGTCGAGAAGGGCTTCTCCTTCCTCCCCTCCGGTTCCCAGATCATCCTCGACGAGCGGACGCAGCAGAGCGTCCTGGCCAACCTGAACGCGCAGATCACCTCACGGTGGTCCGGAATCGTCTCCGAGCTCCGCTCACTCGGTGACGTGAGCCTCGAGCGCTTCCTTGACGAGACAGGCATCGAACTGGCGGACGTCGTCGGGAGCGGCACCCGATCCTGGACCAGGGCGAGGCGGGACGCCGGCGTGCCGACGGCGTCGGGCGGGCCGCTCGAGGACGTCCTCCTCCGTCGTGTGGCCGCCTTCGCCCACGTCGATGACCCGCTGCGGGCAGAGGGCTACCTGCGGCTCCTCGCCGAGGGCGCACCGGACTACCGCGATCTCACCGTGGAGGACCGGCTGGTTGCCCGCATGCTGCTCTTCTCGCTGTTTCCGAGGAAGGGCGACATGCGCAGCTTCGAGGCTGCCTTCGAGGACCTGCGGCGGGAACCGGCTGCACGGGCGGAGATCGCGCAGGTGATCGCCCTCGGTCTCGGGGGCGCCAGACACCGTACGCGGCCGCTCACCGGGCGACTGGCCGGCACCCCGCTGCGGGTGCACGCGCGGTACAGCCGCGAGGAGATCGTGGCGGCATTGGGGTACGCGACGCTGGAACGCGCGCCGTCGTCGATGATGCAGGGGGTGTTCCACGCCAGGGACCTCGACACCGACGCCTTCCTGGTCACGCTGAAGAAGTCGGAGGCCGACTACTCCCCGACCACGATGTACCGCGACTTCGCGATCAGCCCCGACCTGTTTCACTGGGAGAGCCAGTCGCAGACGTCCGTGGCTTCCCCGACCGGGCAGCGCTACGTGCGGCAGGGCGAGCGTCGCAACGAGATTCTGATCTTCGTCCGTGAGTCCAACGTGTGGGAGTTCGGCAAGGGCGTGCCGTACATCTTGCTGGGCCCTGTCGACTACGTCAGCCACCGGGGCGAACGGCCGATCGAGATCGTGTGGAGGGTGCGGCACCCAATGCCTGCGGACACGTTCCACGCGGCCCGGGCGGCGGCGAGCTGAGCCCGGCATCCGGAGAGGGGCTGCCGGCCGTGGGATGGATCGGGAGACTGTCCGCGTCCGGGGTGTCAACGCCGTCTCCACCAAGCACGACCCGTTGAGCGAGGGATAATTCCCTGCCTGTAGTTCGCGAATACCTCTTGCGGCGCCGGTCGGGATCTACTAGAAATACCAGTACGCCCTTCTCAGGGGAGGGCGTGACGGAGGGGAGCGGCGCTCCTACCTGCGAGTTCGCTCGCGGGGCGCATCGGAACGGGATGCGCGGGCGGAACGCACCCGCCGTCGTCCGGATTCGTTCCATCCGGATGCCCAAGGCCGGGACCAAGGCTTATTTGGTCCCGGCCTTGCCCTTTTCGTAGCGCAATTCCGGCGCGGTCGACTGGATCGCGTGCGGTGTGTCGCGGGATCGTGTGTGCAGCACTCGATGACCCTGCTGCGCGACTGACGGCCGTGAGCCGCCCGCTGTGTCTCACTGTGTTGCTCTCGGGCCCCCGAATGTGGTGAACGCCACAGTCTGTGGTTGTGGATGGACGTCCGTGGGGGCGATGATGTCAGTGGTCCACGAGACGATGGATCACATGACAGGCCCGCTGACCAGCCTCGACGCCGCCACCGCGGCGGTGTTCGAGGCGTGGGCGCGCGCCCTGCCCCCGTTCGGACTCCTGCCCACCGGGGACGTCTCCGAGATGGTCGGCCAGATGCACTCCGATGGGCTGCTCGCCCTGCTGGACTCTGTCACCGCCCTCGGGCGGCGCGTCGATGGCCTCGCCGCGGCCCTGGCCGGCGAGATCGCCCGCCGGTCGCCGCTCGGCTCGCGGGCCGATTCGCTCGCGCACCTCTCGGGGTTCGCCTCCCCGGCGAAGCTGGTGGCGGCGTCGTCGGGCGGCGCGGTGGCGCGCGCGTCGGTGCTGGCCTCCGTGGGCCGGGGGACGGCGCGACGGCGCTCGCTCACCGGCGAGTCCCTGCCCGCGGACCACCCGCACCTCGCAGCCGCGCTGGCGTCCGGTGCGGTCAGCGTGGAGGCGGCGCACCTCATCATGACGATGCTGGATCGCCTGCCGTCGACGGTGGAGCACGCGCGGCGGGACCGTGCGGAGGAGATGCTGGCGGAGCACGCCACCCGCTTCAGCCTCGCCGACCTGAACGTGCTGGTGGCCCGGATGTCCGGGCACCTGGACCCCGATGGCGTCGAGCCGCGGGAGGAGATCCTCCGGCAGGGCCGCTCGTTGGTCATGACCGAGGACCGCTCCGGGCGTCTCACCCTGCGTGGGGTGTTCGACCCCGAGACCGGCGCCCCGATCAAGGCCGCACTGGACGCCTACGTCACCACCGCGGAGCGCGCCGCCCGAGGCCACAACCAGCCAGGTGGCGACGACGTCGCCGACGGTCCCGCTGACGGCCGAGGCGCCGGCGGTGATGGGGCTCCCGCACGACCGGTGATGCGCGAGATGCGCTCCTCCGCACAGATCCGGGCTGACGGACTGGCCGACATCGCCCGGCACGTGCTCGCCTGCGAGGACCGTGTCCCCGGACTGCCCGTCACCACGGTGGTGGTGCGTATGGACGTGGAGGACCTGCAGCAGCGTACCGGAGGGAGCCGGTTCGCGACGATCGACGGCGTTGCCCAGCCCATCTCGGCGGCCACCGCCCGCCGCCTGGCCTGCTCGGCGGGCCTGCTGCCCGCCGTCTTCGGCGGAGCCTCGATCCCGCTGGACCTCGGACGGTCGGCGAGGCTGTTCTCCCGTGCCCAGGTGCTCGCACTCTGGGAGCGGGATGGCGGATGCGCGTCCTGCGGACAGACCACGTTCGTGGAGGCCCACCACGCCACGGTTGACTGGATACAGGGTGGGCGGACCGACCTGGGCAACGGCGTCCTGTTGTGTTCGCGCTGCCACCACCGGGTCCACCGCCACCACTGGGAGATATCGATCGACCGTGAGGGAGTGGTCTGGTTCATCCCGCCGCCCATGATCGATCCGGACCGAACCCCACGCCCGGGGGTCCAACGCCAGAGCCTCCGGGAGCGCACACGGCAGCAGCAGAACCAGTACGTGCCCCAGGCCTGACCGCCTGCTACGCGATCACTCGGGGAGTGCCGCCGTCAGTCAGTCGGAGGGCCGCGTGAGCGTGAGCGTGAGGGACGGCAGCAGGAGCGTGGACTCGGCGCCCCGCTGCGTCCCCGCCGCCATGTAGTCCCGCTCCACGAGCGCGGCGTCGACGCCGTCGGGAACCACGAATTCGGAGTCGGGTACGGAGGTGCACTCGCCGAGGGTCAGGTCCTCGAGCCCGGTGCAGTCGCGCGTGAAGTAATGGACGTAGAGCTTCTCGGACTCCTCGCCACCGTAGGCCTCCGCGCTCCCGACGAGCTCCGATCCGTCCACGTTCAGCGCTCCCAGCCTCAGCTCGAGGTTGTTGACGCCGAGGCTCACGTATGTCGCGTTCCCTGTCGCCGTGCCGAGCGTGCCGATCACCGCGTAGACCTCGCCGTGGTCGAAATACAGGCCCGGACGCATCTGGTAGACGGTATCGAGGGTGTCCCCCAGGCAGTCCATCCCGATGTCCTCGCACAGCGGTCCGACGACGTTGAAGGGGTAGCCCTGGATGTTCAGGAACGGCTTCGCCCGCCCGGACGCAACGCAGTCACCGTCCGCGCACGGCTGGTCCCACGCCACGCTGACCGCGTTGGCGAGCTCGCCCTGGGCGTCCTGGAGATACCACTCGTCGACGCCGCCGCGTGGCTCGGGGCTGTCGGCCTCCCATGCCGGGTACGGCTGGAACGGCCGGTTGGGCCGGGTGTCCCGGATCCGCAGCACGCGGAGGTCGGGGTCGGTCCGCCACTCCCACGACGCCGTGTCCTCCTCGCCGCCGTCGGCAGGCCGTGCGTAGCGGATGGCGGTGACGAACTCGTCAGCAGCCGCGCCCAGGCCGAACCTCATGTTGGAGGGGATTGCCTCGGAGAAGACGTCCTGCTGCTCCACCGAGAGCTTCTTCAGGACCTGCCGCACCTGCGTGTCCATGAACCGGTCCGGCGTGATGATGAAGTAACGCAACTGGTCCCAACTGCTGCCCGATTGGCGTTCGATCACCGCGTTGTTCGTTGCGTCGCTGAGGCTGTCGAAGGACCCGATGCGGTCCGGGTTGCCGGGGATCTCGTGGAAGAACAGTTCTTCCCTGCCGAGGCTGACGAAGGTCTCGTAGGTGACGTTGTCCGTCTGGTACTCGCCCTCGCGGGTGAACAGGTAGCTCTGGAGGCCGAAGTACGAGGCTTCGGGCGGCAGGTGCCCGTAGATGAGGATCGCCTCGGTGGGATCGAGGCGGAACGTGCGGGCGCGGCGGGAGAAGCCTGCCCCGTCTAGGGTTGGCGCATGGCTGACGAGAAGGAAACGCTGAAGCAGTACCTCCGCTCGCTCCACGACGCCCTGCTCTGGAAGCTGGACGGCCTCGGCGAGCGTGATCGCCGCCGGCCTCTCACCCCCACCGGCACCAACCTGCTCGGGCTGGTGAAGCACGTGGCGAGCATCGAGCTGGGCTATTTCGGCGAGGTGTTCGGCCGGCCCTCCGGCGTCCCGCTCCCCTGGTACGAGGACGGCGCCGAGGACAACGCGGACATGTGGGTGCCCGCGGAGGAGTCCACGGACTCGATCCGCGAACTGCTGCGGCAGGCATGGGACCAGGTCGAGGCCACCAGTGACGCACTCGAACTGGACGCTCCCGGACTCGTGCCGTGGTGGGGAGAGGACCGGCAGCACGTCACGCTCCACACGATCTTCGTCCACGTGATCACGGACGTCGCCCGTCACGCCGGCCAGGCCGACATCGTGCGCGAACTCATCGACGGCAGCGTCGGCCTGCTGCCCGGCAACGAGAACCTCCCGGAGCATGACCGGGCTTGGTGGGCCGCCTACGTGGACCGGGTCCAGGCGGCTGCGGACGAGGTTGGGGACGCGGCGGGCGAGGCCGCCGCTGTCGACGCCGCCGCAGACCAGGCAGCCGCGGACGGCCAGGAGAGCTGACCGCAACACCGGACAGCGCCGTCACCTGCCGCGGCGCCGAGTTGTGGGCCCCATCGGCGTGCCCTAGCGTCACTTGGACCGTGAGACTCGCGGAGCCCCGCCGCACGGGGCCGAGGTAAGGAGACGGTTCGGATGGATCACGAGTCGGGCAAGGGCCACCGCAACTACCTGCGATTCGCGGCGATGATCACCACCTCCACGGTGGTGATGTTCGGCCTCATGTACGCCAACACGTACGCGCTCGAGCACGTGCGGTGGAGCGAGATGCGCTTCTACATGGGGCTCCTCATGGGCGCGACCATGATCGTGGTGATGCTCGTCTACATGTGGGGCATGTACAAGGACCGGCGCCTGAACGTCGCGATCATCGCGGGCGCCGTGGTGCTCGGCGGCGTCTCGCTGTGGCTCGCCCGCTCACAGGCCCTCGTCGACGACACCGACTACATGCGCGCCATGATCCCCCACCACTCCATCGCCATCCTCACGAGCGAACGCGCCGGCATCGAGGACGTCCGCGTCCGGGAACTCGCCCAGGAGATCATCGACGCCCAGCGCCGCGAGATCGCCGAGATGGAGTGTCTCATCGAGGACATCGCGGAGAACGGCCCCGCCACCACGGCCGACGACGCCGAGGCTCGCCCCGTCCCGGAGTTCGAGCCCGCCGGCTGACGCGTCAGTCGTCGGCGCCGCCACCCTCGTCCGCGCCGCCACCCTCGTCCGCGCCGCCACCCTCGTCCGCATCGTCGTCATCCTCGACCAGCTCGCCCTCCCACGCCTCGCGGCCCTCGTGGATGGCGAACGCGGCAATCACGAACGCGGCCACGGGGTCCAGCCACGCGGCCCCGGTGAGCTGGAAGAGACCCACCCCGAGCAACGTGGAGGCCGAGAGCATCACGCAGATCCGCGTCTCCGCGGCATCCGCGAGGATGAGCGGATCCCCGCCGAGTGCCATCCCCACCCGCCTCTTCGCCGCGGCCAGCAGCGGCATCACGATCAGCGACGCCACGAGGATCCCGATCGCCAGCGGCGAGGAGTCCGGCACCTCGCCCTCCACCAGGCTGCGCACGCCCTCGAACGTCACGTACCCGGCGAGCAGGAAGAACGTCACCGCCACGAGCCGCAGTGCCCGACGCTCGCGCCGCTCGTCGAAGGCTCCGTCCCGCAACCGTGCGGACAGTCGCAGCGCCACCAGCACCCCGGCGATCGACTCGATCGCCGAGTCCACCCCGAAGCCCACCACGGACACCAGTCCCGCCATCAGGCCCGCGGTGATCGCGATCGCGCCCTCGGCCACGTTGTATGCGACGGTGAACTGGGCGAGCCGCAGGCCGCGGCGGGTGAGCTGCTCACGCGTCTCCATCACCCGGCGATGATAGGTGACGACGACGGCGCCGGGTACCGTCCGTCGCCGCGCCCCGGGGGCGCCGTGACCGTCCACCGGTAGCCGCACGTGCTGGTCAGCCGGGCGCGTCAGCCCGGGCCGGCAGCGGCGTCGAGGGCCGCGAGCAGCTCGCGGGGCTCGAAGACGGGAAGCTGAGCCCCGCTGAAGTCCCTGAGGTTCCGTGTGACGATGGCCTGCGCTCCGGCGTGCCGGGCCGCCTCGTGGAGGACGGCATCCTCGAAGTCCACGAACGGGAGTGCGATCGCGTCACGCAGGACGTTCGCGTCGACCGCCGCCACCTCGAACATGTCCAGCAGCTCGCTGAGGTGGCCTGCAACGTCCTCGGGGCCCACCGTCCGGGAGGCGATGTAGTGGATTGTCGTGAGGGTGGTGGCGCAGAGGACGCCGTCGACGGCGCCGCGATCGACGAGGGAGAACAAGCGGATCGCGGGTTCCAGGTGTGGTTCGCGGGCGAGGAGGAGGTCGAGGACCACGTTGGTGTCGAAGAGCACCCTCACGCGCGCTTCTCCCTCACGCGTGCTTCTCGAGGAGGTGACGCCGGTGGTCACTCTCGTCCGCGGTGGCGCCGCTCAGGGCGCCCACCAGGGACCGTACCCGCGGGGTGGTCTCTGTGACGCGGGGAGGGCTCTCCGCCTCGATCAGCGCGAAGAAGTCCGCCACCAGCCGTGACACGGACCGGCCCGACCTCGCGGAGTGCTCCTTCGCGGCGCGGATCAGGTCCTCGTCCAGCCGCAGGGTGAGCTTCGTGTTCACGCGAAACCTCCTGACGTACACAATCTGTTTCCAGTGTACGTCAGGAGGTCCGCCCGGTACAAGCTTCGTCAGCCCTTGTTGACCACCTGCCGGCGGCCCAGCCCGACCAGCCCGAGTGCCACGCCCGCCGCCGCGATGACTGTCAGCCACAGCACCGGCGCGAACGCGAAGTCCTCCACCGGCATCTGGGCCAGGTGGCTGAACGGCGAGAGGTCGAGGAACCAGTCGGGGAAGTCGAGCAGCGAGGCGAACACACCCACGAAGATGATCACCCCGACGAGCGCCCAGCCCACGACCGCGAGCGCCCGCGGCGCCCACCCGAAGATCAGCGCGCTCACGCCGACCACCACGAGCATGCCCGGCACCATGTTGAGGTGGGCCCAGACGGACTGTCCGACCGCGGCCCAGTCACCGGTCACGGCGGCGATCGCCACGCCGGTGACCAACCCGCTCACCAGCATGATGAGCGCCCCACCGACGGCCACCACACCGAAGTGGGACCCCGCCCACGCGGACCGGCTGGTGGGGGTGGCGAGCACGGCCTCGGCCCGGCCGCGCAGTTCCTCCCCGACCAGCCCCTGCACCGCGAACACCACGTAGGCCGCGGCCATGTATCCGGAGAAGGCGGCCAGGAAGGCGACGTAGCCCTCGGCCAGTCCGTCGGCGCCGCCCATCATCTCCACCAGCATCTGCGGCATCTCCCCCGCGGCATCCAGCATCGCCTGCGCGAATGCGCCATCGATGAGGCCGAACAGCGCGATCACCGAGCCCCAGCCGATGATGGAGCCGCGCAACAGCCGGGCCGCGAGCCCGAACGGCGTCCCCAACGACGGCGCGGCGTCCACCCGGCCGCCGCGAACCGCGAGCATGCCGGCCCCGAAGTCGCGCCGGGACTGCAACGCGTAGGCAGCGGGCACGCACGCCGCCGTCAGGGCCACGAGGAGCAGCAGCGGCCACCACCGGTCGTACACGTACGGGGCGGTCTGCTGCCCCCAGCCCAGGGGCGAGGCCCACGAGAGGGCGCTGCCGCCCACCGCGAGCATGTCCCCGAGCGCCCGGACCATGAACGCCACCCCGAGGGCCGCGCCGGAGAGCCCGGCCGCCGTCCGCGAGGTCGTGCTGAGCTGCACGGTCACGGCGGTGATCGCGGCCCAGGCCAGGCCGGTCAGGCCCATCGTGACGCCCACCAGCGCCGAGCCCTCCGCGGCGTACCCGTTGCCGATCGCCAGGCCGGTCACGATCAGCGCGGTCGCCGCGTTGGCGATCCCCGCCACGATCAGGGCCGCGGTCAGTGGCGCGTGCCGGCCCACCACGTTGGCCCGCAGCACCTCGGACCGTCCGGTCTGCTCCTCGGCCCTCGTGTGCCGCGCGATCAGGAGGATGTTCATGAGGGCGGCGAGCAGGTACAGGTAGAGGGCGTAGCCGCCCGCGAAGAACCGCTCGTAGGTGACCGCGTCCATCCCGAACGCGGGCCCCACCCACATGCGTCCGATGGGGGAGTCGAACAGGATGGCGGCGCCCGCGAGCCCGGCCTCGTCGGGCGCGAGCTGTGGCAGCGCGGCCCCGATGTAGATGATGTAGAGGCCCAGTCCACCGATCCAGAGCGGCAGCTTCACCCGGTCCCGCCGCAGCATGAAGCGCACGAGTGTTCCCGTGCCCGTCTCGGTCGTGCCGCGGCGGCTGTCCGCCCGACGGCGTCGCGACGCCAGGCCAGCGTCGCCGGTCGCCCGGGGCGCCGTCGTCGTCGCCATCACGCCACCCCCCGGCGGCCACGGGCGGCGAGGTCGTCGCCGTAGTGCCGCATGAGGAGTTGCTCGAGCGTGGGCGGGTGCGCCTGGATGGAGCGCACGCCGAGCGCGGCGACCTCGCGCATCACGGACTCCACCCGGTCCCCGTCCACCTCGAACGTCACCAGGCCGTCGTCGCGGCGCAGCGCGTGGACGCCGGCCACGCCGGCGAGGACCTCGGCCGGCTCGGAGGTGTCGACGACGACGGTCGTGCGGGTCATGTGGCGCAGGTCCCGCAGCGTCCCCGTCTCGACGATCCGGCCCTCGCGGATGATGGAGATGGTGTCCGCGAGCACCTCCACCTGGGCGAGGATGTGCGAGGAGAGCAGCACGGTGGTACCGGCGTCGCGGGCCTCGCGGATGGCCTGCTGGAAGACGAGCTCCATGAGCGGGTCGAGGCCGGCGGTGGGCTCGTCGAGGAGGAGGAGCTCCACGTCGGAGATGAGCGCGGAGATGAGCGCCACCTTCTGCCGGTTGCCCTTGGAGTAGGTGCGGGCCTTCTTGGAGGGGTCGAGGTCGAAGCGCTGGCAGAGGTCGTCCTTGCGCCGTTTGTCGAGGTGCCCGCGCAGCCGGGCGAGCAGGTCGATGGCCTCGCCGCCGGTGAGGGTGGGCCACAGCTCGACGTCGCCGGGCACGTACGCCAGCCGGCGGTGCAACTCGACGGCGTCCTCCCAGGGGTCGGCGCCGAACAGCCGGGCCGTGCCGCCGTCGGCGCGCAGCAGTCCGAGGAGGACGCGCATCGTCGTGGACTTGCCGGCGCCGTTGGGCCCGAGGAAGCCGTGAACCTGGCCCTGCTGGACCCTCATGTCGAGGCCGTCGAGGGCGCGCACGCTCCCGAAGGTCTTGACGAGGCCCTCCGTCGTGATGACGTCAGTCATGGGTTTCTCCTTCTTCACCGGCCGCCTCGGCCGGGAGGTCCTGGATGGTGGTGAAGGCGGCGTAGGTGCCCTCGGTGAAGACGCCGTGGGAGTAGATCTCCATCACGGCACGCACGTACCGGGTGGGGTAGCCCTCCCCGCCGAGCAGGTCCACGCCCAGGAGGCGCTCGAGGTGCTCGTGCAGGACGAGTCCCCCCATCGACCAGATCATCAGGAGGGCCACGCGTGCCCGCGGGTCCGCGCTGGGGCGCATCAGGCCCGCGGCTTCCGCCTCCGCGGTGTAGGCCTCGGCGTCGGCGACCAGCTCGTCCAGCAGGTCGTTCACGTGGGGGCTGCCGTCGGTGAGGGTGCGGGCGAGGTACCGGATGACGGGGCGGTACTCCTCGTAGCTCGCGGCGACGGCAATCGGGTCAAGGCTCGCACCGCGCGCGACGGCGTCCGATTTGGTGGTGCGCAGCGTGGCGGCGACCCACTCGTCGCACGCAGCGCGCAGCCCGTCCTTCGAGCCGTAGTGGTGGAGGATCAGGGCCGGCGAGACACCTGCCCGGGCGGCGATCGCCTTCAGGCTCGTGCCTGCGACGCCGCGCTCGCCGAAGAGCTCGACGGC
>DBQX01000054.1 GCA_002305415.1 Actinomycetales bacterium UBA1383 | reverse complement strand
CGACGTCGCCGCGATCGTGGCGGGAGCGGCCACCCCGGGCGGCGTGCCACGGTGCGAGCGGTGCGGCGGCGTCGTCCGCCCGGACGTCGTGCTGTACGGCGAGCCGCTCGACCAGGACGTGATCGCCGACGCCGTCGCGGCGATCCNNNNTCCCTGGTGGTGTACCCGGCAGCGGGGCTCGTGCACTACTTCCGGGGCAACCACATCGTCCTCATCAACAAGGAGCCCACCCCCGTGGACGAGCTCGCCCACCTGGTCATCCGCGCGCCCATCGGGGAGGTGCTGGGCGCCGTCGTCGCTCCTGCCTCGTGACGTGGTGGGTCAGAAGTCGACGAGCAGCGACCTGAATCCTCGCGTCCATTCCCGCTATCCCCGGCACCCCGGTCAGTCCTACCCTGTTGTGCAACGCGTCACACCCGCGCGGCGCGTACGGCAGGGGAGGACGCATGGCCGGTCTGCAACGCCTGAAGTACCACGCGATGGAGGACTCCGAGGCGCCGGCGTCGGCGCAACCCGCGGCCCACTTCCGCGGCGACGGCGAATCGCCCGCCGCGATCCCGGAGCACTTCCCGTCGGACGAGGCCGCGGCCCGCTTCTTCATGGCTCGTCTGCTCCGCCGCGACGAGCGCCCCACCATGCGCTCCGCCGCCGCGGAGGAGGAGACCGTCCCGGGGATGGTGCTGAGTTCCGAGCGCGAACTCCCGGGCACGCGGACCAGCCTCCTGCACTTCGACCAGACCAGCGGCACGATCCCGGTGTTCGGCGGCGAGGCCGTCGTCGAGCTCGCCCCGGGACGCGCACTCGTGTCCGCTGACCTGCGGGTGGGAGCGGCTCCCGACGCCGGGACCTCCCCCACCCTCGACGCCGCGGAGGCCGTGGCCGCCGTCGCGCACGCTGCCGGGCTGAGCGTGACGGCTGGCGACGTGCCGCCACCGACCCTCGCGTGGCTCCACAAGGACGAGACCGACGCGTGGCGCCTCGCCTGGCACGTCCGCGACGTCCCCGGGCTACCGCCGGAGGCCCGCACCGAGACGGGGCACGGACTCGGCGACAGCTTCCGCACCCGTCACACGCTGGCGGAGTACCTGGTGGACGCGCACAACGGCGCCATCCTGTTCTACTTCAGCACCGCGCCGACGGCGGCGATCCCCGTGAAGTGCGCCGGCGTGGACGAGGACGACGCGGCCGTCGAGTTCTACGGCGCCCGTGTCGACACCGACGGCGGCAGCGCCTTCGAGCTGTTCGACCCACTGCGCCGGGTCCGGACCTTCGATCTCGGCCTCGGCGAGATCGAGTCGGCCCAGGTCCCCGCCGCCGCGGTGAACCACACGAAGGGCGTGTTCGGAGCGGAGCACCGCGCCGCCGTCACGGCGCACCGCAACGGTGCCCTGGTGCAGGACTTCTACAAGAGCGTCCTGCAACGCAACGGCATCGACGACCGTGGCATGGAACTCGTGTCGGTCATCAACTGCACGTCACCCCGCGACCGCGAGCCGCCCGAGTGGGCCAACGCCTGCTGGTGGAAGGGGCGCATGTGGTACGGACAGGTGTCCAGGGGCGGACGCCTCGTCAGTCTCGCGCAACACCTGGTGGTGATCGCCCACGAGATCACGCACGGGGTGATCGAGACCAGTTCGAACCTCGTCTACCGGGAGCAGTCGGGCGCGCTGAACGAGTCGTTCGCGGACGTCATGGGCGTGATCATCGCCAACTGGTGGCGGGCGCCGGACCGCGACGATCCATCCACCTGGGACTGGCGGATCGGCACCGGGCTGGGCCGCTCCGGGAATCCGCTGCGGGACTTCGCCGACCCCGGGTCCGTGGGCTATCCGGCCCACATGGACCACTACATGGTCACCTTCGCGGATCTGGGCGGTGTCCACATCAACAGCAACATCCACAACAAGGCCATCCACCACCTCCTCACGGCTGTGGGGCCCGGCGGCGAGCGGGTCCTCTCCGTCGAGGACGTGGCGCTGCTCGCGTACCTGACGCTGCTGCACCTCACGAGGTTGGCGACCTTCGCGGAGGCGCGCGAGAACATGATCGACGTCGCCAGAGTCTACTTCTCCGCCGACCCGGACCGGGTCAGCGAGGTCGTGGCGGCCGTGGCGGCCGCCTATGACGCCGTCGGAATCACCGGGAGGTGAGCCAGCCATGGCAATGAGGGAAGTCAGCCAACCGGTCGAGGTGCGCGTGGTGCTGCTCCTGGATCAGGTCCACCCCCTCGGCTGGGTCGCGTGGCAGGCGATCCGCGAGGCGGGGGCCGTCTACCAGGTGGACGACCGGTGGATCGAGATCCGGCTCGCAGGGGAGAACGACCTGCGGGTGGTGCCGCGCATCGAGGCCACCCACCTCGGCCGGGAGCCGCTCCCGGACGTGCGCTCGGCGTTGCCGCCCGACCAGGTCGATGACCTGCTCGTACGGACGGTGTGGACCAGCCCGGCGCCGGCGGTCAAGGAGTCCTACCGCCTGGAGAAGGGCGCCTACGGCTCGGCGGCACGAGGGTACGCCGCCCGTTCCCCGGGGAACGCCGTCGCGGACCAGCGCGCACTCGTGGCGCTCGTGCGCGACGCCCTGCGGCTCTCCTCCGGGACGGTGGTCGTGGTCCACGACCGTCCCATCCAGCCCCCGCCCGGACTGCGCTACGTCATCTGGGACCCGGCGCCGGGCGGAGTGGCGGTCTCGTTCGCGACGCTCGACCCGGGGTACTGGGGGGAGCGCGTGGACGAGGACACGCGACTGGTGACCATCCGCCGTCGGCTGCGCGCGGCCCTCTGCTCGGTCCTCGGCACCGCGATCGGCCTCGTCCGGTGCGACAACCCCACCTGCTTCCTGTTCGCCAACGTGGACCGCGTGGCCCGGCTCGACCACATGGTCCGCATCGGCGAGGAGCACGACGCGCCCGCTCTCACCGGCCGCGGCTTCACGCCGGACGACGACCGCCTGGACGCCGTCGCCGACGTCGTACAGGTCGACGACGCCGAGTACCTGTAGGCGGGGGGGCGACGATGCGATACCGATTGCAGTGGTACCGCGGCCCGAGCGCGGTGATCGATGTCCAGCAGCAGGGCGACACGTTCTTCCTCCGCTACGACGGGCCCTTCCGGCTCACCCTTCGTCGCGGCCTCGAGGAACTCCAGATCACCCCGGACGACCTGGACGGTCCCGTCGGCGCCCTCCGGCGCATCGCGGGGAGCACGGGCATGGCGGCCGCACGCGGAGGCGGCCCCGCGCTGGATGCGGAGGAGGTCCTCGAGGGACTGATCGAGGGCGGCGACAGCCTGCGGCAGATCCTCCTGCCCCGCTTCGTGGCGGCTGACCTGGCGAGCGGTTCGGTCTTCCTCGAGGTGGGGACGGACGAGCACCTTCTTCACGTGCCGTTCGAGCTGATGCGCGACGAGACCGACTTCGTCAGCCTCCACCACGCCCTCGGCCGCTACGTCAACCTCGCGGGGCCGATGGACGTGAGCGGCCGGCTCGACACCGAGGGCGACCTGCGGGTCCTGCTGATCTGTGTCCCGAAGCCCCAGCCCACCGCTGCCGGAGCCTACGAGCGCCTCGCTGAGGCCGACGCCGAGTTCACCGCCGTGTCCACGCTGCTGACCGAGCGGGGGATCGACTTCGTGCCGATGTACTCGGACCAGGCGACGAGGGCCGAGGTGGGGAACGCCCTCAAGGGCAAGGAGAAGCACACCATCATCCACTTCACCGGACACGGTCACGTGGACGAGAGCGATCCGCGCAAGAGCGGGCTCGTGCTGTTCGACGGCATCCTCACCACCGGCGTCATCGGCGCGTACCTCCGGCACGCCCCTGCACTCGCCTTCATCAACGGCTGCGAGACGGCCAGGACCGTGGACTCCCCAGGTGGTGTGGGTGGCGGCGCGGCGGCTGGCGCCGGGGCCGGTCGCGGTGGCGGTGGCGGTGGCGGGGACGGGCCGGCGATGCCAGTGGCCCACCTCACCCGCGTGTTCGGCATCTCCCGGCCGTTCCTGCAGCAGGGCTCGTACGTGCTGGGCACGCGCTGGCGGGTCTCCGACAAGGCGTCCGCCGCCTTCGCCACGTCCTTCTACGCCAGCCTGCTCGACGGCGCGCCCGTGGGCCAGGCGGTGATGGACGCCCGCCGGGCGGTGTACGACCCGGGCAGTACCGACCTCTCCTGGGCCTCCTACGTGTACTACGGCGACCCGCGGGTGGGGTTCCTCCTCGAACAGCCCCCGCAGGCAGCGCCCGGGGCGGATGCTCCGCTCCCCGTACCCGAACCGGGCGTGCCCCGGGATGCCGCGATGCAGTTCGTCGAGCAGTACCGGAGCATCCGCGACGAGCCGCCATCGGCGGAGGGCACGCTGAGGCTCGAGGAACTGATCCGACAGGTCCGCCCGCTGTCCGGGCGGGTCGATCCCGCGGACCTGGTCGCCGCCCTGGGGGCTGACGACGAGGGCGAACGGATGCTCGGCGTCGCCCTGGCCCGAGGCGCCCGCCAACCGGAGGTGTGGGGGGAGTCGTTGCTCGCCGTCGTGCGGGAACCGAAGTCCGAACTCGAGGAGTACCACGCGCTCGAGACCCTGCTGGAAGCTGTCGAGTCCTTCACCGACCCCCAGCGCGTGGCGGTGCGCGACCTCCTCCTGGGCAAGCTCGGGGAGGACCAGTACCTGAACAGCGACCGCGCCATCGTTGCGCGCCTCGTGCTCGCCAAGGTCCCCGAGCACCCCCCTCGAGGACCAGCAGCCGGAGGCTGACCGCGGCTCAGCGCACGCGCAGGCCAGCCTCGGCGGCTCCCGCTGTGAGGGCCTCCAGCCCGAAGGCCCGCACGGGCCCGAGCGCACCGGATCCTTCTGCCCGGCCCTCGGCGACGGCCTGCGCACCCCACGCGAGCATGCGCGCGGTGAAGGTGTACCCGTCCGGTCCGTCGAGGACCACGCGGGCGAGGCGCCTGCCGTCCGGCGCGTGCGCCTCCGCGACGATCGTGCTCGCTCCGGCGGCCCGTTCCGCCGGCGTGGGCCCGCCGGTGGAGCCGGGCAGTCGTCGTCGGGCGACGGCGTCGGCGGCCGCGCGCAGCGACGGCACGCGGGTGAGGATGGCGAGCGCCCCGGTGGCGAGCGGGAGCCCCCGCACGAGGCGCCCGCCGCTCGCGACCAGTACCTCGACCTCCCGCAGGGAGGGCTGGAGCGCGGGGAGCGTGAGGTGCTCGGACCCGCCCACGCTGAGCCCCAGCCGCCCACTCCCCTCGACCGCCCGCACCCGGGCGCCGGTCCGCTCCGCCCGCAACCGCCCGCCGCGGAAGGCGAACGACGGCGCCAGCACCGCACCCGCCATGCTCGCGGCGGTGCCGCCGCTCACCCCCGTCCCGCGGGGGCGGTACATGATGGTGACGCGGGTGGCCGCCGGCCCCGCCTCCTCCAGTGCGAGGGCTCCGGCGAGGTTGCCGGGCACCCAGTCGAACCCGAAGGCTGTGAGCACCAGGCACCCGGCAGCGGCAGCGCGGGCGCCGTACTCCTCGAACACCCGGCGGATGAACGCGGGCTCACCGGTGGAGTCCAGGTAATGGGCGCCGGCGTCGAGGGCCGCCTCCGCGGCCACGGCCCCCCACCGGACGAAGGGACCCACCGTGGTGACGAGCACGTCGCCCCGCCCCACGAGATCACGGACGGTCCCGGGCCGGGAGACATCAGCGATCCCGGCCTCCAGTCCGAGGTCACCCGCGAGCGCCTCCACCCTCTCCCGGGACCGCGCCGCGAGGAGCGGGCGGGCTCCGCGGTCCACCAGCGCGCGTGCCGTGAGCTCACCGGTGTAGCCCGTGGCCCCGAACAGGACGATCCTGCCACCCATCGCGTCTCATCCCTTCCTGCCGGGCACGCCGTGAGGCCGGGCGCGAGCCGCTCCCCGCCCTGCCAGCTGACGCGGCGGATCTGCGGCGCCCACACGGACCACAACGCCGGATCCTCATAACGCTCCCACGCCAGCGCCACCGGCGCCGGTCCGTGGACCTCGAGCACCCGCCGCATCCCCCGAGCGTAGCCAGTCCCGCGGTGGCGGGGACTCCCGCTTCCGACGCCGGTCAGAAGGAGGCCTGGAACGAGCCCACGATCGGCTCGAGGATCCAGGCGTCCCCTTCCGCCAACTGGATCGTTGCCACCCCGGATCCTCGCGTCGTGCTCGATGGCGTGGATGACCGACGTCCACCGGGTGTCGGATGCCGAGGTCGCGGCCAGAGGGTGGAACGGTGGGCGCCGGGCTGGCGGAATAGCGCGATCATCGCCCGCGTTGCTGGCGACATGACCGATGTCGACTACATCCAGCCCGCCTCCGAGTGGGTCCGCGACCAGCTCGCCGCGATCGACGCCGCCGGCACCACCCGTGCGGTCCACGTGCAGGGGCGGCCCGTCGTCGTCGTGACGATGCGCGGCGCCCGCTCCGGGCGGCTGCGGCGGGTCCCGCTGATGCGGGTGGAGCACGGGGGCCGGTATCTCGCGGTCGGGAGCAAGGGCGGCGCGCCCCGGGACCCGGTCTGGGTGCGGAACCTCCTCGCGCACCCCGACGTCGCGGTGATGGATGGCGACCGGACCACCACCGGCCTCCGCGCCCGGCTCCTCGACGGCGCCGAACGGGAGGAGTGGTGGGCGCGCGCCGTCGCCGCCTTCCCGTCCTACCGTGACTACCAGGCCCGCACCGCCCGCACGATCCCCCTGTTCGTGCTGGAGCCCGCCCCGCACTGACCAAACGCCCGCGATCTCCCGTCACCCCGGCGAGGATTGGGGAGTCGACGGTGACGGGAGGTGCGTGACATGTGGTTCTCCTTCGGACTGGCGGCGCTGCTGCTGGTCCTGGGACTGCTGGTGCACGTCTTCAGGATGTATTTCCTGATCTCCGGCTACAACACCATGCCGAAGGCCAAGCGGGAGAAGGTCGACGTCCGGAGCATCGCGCGGCTCATCGGCTGGTGGTCCTACGCGAACGCCGCTGTCCTCGTGGTGGTGGGGGTGCTGCTGGCCGTCGGCGTGGCCGTGCCCCTGGCGGTGCCGCTGGTGTTCTTCGGCGTCACCACCCTCGCCCTGCTCGTGCGCGCGCAGCGCTACGACGGCAACCTCTTCGACGAGGACGGCAGGCTCCGCCCCGGTGCGTGGAAGCAGCTCGTGGGTGTCGGTGTGTTCCTCGCGATCCTCGCCGTCGGCATCACCGTGTTCCTGGCCTGGCTGTCGCGCCCCGTCGAGGTCACCGCCACCGACGACGGCGTCGCAATCTCGGGGATGTACGCCACTACCCTCGCGTGGGACACCATCCGGGAGGTCCGGCTCCTCGAGGAACTCCCCACGATCGAGATGCGGACCAACGGCTCCGCCGTCGGGCCCCACCTGCGCGGCCACTTCCGGACCACGGAGTACGGCCAGGTCCTCCTGTTCGTGAACGCCGACGTCCCGCTGTTCGTCCTCGTCGAGAGCGACGGCGAGGTCGTGATCATGAACCGCGAGTCGGCGTCCGCAACCCGGGAGCTGCTCGAGGAGATCGAGGACCGCGTCGGGGCGGTGACACCCTGACCGGTGCTGTCCGGGTGCCGCCCCAACCCGCCCGGCCTAGGATGCTGAGCCAGACGCAACGACCGGGAGTTGGAATGGACACCTACCTGTACCTCTCATTGGTTCCCGAGGCCCTGATCGCCTCCCAGTTGCCGCCGGACAAGTTCGGGCAGTACTACGCGACCGGCCACGCCTACCGGTCCAAGGGCCAGGCACTGTTCTTCGAGGTGGACCTGGCGTTCCGTTCCGACTTCTTCGACATCGACCAGGCGCTCGCGCACTGCGTGGCCCACCCGGACGGCCGGCCGAAGAACTCCGTGTACGTGTCGACCTACCGGGTGATCGAGCACGTCCCGGCACGCGCCCTCGGGCAGCTCTACCTCACCACGTCGTATGGGGCCACCCTGGGGATCAGCCGCAGTCCCGGGGCACTGCCCGCCGGGAACGGCCTGCACCTCTACAAGGAGCTGGCGCCCGTCCACAGCCTGGTGGCCAGCTCCGAGGACCCGCGTACCTTCTACGAGGGGATCACGATCAAGCCGTCGAAGCTGCTGCGCTTCCCGGCGCTCAGCTTCGTGGAGCTGGACCTCGGCGAACTCGCCACCGACCCCGCGGGCGGCCGCGTCGTCGACCTGCCGTACGACAACGTCTACCACCTGCGTGAGGTGCTGATGGAGGTCTCGCAGCCCGGCAAGATGACCAAGCTGGTGGAGCGCGTGCAATCCCAGGCGTTCGCGTACCGGATGGTGAAGGAGGGCAGCGGCTTCTTCTACGGCAACGGCCCCGAACTGGCCTTCTACCCGATGCCCTCCCACCACGAACTCCGGGAGCACAACCCGCTCTGGTGGCGCTCGGCGAACCAGTGACCCGCCGCCGGCTCGCCGCGGGGATGGTGGTGGGCGTCGTGGGAGCCGGCCTCGGCGTCGTCGCCCTCGCGAACCTGGGCGGATCCCCACCGGCGGCGCTGGACGTCGACGACGTCGTCCTCGGCATCGGCGCCACCGAGACGAGCCGGAACCTGGCCTGGTCCGCAAACAGTTCGCGCGGGTGCGTGGAGTACGCGTCGTCGGCCGACGACGTCCGGGTCGTGGAGGCCCACGACTCGGGCGAGCGGGACGGGGATCCGTGGTTCCACGCCACCCTGACGGACCTGGAGCCCTCCGCGGAGTACCGCTACCGGGTCGGCGACTGCGCCGCGGCGTGGTCGGCGCCGATGTCCTTCACGACCGACGATGGGGGCAGCTTCTCCTTCCTCCTGTTCGGGGATCCCCAGGTCGGCGCGGATGGCACGCCGCCGGGCCCGGGCTGGGCGATGACGCTCGCGGACGCCGTCGGCCGCTTCCCGCACGCCGATTTCCTCCTCACCACCGGAGACCACGTCAACGCCACCACGAACGCCGGGCAGACGCCGCAGTGGGAGCTCTTCACGCTCCCGCCGGCCCTGACCGGGTACCCGCTCGCGCCGACCGTCGGGAACCACGACGAGGCTTACGGGACGGGTGTCCAGTTCGGTGAACGCTTCGCCCTGCCGAACCTCTCGACGGTGGGCGAGACCGTGGCCGGCAACGGCAACTACTGGTTCCGTTACAACGGCGCCCTGTTCATGTCACTCAACACCGAGGACCTCGACGTCGCCGGGCATGCCGCGTTCCTCGCGGAGACGCTCGGCGCGACTGACGCGACCTGGACGGTCGTGTCCTTCCACCACGGCCCGTTCGCCGCCGGGGTACATGTGGGGGACGACGACGTCGTCATGCTCCGCGAGACCCTCACCCCGGTCCTCAGCGACCTGGGGATCGACCTGGTCCTCAACGGCCACGACCACAGCTACGCCCGCTCCTTCCTGATGAACGGGACGGCGGTGGTTCCCGGGACGGGTGGGCCGCGGCTCACCCCCCGGGATGGGGAGGTCCTCTACCTGACAGCGAACTCCTCCTCCGGGTCCAAGTTCTTCCCCCTGAGCGGGGACCATCCGTGGCTCGCAGTCGCACTGCAGGACGGGATGCCGAGCTACACGCACGTGAGCGTCAGCCGGGAGACGCTCTCGCTGACGACGGTGCGGGTCCCGGACGGGACGGTGGTCGACAGCGTCACCCTCGAGCGCGAGCCCTGACCCCCTCCGGGTTCAGGCGACGCCCGCGACCGCCAGCACCGCGATCAGCACGATCGAGACGAGGGTGGACATGGTCAGGACACTCGAGACGAAGGCCATGTTCTGGCGGTGGTACACGGGGATCACGAACGGCGCCGGTAACAGGAACAGCATGACCGCGGCTCGTGCATGCCACTCCGAGAAGCCCAGAGCCGGCACGACCAGCAGGCCGAATGCCAGCCCGAGGACGAGTCCGACTGCGGTTCGCAGGGCCACGACCCTGATGATCGCCGGGTCGCGCGGCACGCCGGCTGCGAGGGAGGCCCCGATCACGAGGCACACGAGCGGGGTGGTGAGTCCGCCGACGGTATCGAAGATCGCGGCCGCGAACCCGTCCGGGCTCGTCAGGTCCGCCGCGACGCCGGGCGCCACGGTGGCGACCACCAATCCCCCGCCGATCGCCCACAACACCTTCGACGCGGCGATGTCCCGCCACGGGAAGGTGATGGGCGGGTGGCTCGGAACGGCGTCGACGACGACGCCGCCGCTGTCCGCCTGGACGGTCGCCAGGGCCTCGGCCCGAACCCGATGCTGCTCCAGGATGCTCATCTGGATCAGCAGGGCGGTGAAGACGTAGATGACCTGGCCGAGGTCGAGCGCGGCGAAGGCGGGGAGGCGCTCGCTGCCGTGCAGTGCCACGAACAGCGCGTAGCCGAGCATCCCCGCCTCGAAGCCCTGGAACAGGAGCCGCGTCTCCGGCGCGGGGAGCCGGGCGGCGCGGGTGAGCACCGCCCCGATCCCTCCCATCGCAGCGCAGGACGCGAACACCGCGGCCGCGAGGACGGCGTTGCGCCCATCGGGCTGGAGCTGCATGAACGCACGGAACAGGAGGAGCGGCAGGGTGACGGTGGTGATGAGGGCCTTGAGCCCTTCGACCGCGCGGTCACCCAGCCATCCGCGGCGTGCCATCACGACCCCGGCGACGACAAGGATCGCGATCGCCACCAGCGACCCCGCGGCCTCCACCATCTCGCACCTCGAATCGTCGTCGATCCGGGCCTCACCCTATCCCGGGCTCTGGGTTCGCGGCCGGAGGGTCCGGGGAGGACGCCGGACCATCACACGGGTGGGTTGTCCACAGGGGTTGGCG
>DBQX01000094.1 GCA_002305415.1 Actinomycetales bacterium UBA1383 | reverse complement strand
CCACGAAACCCGGGGCGATTCACCTGCATCGAACCGGGGTCGCCGACAGCGGCGAGCACCTCCCGGCTCGGAGCCAGTTCGGCGTGGTCCCGTTCAGCCCGCAAGGCCTCGACGTCGACGGAGAGACTGCGGTGGATCGCCACCGCGACCCCCGGCCCCGGATACGCCTGGTAGCTACCGTTCTGGTCGCGGGTCACCGACGAGACCGACAACGGGCCCGACGGCCACCCCATCGCCGCCACGTCCAAGCTGTAGGGCCCGACGGAGGCGACATCGGCGAGGAACTCCCGGGCGGTGACGCCGTTGCCGATCACGAAGGGGTGGGCGTACTCCAGCAGGGCGTGGACCTCGGAGGCCCGCCACGCGAAGTCTGCGGCGTGCATGCGGTGCCAGGCCGGGTCGTTCGCCAATGCGCACGCTGCCTCGAGGACGGGGCGGATCTCCGCGACCGGGGCGATCCGGTCGCGGTGTTCCACCCCCACCTCGACAGTCCGCAGCTCCCCCGCGAACGAGTACAGGTCCTGGTAGAGGTACAGGTGCAGGTTCCGGATCGACTCCACATCCCCATACCCCGGGAACACACCGTCCCCGGCGTACAGGTCCTGCAGGCGCAGTCGCACCGCGAACTTCTCCAAACGTGCCAGCTCCTGCGGATCCCGGATCCCCTGCAAGTTCACCAGGGTGGTCTCGAACGGCGGGTCATACGTGTAGTCCGACCAGGACCTCCCGGCGGCCATCGTCCTCAGCGCTCCGCCGTCAGTTCGCGGGCACGTTCCCGGGCCCACTCCCAGTAATCCTCGTGCGACCACGTCCCCCGGGACACATCGGTGAGCGCCTTGACGTCCTCGTACCCCGGCTCATCCCCACCATCGGCCCAGGTCACCGCCAGGGCCCGCACTGTCGCCGAAGCCTGCCGGTCGGACAGCCCCTCGAACAGTTCCGGCCACCGCTCGGTGAACGGGGTCTTCGGTGCCGCGCTCATGCCACTGCCACCTGTCGTGACCTGCGGGCACGGGCGGTCAGCTCGACCACCACGTCCCGGGTCACCGTCAGCCCGTGGGCGCGGCGGACAACGAGTGCCCACACCACACCGTCACGCTGATGGTCGTCCAGGCCGGCGTACAACTCCGGCCACAACACATCCAAATACCCCGTCGTCCTCGACATGAAGCCCCTCCTGCTCGGTGTCGGCGCCAGAGTAACCCGACCCCACGACCAGCCGCTGAGGCCATCCACAGGCCCTCAACCTGAGGACATCAACTCTGATGAGCGCCACCGCCCCGCGAATCCAAGGGATGTCCCGCAGGGAGAGCGGACTGCACGAACTTTCGTGAGGCCGGCAGGAGCACTCTGGGGATTTCCTGCCACGACACCAAGTGTCGGTTGCCCAGGTCCTCGCCGCGCCGACTCGGGCTGAGGTGTCAGTGGTCCCTGTCATCATGCCGAGCATGGAAATCAGAACGAAGGAACCCACCGTCCTCGGCCCAGCCGAGTCCACGTATGACGACTGGAAAGGCACAGCCTGCGCAGAGAACAGCAAGATCAGCAGCGGGGACCTGTACGCGTTGGCGGGCCTCGACGGTGAGCGGCACCGGTGGCACATCCTCGGCATCGAGATGGACGCGCACAGCCACGGCGCGCAGCCGACGTGGGTCATCAGGATCTACGCGGCCGACTGGCACGAACTCGGCATTCAGAGCTTCGAGGACTACGACCGGGTGGCCGCGCTGCACGGAGGCATCCCCGTGGTCGACATCGTCCTCCACGACGCCACACCCGACGACGTGCTCAAGTGCATGAAGCTGTTCGGTGTGCAACTCCGCAACGGGCATCTCCAGCACGAACTGATTCACTCCGCGTACGCCGACCACCCCGAACAGGAGTAACACGATCAGCCCATTCGAGCCCCTGCGGGGGCAAGTTCAGAGAGTCATCGGCCATGGCGATGGACGAGGAGTACCGGAGGCATTCCAGATCGTGGTGCAGCACCCAGACGGGTTCATTCTCGAAGCTGGCATGCCACAGCCGAAAGGTACCCGAGTCGAGGCCCGCGTCATCCCGGTAGAACTCGAGTTTCGCGACTTTGGAGAGTGCCCCATCTGCCTCTCTCCGAACGCCGTCAGCCGCGAACATGTCCCTCCGCGAGCGGTTGGTGGTTCTGCGCTGACAATGACCTGCGAGCCCTGCAATAACAAGTTTGGGAGCCGGTTCGAAGCTCGGCTGCAGAGCTGGTACGAGAACTCGTATAACAAGGTCCGCCTCTTCGGCGGAGACACGGTTGGAAGACGCCATGCGGGAGACTTCCTCGTAAGGGAGACCCCGGACGGAGAATTCGTGCTGCTCCAGACGGGGCGGGCCGATCCAGCGATCGACCAGATCCTCCGAAGTGGACAGTTCACCATGGAGTGCTTGGTCCCCAACATGACAGCTGTGCGTATCGCGGCAGTCAAGGCGGCTTACCTTGCAGCCTGCCTGATGCTCGGTATGGTCCCGCGAACGGCCCGGGCAGCGGCGGTACGTGCCGAGTTGATCGCGGCGCGGGATCACCCCAGGGACTATGAACTCGGCCCGGCCCTCAACTCTATTGCGCTGGCTCGCACCACTGTCGAGCCTCAGCCTGGGAAGATCGCCTTGCTCGAGATGCCCTTACCCGACGGATCGATCAACTACGCGATCGGCTTCAACCACGTCTTCGCGGTCGACTGGCCCCTCGACCGAATCACGCTCGAGCGGAGATAGGGAAGTGCCCCCGCTACCGAACACCCCCACACGTCCGACGCTGTTCGCGCCGTCGGGGTCGAATAGGAGTACGTGAGCCCGTGAGCGCACGTGAAACGATGACCAAGTGAACGCTTCGGATCCCTCGACTTGGGCACCTCTCGGCGTAAGTATCCTTGCCTTCCTGACCGCGATATGGGCTGCATTTTCCTCCCATCGATCGGCCACAGCATCAATCCGTTCCGCAGACGCTGCTGATCGTTCGGCGCACGCTGCCGAAGCCGTCGCGCGTAACGACGACGACCGCAGGCAGGAAGAACTAGAACACAAGCGCGTCCTCAAGTTGAGGCAACTATCGGCGGACCTCACCGTCGAGCACTCCAAAGGAATCGGTTCGAACGGCCAAACAACCAGGGCGCTCCTCATACACAATCGCGGACACGCGCGAGCCACCGATGTAGATCTCTCGATCGACTTGGTCCCCGACGACGCCAACAGAAGACTCCCCCGACTCGTGAAAGACGCTGCAAGCTACACGATCGAGCCAGAAAGCTTCGTCCGCTTGCCGCTCTCGAACTCCATGGGAACCGCGTCACGGATACTGGTAACACTCCACTGGGAGGACCCGATGGGCGCACATAATCAGACTGTCGAGGTCAACCTGCACTGACCTTCAGCGATGGGCTGCGGGCTTTGTAGGTTTGAGTACTTGGCTCCGTGCCGTTGATTGTTGACTCTCCCGCGCAACCGGGGTAGGCACCCCGCAGCCGATCATGACGGCTTGGGTGGTCGAGTTGCGTTGTCGCGGGTGTGGAGGCCGATTCTGATGCAGGCTCGTCCGTTCCGGTGACACAGTCGTGGGCATGGATGACAGGGAGTTCCTTTCGAAGGCGCTTGAGTTCCACGGGCATCGGTGCTGGGCGAGTGTGGCCGGCGTGCGGGCAGGTCTGGCGGCGCGGCGGGTGCTGGGGGTGCCACGTTCGGGTGGGTCGCAACTGTTCGCCGTCGTGGAGATCGGTGAGGAGCACGGTGGGATGTGCTTCGGGGACGGCGTGCAGTACGCGACCGGGTGCACGTTCGGGAAGGGCAACCTACGCAAGGCACCGTTGGGGAAGTTGACCGTGACACTGACGGACAAGACGACCGGGCGGGCCGTCCGGGTGGCCTACAAGCCGACGCTGCAGCGGCAGATCGCGGACTCCGCGTTCATGCGGCAGCGGGCGGATGGGGTCCAGCCGGACGAGATCCCAGAGGAGGACCAGCTCGCCCTGGTGCACCTGGTGTGGGACGCGCCCGAGTCGGACGTGCTGAGC
>DBQX01000093.1 GCA_002305415.1 Actinomycetales bacterium UBA1383 | reverse complement strand
CCACGGATCAGTCAGGAGAGCCATAATCACAGGGATTGGAGCCAGGCGAGCAGGGGGTCGTCGGGGTGATAGTCGCCGGCTGGCGTGTCGGGTTGGCGGGTGCGCTCAAGCGCAGTGCGCTTGATGTTCAGGTCGGCGTGCAGGTAGATGCTGGTCGTCCCGATGGACTCGTGACCCAGCCATAGGGCGATGACGGCGCTGTCGATCCCAGCCTCAAGGAATCGCATGGCCGCGGTGTGCCGCAGGGTGTGGACCGTGACGTGCTTGCCTACGAGCTCGGGGACGCTGGTCACGGCACGGCTCACGTGCATGGTGAGTCGTTGCTGCACCGCGTCCGGTGACAGGGAGCGGCCTTGCGGGTTGGGGAAGAGCGCCTCACCAGGACGGTCCATGCGTTCTTGCAGGTAAGTGGCCAGCACCGCGGTAGAGGCTGTTGTCAACGGGGTGGTCCGGACCTTGCGTCCTTTGCCGGTGCAGGCAACGTGCGGGCCGTCGCCGAGGTGGAGGTTGGAGGGGGTCAGGCCGGTGATCTCGCTGAGCCGCAGCCCGGTCTGTACCGCGAGGGTGAACATCGCGTGGTCGCGGCGGCCGGTCCATGTATCAGTGCTGATCGATCCCAGTAGTGCCTGCGTCTGGGCGCTGGTCAGGAACGTCGGCTGGGGTCTGGGCTTCTTCTTGACCGGGATGGCGTGGATCTGGGCGACCGTGTGCAGCTGCTCCGGGGATGCCTTCGTCGCGTAGAACCCCATGAGGGACTTGATCGCCGCCAGGCGCAGGTTTCGGGTGGCCACGCTGTTGCCGCGCCCCGTCTCCAGGTGTTCGAGGAAAGCCAGCACGCGCGCCACATCGATGTCGGTGGTCTGGAGCTGGTGGACGGGGGCGTGAACAGTTTCGGACAGGAAGCCGAGGAACAGCTTCCAAGTGTCCCGGTAGGTGCGGATGGTCGCACCGCTCATGGCGCGCTGGGTCATCAGGTAGGCGGTGAAGTACTCCTGCAGGATCGGGGCGAGGGCGCCCATCAGGAGTCCTGTTCTTCCTCGAGCCGCCGAGCGGCGATGGCGGCGACCTCGGGCGCGGCCTGCAAGTACCAGTAGGTGTCCGCGGGGTCGGAGTGGCCGAGCCAGACCGACAGGAGCGTCAGCGTCCTGGCCGGGTCGCGCCCGGCCCGGTAGGCCTCGATCATCGTCTGGGTCGCGAAGGCGTGACGCAGGTCGTGGGGGCGTGGTGTGGCGCCGGGCCGCGCTGACAGGCCGGCATGCTGGGTCATGGCGTGGAAGGCGCCTCGTGCGTTGCTCTCCGGCACTCTCGTCCCCTTGCCGGTGGTGAATACAGGACGCTCGGTCGCAAGTCCGACGCGGTACCGCTCCGGATGGTTCAGGTACTCGGCGATGGCTCGGCACGAGGTCGAGTCCAGGAGCACGATCCGCTGCCGCCCGAACTTCGCCTGGGAGATGATGACGACACCGTCGTCCAGGTCGAGGTCGCCGATCGTGAGCCTGAGCGCCTCCCCGATCCGCATCCCGGTGACCGCCAGCAGCCCCGTCAACGTCTTCATCGTGGCCGCCCGCAGCGGGCTGAACAGCTCGTCGGCAGCGTGCACGAGGGCACGGACGTCGGCGTCGGAGTACAGGTACGGGGTCGCCCGCCGTGGCCCGGCCGGCCCTTGGTTGGCGGGCGGCACCGCCACTGGCAGGCCGGACGCGGCCAGGTAGGTCGCGAACTGCCGGACCGTGGAGAGCCGATAGGACCACCACGAGGGAGCGGCTCCAGTGGGTGCGTGGGCCCACGCCAGGGCCTGCCCGCGCGTGAACAGTAGCCCGTCGTCCGCTGGTGGCAACGTTGCGACGAACTGGGTGAGGAGTCGTTCGACCTTGCTGTCCGGTTGGTACCCACGCTGCGCCCGGAACTCCATGTACTGGCTGACGAGGCTGGTGAAGTCAGGCACGGTCGGCCTCCCCGGGCCAGGGCCGGACCAGGACGCGCAGCGCGGACAGATCGAAGGATGCGTAGACCATCGTGACCCCAGCGCTGCGGTGGCCAAGCAACTCGCCCACCTCGGTCAGGGTTCCGCCACCGGCGAGCACCGCGCGGGCAGCGGAGTGCCGCAGGCGATGAGCCCGGACCGTCCCGAGGCCGGCCCGAGCGGAGTGCCTGGCCACGACCTGGGTCACCGCCGACCCATTCATCGGCGCATCCTCCACGCTTACCTGCAGGAAGACCTCGCGGCGGGTGACGCAAGTCGGGCGTTGGTGCAGGTAGGCGACCAGCGCCTGACCCACGTCGTCCGGCATCGGATAGGTCCGCCGACCACCGCCCTTGACCGTCGCGGTGATCGTTGCCGATGCCCAGTCGATGTCGTCCAGGCGCAAGCTGGCCACCTCACCCGCGCGCAGACCCAGCCGGAACAGCATCAGCAACAGCGCGTAGTCTCGCGCGCCGGTGCGGGTGTGCCGCTCCGTGGCGTCCAGCAGCCGCTTGACGTCCTGCAGCGGAAGCGCCTTGGGCAGGCGCCCCGAGCTGTGGACCACCACCGGCCCGACCGCACCACGCAGGTCGCAGCTCGTCCAGCCCGACGTCCACGCGAATCCCAGGAACGACCGGATCGAGGTGGCGATCAGCTTCAACGTCACTGGTGCGTATCGGCCACCCAGGTCGGTCACGTAGCAGCGTACCTGTGGGGCTGACACGCCCCACAGGTCCACTGCCCCATCAGCACCGGCCAACAGCGACAGGAACGGCCGGACATGACGCGAGTAACACTCCACCGTCCCCGGCGCCGAACCCTTCACGGCGCTGAGGTATTCGGCGAAGGCACCCAAAGCCTCCTCCCCGACGATCCGGCTCCCGCCACGGTCTCCGTCAGCGTCACCGTTCATGGCAACATCTCCCTTCCAAGAGTCAGGAAGATCAGCGTGCCGTCACCGCGACACTGCCGTGGTTATGCCGAAGTTCCTCGGCCCGCCACGCTCTCCACCAGGCACGACACTTCAAGGTTCGGCATAACCGTGACGTCGGCATAACCGGTGTTATCCCGAGTTCGGGATAACACCGGCTTCAAGACCGCCACCACCGAGGAGATCCCCGACGCCGTCACCGTCATGGATCCCTTCCACGTGGTCCGCTTGGGCGGGGACGCCCTGGATGAGTGCCGCCGCCGCGTCCAGCAGACCACCACGGGGCACCGCGGCCGTGCCGGTGACCCGCTGTACGCCGCCCGCCGGACCCTGCACACCGGCATCGACCTGCTCACCGACACCCAGCAACAACGACTCGAGGACCTGTTCCGTGGCGACGAGCACGTCGCGGTCGAGGCGACCTGGGCGATCTACCAGCGCATGATCGCCGCCTACCGCCACCCCGACCGGGCCACCGGCCGCGAGCTCATGGCCAAGCTGATCACCGCTGTCAGCCACGACGTGCCCGCCGCCCTGGCCGAGGTCATCACCCTCGGCCGGACCCTGAAGCGTCGCGCCGCCGACGTCCTGGCCTACTTCGATCGCCCGGGCTCGTCGAACGGACCTACCGAGGCCGTGAATGGTCGGCTCGAGCACCTCCGCGGCTCCGCCCTCGGCTTCCGCAACCTCACCCACTACATCGCCCGCGCGCTCCTGGAAGCCGGAGGATTCAGACCCCAACTACACCCTGGATTGTGAAGAGCCCGTTATTGCGGTTCAGTGCCGGTGGTTATTGTGTTTGAGCGCCACCGAGTAGCCGGTGAGCGCCACCACGATCCGGGCGCTCACTGAGGTGTACCAAGGTTCTTGGA
>DBQX01000100.1 GCA_002305415.1 Actinomycetales bacterium UBA1383 | reverse complement strand
AAGTTTAGCGGACAGTAATATTTCAAAAACGAACGCAGTCGTTCTCAGAAACGAACGCAGTCGTTTTCAAAAACAAGCACAGTCGTTTTCAAAAACAAGCGCAGTCGTTCTCAAACACGAACGCAGTCGTTTCCGCACCCAGCCGCCCGCCCACCACCTCAGCGGCAAGAACCGGCACAAAAAAAGCGCACGGATGTCGGCAAGCGACGTGTGTCGCTTACCGTCATCCGTGCGGATCAAACCTGCGGACGAGGTCCGTCGGTCGCCTCAGCGCGCCAGTTCGGCGGCGATGGCCTTGTCGAGGTCGCCCATGTCGGCCGTCGGCTCGAAGCGGGCCACGACCTCACCCGAACGTCCCACGAGGAACTTCGTGAAGTTCCACTTGATGGCGCCGCCGAGCAGGCCCTTCCGCTGGGACTGCAGCCATGACCACAGCGGGTGCGCGTCCGCGCCGTTGACCCTGACCTTGCCGAACATCTGGAAGGTGACGCCGTAGTTCCGCTGGCACACCGCGGCGATCTCCTCGGCGGTGTCCCGTTCCTGGTGGAACTGGTCGCTGGGGAACCCGATCACCACCAGGCCGCGGGGACCGTACTCGCGGTGCAGTTCCTCGAGTCCGGTGAACTGGGGGGCGAGCCCGCAGTCGCTCGCCGTGTTGACGACGAGGACCACCTGGCCGCGGTAGTCGTCGAGGGATTTCTCCTCCCCGCCGAGGGTGGTGGCGGTGAAGTCGTGCAGGGCGGTGGTGGTGGTCATGTCCAGTCCTCAGGCGGTCGGGTCGTCGGGGGTGGGCAGGAGCAGGCGGCGGGCGAGCTCCCGGAGCGTCACCGCGTCCTCGGGGGACAGCGGGAGATGCTCCTGAAGGAAGCAGTTGATGCGTTCGGCCTCGGCGCGCAGGGCACGGCCGGCGTCGGTGAGGGTCACGGTGAGGCGCCGGCCGTCGTCGGGGTCGTCGCGCGTGCGGGTCACCAGCCCGGCCTCCTCCAGCCGCACCAGGAGGGGGGAGAGGGTGCCCGAGTCGAGGAAGAGCCGCTCGCCGAGGTCACGGACGGTGACGCCGTCGTGCTCCCACAGGGCGAGCATCACCACGTACTGCGGGTAGGTCAGCCCCACCTCGTCCAGCAGGGGACGGTAGGCGGCCGTCACCCGGCGCGACGCCGCATGGAGGGCGAAGCAGAGCTGGTGGTCGAGAGCGAGGTCAGCGGGCATGGAAAAAGGATTGCACACAACTGAATGGAGGGCAATCGGGTGGTGGGGGCCGGTCCCGCTGGAACCGGCCCCCACCTGGAGCTATGGCCGCGAGGTGACGAGGTCGCCGAAGGCGCCGTCGAAGCCTCCCACCTGGACGAGGTAGGTCTCGCCCTCGGTGGTCGGGACCGTGGCCGACGCCTGCAGCCCGGTCTCCGCGGCGTCGTCGACGCAGGCCACCTGGGTGAGGTCCGCGGTGTAGACGCCCATCACGGTGTCGAACGCGGTGCCCTCCGTGGTCAGGAGGACCTCCCCGCCGGTGCCCGTCACCTCGTACCAGATGGTCCGCCCGAACGGGATCTCGAAGAGCTCGCCTTCGTACTCCACGGTGCACGCCGTCTCCGGCATCTCGGCCGCCCCGCGGGTGTTCACCGAGCTGCTGGCGCCGTCGGGGAGAATCAGGGCGTTCTCGGGAAGGTCATTGACCGGCGGCTTGCCACCGGGCTTCTGGCCGGCGTTCGGGGTGTAGCGCTCCCAGTAGTCAAAGGTGGTGTACTGGCAGTCCACCTCGACCACCGAGGCGTCCGGCAGGACGAGCGTGCCGGTGAGCGCATAGACCTCGTAGCGGACGTGGTACCCCGACTGCGGCGAGTGGTACTTGTCGGTGCCGCTGTCGATGAGGTCGCCAATGGTGAGGTCCACCATCACGTACTCCGGTTCGTCGGCGGGCGGTGGGACCACCACCGGGAGTTCGCCGCTGATCGACTGTCCATCGATCGCGAGCACGCCCTCGGCGATGAACGCTGCCTCGCCGGTGTCCCAGTCGATGCCGTCGCCGTAGGCGGCGTAGGCCTCGTCGCCGAAGACGTCGAGCATGAGGACCGAGTCCTCGTCAAGTTCGCAGTAGGCACCCGCCGCCGAGCCCCGGAAGATCCGGGCGGCCGGTTGCGTGTACCAGTAGGTGACGTCGACGTCCGTCCCGCCGCAGTCCAGAGGCTTGTCCAGCAGGAACGCGAGGTCGCCCGTGGCGGCCGTCACCACCCCCGAGCCCAGCAGCTGCTGGGCGGTGCCGGACACCTTGACCAGCACGTTGCCGTCGCGCCACTTCTCGTCGATCGCCTGCACCTCGCCGAACGGGGTGAGCGTACCCGCCACCGTGAGCGAGCCGACCTCGACGTCCCCGAACTCGCCGGTCACGAAGTCGACGGTGATCTCCCAGTCGCCGTCGTCATCGAGGAAGCCGTCGGCGCCGTACCCATAGGCGTAGGTCTCGTCGAACTGCACGTCACCCCAGGAGTCGAGGAGGTCACCCTCCGGGGAGAACCACGCCCCCAGGGAGAGCGTCGTCTCGCTTTCCTCGCCGAGCGAGCAGTAGAGTTCCGTCCCGCGGTACTCCTCCGTGGCTGGCGGCGCCGCGGTCGCCGCCGTCCCGGCGAGCGCGAGTCCGGCCACTGCCGCCCCAACGCCCGCGACGCCCCATCGCGTCCTTCTCATCCCTGCCTCCTCCACAGGTGGCCGGTCCCGCGGCTACCCCGTGGTGAACCGGACTGGACAGGTGCTACACCTCGGGTCCAGCCCCTCCATGAAAGCACCGGGGACCACGGGAGGAGCAGGCAATCGTCTGGCACGTTCCGGCCCCAGGGAGGGGCCCGGCTCTCCCGAGGGAACTCCCAGATTCCCGCGCTATCCTCCCGGCATGGCTGACGTGTGGGTCGGGATCATCGCCATCCTCGTGGGCGTGCTGTTCTGCTTCCGTGGGACCGTGGCGCTGCGCGCCATCATCGCGATCTGGGGCGCGTTCGTGGGGTTCTGGATCGGCGCCGGTGTGGTCGCCAGCCTCACCGGGGAGGCGCTCCTCGCGGGCCCCGGCGGCTGGATCGCGGGCATCCTCGTGGGGTTGGTGTTCGGCGGGCTCGCGTACGCGTTCTACGTCCTCGCCGTGGTCATCACGATGGGCTCGATCGGCTACGGGCTCGGTCTCGCCCTCGCCGCCGCGCTCAACGTGGCGAGCGACGCCCTGACCGTCGTCATCGGCGTCACGGGCGCCATCGTCCTGGCGGTGCTCGCGCTCCTCACCAACCTGCCCCGGTTGCTCCTCATCCTTGTCAGCGCGGGCGCCGGCGCGAGCGTGACGGTGGCGGGCGCGATGCTGGTCACCGGGTCCTTCGACGTCGCCGGCGGCGAGGAGGCCGTGCAGGCGGCGCTGAGCGAGCAGTGGTGGTGGCTCGTCCTGTACGTCGTGCTCGCGGTGGCGGGCGCCATCGTCCAGCTGCGTTCCCCCGCCCGCGCGACGGCGCGGTCGAGTTGGGAGGGTCAGTCCCGCGCCGTGGAGCGCCGCTGAGGCATGCCCGTGTCGCCGTCGCGCGCGTGACGCCGTGCCGCGCCGTCGCCCTGCGGCCCGCGGCAGGTCCTTCTCCCTCCTCGGTGGGCCTGTCCACATTCGCCGCGCCTTCTTCCCGTGTGGGGCGTCGAGGTGCGACGATGGGGGTCCTGAGGAGCGGGGAGGATCGCGGTGGCCACACGATGGCGGGTGATCGCATGGGCAGTCACCTGGTGCGTGGCGCTCGCCGCATGCACGGCGTCCGGCGACTTCAGTGCGGCCGACGATCCGGCCAGCCCCACCACGACGTCCCCGCGTGCGCCGGCGTCCACAGAGGCGGGGACATCGGCGCCGGCTGCTGCGCCGTCACCCACTGCTGGGGCGTTGCCCGCCGGGGAGCCGTCGCCCGCCGCCGAGGCGTCGCCAACAGTCGAGCCGTCGCCCACGGCCGAGCCGTCGTCCACCGCCGAGCCGTCGCCCACCGCCGAGCCGCCGCCTGCTGCCGAGCCGTCGCCGTCTCCCGAGCCGGCGCCTGCCGCCGAGCCGCCGCCGGCACCCGCGGAGCCCGCCGTGGACAACGCGGTGCTGGAGGCGCAGCAGATCCTGCGGAAGTTCTCGATCCCCACCGGCCCCGCGGACGGGATCTGGGGGCCGCTCACGGCGCAGGGCCTGTGCACCTTCCGGTCGATGGCCGGGCTCGACGTCTCGCGGGGCCGCCTCACGAACGCCGACCTCGCGCGACTGCGCGACTACAACGCGTGGTACTCGCGGCTGGGATCGATCCCGGCGGCGTCGCGCCACGGCATGTCCACCTACCTGCTCGCCAGCGAGACCTGCCAGACGATGGTGTACGTGCGCGGCGGGGCGTACGTGCGGGTCATGCGGATCTCCACCGGTCGGCCGGGCTACGGGACCCCGAACGGCGACTACTGGCTCGGCCGCACCTATCCCGGGTGGAGCTGCTCCACCATCTTCCCCGAGTCCTGTTACAACCACTCGGCCGGCGAGAACGCGATCCATCCGGACGGCACCGGCCTGTACTCGCAGTACGGGAACATGTACAACAAGCGGTCGTTCTCGGGCTCGTTCATGCTGCACGGCTCCGGGTCGGTCCCCACCTACCCGGCGAGTCACGGCTGCGTCCGCGTCACGGTGGCCACCTCGGACTGGCTCTTCCACAACATCTCGAACGACGGCGGGCAGGTCTACTTCTCTGTGGTCGGCTCGTACTGAGTCGCTTTCCGTCTTCCTACGGGGCTGCTTCCGTCGGCGCGCTCGGGGCCTGCAGCCCGCGCCAGACACCCAGCATGCGCAGCAGCCAGGCGGCGAGCCCGCCGGCCAGCGACGCCCACGGGGAGGTCACGTCGACCACGCCGGCCACCACCACGATCGTGGCGCCCACGAGGGCGGGGATGACGTAGAAGCCGGTGCGCAGGACCTCGGGCACCCGCTTGACCATCAGGTCCCGCAGCACCCCGCCGCCGACCGCGGTGATCGCCCCCATCGTGATCGCGGCGAGCGGGGTCAGGCCAGCGGACATCGCCTTAACCGCGCCGACCACGCAGAAGAGGCTGAGGCCCACGGAGTCGAACAGCTGGACGGTCATCTTCAGGAGCCGGTTGGGCCGGTGCAGCACCATCGGGAGGAGCGAACCGGCTGTCGCGACCACGAGGTAGTACCACACGTCCAGGGCGATCGGGGGGATGTTCCCGATCAGGACGTCCCGGATGATGCCGCCACCCACCGCGGACACCACCCCGAGGAAGATCATGCCCACGATGTCCAGCTTGGCGGCGCGCAGCGCGGTGTACGCGCCACCGGCGGCGAAGGCGAAGGTGCCGAGCAGGTCCGCGACCAGGATCAGTGTGTCCACGTGCATGGCCGCTCCCGCTGCTCTCCGATGTCCGCTGTGCGCCGGACGTGACGGCGCGACGCTCCGTTATCCGGCCACGGGCTGGAGTCCGGCGGCAACACGCTTCCGGTTGAGCGCGTCCACGATCATCTCACCGGCGGCGGCGAGCCCGAAGGTGGCGGTGTTGATCACCAGGTCATACCACGCCGTGAGGCGGGGGTCCCAACCCCACACCTCGAGCGAGATCTCCGCGCGCGCCGCGTCCTCGCGCTGCTGCCGGAGCGCGGCCTGCTCCTCCGTGATCCCCGCGGCCTGGGCAGCGCGCGCAACCCGGTACTCCCGCGGGCCGTCGAGCTTCACGTGCAGCGCGCCCGGAAGACCGGTGAGGATCACCGTGGCGTTGCGCCCAAGGATGACCCCGCCGCTCGCCACGAGGCCGCGAACCTGCTGCGCCTGGTCGCGTGCGAGCTCCTCCATGGGGTCCTGCACCAGTTCCACCGACCCCTGGTCGAGGAACGCGAGGCTCGTGAGGAACTGGCGCACGTTGATGCGTCCGGTCCCCTTCGCGTCCGCCGCCTCGTACTGCTCCGACGTCGTGGCCTGGCCGATCCACGGCACCCCCAGCTGCTCGGCGAGCGCGGGCCCGACGACGTCGGCGCCAGCGCCGTAGGCCTCGAAGAGTGTGACTACCGGTGCGTTCACGGTGGTGCCTTCCCACGTTGGTCCCAGGGCAAGTGTGGCCCCGGGCGGGGGCCGGGTGGGGCGAGTTGCCATCCAATTCGTCTGGCAACTCGTGCCACAACCGGCGTGGGCGGCCACCTGCGGAAGTACCGTTCTTGGCAGCGGCTCGACGGCGACCCCGCCCGAGGGCCCCGGCACTCCGGACTCTCAGGAGGGTTTCCATGGCGACGTCGGTGACCACCACCCCGGCCCCAACCGGCAGGATGACCTCCCGTCACTGGTCGGTGGCGGCTGGCGCCCTGATCTGCATGATCGCTGCGTCAGTGCCCCTCTCGGGGGTGTCCTTCTTCCACCCGTACATCTTCCTGAAGATGGGGCCCGGCACGGCGCAGGACGTCCCGCAGAGCGCGATCCTCCTGTACTTCACGCTGATGATGCTCTCGATCGTGGCCTCGATGATGTTCATCGGGGGGCCGCTGCTGCCCCGCGTCGGCACGAAGGTGCTGATGCTGGTGGGGAGCGGAATCGTGGCGGGGGCCCTGGTGATCTTCTGGCTGGCGACGACGCCGACCCTGCTCTACGTGGCGGGCGTCGTGCTGGGACTGGGGTACGGGATCAGCTACCAGTTGTGCCCGATCGTGTGGGTCAACAACTGGTTCGTGGCACGGAAGGGCCTGGTGGTGGGGCTGGTGACGGGGGGCACCGGCATCGGCGGCATCGTGTGGTCGTACCTCGTACCCGCGTTCGGCGGCAACCCGACTGACCCGGCGTTCAACGTGGACGGCTATCGCACGGCCTACCTCGTCATGGCGGTGATCGTGCTCGCGTTGACGCTGCCGGCGGTGTTCTTCCTCGTGGTGGAGCGGCCCTCGCAGGTGGGTCTCATGGCGCTCGGCGCGCTCGAGCCGGGGGCGCGGCTCTCCGCCGACCTCTCCCGCCCGGTGCCCGGCTTCACGTTCGCGCAGGCGCTGCGCTCGGTGTCCCTGTGGATGATCTTCGGCGCCTCGGTGCTGCTGGGCATCGTGCACGCCGCCGCACAGATCATGGCGCCGTATCTCACCGGCCAGTGGACCAACCCGGTGCCCGACGGAATGGGCCAGCCGGTCACCATGTTCTCGACCGCCATGATGATCTGGACGCTGGGGCTGCTGATCCTGAAGCCCACGCTCGGTGTCCTCAACGACAAGTTCGGCGTGCTGGCGGCGATGACCATCACGCTCTCCATGCAGGCCGCCTTCTTCCTGTTCCTGCCCCACTACGCCGCTGCGGGGAACTCCATCGGGGTCTGGCTGCCGCTGGTGGCCATGCTGTTCATGTCCGCGGGAATGTCCAACGGCACCGTGCAGCCGCCGCTTCTGACGGCGAAGGCTGTGGGCCAGAAGGCGTTCGGCAAGATCTGGTCAGTGACCGGGTCCGCCTACACGCTCGGGATGGCGCTGGGAGCACCCATCTGGGGTCTCTTCTTCGACGAGACCACCCGGTCCTACGACCGCGGCTTCATGATCGCCCCGGTCGCGCTCGCCGTGGTGGTGGCGGTTGCCGTGATCGGGATGAACCGCGGCCGCGCCCAGCACATGGCGCTCTACGAGAAGGAACTCGCCGAGTTCGAGGCGGCGGGCGCCCGCGTCTGACTCGCGGTACCCGAGCGCCCCTCACCCGAGCTCCCACACCTCCGCCCTCCCCGGGCCGGCGAGATGGAGCGAGCGCCCCGCCGACCCGCACGGCACCACGAGGGCCATGGTCCCGTGCTCGGCGAAGATCTCCACCACTGGCCCGTCCAGCACCACGCGGACAACGCGGCCACCGAGCGGCATGGTCCAGGAGCCGTCCGGCGTGGTGGTGGCCAGTTCCGCGCCGCGCACCCGGAGCTGGAGCGCGCCGTCGTCGACGTCGAGGGTGCACTCGGGTTGGTCGGGGGGTGGGTCGGGGGTGCGATCCCCGAGGACGTGATCCCGCTGTTCGGGGGGTGGGTCGAGGGTGATCACCACGTCAACCTGGAGGCCGGTCCCGGCGGCGCCCTCCCGGAGCTGCGCCCGCTGCCCATCCGGACCCCAGTCCGCCTGCCCATCCGGACCCCACTGCGGTGACGCAGGAAGTCGGCGAACGCTCCTCGTCCCCCCGATCCGGCGGGCCGCGAGGGTGGCGTGCGGCACCGCGACCAACCGGTCGCCGTCGAGGTGGAGAGTGTGCGGCAGCGAGTGGACCCCCGCCCAGCGACCGGCCGGGTCGGTCATCCCCCGCAACCAGTAGATGAGCCCGCGGGCGCCGTCCCTGTCCACGAAGGCGGAGCCGGCGTACGGGGAGGGCCCCCAGGAGAGCCGCCCCCAACTGCGGGCCGTGAACCTGCCGTCCGTGAGTGCGCCCACCGCGTACGCCTCGTAGTGGATCTCCTCCGGCTCCCAGACCGAGAACGTGAGCACCCAGTCATCGCCGAGCCGGAAGAGCTGCGGGCACTCCCAGCCAGCGCCTGTCCACACTGGGCCGACCTCCTCGCGGTGTCGGCTGACGAGCACACCGTCGTAGGTCCAGTCCTCGAGGTCCTCCGACCGGTAGGTCAGGGCTGCCGCGGTCCCGTCGGTGAACGCCGCCCCCACGACCATCCGCCAGGCGCCGCCGTCTCGCACCACCCAGGGGTCGCGGAACATCAGGAGGTCGAGTTCCGGTGGCGGTTCGACCACCACACCGCCCTTCACCCACATGTCCCAGGTGGCGTCGGCGGGCCGGGCGATGCGGACGCGCCCGTCGTCCAGGTTCCCGAGGCGGACGGCGGTGTAGAACAGCGCGGCGGGACCCTCCTCGGGGACGACGACGCTGCCCGACCAGACGCCGTCGTCGCCGTCGCCGGGGGCCAGTGCAACGGGACGCTCGGCCCAGTGCAGCAGGTCCGGGCTGGTGGCGTGGCCCCAGCGTTGCTCGGGTCGCCAGACCGTGTGGTCCGGCACGAACTGGTAGAAGAGGTGGTACTGCCCGCCGTGCCAGGTCAACCCGAGGGGGTCGTTGATCCAGCCCTCGCGGACCGTGAAGTGCAGGCGGGGCCGGGTGTCGTTCACGCGTTCTCCCTGCTGCTGCGGAGGGCCTGGTCGAGGTCCGTCCAGAGGTCCTCAGGGTCCTCCACCCCAACCGACAGCCGCAGGAGCGTCTCCGGAACGGTCGTGGCCTCGAGGGGGTGACGGCGTCGCCGCTCGATCTGCGACTCGACGGCGCCGAGGCTGGTGGAGTGCGTCCACAGCCGCGTGGCGGCGCACACCGCCTCGGCGGCGGCGACGTCGCCGGCGACCTCGATCGAGATCATCGCCCCGAACCCGGGGTATCGCACGCGGGCGACGGCCGGGTGGCCCGCGAGGCGGTCGGCGAGGAGCCGGGCCGTGGCGGACGCCCGCTCGAGCCGCACGTGGAGCGTCCGGACGCCCCGCAGCACCAGCCACGCCTCCATCGGGCCCGGGATCGCGCCGTGCAGGGTGCGATACGTGTGGAGGCGTTCGACCAGGTCCGGGCGGTGCGGCGAGACCACGACGGCGCCGAGCACCACGTCCGAGTGACCGGCGAGGTACTTGGTGGCCGAGTGGATGACGGCGTCCACCCCGAGCCCCAGAGGTTGCTGTGCCAGCGGTGTCGCGAAGGTGTTGTCGACGGCCACGATGGGGCGTGCACTCCGGCGGGATGTCCCGGTGGCGGGGGTTGCGGGGGTGGTGGGGGTGGCCGCGGTGGTGGCACCGTCGCGAAGCCCGCGCATCACGGCCGCGATGTCGGTGAGTTCCATCATGGGGTTGGTGGGCGACTCCAGGAGCAGCAGGTCCGCGCCGTCGGAGGCGTCGACGATGCCGGCGGTGTCCGCAGCCTCGACCCTCCGCAGCGTCAGCGCGCCCGCGGCTTCGCGCTCTGCGAGCAGGGCGGAGGTGCCGTTGTACACGTGGCGTGGCGCCACGACGACGCCACCGACCGGCACCAGCCCCACGACGGCCGCGATCGCTCCCATCCCGGAGGAGTAGGAGAGCGCGGTGCCGCCCTCCAGCGAGCCGAGCACTTCCTCGAGCGCCTCCCACGTGGGGTTGGAGACACGCCCGTAGTTGACCGTGCCGTCGGCGATGTAGGTGGAGGTCAGGGCCACGGGCGGGTTGACTGGCGCCCCGGGCTCCCGTGGCGGACGACCGAGTGCCACCGCCCGGGTGGCGGGGGACAGGGTGTCGCCGTTCATGGGGGCCTCTCTTCGGCGCGAGATCTCTTCGACATTACCGGCAGCGTCCCCGAGCCAGCGAGATTCCGGAGCGGGGGCGTCGGTCACTCGGGCCGCGAGGAGTGTCGGTCACTCGGGCCGCGAGGAGTGTCGGTCACTCGGGCCGCG
>DBQX01000074.1 GCA_002305415.1 Actinomycetales bacterium UBA1383 | reverse complement strand
GGCGCGCCACCACCAGCGCCACCGCCCCGACCACCGGACCGCGACGACACGAAACGGCCACCGGCCACGGCCAGCCACGGCTGCCGGATCCGACGCTTCGCCTGGCGGGACCACGCCACCTCGGAGACGCTCCGAGTACTGCTCGAATGAGGTCTCCGGTGCGCCGCCGCGCGCGGAGAGGATTGCGAGCGGAGAGAGAGTCCGGCCCGCTGCGGTCACGCAAGACTCAGGCCTGCGGACCCACGCGAGTTCATGGTGGCCGACGCCCGGGATGGAGGAACGCAGGCGGAACGGACGGCGGGCCGCGGCGAGATCTGGCGATAGCCTGACAACGTGCCGATCCTCCACCCGCACTCCCCCGCCTTCACCGCCGACACGGGTGCGGAGAAGGCGGTCTGGGACGCGCTGGTGTCCGGGCTCCCGGACAACGCCCACCTCATCCACGGCCAGCGGATCACCGCGGAGGGCCAGGAGGTGGAGATCGACCTCCTCGTCATCTGGCCGGGCTTCGGTACCGCGGTACTCGAGGTGAAGGGCGGGATCATCTCGCTGGAGGACGGCCGCTGGATGCAGGCCGGCGCGCGCGAGACGCACGAGATCGAGAGCCCCATCGCGCAGGCGCAGCGCGCCAAGCACGCCCTCGTGGACTACATGCAGCCCCGCCTCGGCGCCGGCATCGGGGCGTGCGTCCACATGGCCGTCTTCCCGTACACGCAGCTGCCGGCCACCTGGCAGGTCCCCGACGCACCCCGCGACCTGGTGGTGGACGCGACGCAACTGGACGGCATGGTTGGGCGGATCGTGGCGGCACTCCGCGCCCACACCCACCACCCGCCGATCGGGGAGGCGAGCGCCGGCGTCGCGGTGCAGCAACTGCGCCGCACCGAGCGCGCGATCGTGAACCACCAACTGCTCGCGGACATGCTGGAGGACAAGGGGAACCTGCTCACCGCGGAACAGGAGCGGGTCATCGAGCTGCTGCAGTACCAGCGCCGCGCTGAGCTGATCGGCGGCGCGGGGTCCGGCAAGACGAACCTGGCGATCCTGAAGGCGCGAGCGTTCGCACGCGAGGGCAAGCGGACCGCGCTGATGTGCTACTCCCGCGGGCTGGCGCGGCACTTCCAGCTGCTCAGCGCCACGTGGCCCGCGCGGGAACGGCCCGCGTACATCGGCACCTTCCACCAGCTGCCGTTCCGGTGGGGACTGGAGCCACCCGAGGCGGTGAGTCCGGAGTACTTCGAGACCGAGCTGCCGCGTCGGCTGGCCGAGATCGCGGCGGGCGTGCCGGAGGGGGAACGGTTCGACGCCGTCGTCGTGGACGAGGCACAGGACTTCGGCGCGTCGTGGTGGGACGCGCTGCTCGCGTGCTTCCGCAACCCGGCCGACCCGTGGCTGTACGTCTTCACCGACGCCCACCAGCGCATCTTCGACCGTGAGGGCGCAGCGCCGGTGGAGTTGAACCCGTTCGTGCTGGGCGAGAACCTCCGCAACGCACGCACCATCGCCCTCGCGTTCGCGCCGCTGGCCGCGGTGCGGCAGCGGGTGCGCAACGACGTGGGCGAGCCGGTGCGGTTCGTGGACGTGGACCCGTGCGACGTGGTCGGACGGGCGGACGACGCCGTCGAGGCGCTGATCGGCGAGGGCTGGGACCCGGGGCGGATCGCCCTCCTGACCACAGGCCACCGCCACCCGGAGCAGGTCAACCGCATCGACGTGGCGGGGCACGATGCCTACTGGGACGCGTTCTTCGCCGGGGACGACGTGTTCTACGGGCACGTGAGCAACTTCAAGGGTCTGGAGCGGTCCGCGGTGGTGGTGGCGTTCAACGGGGCTCACGATCCCGCGCTGGCCGGACACCTGCTCTACGTGGGGATGTCCCGGGCGACGAGCCTGCTCGTGCTGGTGGGGCCGCGGGAGGAGATCGAGGCCGCGGCCGGGGGCACGGTTCTGGCGGCGCTGGACGCCGGACTGGCGTGGTGCCCGCCGGAGGCGTGACCCTTGTCGCCCTCCACCAACGCGTGTATAGTCCCGCGGAACGTGGAGGAGGGACCATGTCTGCGAACTCAATGTCCGCCGGCGACATCGCCCTGCTGCAGGAAATCCTCGATGTCGCCCGGCAGGACGGACCCGAAACGCCCGTGGAGGCAGCCTTCCAGGTGATGCACCTGATCACGGAACTCGTCCCCTGTGACTTCGCGTCATTCCAGGACATCGAGTCGCTCGGCTTCCGGCTCCGGCACGCCCAGTGGGTGGAGGGGGAACGCGAGTTCCTCTCCTCGTCGGAAGCGCTCACGGCGGACGAGGACGACCCCGGCTTCGAGCTGCTCACCAGGGACTGGTGGACTCGGACCTGCAGCCTCATCGAGCGGACGCAGCGTCCCGTGGTGTCCACCGCCCTCTCACACGTCTCGGAGCGGGAGTGGAGGCAGGATCCCGTCCACATCGAGTACCTGGGCTACAAGGACAACCTGCTCATGGGCCTGCCCACGAGCACCTTCGGCTCGGTGCGCATCCAGCTCTACCGCTACGGCGGCCGGGCCTTCGACGACCGGGACCGCACCCTGATGGAACTTCTGCTGCCGCACCTGAAGCCGCTGCTGGTGGCCGCGTCGCAGACCACGCAGGCAGCGGAGCCCCCTACCCTGACCGTGCGCCAGCGGGAGATCCTCCAGCTGGTCCGCCTGGGGATGTCGAACAAGCGGATCGGCCGGATCATCGGGATCTCCGAGGGTACGGTCCGCAAGCACCTCGAGAACGCCTTCGCGCGCCTGGGCGTGCAGAGCCGGACCGCCGCTGTCGCGGCCGCGTTCGGCGACGACGTCGCCGCGGCCGGCTGAAGCCGCGCCGTCCCCCGAGTCGCGACATCGCCCGAGTCGAGACGTAGCCCAGGGCACGGCGACGCCCGCGACACCACCGTGCCGCGGGCGTCGGGATCGCACGTCAGCCGCAGCGGTCGGACTGGTCCGGATCGGGGATCGTCGGCGCGCCGCCCGCGGGAACCCCGAAGAACGTCGCGGTCAGGACCGTCGGTTCCTCATCGGGGTTCCAGGCCGTGTGGATCTGGGTCCCCGGGTCAACGAACGCCTGGTTGGTGCCATAGACCCGCTCGATGCAGTCCGAGGCCTGCTGGTACACGAGGTTGCCCTCGGCGACCGAGACGATGACCGGACCCGGGTGGGTGTGCCAGGGGAAGGCCGCGCCCGGCTGGACGACGATGCGCGCCATGACGACGTGGCCGGCATCCTTGAGGTTGAGCACCTCGGTCTCCTGCCCCGGCAGCGAACGCCGCACCTGCAGCGCGACGTCGTCAGGGAAGGCCGCGTGCCTCGAAAGGACCTCGATGGCGATGGGATCGGGATCCGCTGCGGCCTGCTGGCCGCTGGCCGCCACTGGCACCCCGAGCGCGAGCGCAAGCAGACCAGCCGACATCGCCACGTTCCGACGGGTACGGACCCGGCGGACTCCTGTGTGAGTGGTCATGATCGACTCCTTCTGTGATCGAACCGGAGGACGAAGGTCCCGCCCTCGGCACATTCACTATGGCGGAGGTCACAGGAGGAGTGGAATACGACGAACGGCGTAGGACGATGAGCGGGACGCCGACCGCCGGCCGAACCACGGTCCCCCCGGCGGTCCCAACGGCGGCGGTCCACTCTGCGCCCCGATCACGGCGCGAATGGCGGCGATTAGGCAATGTGCCCGTCATCGAGATCGAGCGGGTCCAGAAGGCCTGCGGGCCGGTGGTCGCCGTCGACGACGTGAGCCTGACCGTGGAGCCTGGCGAGATCCTCGGCGTCCTGGGCCCCGACGGCGCCGGGAGGACCACGCTCGTGGAGTGCGTCACGGGGCTCCGCACGCCGGACGCCGGCAGCGTCCGGGTGCTCGGCCTCCATCCGCGCACGGAGCGCGACCGCGTCAGGGAGCGGGTCGGCGTCCAGCTCCAGAGCGGCGCCCTGCCGGCCACGATCAAGGTCCGCGAGGCGCTCGCGTTGTACGCCTCCTTCCACGCCCGTCGGGCCGACATCCCGGAACTCATCGCAGCGCTCGACCGTGCCGAGCTCCCCGGACGCTACTTCGGGCGGACAGAAGCAGCGGCTGTCGCACTTGCCCTGATAGGGAACCCGGAGGTCGCGGTCCTCGACGAGCTGACCACCGGCCTGGACCCGCAGGCACGCCGGGAGACGTGGCAGTTCATCGAGCGCGTGCGACCGCGGCGCGACTGTCCGGGCCGGTCGAGGGCGGGATCGTGTCCGTGAGGCCCACGGCACTCACGACCCGCGGGAGGATGGTGATGGGGAACAGATCCAGGCCGCGGCCGGGGACAAGGTGGTGGCGGCACTGGACGCCGGACTGGCGTGGTGCCCGCCGGAGGCGTGGCAGTAAATCGCCCGTTGAATTGCCGGGTTTCGCATTGCTGACGCCGGTTTTGGCAACTGGTAGGATATTGACCGCGTGGACCTGCAACCTGGTGGTACAGCACAATGAACTCAACCCTCTTGCAGACGAAGACACATCGCCCGACTCCGCGTCCCGACTCCGTGGAACGCAGGCGGCTGCAACAAAGGTTCATTGCCGGGCTCTGGACGGGAAATGCATTCTCCCGGAAATTGACGCTCGTGGCCGCTCCCGCAGGTTTCGGAAAGACCACGCTCGTTCTGAATTGTGGATTGTGGCAGTCTGATCAGACTCAGCCGTCGCCGGCCATCGAGGATCTCGCCTCGGCGTGGCTCTCCCTCGACGACTCGGACAACAATCCGGAACGCTTTCTGGCTCTCCTGACTGATCCGTGG
>DBQX01000021.1 GCA_002305415.1 Actinomycetales bacterium UBA1383 | reverse complement strand
CGGGCCTTCGCGTCGGCGTACCGGTGAGGGTCGTCACCGAACTCGCCCAGCACCCGGGCACCGAGGACCACACCGAGGCCCGGGAGGCTGGTGTAGATCTCAGCGTCCGGGTGGCGGCCAAAATGGGCGCCCACCACCACACTCAAGTCCTCGATCTGGTGGTTGAGCACGCCGATGACCGCGACCTGGGCGGCGATGCCGGCGGCGTAGGCCTGCTGCACCGGACCAGGCAGCCGCAGTTCAGGGGCCCGCAGCACCTGCAACATCACGGTGGCACGCTCGTCGGTGTTGCGGCGGTGCGCCCGCTTCAGCGCTGCCACGATCCGTGTCTTGGTCAGCTTCGCCGCGGAGTCGGGGTCCGGGGCCGCAGCGAGCAGCTCGAGTGCCTCGGGGGCGTCCAGGTCCTCGAAGGCCCTGATCGCGGCCGGGAAGTACTCCCGCAACGCGGAGCGCAACCGCAGCACGTGCCGGGTCCGGTCCCAGATCAACGACTGGTGTATCCGGGCCACCACCTTCACCGCCTGCGCCTCCGGACTGTCGCCGGCGACTGGCCTGTGATGGGCGCGGTCCACTCGGACGATCTCGGCGAGCAGGTGCGCATCCGTGGTGTCAGCCTTGGCGCCCGACATCGAGTGCCGCTGCCGATACCGGGCCGCCGAGGTCGGATTGATGGCGTACACCCGGTACCCCGCAGCGACGAGGGCGGCCACCCACGGGCCCCGATCAGTCTCGATCCCGACCACCACCCTCCCGGCCGCCTCATCAGGGTCCAGGTCCGCCCAGCTGGGCGGCACGTGCCGGCCGATCAGCTCGTGGAGCGCGACCATCCCCACCAGGCCCTCGGGCAGCCGCTTCTTGGCAAGCACCCTGCCCGTCTCGTCCTGGACCTCGATGTCGTGATGCTCCTCCGCCCAGTCATCACCCACGAACAACACCAGAAACCGCCTCTCCTTCGTCGTCACCCGTTGTCGCAGCGTGGAGGAGGACTCCCAGCGATCTAATGGTGCGAGTGCTCACCCGGACAACGCGAGTCGGGGGCACGACATCCCAGCAGCGATTCGCCTCCTCACGACCAGCGGGCGCACGGTCTGCCGCAAGACCTCGAACAGCGATCAGATGTGTGGAGTGCTGACCCGCCAGCCGCTACAGGACCGAGCCTGCCAGAAGCCCGGCTAGAACCCATTAGATGCAGCACGTCATGAAGGGCATGGCGGGGGCGTCGCTGGGGGAGCCGTTCGACCGGCCGCTGACCGCGCACTTCCTCGGAGGTGCCACCATCGGCGCGACGCCGGCCGACGGCGTCGTCGACGGCTGGCAGCGCGTGTTCGGCCACCCGGGGCTGCACGTCGCCGACGGCTCGGCGGTGACCGCGAACCTCGGGGTCAACCCGTCCCTGACGATCACCGCCCAGGCGGAACGGGCGATGGCCTTCTGGCCGAACAAGGGCGAACCTGACCCACGTCCGGCGCTCGGGGAGGCGTACCGGCGCCTGGAACCCATCGGTGCGCGAGCACCGGTGTTGCGCTGACGCGCTCACCGCAGCAGACGCTCGTGACCCCGGGGGCAGGAGCCCCACGTGTGGTCGGGCTCGCCCTCACTCCCGGCCACCACCCACGTTCGCCAGTGATCGCCGCAGTAGACGGCCTCGCACCTCGGGCACCAGAACGGCGCGAACGCCGGGTCGAGGAAGTGGAGGAACCCCGCATCATGCACCTCGAGGCCATCCGCCACCGCCTGGCTCGGGTCCGGGAACTCGCCGGCGCCCCACGGCGTGTCGACGACGAGCCCCCGCCGCACGCCGACGGTCCCCGCCAGCCCGGCCACCTGCCCGTCGAGCACGCAGGGGAACGGCACCATCCCCTTCGCCGGGCGTGGCACCCACGGCCGGTTCGCCCGGCGCCCGAGCGGCGCGTCGCCCCGCGGCGGCGCCGGGGGCGGTGGCACCACGAGCCACTCCCGGATCCGGTGATTGGCCTGCCGCCGGTCGAAGCCCGACGGCGTGCGGGACTGCCCCGCCCAGCGCAGCAGCGCCGGATCCACCGTCCCGGCGGGTGCCCTTCCCGCCAGCACGGCGACCACCCGGTTCCAGACCGCCACGCCCCCGACCCCCTCGACCGGGCACCGGCCGCGCCCCTCGATGCACACCGGCCTGTTCCCGAGCGACGGGTACGCCGGGAACACGTTCTCCAGGCGGATCACGTGGCGCCAGCCGTCGCCCGGGTCGTACAGGTAGTGCAGCCGGTCACCCGGTTCGCCGAGTACCTCGTCGACGCGGAGGGCGGCCTCGTCCGGCACCGACGGGTCACCGGGCGCATCGGCGGTGCGGACCACCACGGCGGCCGGGTCCGAGAAGGGCTCCACCTGGAAGTGGTGCCCGTAGCGGCCCTCCCAGCCCATCGCGGCCTGGAGCACGGTGTGGAGCCGGGCGAGGGTCAGATCACTGGGGACGAACACCCTCCGCCACACCTGCGGTTTCGCACCGACCACGTGAATCCGCAGGAGGTAGGAGACCACCTCCCCGCGGCGATCCTTCAGGGCCAGGGGGCGCCGGGGGGCGCTGTTCTCGAGTTCGCTCATGCAGTCAAGCGAATCACCCGGCACTGACACGATCACGATCGCCCGGCAGGCTCCGCACACCGCCTCGCGTGTGGGACGCTCTCACCATGTCTGACATTCCGCTGGTCCTCCAGGTCGGCGCGCTGCTGCCGACCCTCGCCGACTCCCTGCGCACCGAGTTCCACGCCGAGCGGCTTCCGGACGAGCCCGTCGAGCGCGCCGCCTGGCTCGCCGGAAACGCCGGGCGAGTGGCGGTGGCCGTCACCACCTACAACACCGGGGTGGGCCCGGACCTGATGGCTGCCCTGCCCAATCTCCGGGCGGTCCTCATCTTCGGCGTCGGCTACGACTCCACGGACACCGCGCAGGCGCGCGAGCGTGGCATCACGATCGCCACCACCCCGGGGGTGCTGACGGACGCCGTCGCCGACCTCGCCGTCGGACTCCTCATCGACACCCTCCGGGGCGTCAGCCGGGCGGACCGCTTCGTCCGCGCGGGCCGCTGGGCCGCCGGCGAGACGTTCCCCCTCACCCGCGAGGTCAGCGGCTCGACAGTGGGGATCCTTGGCCTCGGCCGCATCGGCCGCGCCATCGCGGACCGCCTGGCCGGCTTCGGGTGCGCGATCGCGTACCACTCGCGCACCGCCGTCGACGGCGTGCCCTACCCCTACGCCGCGACTCCCGTCGAACTCGCGGCCGCGTCCGACGTGCTCGTCGTGGTGGTGCCGGGCGGCCCGGCCACGGAGAAACTGGTGGACGACGACGTGCTGGCGGCCCTCGGCCCGGAAGGGTACCTGGTGAACGTGGCCCGGGGGTCCGTCGTCGACCAGGAGGCGCTGGTGCGGCGCCTCGCCTCCGGTGAACTCGCGGGCGCCGGGCTGGACGTCTTCGCCGACGAGCCCCATGTCCCTGCCGAACTGCTGGCGCTCGACACGGTTGTCCTCCAGCCGCACGTCGCCAGCGCCACCGAGCAGACGCGCCAGGCGATGGCGGACCTGCTCCTCGAGAACCTGCGGACCTTCCTCGCCACGGGCACGGTGCTCACACCGGTCCCGTGACCCCCGCGAGCCGGACCGCGACGATGGCGACGACGACGGCGAGCCCGGCGACGACGGCGACCCAGTCGAAACGGCCGCGCTGGATGGGTATCCTGCGGACACGCTCCGGCGTGAAGGCACGCGCCTCGGCGGCAAGGGCGATCTCCTCGGCACGACCGAGCGCCCCCGCGATCACCGCGGTGGCGAGCAGGCGGAGGCCGCGGAGCCGTCGACGCCGCAGCCCGCCCCTCATCGACAGGCTCCGCCACGCATTCCGCGCGGACTCGGTGAGTGCCGGGAGCAGGTTGAGCGCCACCCCCAGCGAGAATCCGAGGCCACGCAGCCCCAGGCGCTCGAACAGCCCGGCCACCGCCGTGATGTCCACCGAGGACGTCATCGCCTGCACCGCGGCGAGGATCACGACGACGCGCAGGGCCACCTGGATGGAGAGGGCCAGGCCCTCCGATGAGTACCGGACCAGCCCGAGGGCGGAGTCGATCTCGCCCACCACGAACAGGGGCGGTACGGCCATGACCACGAGCAGGACCAGCCAGCGCCACCGCAGCAGTCCACGGACGGCGCGCGGCCGCAGGAGCCAGGTGACCAGGAGGCACCCGGCCGCCACCCAGGGGAGGAGTGCGGCGGGCGAGAGCATGACCGCGGCCAGCGTGCCCGCGAAGATCGAGAGGTGCCCGATCGTGCCCAGTCCGGCGACCGGGCTCGCGTCCACGCTGGCCACGGTCACTGCGTCACCTGGAGCTCGACCAGCATCCGGAGGTTGAGCTTGCCCTCCTGGCCCGGGAGGACCATGCGGAAGGCGCCGTCGTCGGCGGAGAGGTCGGAGCCGTCGGCGAGAGCGTACGCCACGATGATCCCGTCGCCGAACACCTGGCCGGGGTCGTAGTTGACCGTGAACCCGTCCGCGGCCACCGCCTTGACCGCCCGCACCGACGCGGGGTCGAATCCGGCGTCCTCGACCAGGACGTCGACGGGCACCCCGGTGTAGGCAACCCCGTTGAACTCGGACTCGGTGGCGCCCAGCGACTCGAGGTCGGCGCGCGAGTACGACTCGCTGCTGTCACCGCCGGAGACCACGAGCGCGGAGGTGTCGGCGTTGCCGGCGTCGCCGCCCCCGGCGCAGCCCGAGGTCAGGGTCAGGACAGCGAGCGAGAGGAGTGCGAGCAGTCGCTTCATGGGTTCACCTTCCGGTTCGTTTCTTGAGGGTGTGGGCGAGGTCCCAGCTCAGCCACCCGACGACCGCACCGACACCCGCGTAGATCGCCGCCAGTGCCGCCACGATCCAGGCGGCCGCCGAGGGGTCGAGGCCGACGACGCGGTTCCCGAGGTCCAGCAGGTCCTGCCAGACGACGAACAGGGAACGGCCGAAGAACAGGAGTCCCGTGAGGAAGGGATGCACCAGGAGCCACGCGCTGGCCGCGGCGCCCGCCGCGACGAACGAGGCCCGTCGAGGCCGCCCCATGGCGGAGAGCACGATCTCCGCGATGAGCGCCTCGAACAGGATGCCCACCATCGGCCCGACAACCACGCCGCCAAGGCTGAACAGCTTCAGCAGCATGGCGATCACGCCGATGAAGAGCGTGGAGCCACGGCGCGGGACGAAGGCCCGGCCGACCAGGGCGACCACCAGTCCCACGCTCACGACCAGCAGGGCACCGAGCGGGATGTTGAGCGTCTTGATGACGGCGCCGAGCGTGATCTCCACCAGGCCCCAGAGGGCACCGAACACCGCCAGGGTCGCGAGCTCGCGGGTCGAGAACGTCACGGTGCACCTCCGAGGTCGCTGATGCGGGTGTGGGTGGTCCCCACCTGCTCGATCCGGCCCTCCCGAAGCAGGACCAGCCGCTGGGCGTAGTGGTGGACCAGCTTGTAGTCGTGCGAGATGAGCAGGATCGCGGTGCCGGCCCGGTTCAGGGTGGCCACGTAGTCCATGAGCCGGGACAGGTGCCCCCAGTCCTGTCCGAGGGTCGGCTCGTCGAGGATCAGCAACCGGGGACGCAGCCCCAGGCAGGACGCGAGCGCGGTGCGCTGCTGCTGCCCCACGGAGATCGCCAGTGGCGAGCGCGCACGCACCTCCGTCAGGCCGGCCTCCCGGAGGATGCGGGCATGCAGGTCCTGGTCGAAGCGGTCGTAGTTCGTGGGGGCGAAGGCCAGCTCCTCGTCCACCGAGTCGGTGAAGAGCTGTTCCTGGGGATCCTGGAACAGGAGCGCGACGTCGAGACCGGGCCGGGGGCGGGCGCCGTCGTCGAAACGCACGGTCCCGGACTGCGGCCGGAGGAGTCCGGCGGCCACGAGCGCGAGCGTCGACTTCCCGGCGCCGTTGTCCCCGACCAGGGCGACGAACTCGCCGGGCCGGATCCGCAGGCTGACGTCGCGGATGGCGGCGTTCCCGTTGAAACCCGCCGTCACCCGGTCCAGGGTGAGGAGGGCCTCGCCCTCGGGGCGGGCCCCGGCGCCGTCCCCGATCAGCGACTCCCATGAGACCGCGGGCTGGTCGGTGGGTCGCCGGAGCCCCAGGCGGTCGCGCAACGCCCGGTCCGCGAACACGACGGCCGGATCGCCGTCGGCGATCACGCGCCCCGCGTCCATGAGGATCACGCGTCCCGCGAGCCGCACCGCCTCCGCGAGCCGGTGCTCGATGAGCACGATCGTGATGCCGTGCTCGTCACGGAGCCGGCCGAGGACCTCCATGACGCGCCGCGTGTTGGGGACGTCCAGCGACGCCGTCGGCTCGTCGAGGACGAGGACCGAGGTGCGCATCGCCAGGGACGCCGCGATCGCCACGCACTGCTTCTGCCCTCCGGACAGGCTGGCGGGCCTCGCGTGCCGCAACCCGCCGAGTCCGGTGGCGTCGAGCGCCCAGGCCACCCGCTCGCGGACCTCGGTCTCGTCGAGGCCGAGGTTGTGGGGGCCGAACGCCACCTCGGCCTCGACGGTGAGGTGGAACAGCTGCGACGCGGGCCGCTGGAAGACCATGCCCACTCGCGCGGCGATGTCGGGGATGCTGCTGCGCCTCAGGTCGAGCCCGGCCACCTCCACCTCGCCACGGACGTCCGTGGCGACCGCGTGGGGGATGAGGCCGGCGATGGCGCGCCCGAGCGTGGACTTGCCGCAGCCGGACGGACCCGTGACCAGCACACACTCGCCGGGCTCCACCGTCAGGGAGATGGCGTCCAGGGCAGGGACCGGCCCGTAGGACACGGACAGTCCGTCAAGCCGGATCATTCCGCGTCCCCCACCCGGAGCGTCTGCGCCCACGGCCAGCGGCGCCGTGCCTCCTCCACCAGGTCCGGCCGCACGACGGCGCAGGCCGTCCCGTAGCGCCGGTCCCGTAGCAGCCTGAGGCCGGCGACCAACCCGGTACCGTGCCGCAGTTCCAGCGCGCCGATCTCGTCGAGCACGAGGAGGTCGGCGCGGTTCACCCGGCCGAGGATCGCGTTTCCCCAGGCCAGCGTGTCGTGGTCAAGGACCCATCGTGCCCCGCGGCGGGCATCCGGTGGGGGAAAGCGCGGGTCAGGGCGGGTGGCGAGGCGACGGCGTTCGCCGGTGACGACGTCGACCAGGTCGATCGCCACACGGATCCCGTCCTCGACGACGTGTGGCGAGAGCAGGCCGGCGGTGTGCAGGCCGAGCGTGCGGGCCTCCCGCACGAGAGCCTCACACCATGTGGTCTTCCCGGCACCGCGCGCCCCGGTGACAACGACGAGCCGGCCCTCCACGCCCTCGAGGGCAGCCACCTGTGGCATGGGGCTGTCGAGTGGAGCGCGCATGCCTCTCCCGGTCGGTGCGTCGTTGCGGGAACGACCATACTCCCCTCGCGCCGCATCGAACGAGGACGCCCGTGTTGCGGCCGCGCGCGAGGCGTCTCAGCCGTGGGAATAGACCACCCCGGGCCGGGGTGAGCCCAGCAACTCCGTCACGGTGACGAGCGTGAACCCGCGCGCGCGAAGATCAGCGATGATCCCGGGCACCGCGTCCACCGTGGTGGAGTGGATGTCGTGCATGAGCACGATCGTGCCGTCGACCGCCCCGGTGGCCACCACCGAGCGGATGCGCGCCGGATCCGGGTACTTCCAGTCGAGGGTGTCGAGGCTCCAGAGGATCACGGCGAGGCCCTGCTGACCGGCGACGGCGTCGACCGTCGTGTTCCGTGCGCCGTACGGGGGCCGCATCAGCGTCGGACGGCGGCCGGTCACCGACTCGATCGCCGCGGACGTCTGGGAGAGCTGGGCGGCGATCTGCGACGTGGTCAGCGTGGTGAGGTCCGCGTGGTTCCACGAGTGGTTCGAGACCTCCATCCCGAGATCACCCATCCGCCGGACGACGGACGGGTAGCCGGAGATCCTCTCCCCGACGAGGAAGAACGTGGCCCTCGTGCCCGTCGACTGGAGGATGTCAAGGAGCCGCGAGGTGTACGGGCCGGGCCCGTCGTCGAACGTCAGGGCGACGCACTTCTGGACCGAGCAGTCGGTGCCCACCACCACCGTCCGGCAACCGAGGACAGTGGTGGTGCCCGGTCCGGTGTTGATCGCGTAGACGCAGACGGTGTGGACACCGGGATCGACGGGCAGGGAGAGCGTGAAGCCGTGGTTGGAACCCAGCCCGAACACGGCCTCGACATCCGGCCGTGGCAGATCCGCCCAGGCCATCGTGTTCGCGGACCAGTCGACGTACATCTGCACGATGATCGGACCGGTGGTGTCGGCGTCGAGCGCCCAGCCGTTCGCCGTCACGACGCCGTCGGACACCACCACCGAGTCGATGTTCCCGACCGGGTTCGAACCGAGCACGGTGACCGTACGGCACCCGATGCTCGTCGTGGAGCCCGGCCCCACGTTGATGGCGTAGACGCAGACCGTATGGGTGCCCGGGCTGACGCTCATCGTGAGGCTGAAGCCGTGGTCCGGGCCGAGCCCGTACTCCTCGTCGAGGTCGGGGCGGGGCAGGGTGGCCCAGGCCATCGTGTTCGCGGACCAGTCGACGTACATCTGCACGATGATCGGAGCGGTCGTGTCCGGGTCGAGCGCCCACCCGGACACGGTGACCGTGCCGACTGACATCGCGACGGAGTCGATGGCCCCCACGGGGTTGCCCCCCAGGACACTCACGGTGCGGCAGCCCACCGCGGTGCTCGCGCCGACGCCGACGTTGACGGCGTACACACACACCGTGTGAGCGCCCGGGGCCACGTCCATCGAGAGGCTGAAGCCGTGGTCGGCCCCCATCGCGAAGGCGTCCTCCACATCGGGCCGCGGCAGGTCCGCCCAGGCCATCGTGTTCGCCGACCAGTCGACGTACATCTGCACGATGATCGGGTCGGTGGTGTCCGGGTCGAGGGCCCACCCGGACGCCGTGACCGTCCCGGCTCCCACCACCACGGACTCGAGGTTGCCGAACGGGTCACCCGGGGGGAGGACGGCCGCCGCTGCCGCCTCGGGCTCGTCCGCTGGCGGAGTGGTGTCCTCCGGCGGAGAAGTGTCAGCGTCGGGCGGCTCGGGCACGGGTGACGGCGTGGGCTCCGGGCTCGTTCCGGGTTCTGGTGCGGGAGTGGGGTCGGGTGGCGGTGTGGGTTCCGGTGGCGGTGTGGGATCAGGACTCGTGCTGGCCTCGGGGGGCGCGGTGGGTGTGCCCGGCCCACCCTCCGGCGGCGTCGAGGGCCCGTCGTCGCTGGGACTGATGGATGCCGGGATCGGGATACCAGCGGGTGCGGCGGGCGCCTGCACGGCGCCAAGGACGGACAGCATCGCGATCAGCGCCACCGTGGTGGCACGACGGACTCCTGTGCGGCCTCCCCTCGACGACGTCGATGTCCGACTGGCTGTGGCCGCTGAAGGCTCCTGACGGGACATGGGTCCAACCCCCTCGCCGTGCCCCCGTCTCCCTCGAACGATGGGCTGCCGCCATTGTCGCGTCCCGCGGCTTCCGGGGGAAGGCCTAAAGGCCCTGACCTCGGCCCGGACGATCATGGCCCGCCCCGCCCGGCCGCGGCCGGAGCCGGAAGGTGTCGATGCCCCGGTAGTGGACGCGTTCGATCGCCGGGTCCCCGGAGAGCCGCTCGAGGAGCGCCGCCGAATCACCGACCCCGCGGACGCCGAGGAACGCCTGTAGCTCGAAGGCGTTCATCGGGTGGCGCCGGATGATGCTGAGGACGGCGTCGTAGTCGTCGGCGATCTCGCTGCGGAAGCCGTCGGAGGCGAGCAGGTCGATCGAGGTGGCACCCAGTGCCTCCGCGGCCCGGGCCATGGTCTGGTGATCCACGGCCTGCACCTCAGGCTCCGCCGGAGGCCGGACCGGGGTGTTGAGGTACAGCCGGTCGTACCGCACCTCGCGCAGCAGGCGGGCATACCGGCGGAGAGAGGCGTCGTCGTCGTTGACGCCCCGCATCAGCATGATCTCCAGCCAGAGCTGGCCCGGGTACTCGTGGGAGAAGGCGAGCAGCCCCGCGTGGACGTCCGCCCAGCGGAGCCGCCCGTGCGGCCGGTTGATCCGCCGGAAGGACTCCTCGTCCCACGCGTCCATCGAGGGCAGCACGATGTCCGCGCCCGCCAACTCGGCGCGGACCTGCGGGTCGGACAGCAGCGCACCGTTCGTGATCACCGCCAGCGGCGTGTCGGCACGCGCGCCGATCTGACCGATCAGCTCGCCGAGTCCGCTGTACAGCGTCGGCTCCCCCTCGCCCACGATGGTGACGGCGTCGAGCCTCCCCGCTTCGGGAAGTGCGGCGGCGAACTCCCGGACGATGTCCGCAACCGGGAAGAACATCGCCCGGGTGGCGGTCAGCCGGTCCGTCCTGCCGAGCTGGCAGTAGACGCACGAGTAGTTGCACACCTTCGGCGGGATCGGGCTGACCCCCAGCGAGAGGCCCAGCCGGCGGGAGGGTACCGGCCCGTACACGAAACGCATGGTCGCCACTGATCCTCCTGACGTGCCTCTCCAGTATCCTCGCCCCCGGCTGTCATCGGGCTCGTCAGCGAGCCTCGGCGGGCCACGCTCCACCCCGCGGTCGGCGTGCTGCGTGCGAGGGGCGCCACCCCCGGCGTTGCGGCCGCAGGCGTCACACGGCTCCCTGCTCCGGAGCGGATCGTTCCTGCATGACCTCCGCGCGGTGGAGGGCGGCCTGGAGGGACTCCCCGACGCGCCGGGTCGCAGGGAACACGTTCTCCGCGCCGAGGACCTCGAGCGCGCCGGTGTTGGCGAGCTGGCGACGCACCCGCTCACCCACGCCGCTGAGGACCAGCCAGCCCCCGGCTGCCGCGAGACGCTCGTGGTACCGGACGATGGTGCGGATGAAGTGCTGCCCAGCTCCTCCTTTCCCCGCAGCCGGAGTACCACCACCGCACCCGCGGATCCCGGCCCCACCTCCGGCAGCTGGCTCTCGAACACGCCCGCAGACGCGAAGAAGAGGCTGCCGTACGGGGATCAGGAGGTCGGGCACGGCGGACAGCAACGGCAGCACCGGGGGCGGCAGGCTCTGCGGCACCTCGGCCACGCCCTGGCCACCACGGCATCCCGCCTCGGTTGGCGGGTGCTTCCAGAGGTTGGCGGGGTTGCCGTCGTACCAGCCCATGTAGCGCTGGTAGACGGCCTTGACGTTGTGGCTCACCGAGCCGTAGTAGCCGCGGGCGTGCCACGCGTTCTCGAGCGCGGGGGGCATCCGGATGGCCTCGGCGATCTCGCTGCCGGTCATGCCGAGGTTCATCATGCGCACCGTCTGGTCGTGGAGGTACGCGTACAGGTCACGCTGCAGCTCCAGGAAGTGGATGGCGCGGTCGTGGCCCCACGTCGGCCAGTGGTGGGAGGCGAACACCACGTCGGTGCGGTCCCCGAACAGCTCGATGGCCTCGGAGATGTACCGGGACCACGCGTGCGGGTCGCGGACCAGGGCGCCCCGGATGGTGAGGATGTTGTGCAGGACGTGGGTGGCGTTCTCGGCCATGCACAGCGCCCGGAGGTGCGGCAGGTAGATGTGCATCTCCGCGGGCGCCTCGGAACCCGGCGCGAGCTGGAACTCCATGCGGACGCCGTCGACGGTGAGTTCCTGGCCCGTCGCCGTGATCTCGACCGTGGGCGGGATCAGCGTCACGGTGCCCGTCGACGTCGTCAGACCGAGGCCGGCTTCTTCACGCTGCGTGTTTCGCCCATGGCAGTCATCCCAGAGGAGGGCGTCAACCGTGGGCCCTCTGGGGCCAGCGCGGTCGACCTACGGGGCCCATGGTTGCCGACGTGGCTCCCCCGGAACATCACCCGCGAGGGGGGCCGTCCCCTCGCCGCGGGCCACGCACCCCCGCAGACTGGACGCATGGAACGCGACCTCCTCCCGGTGATGGACGCATGGCACCCCGACCTCCGCGCCGCCCGGTTCGTCCCCACGGTCACGTGGAACCTCCCGCTCGTGGGGGTGCTCCGACGCCTCCCGGTGCCCCGCCCCCGCGTCCCGGCCGGAGTCGAGGTGCGCGATGTCCACGTCCCCGGGCCCGCGGGCGCACCCCCGGTCCGGGTGCGGCTCTACCGCCCCACCCACGCGTCCAGCACCCCTGCCCTGCTGTGGCTCCACGGCGGGGGATACCTGATCGGGAGGCCCGAGCAGGACGACCACCTCTGCCTGGAGTTCGTCCAACGGCTGGGCGTCACCGTCGCCTCGGTCGACTACCGGCTCGCCCCAGAGCACCCCTTCCCCGCCGCCCTCGACGACGCCCACGCCACCCTCGCCTGGCTTGCCCGGCCCGGGGGCGGCGTCGACGTCGGGAGGATCGCCGTCGGCGGGGCGAGCGCCGGGGGTGGTCTGGCCGCCGCCCTCGCCCAGCGCGCCAACGACGACGGCGGGCCCCGCCTCGCGTTCCAGCTCCTCGTCTACCCCATGCTCGACGACCGCACCGTGGTGCGCGAGGACGCCGCCCCCGCGGGCCTACGCCTCTGGACCCCGGGCAGCAACCGGCTCGGCTGGACGGCGTATCTCGGGACCGAGCCCGGGGCCGCGACGGTGCCCGCCTACGCCGCCCCGGCGCGGCGCGGCGACCTGCGTGGCCTCCCGCCGGCGTGGATCGGAGTGGGCACCTCCGACCTCTTCCACGACGAGAACGTCACCTACGCGCGACGCCTCGCAGAGGCCGGCGTGCCGGTGACGCTCGACGTCGTCGACGGCGCCTTCCACGGTTTCGACGCCGCGTTCCGGTCCGCGCATGTCACTCGGTGGTTCGTGGACGAGCAGGTCACGGCGCTGGCGGCGGCGCTGACAGGGTGACGGACCCCCCACCCCAGGCCTCCCTCGCACCAGGGAGCCTCCCTCATGCCAGGGACCCCCCGCCCCAGGCCTCCCTCGCACCAGGGAGCCTCCCTCATGCCAGGGACCCCCCACCCCAGCCC
>DBQX01000017.1:2781-2902 GCA_002305415.1 Actinomycetales bacterium UBA1383 | reverse complement strand
CCACGATCGCGGCGACGTCGTGCGGCGCCCCGCAGCCGACGCAGTGGTTGCGCAGCACCGAACCGTGCAGCTCGTGGACCGTGCGGGAGCCGGCCCGCTGGTGGAGGCCGTCGATGTTCTG
>DBQX01000017.1:0-2666 GCA_002305415.1 Actinomycetales bacterium UBA1383 | reverse complement strand
GAGACGCCCGCCCCGCCGAAGAAGACGATGTTCCGCGCGCCGGCGAGGAGCTCGCGCAGGGAGCCGAGGTCCGGGCCGTTCACCGCCGGGCTTCGATGACGGGGCAGGTGTCCATGACGACGTCGAGGCCGGCCGCGGCGGCGCGCGCCGCCGCCTCCTCGTCCACCACGCCGAGCTGCAGCCAGACGGCCCTCGCGCCGGCGTCGATGGCCTGGTCCACGACGGCGCCCGCGAGCGCGGACCGCACGAAGACGTCGACGACGTCGATGTCTCCCGGGACGTCGGCGAGCGTGGCGTAGCCCTCGGCACCGTGGACGGCCTCCGCCTTCGGGTGGACCGGGACGATCTCCTTGCCCAGCTCGCGCTGGACGAACCGGGCGACGCCGTCGGCGGTGCGGTCCGTGTTCGTGGACAGGCCGACGATGGCCCAGCGGCCGGGTTCGTCGAGCAGGCGGCGGATCACGGCGGGATCGTTGACGTGTGCCATGGGACCATCCTCCCTGCGGCCCTCGGGGGATGCCAGCCGTGGGGGTGATTACGCTCGGGGCATGAGGCGGGCGGTCGAGGTCAACGGACCAGCGCCGGTCGCCCTCGCGTGGGAGCGGTACGCGGACCCCGCCCTCTGGTCCACGTGGGCCCCACAGATCCGCCGCGTCTCCTGGGAGGGTGGAGAGCGGCTCGCACCGGGACTCAGGGGCGTGGTGCACGCGATCGCGGGGGTGGCGGTCCCGTTCGAGGTCACCGCGGTGCACGCGTCCGCCCACGACTGGACGTGGACCGTGCGCGTCCTCGGGGCGACGCTGCACATGCGGCACACGCTGGAGGAGACCGCAGGCGGCACGCGCGCCGGACTCGTGATCGAGGGGCCGCCACTCGTGGCGATCGGGTATGCGCCGGTCGCCCGGTTCGCCCTCCGGCGCCTGCTCGCGCCGGGTGGCTGACGGGGCCACTGGCACGAACCCGGAGCCGGGTCGGTCACCGGCGTCGCGCACGAACTCCAGCTCCGTGTCCCGCCTCCCGAGCTCGCGTGCCGCCCAGGCCCGGCCGAGCCACCCGCTCGCGACGAGTTGCGCCCGGAGAGGGGTGAGATCGGGCGCGGCCCGGCGCGCCTCGGCGAAGGTGCGGTCGAACGGGCTCAGCTCCCGGACCTTCGCAGTGCGCTTGGCCGGGGGGCGGCCGCGTCCCTTCGGACGGCCGCGGCTCATGGGTCCAGCTCACCCGAAGGGGGGTGGAGTGCGCGATGCGGTCAGGAGATGGCCGCCAGCAGGCTCCCCGTCGAGCGACGGGTCTCGAGCATCGCGTGCGCCGGCGTGCGCCGGTCGCGGAGCATGGCCGCGAGCAGCTCGAGATGGGCCGCCATCTCCGCCGGGAGCGCGGCCCTCGCCGCGCGGAGTGCCGCCGCCGCACCGTCCGCGATCGCGGCGTCCTCGAAACCGGCGAACGCCGCCCGCCGGTGGAGGCCCGCGTCCGGGACCACGGCCCGGGCCGCCGGCGTGGTGTCGAGCGCGAGGCCGAGGAGGAGTGTGCCGAGGGCGCGGTAGAGCTCGGGGTCGGACACGCAGTCGAAGGCCTTGAACTCGATCCGGCCCACCTCCGCCGGGAGGCGTGCGCGGTCGGTGAGGGTGGGGGAGGAGGGGATGACGTCGTCGTCGCTCCCGACGTGGACGAGCACGGCCGGCCGGGGGCCGGTGCGGAGATGGGTCCGGCGGGACAGGCCTCCCCACGCACCGCCGTCGGCGAACGGGGAGGAGAAGCTGAACGGCACGATGAAGGGGCTGGCCGCGGTGAGCCTCTGGCCGATGTCGATGGTCTCGGCGGTGGTGAGGGCGGGGTGGGACAGGTTGAGGTCCGGGCCGAAGGTGACCATGGGGATGTGGGCGGTCCGCTCCTCCGGGCTGCGGCGGTTGGCGAGTTCCCACTCGTTCAGTGGCGGCTCGGGCACGTACTCGCTGCGGGACGGGTTGAGGGCGGTGCGCAGCGGCCGGAACCCGTGGCGCTCGGCCACCTGCTGCCAACGGGCCGTGTCCGCCTGGAGGGTGGCGATCGCCTCGTCGAGCGAGGCGCAGATGGGCGTGCGGATCTCGAACCCCTTGGGCTCGGTGCGGAGGTACCGGCCGTGCGGGTCGAAGCGCTCGAAACCCTCGATGTACCAGCGCTTGCGCTTGACGCCGAGGTCGCCCACCCGGAGGCCGGGGTAGTCCTCGGGGTGGAGAGGCAGTTCGTCCACCACGGCCTGGAGGTCGGCGAACGGGGTGGTCGCGGGATCGCAGAACCGGCCCTCCCTCGCGACGGCGAACTCGTGCTCGATCCCGAACCGGAAGTCCTCGAGGGGAAGGGGTCTGGTCATCGTGGGTCCGATCGGACGGGGCTGCCCGGGGGCTGCGGCTGCCGCCCCCACCACCAGCATCTCACCCGGGGCGGGCACTCCCCACAGTCCGGGCCCTCGCAGCCCGGCGAGGGGAATCGCCATCCGGGCTGGATCGGACCCGCTACTCCCGCCGGCGCTCGGTGGTGGCGGGGTGGGGCCGGGCGGCGCGGGGCATGGTTCGGCCTGGCCCGGCCGGTGGCCTTGTCGTGTCGTCGCGGTCCGGTGGCCGCCTGGTGTCGTCGCGGCCCGGTGGCCTTGTCGTGTCGTCGCGGTCCGGTGGCGCTGGTGGTGGCGCGCC
>DBQX01000135.1 GCA_002305415.1 Actinomycetales bacterium UBA1383 | reverse complement strand
CAGACCCCCTCCCTCACAGCAAGGAGCCTCCCTCACACCACGGATACGAGAGGCGTAACAGGCCTCCTGCAGAACAGGCCTGACACCGCACGCGGGGCGCCACTGGGACGCGCCGTCACTCCACCTCGAGCGTGCCCTCGAGTGGCAGCAGCTCCACCCACGTACTCCCAGGCAGGAGGAGGAGGGGAAGTCCGGCGGAGTCGGTGAACACGAACGGGTCGTTGTCCCCGCCCTTGGTCCACGTCCCCTCCACCATCCGGCCGGCGGTGAACTGCCGGAGCTCGCCGGAGCCGGTGAGTACCGTCTCGGGCACCGGGGCACCCGCGGAGTCCTTCGCGCCGGTGTCGCTGATCGCCACCCGCAGGACGAGGACGTTGGTGGCCCGCAGCTGGGCGGTGGCATCAGCGGTGAGGGACTGGACGCCGTCGTCGTAGCGGAGCCATGCACCGGCTCCCTCGTCCCACTCCCACCCGGAGCGGACGGACGGGTAGATGGCCCGCACCACCCGCGCGGGCGTCCCGATGGGCGGGATCGAGGAGTACCCGAACAGGGGGGTGGGCGAGGCGTCGTGGCCAGGCAGGATCGCTCCGACGGCGGTGGGGAGCGTGACGTACAGGTTGTGGGGTGACCTGCGGGTGCGGTCGCGGAAGAAGCCGAACTCGCTGGCCTCGTACATCAGCTGGATCCCGGCGTTCGCGACGCGGCGCTCGAACTGCGGCTGGCCGCCGGAGTAGACGAGCGCGGCACGCCACTGCCCGAGGATGGCCGCGTCCATGGGCCGTAGCGACCGCACGGGACCCACCACCGCCGGGACCACCGAGTTGTACAGGGCGTGGTACCGCGTCTGTCCCCCCTCGACCATTTCCACGAAGACGACGTCCGCAGCCTCGAGCCCGGTCTGCGGGCGCGCAGCCAGGGAGTTCTCCACCTTCACCCCGATCACCGGTCCGGCGTCGTGGCTGGGAGCGGGCAGCCCGGTGAGTGGCCACGTGGGCTCCGGCGTCGGGCGCGGAGTGGGGCTCGGGCTGGGGGAGGTGGTCTCCGGCGTGGGACTGGGCGTCGGGGTGGGCGACGCACTGGTCTGAGAGGGCCCCGCGGTCCCGGCGCAGCCGGCGAGCAGCATCAGGGCGGCGAGGACGGTGAGCGCGCGCTTCATCGGACTCCCTCCGCGGCGACGGACACACCCACGATAGCCCCGTGGGAAGACTCATCCCCGGACCGACGCGGCGCCACGCTCAGGGCCGGCTCGCCGGCTCCGAGCGGGCAGCCGGGCGGAGCAGCGAGCGCAGCACCGCCCCGAGTTGGGCGGCACGCACCTGCCACGAGACATCGCCACCGTCGATGAGCGCCCCGATCGCCCCGTGCTCGAACACCGCGTGGAGGACGTCGATGGCGTCCGGGGCGGGCACGGCGAGCTCGTAGCCCAGCTGGGCGGCGGTTGCCTCGATGAGGGCGGCGAACTCCCGGGTGGTGCGTTCGAACCGCTCCCGGTAGGCCTCTCGCAACCCGGGCGACCGTGCGGCGTACAGGCGCAGCTCGGAGGAGCCGAGCACCCACACCCGGTCGGCCCGCTGGGCGGTCATGAACACGCCCACCGTCCGTTCCACCAGCTCCCCGGTGGTGAGCTCGCCGAGCGTGGCGGGGTCGGGGAGCGAGGCGATCGCCGCGCGGGTGGCCTCGAGGCTCTCCGCGGCCTGGGCGTCCAGGACCGCCACGCACAGGTCGTCCTTCGAGGAGAAGTTGCTGTAGAAGGCACCCCGGGTGAACCCGGCGGTCTCGCAGATCTCCTCGACCGTCGCCGCGAGGACGCCCTTCTCCGCGAACACTCCGAGCGCGGCCTCGATGAGCCGGTCACGGGTGGCGGTGCGGCGGGGGCTCAACGGGAGGTGCACGATCCGACCCTATCCGATACACCCACACATCGGATACACTCGCGTATCGGATACGGTGATGTATCGATCGGGCAGGTACCCGCGGGTGCAAGGGAGCCACGTGTCGTCAGTCCTCTACCGGCTCGCACGAGCCTGCTACCGCGCCCGGGGCCGGGTGATCGCCGCCTGGGCGGCCTTCCTGATCACGCTCGGCGTCCTCGCGCTGGCGTTCGGTGGCACCTTCGACGACGAGTTCTCCATCCCCGGCGCGTCCTCCCAGGTCGCGCTCGACCAGCTCCGGATGACGTTCCCCGAAGCCGCCGAGAGTTCGGCGACGATGGTGGTCCTCGCACCGGACGGGAGCACCGTCCTGGACCCGGCGGTCAGTGCGGCGATCGAGTCCGCCGCCCGCCGCATCGAGGAGATCGACTGGGTCACCGAGGTCCGGCTCCCGGGAACCCTGGGAGGTGGCCTCGTGAGCGACGACGGGAAGGCCGCGACCCTCTCCGTCCGGGTGGGCGGCCTCATGGTCTCGACCTTCACGGACGAGCAGCGCGCGATCCTCCTGGACGAGGCCGCGGCGCTCGAGCAGTCGATCCCGGGGAGCGCGGTGCACGTCGGCGGGGACCTGTTCGCGGTGAGCATGCCGAAGATGTCGGCGCTGGACTTCGCCGGGGTCGTCGTCGCCCTCGTGGTGCTGCTGATCGTCCTCGGCTCGCTCCAGGCCGCCCTGATGCCCGTCATCCTCTCGCTCGTGGGCGCCGGCGCGTCCCTGCTCCTCGTGGTCATCGCCGCGGGCGTGACCACCATCAACTCCACGACGATGATCCTCGCGCTCATGCTCGCCCTCGCCGTCGGCATCGACTACGGGCTCCTGATCGTGGCGCGGCACCGGGACCAGCTGGCCGAGGGGATGGAGCTCGAGGAGTCGGCGGCACGTGCAGGGGGCACCGCGGGCTCCGCCGTCGTCTTCGCCGGGACCACCAACATCATCGCCCTCGCCGGCCTCGCCGTCGCCCAGCTGCCGTTCCTCACGATCATGGGCGCGTTCGCCTCCGTCGCCGTCGCGATCGAGGTCGCCCTCGCCCTCACCGCCCTGCCGGCGCTCCTGGGCTTCGCCGGGGAGCGGCTCCGGCCCGCGCCGCCGCGCACGCCGCGCCGGACGGGAGCCACCTCCCGCCGGTGGGTGCGCGCCGTGACACGGGTCCCGCTCCTCACGGTGGTCCTCGTCGTGGCGGGGCTGGCGGCCCTCAGCCTGCCCGCGCGTGACCTCGAGCTGGCCCTGCCGAACTCGGGGCGCAACCCGCCGGGTGCCGCGGACCGCATCACCTTCGACCTCATCGCCGAGTACTTCGGCCCCGGTCGCAACGGCCCCCTCATCATCACCGGCACGATCCTCGAATCCGATGACCCGCTCGGGGTGGTCGAGGGGATCCGCGACGACGTCCTCCACCTCCCGGGGGTCGCGGCGGTGCCGCTCGCGGTTCCCAACCGGAACGCGGACACCGCCCTCGTTCAGGTGATCCCCCGGACCGGCCCGGATGACCCCGCCACCGCCCGCCTCGTGGAGGACCTCCGCGCGCTCGGCCCCGTGTGGGAGGCGCGGTACGGGGTGAGGACCGCCATCACCGGGTACACCGCCGCGTCCATCGACATCTCCAACCGGCTCGCGGACGCGCTGCTGCCGTTCGGCATCTTCGTGGTCGGGCTGACCCTCGTGCTCCTCCTCCTGGTGTTCCGCTCCGTCCTCGTCTCGGTCAAGACGGCGCTCAGCTACCTGCTCAGCGTGGGCGGGGCCTTCGGGGCCACGGCCCTCGTGTTCAACCGGGGCTGGCTCATGAACCTCGTGAACCTCCGCGAGACGAGACCCGTCATCGCGTTCCTCCCGATCATCCTCATGGGCATCCTCTTCGGGCTGGCCATGGACTACGAGATGTTCCTGTCCTCCCGCATGCGGGAGGAGTGGGTCCACGGCAACCGCGCCACGTCCATCGAGGAGGGCTTCGTCCACTCCGCCAAGGTGGTGGTCGCGGCCGCCCTGATCATGGTCTCGGTGTTCGCGTTCTTCGTGCCGCTCGGCCAGGGCGTCATCAAGCCGATCGCGTTCGGGCTCGCGGTCGGGATCACGATCGACGCGTTCCTCGTGCGCATGACCCTCGGGCCGGCGCTCATGCGGATCCTCGGCCCCGCCGCGTGGTGGCTGCCGCGCTGGCTCGACGCCCGGCTCCCGGTGCTCGACGTCGAGGGCGAGGCCCTCGTGCACCAGCTCCGCCTCTCCACCTGGCCGGCGCCCGGCGCCACCCAGGCGATCCACGGCGAGGGCCTCGGCGCCGCCACGGACCGGGCCACGCTGTTCGCCGACGTCGATCTCGACCTCCAGCCCGGACAGACCCTGCTCGTGACCGGCGGGGGACCCGCGCGGCGGGCCCTCCTCCTGGCCCTCACCGGCCGGCTGCGACTCTCCTCCGGGGACCTCAAGGTCCTCGGACTCGTCCTGCCCGAGCAGGCCGGCGAGCTGCGACGCCGCGCCACCTTCATCGACGGCGCCACCCACGACGCCGACCGGGCGCTCGCCGATCCCCACGAGCTCGTCGTCGTCGACGACGCCGACCGGCTGCCCGCCACCGGCCGGCGGGCGCTCGCGCGGCTCTCCCGGACGGGCACCACCCTGGTGGTCGGAGCGGCGGACGCCACCGGCGTCCGCGAGCTCCTCCCGCCCCCCACCGGCGACCCCGTCCCCGGGGGCGCCATCCTCGTCGGAGGTACGAAATGACCCGGGACACGTGGCCCCACCGGACCGTCGTCGCGCTGCTGCTCGTCCCGCTCCTCATCGCGGGCGGGTTCCTGTGGGGCACGTGGACGGCCGACGAACGGCTCCGCTCCGTCGAGGCCGCGGTGGTCAACCTCGACCGCATGGTGGAGCTCAACGGCCAGCCCACGCCGCTGGGCCGGCAGCTCGCCGCGGAACTGGTGGACAGCAGCCGCGCGCAGAACCTGTCCTGGGTCCTCGCCAATGAGGAGGGCGCGCGGGAGGGCCTGCGCTCGGGGCGTTTCGCCGCCGTCGTGACGATCCCCGAGGACTTCTCGGCCGCCGCCACCTCCTTCTCGGGCCCGCCCGCCCAGGCGGTCCAGGCCACCATCCGCGTGGAGACCTCACCCATCACGGGCATCAGCGAGACAACCCTGGGCCAGGCGATCGCGGCCGCCGCCGCCCAGAGCCTCAACCGGTTCCTCACCGGCGAGTACCTCTCCGGCATCTACCTCGGCTTCAACGACCTGGAGGCCCAGTTCGTCGAGCTGCGGGACGGCACGGCCCTCCTGGCCGACGGCGCCAGCCAGCTCGCCGACGGCACCGGGCAGTCCGCCGCGGGAGCGGAGGACCTCGCGGACGGGCTCGGGACGGCGTCGGCCGCCGGGGACGGCCTGCGCGGGGGCGCGGACCAATCCGCGGACGGCGCACGCCAGCTCGCCGACGGCGCGGGACAGCTGGCGACGGGTGCCGGCGACCTGGCCGCCGGCACCAGCCTCCTCGCCGCCGGCGTGACCGACTACGCGGCCGGCGCCGCCACCTACAGCGACGGCGTGGCGGCCTACGCCTCCGGCGCGGGACAGTTCGCCGCCGGGATGGACGAGTACGCGGCCGGCGCCGCCACCTTCAGCGACGGGGTGGCAGCCTACACGGACGGGGTGGCGCTCTACGTCGGTGCGGTGAACCCGCTGGTGGAGCAGCTGCGCGCCCTCGTCACGCTGATCCCCGCGTGGGACGAGTGGATCGACGAGGCGATGGACTGGGTGGCGGACCTCCCCGCCCGGGCCACCCGCCTGGACCTCAGGGTGCAGGAGTTCGTGGCGGAACTCCGCACGTTCCTCGAGGCGGTGCGGGACCTCGTCACCGACGCAGGGGCGCTCGACGACGCCATCATCCGCCACCGTGACGCGCTCGCCACCGCCGAGGTCCCCTGTCCCGCCGAGCTCGCGGCCACGCCTGGCGCCTGCGCGGCTTTCGCCGAGGGAGTCGCCGCCGCGGGAGAGTCCGCCACCCGCAGCGCGGACGAGATCGTGGCCCTCTCCGAGGAGTGGAGCGTGTCCGCGGACGAGATCCTCGCTCTCATCGACACCCTCCTCACGGCTGCCGACCGCCTGGCGGAGCTCTCCAGCGCCTTCGCGGCGGCCGCGCCGGAGCTGCAGGAACGCCTGCTCGCCCTGGCCGAGGCCTTCCCGTCGGGCACCCTCCCGACCAAGGCCGAGCTGCTCGCCCTCCTCGACCAGTTCATCGCCGGCGGCGACCAGCTCCTCAGCGGAGGAGCGGCCCTCGCCGACGGCGCCGCGGGACTCGCCGACGGCGCCACCGAACTCGCCGCCGCGGCGTCCGGCCTCTCAGGGGGAGCCACCCAGCTCGCCACCGGCGCCACCCGGCTCGCCACCGGCGCCACCCAGCTCGCCACCGGCGCCGCGGACCTCGGAACCGGCGCGGGGATGCTCGCGGACGGCGTCATCCGGTTCGGCGACGGCGCGGGAGCGCTCGCCGGCGGCCTCGGGCCGCTCGCGGACGGCGTCGCACAGTACACCTACGGCATCGACCAGGCCGCCTACGGGTCGGCCGCGCTCGCGGACGGGCTGGGCCTGCTCGCCGGCGGGGCCGGCGACCTCTCCGCCGGCGTGAGCCAGCTCGCCGCCGGTGTGGCGGCCGGCGCGGGCGAGATCCCCACCTACACCGACGCCGAGCGCGACACCCTCGCCCGCGTGGTGGCCGCCCCGATCGACAGCACCCCCCTCGCGACGGTCGTTCGGCCGGGGATCAGCTGGGCGTCGCTGCTGCTCGTGATGGCGCTGTGGCTCGGCGCGCTGGCGACCTGCGCCGCGTTCCGGCCGATCGACCCGCGTGTCCTGTTCTCCACCGCCGCCAACGCGACCCTGGTGTGGCGCGCCCTGCGCCCGGGCCTGGCGATCACCGCGGCGCAAGCGCTGCTGCTCGCGCCCGTGGGTGCGCTCGTCGTGGGCCTGCCGCCGGGACGCGCGCTGGGGGTGGCGGGCGTGCTGCTGGTCGCGGCCGCGGCCTTCACAGCCGTGAACCACGCGCTCGCCGCGCTGTTCGGTGACGCCGGCCGCGTCACGGCCCTCGTGCTCCTCCTCATCACGGTCGTGCCCGCCGTCTCGGGCGCCGCCCCGGACCTCTTCGGTGCGCTCCGCCCGCTCTCCCCCGCCTCACCGGCCCTCGACGCCGTGCGGGCGGTCATGACGGGACAGCCGCCGACGCTGCCGCTGCTCCTGTTGGCGGCCTGGTTCCTCCTCGGCGTCACCGCCTCGGCGATCGGCGTGGCGCGAGCACGGGCCGTCCCCCTCCCGGTGGTGGCGGGCGGAGGGCGCGTCCTCCCCCGGTAGCCCACGCCCGCCGTACGCTTCAGGGGTGAGAGCGCCCCTCGCCGCCGGCCCGGGCGGGACCTCCCCTGACGCCGTCGCGACGCTGTACGCCGCGTTGCGGCGCGCCCTGGCGGACGGCGCCGGTCCGTCCCTCGCCATGCTGCCCTCCCCCGACCAGCTGCCCGCCACCCTCTCCCGCGTCACCCAGCCGCTGGACGACGTCGACGTCGTGATCACCACCTCCGGCTCCACGGACGGGCGCGGCCACCTCGTGGGGCTGTCCCTGGAGGCGCTGCTCGCCTCCGCCCGCGCCACGCTCGACCGCCTCCGTGGCCCGGGGCAGTGGCTCACCTCCCTGCCCGTCCACCACGTCGCCGGGTTCCAGGTGGTGCTGCGCAGCGCCGTCGCCGGCATCGCGCCCACGGTGCACCCCCGCGGCCGCCCGCTGGCGGAGTCGGTGGCCGCGATGCTTACCGACGTCCCCCGCTACCTCTCCCTCGTCCCGACCCAGCTGGTGCGGGCCCTCGAGACGGATGCCGGGGCCCTCGCCGCGTTCTCGGGGATACTGGTGGGCGGTGCCGCCCTCCCGCCCGCCGTCGCCGCGCGGGCCCGTGACCTGGGGCTCCGGGTGGTCGCCACCTACGGGATGACGGAGACGTCCGGTGGCTGCGTGTACGACGGCGTGCCCCTGGACGGCGTGCGGGTGCGGCTCGTGGACGACGTCGTCCAGCTCGCCGGCCCGGTGCTCGCCACCCGCTACCTCGACACCGCGGCCCAGCCGTTCGTCTCGGACGCCGGCGAGCGCTGGCTCGTCACCGCGGACCTCGGGTCCTGGGAGGAGGGACGGCTCCGCGTGCTCGGCCGGGCCGACGACGTCCTCGTCTCCGGTGGCGTGAACGTGCACCCGCGAGTGGTGGAGGACCGGCTCGCGGCCACACTGGGCGGGCACTGGGCGGTGGTCGGGGTGGCGGACGCGCACTGGGGACACCTGGTGACGGCGGTGGGCGAGCAGCCGGTGTCCCTCGAGGCGGTGCGGGAGGCCACGGCCGGACTGGCACCCGCGGAGCGGCCGCGGGCCGTCGTCGTCGTGGAGGGGCTGCCGCACCTGGGCTCGGGCAAGGTGGACCGCCGGGCCGTGCGCGAACTGGCCGCGGCGCAGCTCGCGGCGGGACGGGGCGAGCGCAGGCGCTGACGGGCCCGGCAGCACGGCGGGGCCGACTAGCATGGACCGGGGCCGGCCCGCGGCCCGGGGAGGAGCGCCGGGTGGCGAGCGTGACGGACTGGCTGGAGGGCGCCCGGCTGCGCACCCTGCCAGCGGCGGTGGCACCGGTTGCGCTCGGCACGGCCAGTGCGTGGGCCCTCGGGGCCGCCTCGCTCCCGCGCGCGCTGCTCGCCGCCGGCGTGGCCCTCGCCCTGCAGGTGGGCGTCAACTTCGCCAACGACTACTCCGACGGCGTCCGGGGCACCGACGCCGTCCGTTCCGGCCCGCCGCGGCTCACCGGGGGCGGCCTCGTCGCGCCGCGGACGGTGAGGCGGGCGGCCTTCGCGTCCTTCGGGATCGCCGCGGTGCTCGGCCTGGTGCTCGTGGCCCTCAGCGGGGCCTGGTGGCTGGTGGCGGCCGGTGGCGCCGCCGTGGTGGCGGCGTGGTACTACACCGGGGGGCGCCGGCCCTACGGCTACATGGGTCTCGGGGAGGTGTTCGTCTTCACCTTCTTCGGCCTCATGGCGACCCTCGGGACCACCTGGACGCAGGCCGCCGCCGTCGACGCGGCCACGTGGCTCGGCGCGGCCGGGGTGGGCCTGATCGCCTGTGCCCTGCTCATGGTCAACAACATCCGCGACATCCCCACGGACGCGCTGGTCGGCAAGCACACGCTCGCGGTGCGGCTCGGCGACAGGCGCGCCCGGTGGACCTACACCGCGATGGTGGCGGTGCCGCTGCTCCTCGGTCTCGGCGCCACCTCCCGCTACCCGTGGGCGTGGCTGGTCGTCGGCCTCGTCCCCGCCGCCGTCGCCCTGGCGCGGCCGGTCCTCGCGGGACGGTCCGGCCGCGCGCTCATCCCGGTGCTGCGCAACACCGGCTTCTACGAGATCGCGTACGCGCTAGTCCTCGGAGCCGGGCTCGTCCTGTGACCCGAGCCGGGCGTCCTCGTGGCGTTCGTCCTCGTCCCCGGGGCGCCCGCGACGCACGAGGCGCGCGAGGTCGGCGGCCGCACGGTCGTGGGCCCGCGGCAGCGTGATGAAGGCGACCAGCGCCGCGACCACGACCGCCACCACCCACAGCAGGGCACCCCGCAACCCGAGGAGATAGAGCGCCACCGCCGCGGCGAGCAGCAGCAGCAGCCGGACGAGCGAGTAGCGCACGAGTGCCACGCCTCCACGATAGTCCCCGTTCATGCGCCGTCAGCGAACGGGCCGTGGCGGGCGCCCCCGCGGGCACTTACCCTTGACCCATGGCACGCGTGCTTCCAGTGGTTCTCGGGATAGCACTCATCGTGTACGCCTTCATCGACTGCTTCCGGACGCCGGCGAACCAGGTTCCGCCGGGCCTGCCGAAGGGGGTCTGGCTACTGGTGATTGCTCTCGTCCCGGTCCTTGGCGCGATCGCGTGGCTGGTGGTCTCCCGCTTGCCGGCCCAGGGCAACGCCCGTGGGCGCCGGCCCCGCCCGGTCGCCCCCGACGACGACCCCGAGTTCCTCGCGAACCTCGACTGGCAGGCGCGCAAGGCCCACTACGAGCGGCTGCGCCGCGAGCGGGAGCAGCGGCAGGCCGAGGACGGCGACGGCCCGGCCGTCGAGCCCGAGCAGCCGGCGTCCTGACCGCGTTCAGGCCGGCCGGTCAGAACGCGTAGCCGTGCTTCGTGGAGAGCAGGAAGTTCACCACGAAGTAGTTCGCCATGATGGCGGCGAACCCGGCGATCACGAGGTACGCGGCCCGGCGGCCGTCCCAGCCCCGGGTGGAACGGGCGTGCAGGTAGGCGGCGTAGATCACCCAGATGACGAACGTCCAGACCTCCTTGGCGTCCCAGCCCCAGGCCCGGCCCCAGGCGTGCTCGGCCCAGATCGCCCCGGCCACGAGCGTGAACGTCCACAGCACGAACCCGACGGCGGTGAACCGGTAGGAGAGCCGCTCGAGCACGTCCGCACCGGGCAGTCCGGACAGGATCGCGGAGAGGCGTCCGCCGCTCCCGGAGAAGTCCTTCGCCAGCTGCAGCCCCGCGAGCACGGCCGCGAGCGTCAGCACCGCGATCGCCACGGTGGCCACGGAGACGTGCAGGTAGAGCCAGTAGTTGTCGAGGATGGGCTGGAGCCCGTCCGCCTCCACGTACAGCACCGCCACCGCCACGCCGAGCAGCAGCAGCACCGGCCCGACCACGAACGCACCGAGGTAGCGCAGGTCGTGACGCCGTGCCAGCCACAGGTAGATCGCCACGGCCACGAAGGTGAACGTGAGGGAGAACTCGTACATGTTGGACCACGGCACGTGTCCGGCCGCGAGTCCGCGGGTGACCACGCCGATGCCGTGGAAGGCCACGCCGAGCCACGTCGTGGACATGCCGATGCCCGCGGCGCGGCGCCGCCCGACGGCGGGGGCGCCGCTCCCGGCGCCACCCGGCCCGGTGTCCGCGGCGTCCACCGCCCCGCTCCCCCGCCCCCCGGCCAGCGCACCCACGAGCTGCCGCGACCGCTTGACGACACGTCCCTCCTCGTCGCGGCGCGCGCGCAGGGCGGACAGGTCGACGGCGAACGCCACGAACGCGATCGTGTAGCTCGCCATGGCGGCATAGACCACGAGGAGGGAGAGCTGGGCGAGATCGGTCATCCGTCTTCCTTCACAGCCTTGAGGACCGAGTGCAGTTCCGCGGTCAGACCGGCGTCCTCGCCGCGGGCGAGGGCCGCGGCGGAGACCACGGTGACGCCGTCGCGCTCGACGGCCCGGACCCAGAGGCGGCGCCTCGGGATGAACAACGATCCCATGAGTCCGACCATGGCCGCCACCGCAGAGCCCAGCAGCCAGTCGAGGGAGGGGTCGTGCCGCAGGTCGAGGGCCGCGAAGCGGGGCAGGTCCACGAAGGACAGCGTGCCGAGCCCGTCGGGCAGCTCCACCGTGTCTCCGGGCGCGAGGACCAGCACGACGGGCACGCCGTCCTCCTCCACCCGGGTCATGCCGGTGACGTCGAGCTGGTAGACGTTCTGGGGGACGCCGTCGTCCAGGCCGAGGTCGCCGCGCCAGAGCTGGAGCACGAGGACGGGGTTCGCGGGCGAGGGGTGGACGGACCGGAGCGTCCCGCCGTCGTCGATGGCGCTCGGCAGGAGCTGGCCCGCGAAGCCGAGCTGGTCCTGGCCGACGACGTCGGGCACCTTGACCACGCCCGTGGAGGTGTACGCGTCGTCCTGGGGCAGGAACGGCACCGGGCCCGAGAACGCGAGGTTCCCCGCGCCGTCACGCACCTCGAGCCGGGGGGCGTAGCCGTTGCCGGAGAGGTAGACGCGGGTGCCGCGCACGTCGAGGGGCTCGTTGGGCTCGATCCGGGCGGTCCTGGCCGGCTCGCCCGGCTCGGTGACGCTGACCGTCGCCCCGAAGTACCGGGCGCGGCCGGTCTCGCTGAAGCGCGCCTCCATCGCCTCGAGCCGGAACGTGAAGGGGGTGAGGGAGGCCGGGTCCACGAGGCGGCCGGCGTCGAAGGAGTCGTAGTCCACGACGGCGTTCGCGAAGGACTCCCCCTCGATCACCACCGCCTGGCCGCGGTACGTCGCGAGCTGGCCGTAGCCGAAGGACAGCAGGATGCCGAGGAGGGCGAGGTGGAAGACGAGGTTGCCGGTCTCCCGCAGGTAGCCGCGCTCGGCGGTGACCCCCTCGGGGGTGAGGCGGGCCCGGTGGGTGCGGCGCAGGCGGCCCAGCACGGCGTCGTACACCGCGGCGGGCGGAGCCGGAGTGGTGAACTCGTCGCGCACCTCGAACCGGGAGAAGTTGCGCGGCACGCGCGGCGGGTCCGAGCGCAGCGCCCGCCAGTGCTGCGCGATGCGGGGCAGGATGCAGCCGATCAGCGAGGCGAACAGCAGCGTGTAGACGGCCATGAACCACGGCGAGGAGTAGACCTCGAAGAACCCCAGGGTGTCGAGGACCGGTCCAACGCGCGGGTTCTCCGCCAGGAACGCGGCCACGGCGGCCGGGTCCTGGGCCCGCTGGGGGAAGAACGACCCCGGCACGGCGGCGACCGCCAGCAGCAGGAGCAGCATGAGCGCCACCCGCATGGACGTCAGCTGGCGCCAGGCCCAGCGCAGCCAGACCATCACACCACCGTCGCGAACCCGGCGATCCAGCCCTGCAGTTCCGCGGTGAGGGTGTTCCACAGGCCGGTCACGAGGAGGCTCCCCACCAGGATGAGAACCACGCCGCCGGCCCGCGTGATGGCCCGGCGGTGGCTCTTCATGAACGCGAGGGCGCGCGTCGAGCGGGTGAAGGCGAGCGCGATCACGATGAACGGGATACCCAGCCCGATGCAGTACGCGAGGGCGAGGATCGCCCCGCGCGTGGGATCCGCACCCCCGAACGAGAGGGTGAGGACCGCCGCCAGAGTCGGGCCGATGCACGGGGACCACCCGAGCGCGAAGGTCGCGCCCAGCAGCGGGGCACCCCACAGCCCGAAGCGCGGGCTGGTGGTGATGCGGGTGTCCTTCTGCAGGAACGGGATGTGGCCCACGAACGCCACCCCCATGAGGATCACCACGACGCCGAGGACCCGCATGATCACGTCCGTCCACCTCGCGAGGGCGGCACCGGCCGCGGCGAACACGATCCCGAGGAGCACGAACACGGCCGTGAAGCCCAGCACGAACAGGACCATGCCCCACAGCACGCGGCGGGTGTCCGGTTGCTGCGCCCTGCCCGGCACGCTGCCGGCCATCCCGCCGAGGTAGCCCACGTAGCCGGGGATGAGCGGCAGCACGCAGGGGGAGGCGAACGAGACGAAGCCGGCGACGAGCGCCACCCCCACCGCCGCGATCATCGGCCCGGTGAGGACAGCCTCGGCGAACGTGTCCGCGATGTCGCTCATTCGGCCGCCACGTCGTCGATCAGGCCGCGCAGGATGGTCGGGTCGGCCTGGCCGAGGATGCGGGCGGCCACCCGGCCCTCCCGGTCCAGGACCACGGTTGTCGGCATGGCCTGGAGGGGCACCAGGCCCTGCATCGCGGCCACGCCGCTCGCGTCCCGGTCCCACAGGGACGGGTACGGGATGGAGAAGGTGCGCTCGAATGCCTGGGCGGTGCCCGCGTCGTCCCGCGGGTTGATGCCGAGGAAGCGCACCTCGGGTCGTTCCGTGGCGATGGCGGCGAGGTCGGGGGCCTCGGCACGGCACGGCGGGCACGCGGCGTACCAGAAGTTCACCACGACGACGTCGCCCCGCCAGTCCGCCAGGTCGACCGGTTCCCCGGCGAAGGTCGTCCCCTCGAGCTCGATGCCCGCGCCGCGCCCGGTGGGCGCCCACGTGGTGAACGACCCGTCGCCGGCCTCGTACCCGGCGCCCGCCGACCCACCGTCGGGCCGTCCGATGGACGTGCAGGCGCCCAGGCTGGCGGCGAGTGCGAGGGCGCCCGCGACGGCGAGGAGGCGCCTCATGCGCCCTCGCCGTGGTGGGCCATGCCGGCCCGGGTGGCGATCGAGCTGCCGGGGGTCATGTCGGTCGCCCCCTCGAGGAGGTCGCCGGCCGGCTCCCAGTACGTGAGGGCGACGAGGCGGCGGCCGTTGAACGTGAGCGTGGTGAGTGAGGCGAGCGCGCACTGCCGGTGGCGCGGGTCGTGGGCGAGGGGGCGGCGCTCCAGGAAGAGCCGGGTGACCCAGATCGGCAGCTGGTGGGAGACGGCGAGCACCTCGCCGCCGTCGGGGACGAGCGCCAGCGCCTGGCGGACGGCGAGCGTCATCCGCTCCACCTGGTCCGCGTAGGGCTCGCCCCACGAGGGGCGGAAGGGGTTGACGTAGCGCGGCCAGTACCGCGGATGCGCGAGCTGCGCCCGGTTGCGGTTCACGGCCAGCCCCTCGAAGAGGTTCGTGGCCTCGACCAGGTTCCCGTCCGCGAGGACCGGCACGCCGAAGGCCCGCGCCGTGGGGGCCGCGGACTCCTGGGCGCGCTGGAGGGGGGAGGCGACGACGGCGCGGATGTCGTGGCCGCCCGAGTGGAGGACCTCGGCCACCCGTTCGACCATGCGCTGCCCGCGGCGGGAGAGGCCGTAGCCGGGCAGGCGCCCGTAGAGGATCCCGTCGGGATTGAAGACCTCGCCGTGGCGCATCAGGTGGACGGTTGACAGCGGCATGACCCGATTCTCTCAGATCGTGCCCGCGCCCGGTGTGCCGGACCCTCAGACGTCGCCGAGCTTCGCCATGATGCGCCCGAGGGCGTCGATCTCCTCCCGGGAGAGGCGGTCGAAGATGTGGCGGCGGACGGACTCCACGTGCGTCGGGGCCGCCCTGACCAGGGTCTCCCAGCCGGAGTCGGTGAGCTGGCAGTTCACGCCTCGCCCGTCCTCGCGGCAGTTCCTGCGCCGCACCAGGCCGCGCTTCTCCATGCGGTGCACCGTGTGGGTGAGCCGGGAGCGCGAGTTCACGAGGTCGTCCGCGAGGACGGACATGCGCACCATGTGGTCCGGGTGCTCGGAGAGCACGACCATGACCTCGTACTCGTTGAGGGAGAGGTCGTGGGCCGCCAGGAGGTCGCGCTCCAGGGCCTCGCGCACCTCCATCGTGGCGCGCAGGTAGTTCCGCCAGATCGCCTGGTCGCCGGTCGAGAGCCAGCGGGGCTCTGCTGCCATCCGGACTCCTCCTTCGCTCCCGCCCTCCATCGTGGTCCGCCCTGCCGTGTTCGTGGTCACATTGCTCCCCGGGTTGCGTAGTTGATAGTTCAACTATATTGTTGAAACGTCAACAACGGCAAGCGTACCCGCTTCCCCAAGGAGGAACCCATGACCACCGTCCCCGCTGGTACCTACACCCTGGACCCCACCCACACCGAGATCGGTTTCATCACCCGCCACGCCGGGATCGCCAAGGTGCGCGGCACCTTCCGCGAGTTCGAGGGCACGATCACCGTGGCGGAGGACCTCGCCGCCTCGACGGCCTCCGTCACCATCCGGACCGCGTCGATCGACACCGGTGTGGAGGCGCGGGACAACCACCTGCGCTCGGCCGACTTCTTCGACGTCGAGACCAACCCCGTCATCACCTTCACCTCGACGGCGGTGCACGCGTCCGGGGACGCGCTCACCCTCGTCGGCGACCTCACGATCAACGGGATCACCCGTTCGGTCGAACTCGAGACCGAGTACAACGGTGCCGCCACCGACCCGTTCGGCAACCAGCGCATCGGCTTCGAGGCGAAGACGGTCATCAACCGCAAGGACTTCAACCTCACCTGGAACGCCGCCCTCGAGACCGGTGGCGTGCTCGTCTCCGAGAAGGTGACCATCGTGCTGGAGGTCTCCGCGGTGCTGCTCCAGCCGGCCGTGGCCTGAACTGTCCGCGAAGGCGGGTGCGGTCCGCCGCACCCGCCTTCGCGCGTCCTCAGCGCAGCGCACCCCCGAGCCGCTCCGGGGTCACCCACCACCGCGCCACCGGGTTCCCGTCGACGAGCACCACCGGGACGTCGTCGTTCCAGCGCGCCCGCAGGGCCTCGTCCGCGTCGATGTCCACCACGCGGTACGGCTCCCCCGCCTCGCCGCACACCCGCTCGACGACGGCGAGCGCGTCGTCACACAGGTGGCACCCCGGCCGGGTCAGCACGACCACCCGCTCCATGCCGCTTCCCTCCCGCACGAACGAGAGGCCCGGCGAACCGGGCCCCTCGAGGCGCCTACTTCTTGTTGCGCCGCTGGTGGCGGGTCTTGCGAAGCAGCTTGCGGTGCTTCTTCTTCGCCATGCGCTTGCGGCGCTTCTTGATCACAGAACCCATGGGTGCCTTCCGAGGACGTGGTGACGGCGCGCTACCGCGCCAGGGCGACAGTGAGAAAGTCTAACCCTCTTCCCCGACGGCGTGGGACTGCTCCCACTCGGCGAGGCCCTGCGCGATCATGTCGTCCACGACCTTGCGGGGCACGCGGAAGGAACGCCCCATCCGGATGGCGGGAAGCTGCCCGGCGTGCACCATGCGGTACACGGTCATCCGGGACACCCGCATGAGGTCAGCCACCTCGGCGACTGTCAGAAAGCGAGGGGTCCCCTGCGTCCCCTGGGGGTTCTCGGTCATCGATCCACTCTCGCGCAGAAGTGCCGCGCGCTCCCACGCGCTGTACCGTCCCCCGAATACTCCCAGAAACCCCGACTGCCCACAATCAACTTGGGCCCCGGTGTCACCGCCCACCTCACGCCGTGAGGGGGTCGAGCCCGAGGGAGGGGAACGCGGCGGACCGGGTGGCCATGATGGCCCGGTCGACGGCGTCGGCCGGGTTGTGGCCGCGGTGGAACGGGGAGAACGTCGCCGTCACGCCGTCGCCCATCGTCTCCGGCGCCGCGCCACCGGTGACGCGGCGGACATGCGCCCGCCACCGTTCCGGTGTGGGCGTCGTGGGGTCGACGTCGGCGTCCGCGACGACGGCGGCCACGTGCGTCCACACCCGTGGCACGGTCAGCAGGTCGTAACCGCCACCCCCGACGGCGACCCACCGCCCGCCACAGTGCTCGTCGGCCAGGCCACGCAGCAGGATGGCGGCCTCGCGCTGGGCCTCGATGCTGATCGCGAGCCCGCCGAGGGGGTCATCCCGGTGGGTGTCGCAGCCGTGCTGGCTGAGGAGCAGCCGCGGCCGGAGCTCGGCGACGACCGGGGCGACGATCGCCTCGAGCGCCCGCAGCCACTGGGCGTCGGTGACGTCCTCGGGCAGGGCGAGGTTGAGGGCGTGGCCGCTCCCCCCGCCGCGGCCCACCTCGGCCGGGTAGCCGGTGTGGGGGTAGAGGGACCGGGGATGCTGGTGGAGGGAGACGGTCGTGACCGCGGGGTCGTCGAAGAAGGCGCGCTGGACGCCGTCGCCGTGGTGGACGTCGAGGTCCACGTACAGCAGCGGGCCGGAGGCCCGGACGGCCGCCAGGGCGACGGCGACGTCGTTGTAGACGCAGAAGCCCGCCGCGGCGGCGGGCATGGCGTGGTGCAGCCCGCCCGCGACGACGAACGCCCGGGGGGCGCGGCCGTCCACGACCCGGCGGACGGCGTCGAGGGTCGCCCCGGCGATGCGGGCGGCGGCCGTGTGGATGAGGGGGAACACCGGGTTGTCGGCGTCCCCCAGCCCCCAGCCCGCCTCCGCGTGCCCGGTGCGCTCGGCCGCCCGCACCGCCCGGATGTAGGCCGGGTCGTGGACGAGTGCCAGTTCCGCGTCGGTGGCCGCGGGGGGCGCGACGACGTCGAACCGGCCGGTGAGGCCCAGGTCGTCGAGGAGGTGGCGGGTGAGGTCGAGCCGTACCGGGTCCATCGGGTGACCGGGACCGAAGTCGTAGCGGAGGAACTCCTCACTCCAGGGCAGCACCGGACGCATGGGTGCCACGGTAGCGCCCCCGGCGTGGGTAGATTGGGCAGGGCGGTACCGTGCCGCGGCGGAGCGAGGGAGGTCCATGGAGACACGGACGCTCCTGCGGGGACTGCGGGACTGGATCGACCGGATCGCGGAGGACTCCCCCGCGCGGCTGGCCCTCCTCGTGTTCGCGACCATCATCGCGGTCGAGACCGCGTTGCTCTCGCTCCCGTTCGCCACGGCGTCGGGGGAGCGGGCGCCGTTCGTGGACGCGCTCTTCACCGCCACGTCCGCGGTGTGCGTCACCGGGCTCGTCACCGTGGACACCGCCACCTACTGGGCCCCGTTCGGGCAGGTGGTCATCCTGCTGGGGATCGCGATCGGCGGCCTCGGCGTCATGACGCTCGCCTCCATCCTCGCGTTCGCCGTGTCCCGGCACATCGGCCTCACCCAGCGGATGCTGACCGCGGGCGAGACCAAGACCAAGCTCGGCCAGGTGGGCTCCCTCGTCACGGCCGTGATCATCACCGCGGTGGTGGTGGAGAGCGCGCTGGCGCTCGTCCTGATCCCCCGCTTCCTCACCCTGGGCGAGTCGCTCGGCTCCGCCGTGTGGCACGGGATCTTCATGGCGCTGTCGATCTTCAACAACGCCGGGTTCGTCATCCTGCCGGAGGGCCTCGAGCCCTACACCGGCGACTGGTGGATGGTCCTGCCGATCGTCCTCGGTACCGTGCTGGGGGCCATCGGCTTCCCGGTGCTGCTCAACGTGGCCACCACGTGGCGGACGCCGCGCCGGTGGAGCCTGCACGCCAAGATGACGCTGACCACCTACCTGCTCCTCACCCTCGGCGCCGCGATCGCGATCCCCCTCTTCGAGTGGTCCAATCCCCGCACGTTCGGGTCCCTCCCCCTCGACGAGAAGGTGCTCTCCGCCCTCATCTACTCCGTGAACGGCCGGTCCTCCGGGCTGTCCACCATCCCGGTCTCCGACATGCGGGAGGCCACCTGGTTCCTGCAGGACGCCCTGATGTTCGTCGGCGGCGGCACGGCGTCGACGGGCGGCGGCATCAAGGTCACCACGCTGGCGGTGCTGGTCCTGGCGATCCTGGCCGAGGCGCGCGGCGACCGGGACGTCGAGGCGTTCCGCCGCCGCATCCCCGGGGACACGGTCCGCCTCGCGGTGGCCGTGGCCTTCATCGGGTCCTCGCTCGTGGGGCTCGCCACCCTGCTGCTGCTGCAGCTGACAGATCTCCGCCTCGACGTCATCCTCTTCGAGGTGATCTCGGCGTTCGCCACGGTCGGCCTCTCCACCGGGATCACCCCGCACCTGCCACCAGGGGCGAAGTACGTGCTCGTGGCGCTCATGTACGCCGGCCGCACCGGCACGATGACCGTGGCGGCGGCGCTCGCACTACGATCGAACCGCAGGGTGATCCGCATGCCGGAGGAACGGCCCTCGATCGGTTAGGAAGGGCTCAATGGCCGACAAGAAGAAGGTGCACTCCACGCTCGTGATCGGGCTGGGGCGCTTCGGGTCCGCGGTCGCGATCACGCTGGACCGGATCGGGCGGGAGGTCCTCGCGGTCGAGTCGGACCCGCACCTCGTGGAGCAGTGGTCCGGCCGCCTGCCCATCGTGGAGGCGGACGCCGCGAACCCGGAGGCCCTCGAGCAGCTGGGCGCCGCGGAGTTCCCGACGGCGGTGGTGAGCGTCGGCACCTCCATCGAGGCGTCGGTGCTGATCACCGGCAACCTCGTGGACCTGGGAACCGAGCAGATCTGGTCGAAGGCGATCTCCGCGGAGCACGGCCGCATCCTCCGGCGGATCGGGGCGCACCACGTGGTCTACCCGGAGGCGGACGCCGGCCAGCGCGTGGCCCACATGGTCTCGGGCCGGATGCTCGACTACATCGAGATGGACGAGGGCTTCACCATCGTGAAGATGCGCCCGCCGCGCGAGACCCACGGCTTCACCGTGGGCGAGTCCGACATCCGCAGGAAGTACGGCATCACCGTGATCGGGGTGAAGCCTCCCGGCGAGCCGTTCGAGTACGCCACCGAGGCCACCCGCATCAACGCGGACGACCTCCTGATCGTCTCCGGCGACAGCTCCCTGCTCGAGCGCTTCGCGATGCGGCCCTGAGCCTGTCTCCTGGCCGGGAGGTCGCTAACCGCCCAGCGGGAGTCGGAGCCTCGCCCGCAGCCCCCCGAGCGGGGCATCGGCGAGCTCGACGTCGCCGCCCAGCTCCCGGGCGACCTCGCGCGCGATCGCGAGGCCGAGGCCGCTGCCGCCGGCGTCCCGCTCCCGGGCCTCCTCCAGCCGGACGAAGCGCTCGAAGACGCGCTCGCGGTCCGCGGCCGGGATCCCGGCGCCGTCGTCGTCCACGGTGACGACGCCGTCGGCCACTGCGACCTCCACGCGGCTGCGGGCGTGACGCAGCGCGTTGTCCACGAGGTTGCGCACCACGCGGGTGGTGGCCGCCCCATCCGCCCAGGCCACGCCGTCACCAGTGGCGACGAGCGCCACCTCCCCCGGGCGGGGCTGGCGCGCCCCGGCGACGGCGGACCGCACGAGCTCCCCGAGGTCGACGGGAGCGCGGCCGAGCGGCACGGCGCCGACGCGCGCGAGGAAAAGGAGGTCGTCCACGAGGCCCTGCATCCGGCCGACCTCGGGCTCGAGCTCGGTGACGAGGTCCGCGGCCTCGTAGAGAGCGGGATGGGCGCGCGCGACGTCGATGGTCGCGCGCAGTGCCGCGATCGGGGAGCGCAGCTCGTGGGCGGCGTCCGCGACGAAGGCCCGCTGCCTCCCCGAGGCCGCCTCGAGCCGGTCGAGCATCTCGTTGAGCGTGCGTGCCAGCGCGCCGATCTCGTCCCGCGCGGCGG
>DBQX01000045.1 GCA_002305415.1 Actinomycetales bacterium UBA1383 | reverse complement strand
CCACACCCCGCGCTGTGGAACATGCCACATTTCGGCAGCCGCGAGCCGCCCTCTGACGGCGGTCCCCCATGCACTCCCGCGCCGGCCGTCCGCACCGCTCGCGCTCGCGCCACGGCGGCTCTACCATCTTCGCGACGCCGCGTCGCGCGCCCCGAGACCACGAGAATCCCCATGGCTCTTCCCCTCCCTGCCGCAGGATGGACCCGCTTCCTCGTCAAGGCGAAGTTCGCGATGGGTCGCGACTTCGCCGTGCTCGATCCCACCACCGAGCAGCAGGCCTACTACGTGGACGGCAAGCTCGGCTGGCGCGCCCAGTGCGAGATCCGCGACGCCAGCGACACCGCGGTCATGCGCGTCCGTGGCAACCTGCTCGGCATCCCCAAGGAAGTGACGATCAGCGACGCCACCGGCGCCGATGTCGCCCACCTGAAGGCCAGGCTGTTCAGCCCGGTGCGGTCCCAGATGGCCATCACCACGGCGTCCGGCGAGAGTTGGGACCTCGTGGGCTCGGTGCTCGAGAAGGAGTACACCGTCACCGCCGCCGGCCAACCCGTCCTCACCATCACCCAGAAGTGGCTCACCGTGCGGGACCAGTTCGTCATCGACATCGCCCCCGGCGTGGAGCCCGCCCTCGCCCTGGCGATCATGTGGTCCGTGGACCGGTTCGTCGAGCAGCAGTAGCCGCGTCGCGTCACCGACCCACCCTTGTGTCCTCGCCCGTTGAGGGGCACCATGTCCGGATGAACGCGAAGGACGACACGAACGAGCCATTCACCGCCGAGGAACGCGCCGCGATGAAGGAGCGGGCGAGGGAGGTCAGGGCGGCGAAGAGGCGCCGTTCCTCCGCGGACCGCGCCGCGGCGGACGAGCAGGACGCGCTGGAGAAGATCGCGGAGATGCCGGACGCGGACCGCGCCCTGGCCGAGCGGATCCACGCCATCATCCGGGACGCCGCGCCCGAACTGCTGCCGAAGACCTGGTACGGAATGCCCGCCTACGCGAGGGACGGCACGGTGGTCTGCTTCTTCCAGGCGGCCGAGAAGTTCCAGTCGCGCTACTGCACCCTCGGCTTCAACGATCCCGCCACCCTCGACGACGGCCCCATGTGGCCCACCGCGTTCGCCGTCGTCGAGGTGACCGACGACGTCGCCGCGCGCATCCGTGACCTCGTCGCCCGGGCGGTTGGCCGTGAGTCATGACGGGGACCACACAGTCCATCGGGCCGGCCACGGAGCCGCCCGCCACACCCCGAGCGTGCCGAGCACCATCAGCGCGGGAACCGCGGCCCCCACGTACGTCCCGACCACCGGGATGAACTCGGCGAGGAACCCCTGGAAGACGGACAACGGGAGTGCCCGGACGCACATACCGTCTGGTCGGTATTGACATACCAACTAGTCGGTACTACCGTCGAGACATGCCAACCGATGCACCACCAAGCCCAAGGACTCAGGCGGAGCGCAAGGCCCAGACGCGGCGCCTGATCCTGGACCGCGCGGCCGAGGCCTTCGCACAGGACGGTTTCGCGGGCACCTCGCTCAATGACGTGATCGCCGGCTCCGGCCTGACGAAGGGCGCCTTCTACTTCCACTTCCCGTCGAAGGAGGAACTCGCGGTCGCCGTCGTCGATGACCTGCGTGCGCAGTGGACCGCGGCGGTCTCCCTGGACGACGGCGATGGCACCCCAGCGCCCCAGCAGGCGCAGCGTCTTGCTGCCCGGGTGGTGGAGTCCTACAGCCGCAACCGGAGCCTGCGGGCGATCGGGCGCCTCGTCCCCGACCTGATCGCGGCGCGCCCCGACCTCGCGCCCCAGTTGCAGGCCTCGCTGTTCCTCTGGATCGACCCGATCGAGGCAGTGATCCAGCGCGGCCAGCGGGAGGGAACAATCCGTGACGATCTCGATGCCCGCGAGATCGCCGAGACCATCTTCGCGGCCTTCAGCGGTGTCGAGGACTACTCCGAGTTGGCGAGCCTCGGCTCGGACCTCGTGAGGCGCAGCGAGATCTTGATGGCGCTGCTGCTCACCGGGATGATGTCGCCCGTGCGGACGGGACGGGAGGACCCCAAGTGACTGCGACCGGTCAGTCCACCCCCGTTCGAGAGGTGCCCGCCGTGCGAACCGCTGCTGTTCCTCCGGCCGCTGTCGTGGTTCGCACCGCCGTGCCCGCGGCGTCCCGTCTCAGCGCCGGAAGAACCATAGGACGAGGCTGATCACGGCGGAGACCAGCAGCATCGAGACCCACGGGATGTAGAGCCGGGTGTTCTCGCCCTCGATCCGGATGTCGCCGGGCAGTCGGCCGAACCAGGGCAGTCCGCCGGACCAGGCCAGCAGCCCGATGACCACGACGACGACGCCGATCCCCACCAGCACCGGTCCCAGCTCGCGTCCCATGGGTCCATTCTGCTGGTCGGTGGGTGGGTGCTCAGCGGGACGCCGGGCGGAACGCGATCGCGGGGAAGCGGGCGGCGGCGGCGCGCGCCGTCGTCGGGGTGAGCTCGCGGTCGAGGCCGAGGCGTGGGGCGAGCGCACGCCACGCGCGGGGGTGGCGGCGGCCGTAGTCGGTGAGGACGGCGACGACGTCGTCCGCGTCCAGGACCCGGAACCGTAGGGCGGTCCAGTGGTACCGGCCCACCCAGACCTCGCGCGGGGGAGCGGCCATGATGTTGCGGTACCAGTCGCTGCGCTTCCCCCACGCGGCGACCACCACGGCCTCGGGGACCCGCTCGTCGAGGTGGACCACCTCGAGGACGGTGTCGCGGCGCCGGCCGGTGGTGCGGCCCTGGTGGACGAGATAGAGGAAGCGGGTGCCGAGAAGGCGCCCGAGGCCGGCGCGGTAGAGGTACACGGGCGCGCGGAGGAAAGCGCGGGTGATGCGGCTGGGGCGGCGATCGACCATTGCCATTCGTCCAGTATCCGCCGGTTGGGTGACGTCGGGTCCGCCCGCGCGGGGGGAGCTACCCTCGGAGCCGTGGACGAGCAGATGATGGACCAGCTTGACGCGTACTTCCGCGAGCGGGCGAACCGAGCGTTCGGCGACATCGACGCCGTCTCCGGGCGGACGCTCCAACGGTTCAGCTTCGGTCTCATGACGGCGGCCCAGAACCTTCTCTCGAAGGCGTTGCGCCACTGGAGGACCGACCGGCCCCGCGCGATGCGCCTGGTGGATCGCGCGATCGCGCTGCCGTTCGACGACCACGAGCAGCACGTCCCCGTGCTGGCGGCCGCGGGCATGATCCTGTTCGACTACCTGATCGACGAGGTCGAGGCGGGCGACGACGACACGTGGTTGGAGGCCGCCGTCGCCGTCCTGGAGGAGACCGAGGGACCGGCTCGCTTCGTCCTCGCCGAGACTCTTCGGGACATCGAGAACGACTGGGAGCTGCCCGCGGGCCACGCGCGCATCATCCGGGCTGCCGTCGCGCCGATCCCGCCGCAGCCACCGTTGCGGGACCGGTGGGATCTCTCCCCGGAGGAGACGCGCGAGCTCGTGGCGGGAGTCCTGGAGATCTGCATCGCGTTCGAGGACGCGCTGTGGGAGCTGATGGGCACCGAGGCGGACTGACCGCAACAGCCCGGCCTCCGACCGCGCCGGGTTGGGTGTCAGCGTCCCCGGCTACCCTCAGAATCATGTCCACGGTGACGGCCGCGTTGGCCACGCAGCGAGCGCTCGCGGAGAGCGCCGCGCTCCGGCTGCTGCGTGCCCAGAACGCGCCGGCCATCGCCGCGCTCCTGAAGGAGCACCTGGGCGGCCCGGACAAGCGGGTGGCGGCCCCGGTGCTGTTCGAGAACATGGACGCGGACCTTGATGACCTGCGCGACCGCGGGTTCGAGCTCCCCCTCACCGCCCGTGGCTACTGCGCGGAGTGGGTAAGGGCCGGTTTCCTGGTCCGCCGCGCGGCCGAGGAGGCCCGCGAGGAGACCTACGAGCTCTCCGACGGCGCCCTCACCGCGATCCGCTTCCTCGAGCAGGTCACCGCGCCCCGCACCGTGGTGACCGAGTCCCGCCTCGCCACGATCCTGCGCCAGTTGCACGAGCTGGCCGTCGAGACGGACCCGGATGCCACCTCGCGCCTCGCGGCCCTGACCGAGCAGCGCGCCCGGCTGGACGAGCAGATCGCCCGGGTGTCCGCGGGGGAGATCGCGATCCTCCCGGACGAGCGCGCCGCGGAGCGCGCGGGGGACATCCTCGGCATCGCCGCCGAGCTTCCCGCGGACTTCGCGCGGGTCCGCGCCGAACTCGAGGAGCTCAACCGGGCCCTGCGTGAGCGCCTCATCCAGGAGCCGGAAGCCCGCGGGACGGTCCTCGATGAGGTGTTCCGCGGTATGGACCACCTCGCGGACTCCGAGGCCGGCCGCAGCTTCAACGGCTTCTACGCCCTCATCCTCGACTCCGAACAGGCGAGCCAGGTGGACGGAGACGTCGCGGCGCTCCTCCAGCGTGACTTCACGGCGGCCCTCACCCGCCCCCAGGTCCGGCAGCTCCGCCGCCTTATCCCCAGCCTGCAGGACCAGAGCACCGAGATCCACGACGTCATGACCTCCTTCACCCGGAGCCTGCGCCGCTTCGTGCAGAGCCACGAGTTCCAGGAGGACCGGCAGCTCAACGCGTCCGTCCGGGAGGCCATGGGTACGATGCTCACCCTCGCCGACCGCCTCAGCCCCCTCACCCGCCTCGACCGCACGCTCGATCTCACCTCCGTCCCGCTCACCTCGATCGCCGCGCTACGCCTGCACAACCCGGCAGACAGCGAGACGCAGGCCGACGTGACGACGGCGGTCCCGGACGCCGTCGACATCGCGGACATCCGCGCACTCGCCCGTGAGTCGGACATCGACATGGCCGAGCTCCGCCGCAACGTCTCCGAGGTGGTGAGCGAGATCGGTGCCGCCACCATCGGGGACGTCCTCGATCGCCGGCCCGCGACGCAGGGGCTGGCGAGCGTGGTGGGACTGCTGATACTGGCGGAGGAGCACGCGAGCGCCCTCGGCTCGAGCGAGACGGTCCGCTGGGTGTCCCGCTCCGGGGCCACGCAGCTCGGGACCGTCCCCCACCACCTCTTCAAGGAGCCGATCGCATGAGCGAGCACCCGCTCTGGCCCGGTGACTCGGGCACCCTGCTCGAGGGGTCGCGGCGCGCCCTCGTCCAGCTCGTGCGCGGACCGCACCTCAGTTCGGGGCGGCACGGCCGGCTGTGGGCCGCGCTCCTGAACGACGAGGCCGCCATCCGCTCCCGCCTGGCGGACCTGTTCCTCGACCTCGTGGTGGACCGCGAGTCCGAGATCGCCTTCGTGCGCAACGTGACGGCGGAGATCGAGACGCCACAGGTGGTGCGGACGGCGCCGCTCACCTTCCTCGATACCGCCGCCCTTCTCCACCTCCGCCAGCTCCTGCTGCGGGCCGCGCCGGGGGAGCGGGTCATCGTGGGATCGGACGAACTCGGCGACCAGCTCGGCGTCTACCACGGCAAGGATCGCGGCGATCCGGCCTTGTTCGGCAAGCGCGTGAACGCCACCATCACGAAGCTCGAGAAGTACGGCATCCTGGCACGCACCTCCACCGAGGGCCGGTTCGAGATCTCCCCGGTCCTGCGCCTCGTCCTCGGGGCGGACGAGGTGGCGGCCATCCACGCCGAGTTCCGGCGCATCGCCGGCGACGGCGCGTCACGTGGCGCGGACGGTGATGGTGCGATGGACGATGACGACGGGGAGGACGAATGACGACGGCGACCCACCCGGGGCAGTGGCGGCTCGAGCGCATCGAGCTGGTCAACTGGGGGACCTTCAGCAACCACCACGTCATCGACGTGGCGCGCAAGGGCTACCTGCTGACGGGGCACTCCGGTTCGGGGAAGTCGTCGGTGGTGGACGCGATCTCCGCTGTACTCACCCCGCGCGGCAAGCTGCGGTTCAACGCCGCGGCCGGGGACGGAACGGGCGGGCGGGACCGGTCCCACGTCACCTACATCCGAGGCGCCTGGCGCCGCCACCCGGACGAGGAGACCGGCGAGGTCACGAGTGACTTCCTCCGCACCGGCGCCACGTGGAGCGGGATCCAGCTCGCGTACGGGAACGGGTCCGGCCAGGTGGTCAATCTCGTGAAGCTCTTCCACCTGCGGCGGGGCGCCTCGACCCCGGCCGAGGTGTCCGAGGTGAGCGCGATCTTCCGGGAGCCGGTGAGCCTGCTCGGCCTGGAGGACGTGGCACGCAACGGGCTGGAGGTACGCCGGCTCAAGAAGGAGTGGCCCTCCGCCCAGGTGTTCACCCAGCACTCGGGGTTCGCAACACGGTTCTGCCGGATCCTCGGGATCGCGGGGCCGAACGCGCTTCTGCTGCTCCACCGCACGCAGTCGGCGAAGAACCTCGGGAGCCTCGACGAGCTGTTCCGCACGTACATGCTCGACGAGCCCACGACCACGCGACTCGTGGAGTCCGCGGTGGAGCAGTTCGGCGACCTCTCCGAGGCGCACCGGCAGGTCGTGGAGGCGCGTGAGCAGATCGCGCACCTCTCCCAGCTGCTGCCACTGGCACGCACCCGGGACGACCAGGAACAGGCGGCCGGGCTCGCGGCGGCACTGCAGGACGCGCTCGGTCCGTTCACGACCGCGTGGAGGCGCCGGCTCGCCCGGCAGGCCCACGACCAGGCGGAGGTGGACCTGCGCGAGGCCGAGCAGCGCCGGTCGGCAGCGGTGGCGGCCCTGCGCGCCGCGCAGTCCGCCCTCGACAACGCCCGTCTCGCGGTGATGGAGAAGGGCGGCGCGGCCCTGTCGTCCCAGGAGTCGGAGGTGGCCCGCCTGCGCGACCGGGTGGCGGAGAGGAAGTCCACCCGGGCGCGCGTGGCCCTCGACCTGGGCGAGGTCGGGATCGAGATGCCGCAGTCGGCGGCCGAACTCGCCGAACTGCTCGCCGAGGGGCGCCGCGAGGCCGAGGTGCGGGACCGGGACCTGGCGGCGGAGCGGGAGCGCGTCGAGGCGCTGCGCGGCGAGCTCCACGAGGCCCGACGGCGTGAGCGCGACGTGCGGGCGCAGGTGGAGTCCCTGCGCGGGAACCGATCGAACATGGACCACCGGCTCCTGCTCGCCCGGACCGCGGTCGCCGAGCGCAGCGGCGTCCCGGTCTCCGCCCTCCCCTTCGCCGGTGAGCTGTTGCAGGTCCGCCGTGAATACGCCGACTGGACGGGGGCGATCGAGCGGGTGCTCCGCCCGCTCTCCCGGGTGCTGCTGGTGCCCGAGGCGCATCGCGACGCCGTCGTGCGGGCCGTCGACGCGCTCCACCTCGGGGCGCGGCTCGTGATCGAGGTGGTGCCCCGGCAGGTGCCGGGTCCTGGCCGGCCGAGAAGCGAGGACTCGGTGGTGCACCGTGTGGAGGTGGCTGCCGGTTCCATGGCGGAGTGGCTCCACTGGAAGCTGGCGGACTCCTACGACTACGCGTGCGTCGACCACCCGGACGGCCTTCGCGAGGTGGAGCGCGGCGTCACCCGCGCCGGTCAGGTCAAGCGGGGCCACCGGCGCTACGAGAAGGACGACCGCTGGGCCGTGGAGGACCGCGAGCACTGGGTCCTCGGCTTCGACAACACCGCGAAGCTGGAACTGCTCCTCGAGGAGACGCGGGCGGCCCGGGCACGGATCGCCCAGCTGGATGCCCGGATCCAGGAGGCGGAGGAGGGGCGCGACCGCGCCGAACGGCGGCTGGGGGCCCTGGCCCGGCTCGCCGGCTACGGGTGGGGCGATCTCGACGTCGCCGGCGCCGAGGCGTCGCTCGCCGCGGCGACGGCTGCTCTCGACGTTCTCCTCGCCACCGACGGGGACCTGCGGGCAGCACGGCACGCCGTCGAACGGGCGGAGGCCGAGTTGGGCCGCATCCAGGACGAGCTGCGTGCGGCCGACACGGCCTTCGCGGCGGCGGAGGCCGCACTGCAGGGCTACGCGCGCGTGCTCGCCGACCTCGGGGAGGAGGGCGAGGTCCTTCCGGACACCCACCGCCGCGCGCTGGAGGAACGTTTCGCCCGCACCCGCCGGAACCGGGTGGTCACGGTGGAGTCGATCGGGGATGCCGCGATGGAGGTGGCCCGCGGCCTCGCCCACGAGTTGCAGGACGCCCAGAACGGGCTGGCCGCCGCCGAACGCGCGATCGCCGAGGTGGCGCGGGATTTCCAGCACCGCTGGCCCGCCGCGGCGGCGGACCTGACGCCCACGGCGAGCGACGTGCGCGGCTTCCTCGAGGTGCACGCCCGGCTCGTCGCGGACCGCCTCCCCGAGTTCGAGCAGCGCTTCTTCGACCTTCTGGAGAGCCAGTCCCGCCGCAACGTGGGCCAGCTCGCGAACGAGATCCGCCGCGCCCCGAACGAGATCCGCGAGCGCATCCGCCCGGTGAACGACTCCCTGCGGCGATCCGTCTTCGACGAGGGGCGCCACCTGCGGATCAAGCCCGTCGACTGCCGGCCGGAGGCGGCGAAGCAGTTCCTCCGGGACCTGAACACCATCGCCTCGGACACATGGTCCGGAGTGGACCGGGAGACGGCCGAGTCGCGCTTCGAGCTGATGCGGGGGCTCATGAGCCGGCTGACCTCGTCGGAGACCGCGGATCGCGCGTGGCAGTCGCTCTGCCTCGACACGCGGCGGCACATGAGCTTCATCGCCGAGGAGATCGACGCAACGGGCACAGTGGTGAACGTCCACGACTCGGGGTCCGGGCTCTCCGGCGGCCAGAAGCAGAAGTTGGTGATCTTCTGCCTCGCGGCGGCGTTGCGCTACCAGCTCACGGCTGACGGAGAGGACGTGCCCACCTTCGGCTCGATCGTGCTCGACGAGGCCTTCGACAAGGCGGACGCCACCTTCACCCGGATGGCGATGGACATCTTCCGGGAGTTCGGCTTCCACATGATCCTCGCGACGCCACTGAAGTTGCTCCAGGTGCTGGAGGATTACGTGGGCGGCGTGGGGCTCGCGCGGTGCCGGGAGCTGAGGGTGTCCACGGTGGCGCCGGTGTCCTTCGAGGAGTTGGCCACGGTCTCCGAGGATGCCGCCGACGACTTCGAGGGGGCGCTCTTCCGGTGAGCCCGGCACGGATGGTGGACCGGGTTGCGGCCGTGGCGCAGGCACGCCGGGTGTTCGAGCGCCGGCATCGCGAGTGGGCGGTGGCGACGGCGGTGGGTGAGGTGGTCCCGGGCCCGGTGCTCGACCTGCCGCTGCACCCACCGACCGAGGCCGACGCCCTCGGCGATCCGGACGGTGCTGCGGCGTGGGCTCAGCAGTGGCGGGGTACGCCGGGTGTCGTCTGGGAGCGGCGCCGGTGGGCGAGCGCCGGGGCTCAGGACCTGCCAGTCCGGCTGCGCCTCGACGAGCCCCTTGCCCTCACCCGGCTCACCGGGGACGGTGCGCGATGGCGGCTCGCGGTCGACCGGGCGACGGCACTGCTCGCGCTTGCCGGCGGCGGGAGTCCGACGGCGGCCGGGGACGGGGCACGGGACGCGGTGCGGCGGGCGCTGGGCGTCGTCGTCGGGTTGGAGGAGGACGACTTCGTGAGGCTGCGGGGCGTGCTGGCGTTCCTCCGGGACAACCCCGAGTCCGGGCTGTACGTGCGGCAGCTCCCGATCCGGGGCGTCGACACCAAATGGATCGGGGCGCACCGGGGCCTCGTGAGCGCGTTGCACCAGGCGTTCACCGGGAGTCCGGACCTGGGGCTCGCGGCGATGCCCGGCCTGGTGCGGGTGCGGTTCCTCGATCCCGCGCTCGCGCCGGCGGGGCTCGGTGACGCGGCCGCGCCGGTTGCGGAGTGGAGCCGCCTCCGGCTCCGGCCCCGGGTGGTGCTGGTGGTCGAGAACCTCGAGACGGTGGTGGCGCTGCCGCTCATGGAGGGCGTGGCGGTGGTACACGGCTCTGGCTATGCCGTGGACAGGCTGGAGCAGATCGAGTGGGTCGCGGCGGCATCTCGCATCCTCTACTGGGGCGACCTGGACTCTCACGGCTTCGCGATCCTGCACCGCCTCCGCAGCCACCTCGCGGTGGAGTCCGTGCTGATGGACCGGGCGACCCTGCTGGCGAACAGGGATCTCCGGGTGCCCGAGCCCGCGCCGTTCCGTGGCGCGCTGCCCCTGCTCACCGCGGAGGAGGCGGCGACGTTGGAGATGCTCCGCGCCGAGGGCGATGTCCGCCTCGAACAGGAGCGGGTGGACCTTGCTGCGGCCGTGCTGGCGCTCGGGGCGGCGCTCGAGGCGGAGTGACTGCTGCTCGTCCTTCGGCCATGCGGCACAATCGGGGGATGGCTGGCAAGGCACCCACGACAGGCCCGACAGGCGTCGACCCGCAGGAGTTCCTCAACTCCCTGGAGCCGCGGCGTGCGGAGGAGGGGCGCATCCTCCTCGACCTCATGCGGAAGGTCACCGGGGCCGAGCCCGTGATGTGGGGGCCGTCGATGGTCGGGTACGGCTCCATGCACTACCGCTCCCCGAGCGGGGCGAGCGAGGGCACGTGGTTCCGTGTCGGTTTCTCCCCGCGCAAGGCCAAGCTCTCACTGTACGGACTCCAGGGCCACCCCCGGAGCGAGGAGCTGCTCGCCCGGATCGGCCGGCACACGCTCGGGGTGGGGTGCGTCTACGCGACGCGGCTGGAGCACCTCGATCTCGAGGTGCTGCGCGAACTCGTGGCGCACTCCTACCAGGATGTGACGAGCGTCGAGGTCACGCAGGGCTGACAGGCCTTGACGGCCGCGCGGCACCTGCTGCCGGAACGCGCTCGACATCACCCATGTACGTCGGGTTGGCGGTGTCGGGGGACTCTCGCCCCGGGCAGAGGCCTTGGGATATGGGGCGTACTACGCCGAGCCGAACGCGATCAGGTACTTGTCGGTGTCGTCGAACCCCCAGTAACGCTTCTTCCCGCACCGGGCGCACCGCTGGTAGTCGGGCGTCCCGTCATCCTCGTTGTGATGAGTGAGGAACCTGTGCCGACCGATCCGGCACCGCAGGCTCTTGGCCATCGTGCAGCCTCCTCGACTGGGGCGTGCCGGCGCGTGCCGGCGCGCAGTGGTCACCGCCACCCCGGTTGGGACTTTAGTCCCGTAGGGCGAACAGTAGTGCGTATGGCGGGCTGAAGCCAGAGGCCGGTGGTGGCACATTGTGGCGATGAGAGTCAGGGTCGCGGGGTGAGGGCGATCTCCCGACCCACGCCGCCCGCGACGAATCCCTCGCCGTAGACCCGCTGGAAGGCGGCCCGCGCAGGGTCACCGGTGCAGTGGGTCGGAACCACGCGCGAGACCCCGAGGTCCTGCAGCGCACGAATGGTGCGGTCGATCTGGGCGGCGGACGAGTACATGAGGTGGAAGCCGCCCACCACCCAGTCGATCGGCTTCCCGATCATGGCCTCGGCCCGCTCGACGATCCGCTCGATGCCCGGATGGGCGCACCCGCTGACCACGGCGGTGACGCCGTCGACGTCGAGGACGAGGGACTGCTCCGGGGGATCGGCGGGAAGCATCCCGGTGGACAGGAGGCCCGGGAGCAGTTCCACGGGATCCCTCCCGACGACCACCACCCGGTCACACATCGCCTCCAGGTCCGCCACCAGGTGCTTCGAGAAGCCGTCGTGGACCACCACGGTGGCGTGCGGGTTCAACTCGATGAACGAGTCCATCCCGCCGATGTGGTCCCAGTGGATGTGCGAGAACAGCACGAGCTCCATGGCCGAGGGGTCGACGCCGAGCGCGGCCAGGTTCCCCACCAGGACGCGGCCGTTGCTGCCGGTGTCGAACAGGAGGGTATGTCCACCTGCCTCGACGCGCGCGGCGAACCCCCACACGCTCGTCAGGCCGGGAACCGAGGGGTAGTTGTCCGAGAGGATCGTGAGGGTTGCCGTCATTGGGATCTCCCTTCGAGGAGGTCGGGGTGTTCGGGTGTGTCCGGGCAAGCGGCGAGTGCCTCCACCTCGTCCACGAGGCCGTGGATCTGTGCGACCGCGATGTGGTGCAAACGCAGTCATCATGTGGTCGCGGACCCTCGTTCTGTCAAGAGGCGATGACAGACTGGGTCGCACGCCAGGTGATGGTAGTGTGAGCCGCCCGCGGCAGGGATACCGAGGTGAGACGTGAGCGCGGACGTGATCGAGGTGGCGTCGCTGACCAAGCGGTTCGGCGACGTCGTCGCCGTGCGCGATGTGAGTGTCAGCGTGCGGGCGGGGGAGGTGTTCGGCTTCCTCGGTCCCAACGGAGCGGGCAAGACCACCACGATCAACTGCCTGACCGGCCTCTCGCGCCCCACCTCGGGGACCATCCGGATCGCGGGCGTCGACGGCGTCCGCAGCATCAAGAAGGTGCAACGACTCATCGGCGTCGTCCCGGACGAGTCCACTCTCTACGAGGAGCTCAGCGGCTTCGAGAACCTCACCTTCTGTGCCTCCCTCTACGGGATCAGCACGCCGGTGCGCGAGAGGCGGGCGCGCGAACTCCTTGAGCGCTTCAGCCTCGCCGACACGGGATCGCGGCCCTTCAAGGCGTACTCCAAGGGGATGAAGCGCAAGCTCACCATCGCGGCCGGCATCATCCACTCCCCGGAGATCCTGTTCCTCGACGAGCCCACCACCGGCATCGACGTCGAGAGCTCCCGGCAGATCAGGGAGCTGGTCCGCACCCTCAACGAGGCGGGGACCACGATCTTCCTCACCACCCACTACATCGAGGAGGCGGAGCGGCTGTGCGACCGGATCGGGTTCATCGCCGGCGGCCGGATCCTCCGCATCGACAGCGTGGCGGACCTGATGCGCGAGGACCAGGGCCGGCACATCGTGGAGTTCACCGTCGGCCAGGCCACCCCGCAGCTGGTCTCGGCCCTGGCGGACGCGCTCCCCGGCGTGCAGGTGGCGCGTGTGGACGAGGCGCGCGTCCGCGCCACCTCCTCCGAGCGGATCGACCTGATCCGGGTCATGCCAGCCCTGGAGCGCGCGGGTGAGCCGGTCTACGAGGCGCGCGTCGTCCGCCCCTCCCTCGAGGACGTCTTCGTCCGCGTCACCGGGATCGAGGCCCGGAAGCTCACGGCCGAGAAGGAGCGTGGTCGACGTGCATGACCGACAGGCGTTCACGAGCATCCTCGCCAAGGACATGCGGGCCTACTACCTGAAGCCACCGAACATCAGCTGGGGCATCATCTTCCCGGTGGCGTGGACCCTGATGTTCTTCGCCCGCTCCGCCAGCCCGGTGGACATCCGCGAGGTCCTGCCCGGCGTGATGGCGCTGTCCGTGCTGTTCGGCACCACCTCGATGCTCTCGGTCACCATCACCTTCGAGCGCAAGAGCCGCTCGTTCGAACGGCTCCTGCTCGCCCCGATCAGCCTGGAGCTCCTGATGCTCGCCAAGACCACGGGGGCGATCCTCTTCGGCATCGTCAACGCCTCGGTCCCCGTGGTCTTCGCCGCATTCCTCACCGACCTGGCCGGCACCGACTGGCTGTCCGCCCTCGCGGCCGTCCTCCTCATCGCGGTGACGTCCACCTTCCTCGGGCTGTTCATCGCCGTCTCGGTCAGTGAGGTGTTCGAGGCCCAGACCTTCTCCAACTTCTTCCGCTTCCCCATGATGTTCCTCTGCGGGCTGTTCATCCCGATCGCGAGCCTGCCCGCGGTGGTGCGTCCGCTCTCGTACGCGCTGCCGCTCACCTACGGCGTGGACGTCCTGCGGACCGCGATCAACGACGTCGGCACGATCGCCCCGTGGCTCAGCTTCACCGTGCTGGTGGCGTTCAGCGTGGTGCTCTTCCTCGCCAGCCTGCGCAACATCCGCAGGCGCTGGATCTACTGACCGGTCGCGGGAGCCGGCCGCTCCGAGAGGATGTCGCGCGCGTCAGGGATGCAGTCGATCGAGGGCACGTAGGGCTTGATGTCGAGGACGGGCGTCTCCTCGAAGGCATCCATGCCTGCCACCGTGATGACGCCGTCGCGCAGCGAGAGGACCTCCGCGAGGTTCAGCCCGATCGGGTTCGGACGGGAGGGCGAGCGCGTGCAGAACACCGGGCGTGCCTCTCCGCCACGGTGTGGCGGGTGGGCGATGAGGGAGTCACGGTTCGCCCGGTCGAACCAGAGAAGCACGTGGATGTGGCTGATACCGTCGAGCGTCCCGAGCCCCTCCCGGTACCGCTCGAACACCTCGATCTCGGTGACCACCGTGGGTGCGGACCTCCCCTGGCGCGGGGCGTCGCCCTGCGCCCGGTAGGGCGACGCGCGGACCACCCCGATCGGCCTGAGCGTGAAGTCGGCCGTGTTCCCGGCCCGGTCGTGTGGTTCGGTCACGTCTCCATTGTGCCGTCCCCGTCAGGGGAGGCCTCAGGTCGTGCGCAGTACCTGAACTGGGACGGGCGGTGGCGACCGTCCGTCGCCGTCGGGAGGGCGCGTGGGCGGGCGCCGCTCTGGGGGAACCGTTGCGGCCCCACGCGCCGGCGGCGCGGAGGACACTGGAGCGGTGAGCGAGGTGGCTCCGGGCTGGGCCCCGGTGGTGGTCTGGGCGGTGGTGAACGGCGTCAACCTCCTCCAGGGCATCGGCGTCCTGAGCCGGATCCGCACCCGGGGCACGGCGGTGAACCACGCGCTCGGGTTCGGCATCCTCGCCCTCGGGGTCCCCGCGCTGGTGGCGCTCATGGGCCTGCTCCTCGCGGGCGCGCCCGCGCTGCACTGGATCGGCGCCGTGGTCTTCCTCCCGTTCCTCCTGATGGGGCTGCCGATGTACACCCTCGACCGGGGGCTCTGGCTGGTCACCGTGGCGACCACGGTGTTCCACCTCGGCGCGATGGGCGCCGCGATGCGGTCCGGGGTCGGGTGACCGCACGTGGCGACCGTCTACCGTCACATGCGGCGGCTCAACGCCCGCCTCGCCGCGAACCTTCGGCGCGGCCGCGGCCCGGCGGGGACCGTGCTCGTGCTCACCACCATAGGACGGCGTTCGGGCCTGCCACGGGACACCCCGCTGCAGTTCGAGGAGATCAACGGCGTCCTCCACGTCGCCTCCGCACGTGGCACCGCGGCGGACTGGTTCCGCAACGTCGTCGCCGAGCCGCGGGTGACGGTCACCCTGCGGGGACGCGAGTTCGCCGCCGTCGCCGAACCGGTGACGGATCCGGTCCGCATCGCCGACTTCCTGCTGCACCGGTTACGGGCGCGGCCCGTGATGGTGCGGGCGATCATGACCCTGACCGAGCGTCTTCCTCTGCGCTGGTCTCGGGCGGACCTCGAGCGTATCGCCGCCAGCAAGGCGGTGGTCGTGCTGCGGGAGGAGAACGTCACGGGTGCAGCGCCGTCGCCAGCGCCGTGACCTGGTGAGGGGGCTGGGGTGGGGGGTCCCTGGC
>DBQX01000005.1 GCA_002305415.1 Actinomycetales bacterium UBA1383 | reverse complement strand
ACGCCGGAGGCGGCGGCGAAATCGTGGTCCGGGGCGTCCACGTCGGGCCTATCCTGTGCTCACGCCGCGCCGAGGGGGCCTGCGGCCAAGGGGGGTCGGACATGACACCGTACGTGCGGCAGGCCGTGGTCGTCGTCCACGGGATGGGCGAGCAGCTCCCTTTGACGACACTCACGGGGTTCATCGACACCGCGCTCGTCCCGGATCGCGACGGCGGGCGCACCTACTACTCGCGGCCCGAATCGGTGACCGGCTCGTACGAGTCGCGGCGGTTCCTGGCGCCGCCGCTCGTGGAGGACGGGCAGGAGAGGCGGGCCCACACCGAGTTCTTCGAGTACCACTGGTCCCACCTCATGCAGGGGAACCGGCTCGACGACCTGTGGCCGACCTTCCGCCGCATGCTGCTGCAGTGGCCCACGCGGGTGCCGCGCGGCCTGAAGGTGGTCTGGCTGCTGGCGTGGGGGCTCATCCTGTTCGCGGCCTGGGCGGCGGTGTGGGGTCCGTGGCGGGGACGGATCCTCGGGCAGGAGGACGTGCTCGCCGCGGTCGTGGGGGCGCTGGTGTCCGGCGGCGTGGCGGCGGCGGTGCTGTCCTACGTGTTCTCGCGGGTGCTGCCGTCGTGGCTGACCTCGAGCTTCGTGGACGTGGTGCGCTACCTCGACACCAGCCCCCGTTCGTACGCCGTGCGGCGCGAGATCCGCAAGGGGCTGGTGGAGATGCTGCAGGCGCTGCAGGACTACGGCCGCGAACCCGGCAGCGCCCACGCCGGCCGGAGCTATGACCGCATCATCATCGTGGCCCACAGCCTCGGGGGGTTCATCGCCTACGACGCCGTCTCCTACCTCTGGGGCCGGCACAACGGCAAGGTGGCGGGGAACGGGACGCCGGGACCGCTCGCGGGGCTCGAGGAGCTCGAGCGGGCGGCGTCGGACCTCCCGGAGGCCGGGCCGGCGAGTGCCGACGCCGTCACCCTCTACCAGGGGGCGCAGCGGGCGTTGTGGCGGGGCCTGCGCGCCCAGGGCAACCCGTGGATCATCACGGACCTGGTGACCGTGGGCACGCCCATGTACTTCGCCGACCAGCTGCTGCACGGGAAAGGCGCGCGGTCATTCGCCCGCCGGATCGAGCGCCGCGAGCTGCCCACCTGCCCGCCGCAGAACGAGGAGGAGCCGGGCAACAACATCCACCACACGAGGCGGTTCTACTCGTGGGGCAAGGTGGTCAAGGAGAAGGCACCGGACGGCTCCTGGGTGCGGATCCCCCGGCGGGTGCTGTACGAGGGTGCTCCCTTCTCCGTGGTGCGCTGGACCAACCTGTGGTTCCCCGCACGCGGCAGCTTCTTCGGGGACTGGTTCGGGGGGCCGCTCGCGCCGCTGTTCGGGCCCGGGATCCGGGACGTGCCGCTCACCGGGAACACCCTCGGATCGCCCGGAACGGCGCTGTGGCGCCATCGTGGCGTCCCGGCCGCGGCGCATTCGTACTACTTCTCCTTCCCTGACGATGACTCGCCGGGGTCCGCGGCCCACGAGATCCGGGAAGGGCTTGACCTGGCCTCGACGGCGTGGGTTGCGGGGGGTGCGGGGGGCGTGCCGAGTCCGGTCGCGGGGCCCTGAGTCCGGCCCCACCCGCTGGTGGTGTTGCACAGCCTCGACCGGGACCCACCTCCCGTCACCCGTCACCGGCTCCACGGAACTCGTGGGAGCAACGTGGCAGGATGGAGCCAGCGCACACATCCACAGGGCCGTCGGTGTGCGCTCATGTACGGGTGGATGAGGCACACGACGCACGAATCGGGGGAAGCATGCAGTCGACGTCGGACAGGTGGGTGAGCCTCGGCGAGCCTGCCTCGGCGGCGGAGGCGGAGGCACTGAACCGCGTCCGTGAGCTGCTTCCCGACGACGGCGTCTCCCACGCCTGGTCGAACCTCACCTTCGTCGACACGAACGGGAACACCGCCGAGGTCGATGTGCTCCTGGTCAGTCGGGTGGGGGTTTTCGTCCTCGAACTGAAGGGCTGGTACGGCCGCATCTCGGGCGACCAGCAGAGCTTCGAGCTTGTCGCCGCACCTGGCCGCCCGCCGGTGTTCGAGCGCAACCCGTACATCCTCGCGGACCAGAAGGCCAAACGGCTCGCGTCGCTGCTCAGGACGATCGCCCCGCCCCAGGCCCAGCGTGTGGTCCCGTTCATCGGTGCGAAGGTGATCCTGCACGGCCGGAACTCCCAGGTCGACCTGCCGGGCGTCGCCAGTTCCGGCATCCTCGCCCTGGACGGTTACAACGTGACCGGCCTCGCCGAGGAGGCGAACCTCTCCCGCTTCCTCACCACCCCGCCACGGAACCCCAAACACCTCATCGAACCCGGCCACGCCGGCCAGATCGCCGCGCTCATCAAGGCGGCTGGCTTCGTCCCCACGCCCCTGGTCCGAAAGGTCGGCCAGTACACGATCACCTCGGCGGAACATCTCGCGGAGGGCACTGGCTGGCATGACGTCGAGGCCAAGCATCCGGACATGCCCGGCCTTGCCCGCCGCATCCGGATCTTCGAGTTGCCTCGTGGTGCCTCGACCGAGGACCGCGCGGAGCTCGAACGCAGCGCGCAACGCGAACTCGCGCTCACCAGCGGCGTCCGGCACCCCGGGATCGAGGGCCCCTTCGACATGGTCCGCTCCGACTTCGGGCCCGCCCTCATCTTCGAGCATGACCCCGCCGCGCAACCCCTCGACGCCTACATCGGGGCGAATGCCGCCAGCCTCACCTTCGCCGACCGGCTCGCGCTCCTGCGCCAGATCGCGGAGGTGCTGGCCTACGCCCACAGCCGCAGGCTCACCCACCGGGCGCTCAGCCCGCTCCGCGTCCGGATTGTCACTCACGACGGCACACCGCAGGTCCGCATCCGGGACTGGTGGACGGGCCGCAAGTCGCCGGCGTCGACGGCGCGGGCCACCGCCCGTCCCACCGTGACCGCGCTCGCGGGCGGGGTCGCGGACGTGACCCGCTGGGTGGAGCAGGACCAGTGGCCCTACCTTGCCCCGGAGCTGCTGCGCGGCAGCCAGGAGCCCCCGCCGGTCCCGCTCGACGTCTACGGATTCGGCGCCCTCGCCTATCTGGTACTCACCGGCCAGCCGCCGGGCGCGCACCTGGCCGAGGTGATCGATCGTGTCAACGCCGGCCAGCCGCTGGACGCCGCCAAGGTCAGCCCGGAGCTGCCCGAGTCGGTCGTCGCGCTGATCGCGGCCGCCACCAGTCCGAACGAGCTGGACCGCCCGGCAACCATGCAGGATGTCCTCGAGCGTCTCAGCGCGATCGAGGCGGGGACCCTGGCCGAGGCCCCCGTCCCCGTCGCGGTGGTGGATCCGCTGGAGGCGCCGAGCGGTGCGATGGTGGGCGGCCGGTTCGCGGTGCGTTTCCGCCGCGGCCGCGGCTCCACCGGCACCGCCCTCCTCGTGGATGACGTCACCCAGCAACTGGAGAACGTGGTCCTCAAGCTTGCCCGCGACGACGCCGCCGCCCGCCGCCTCACGGGTGAGGCCCGCGTGCTGGCTCACCTGGACCATCCCCGTATCGTGCAGGCGATCGAGGGGCCCCTCGACGTCGACGGCCGCCAGGCCCTGCTGCTGTCCGACGCCGGCCAGGCCACACTCGCGCAACGCCTCGCGGCCGAGGGCCGCTGCACCCTGGAGCAGCTGGAGAACTACGGCCGGGACCTCCTGGACGCCGTCGGCCACCTCGAGGAGCGCGGCGTCTTCCACCGGGACATCAAGCCGGCCAACCTGGGCGTCGCCCCTGATCGCGGCACCCGCAAGCCGCGCCTCACGCTGTTCGACTTCTCTCTCGCCCCCGAACCGCTGGAGAACATCGGAGCCGGCACCCCCGGCTACCTGGACCCGTTCTTGGGCAAGGGCCGCCGCCGCCAGTACGACCGTGCCGCCGAGCTGTGGTCGGTTGCCGTGACGCTGTTCGAGATGTCCCGAGGCGAGCTGCCCACCTGGCACCGGGGCGACGGCGCCCCCGCCGGCCCGGACGACCGCGTGGTCGTGCTGCCCGACATGTTCGAGGACGCCGTCGGGGAGGCCCTCGCCGCGTTCTTCACCCGGGCGCTCCACCCGGACGCCACCGCCCGCTTCGCGAACGTCGGCGACCTCGCGCGCGCCTGGTACGCCGTCTTCGCGCCCCTGGCGCGCGGCGCGGCGGAGGAGGGCGAGCCCGACGCCGTCGCCGCCGCACGAGACGACGCCGCGGCGCGGGCCACTCTCACCACCCCGCTCTCGGAGGCCGGGCTCTCGCCGCGCGCCCTGTCGGCGCTGCAGCGGGAGGACCTCGCGACCGTCTCGGAGCTGATCACCACGTCCGGCCTGCGGATCAACTCGATCCCGGGTCTCGGGGAGCAGTACCGGCGGGAGATCCAGGCCCGGGTACGGCAGTGGCGGGACCGCCTGCTCAGCCGGGAGGAGACCACGCGCGTCGAGCGTGCAGAGCCCGGCGAGAAGTGGCTCGGCGTCGAGGGCGTGGCGGAGCTGCTGGTGCCACGCCCCAGCCCCGCGAACGTGGTGGAGGTGCGGGCGCTGCGGTCCCTGCTGGCCCTGGACGGCGTCCCGGCCACCGCGTGGCCCACCGTGCAGCAGCTCGCGACAGCCGTGGACGCTCCCCGCGCCGAGGTGGTCTCCGCCCTGGACAACGCGGCCAGGCGTTGGCGCCGCAACCCCGAGTTCGCCCAGGTGCGCGACCTGCTGGTGTCCGTGATCGCCGCCCAGGGTGGCGTGGTGGGCGCGGAGGAGGCCGCCGCGGCACTCACGTTCCGGCTCGGATCCGCGCGCGAGGGCGACGCCCGCCGGGCGGTGGCCACGGGACTGGTGCGCGCCGTCGTCGAGGGTGACGTGCGGTCGCAGGTCCCGAGCCTCGTGACCCGCCGCCTCACCGACGACGCCGGAGTCACCCGGACCGTCATGCTGGCGGTCTCCGACGACGCGGCCGTCGAGGCGGCCGTGAGCGGGGAGGCTGCCCTCGACATGGCCGCCCGGTTGGGGGAGGTGGCCGACCGGCTGGCGGAGACCCGGTCGGTGACGGCACCCGGCCGGGCCGCCGAGGAGGTCCGCGGTGCCGCTGCCGGCGCGCTGCCGGCGAGCGCGCAGCTCGGGGACGACCGCTTGCTCCGGATCGCGACCGCGGCCGCCGCGCGGGCCGCGCTGTCCTCCCGTGGCGAGCTGTACCCGCGGGATCTGGACCCGGCGGAGGCGGTGGTGCTCGCGCTGCGAGGTATCACGGCGCGCACGCTCACGAGGGAGCGGGCGAGGGAGCGGGTCATCGGGCGGTTCCCGGTGGTGGGGCCGCTGCCGGAGGGCCCTGCGTTCGACCAGCTCGTCATGAAGGCCGTTCCCGCTCTGCACTGGGACGGGCAGCGCTACTCCCAGAAGGAGTTCACCCAGACGCCGTCGACGACGGCGGTCACCTCGCTCGGCGGCCCGCTGGTGAGCGTGCCCGCGGCCGATGCGGTGCTGCGGGACTCGCTGCGGCGCCACTCCGCCCTCACGCTCGCGGTGCACCCGCGGCTGCACGCCGACTGCGTCGCCGCGCTGGCGGGCCGGTACGGGGTGCAGGTGGTGGATGTCGCTGCGATCGTGGTGCGGGAGATGCGCCGCGCGGCCGCCGCCCATCAGGCGAAGTGGGAGGCGGTGGTCGGGCTTGATTCGCGCCTCGAGGATCCTCGTTCGGGTGCGATCCTGCAGAGCCTGGCCCGGGAGGCGATGGCCGGCCCGTGGAGCCGGCTCGCCGAACGGGACGAGCCGCTGCTGCTGGTGCACGCCGGCCTGCTCGCCCGCTACGGGTTGACGGATCTGCTCGCCCAGTTCTTCGATCTGGCCCGGCCGCGGCCCGCCGCGCGCTGGATGCTGCTCACCCGCCGTGCCTCCGAGGGTGCCCCCACCCTCGACGGGCGGCCGGCGCCGCTCGGACCGGATGGCTGGGTGGACCTGCCCCCGGCCCTGTGTGTCCCCGTTGAGGAGAACGCCTCGTGATTGACTCCCAGCTCCTGCTCGCTGACCTGAAGAAGCAGCTCAAGCTCCTGACCGCCGACCTGAGGGTGCGGGCGGAGGACCGCTCCCTGCCGTGGGCGCAGCAGCTCCGGGTGCAGCACAGCGAGGCGATGGCGGCGGGCCGTACCGCGATGCCGTGGACGGCGTTCCGGGACGGGGAGGTGGACCAGGCGGCGGTGGCGTGGCTGATCGCGGGGGCGTTCCTGCGGTTCTGCGAGGACAACCACCTGCTCGACGGCGCCCGGACCAGGGACGGCCGGCCGGTGGCCGTGCCGTGGCTGGCGGGACCCACCTCCGGGCCGCACGGGAACCGCCTGGCCCTGGCGGGGGAGAACGAGACGGTGTTCTACCGCGCCAACCCGACCGCGAACGCGCGCGACTGGATGCTGCACGCCTTCGGGATCCTCGCGGACCTGCCCGCCGGCCGACTGCTGGTGGACCGCCGCCACAACCCGGTGTGGACCGCCTGGATCAGCGCGGAGGCCGCCGACGCGCTGCTCGGGTTCTGGCGCCGCACCGGCGACGACGGCGCCCTGGTGCATGACTTCACCGACCCGAACCTGGACACCCGCTTCCTGGGGGACCTGTACCAGGACCTCTCCGAGTACGCGAAGAAGACGTTCGCGCTGCTGCAGACCCCGGTGTTCGTGGAGGAACTGATCCTCGACCTCACGCTCGAACCCGCTCTGGAGGAGTTCGGACTCGAACACCTGAAGCTGATCGACCCGACCTGCGGATCCGGTCACTTCCTCCTCGGCGCGTTCGCGCGCCTCGACGCCAGGTGGCGGCAGCACGCGCCGAACCTGGACGCGCGGCAGCGGGTGCAGCGGGCGCTCCATGCGATCCACGGGGTGGACCTGAACCCGTTCGCGGTGGCGATCGCCCGGTTCCGGCTCACGGTGGCGGCGCTGCAGGCTGCGGGGGAGAAGTCACTGGTGGGGGCGCCGGCGTTCGACTACCACCTCGCCATCGGCGACTCCCTCCTCGCCTCCCAAGGCCAGCAGGGGGAGTTCTCCTTCGACGACGACACGGACCAGTTCGCCTACGCCGCCGAGGACGTGGCCGAGTATCGGGGGATCCTCGAGGAGGGTGCCTATCACGTGGTGGTCGGCAACCCGCCGTACATCACGGTGAAGGACAAGGCCCTCAACCAGCAGTACCGGGCCGCGTACTCCACCTGTCACCGGCAGTACGCCCTCTCCGTGCCGTTCATGGAGTTGTTCTTCCGGCTCGCCCGCCGCGGGGGGAGCGGGGCCGGGTTCGTCGGGCAGATCACCTCCAACTCCTTCATGAAACGCGAGTTCGGCACCAAGGTCATCGAGAACCTCCTCTCCGGAAGCGACTACTCGAACCCGGTGGACCTCACCCACGTCATCGACACCTCCGGCGCCTACATCCCCGGCCACGGCACCCCCACCGTCATCCTCATCGGACGACGCTGCCGCCCCACCGGTGAGACCGTGCGTGCCGTCTTAGGCAAGCGCGGGGAGCCCGGCCAACCCGCTGACCCAGCCAGGGGCTTGGTGTGGACCGAGATCGTTGCCCATCTTGGCAAATCGGGCTACGAGGGCACCTACGTAACCGTGACAGATCTGGACCGAGAACTCCTCAGCAAGCACCCGTGGTCGCTTTCGGGCGGCGCAGCTTCGCAGGTGCTTGAGCACATCAACTCAATAGCTAGAAGAACGCTCGGAGAGGTGTCGACACGCATCGGTTTCATGGCGATGAGCCACGCGGATGAACCATTTACCTACCCCTCCACGCTTTTTCATCGCCGGCCGGTAACCCATTCCCTCTTTCCGACTTTGGCTGCTGGCGACATGGTGCGTGACTTCGCCATTTCCTCCGACCAACTGACGTGGTTTCCCTACGATCACGGCGAACTCCAGGCGATGGAGAGTGCGTCACCCGAAGGTTGCCTCCTGTGGCCTCTTCGAACGGAACTGGCGAGCCGTGCGACCTTCAACGGAGGGACCTATCGAACCTCCGGTCGCAGCTGGTACGAGTGGCACCAGGTCCCTCAGGATGCCGACGCTCATTCGTGGTCTGTCACATTTGCGTTTGTGGCGACGCACAACCACTTCGTTCTCGACCGGGGTGGGAAGGTGTTCAAGCAGTCGGCGCCGGTGATCAAGCTGCCAGCAGGTGCCACCGAGGATGACCACCTCGATCTTCTGGGTGTGTTGAATTCCTCGACGGCGTGCTTCTGGCTCAAGCAGGTCTGCCACGACAAGGGCAACGGCGGGTACGGCGGTGGCATCGCCGACCAGGAGTGGGAGCGGTTCTTCGAGTTCACCGGAACGAAGTTGCAGGAGTTCCCGCTGCCGGCGCAGCTGCCGCGGGAGCGGGCCCGTGTCCTCGACACCCATGCGCAGGCGCTGTCCAGCGCTGCGCCCTCAGCGTGTGTCGGCGAGGTGCTCGCCGGGGTCGGGGATGTTGTCGCCGAGGCGAGGGTGGCGCGGGAGCGGTGGGAATCGCTGCG